>NZ_JACFSK010000001.1:1200000-1800000 GCF_016100455.1 Bartonella sp. M0283 | reverse complement strand
TCTTCACATATCCCGCTTCTGTCGATGATGGTAACATCATATCCGTTTTCAGAGAGAATGGCAGCCGTAGCGACGCCGACAATACCGCCTCCGATTATTGAAACCGACTTTTTCGCCTGCATCGCTTATTATCCTCCCCCGAGCATTATGATTTTTGTCTTTCGGGCTGATGCAATCATGTAGAATTTTCATCTGGCCGACGTCACGAATAAAATTCGGGCACGTTACTCATCCGGCCAAATGTTGTTTAGAAAAGCTATTTATGCGACTTTGTATTTTTGAACGGCTCCCGGCAATTCACTCCACTTTTTATACCATGTATCAAATAGCTTAAGCTGCTTTTCGACAAATCCACGCTGGCTTTCTGTGAGTTCATCGGTTTCATTGAAATGGAGCTTATAGGCTTTGTCGCCTTTCACAACCATCATATGTTTGAAAAATAGCACGAGATCGGGGCCAGCATCGAATGATGAAAGAATAGCCAAAGCTTGCTCGAGTTCTTCAGCACGTTGGCGTGCTTCGACATCCCCCTTTGCTGCGGCTTCACACAGACGACACAGGTGGATGACTTCTTTCGGCAAGACATTGCCTATACCGGTGATAGCACCCGTTGCACCACAATTGACATAACCATGGACAACTGTTGTATCAACACCGATCATAAGAGAGACATTGTCATCACGACTGGTAATGTTTTCGGCGGCATAGCGCATATCGTCAGGCCCGCCGAATTCTTTGAAGCCGATCAGGTTTTTATGTTCTGCCCGTAGAGCGAAAAAAAGATCGGCGCGCGTAGCAAATCCATAATAAGGACTGTTATAAATCACAGCGGGAAGATCGGGTGCTGCCGATAAAATAGCTTTGAAATGGTTTTTCTGGGCAGCCAACACACTACCACGGGAGAGAACGCGCGGAATAACCATCAAACCTTTTGCACCAACCTTCTGGGCGTGACGCGCATGTCTTACCGCAGTTTTCGTGTTAACCGCACCGGTGCCGACAATAACCGGAATTCCGGCTTTAACCAGATTTTCAACACCCTCCATACGTTCTTCATCGGTCAATAGGGGCCAATCGCCCATTGATCCGCAATAGACCACAGCCGACATCCCTGTGGCGATAAGCTCTTTTGCTTTGGCAACAAGAGCAGAAAAATCCGGTGTCCGGTCCTGTTTGCAAGGCGTCATTAATGCGGGGATTACCCCTGAAAATATACTAGAATCCATAATATTCCCCTTATTTGGCACTTGCATGGTTCCTCCCCACAAAGCGACCGTACAAATTTTATTTGTTGATATCAAAATTGACAGTGGCACTCGGCGCCACAATCACAGATATATTGCTACCTACCCAATATTATGAGGTATTGATATATCAAAAAAATATCATATAAATTACGCTTGTCAAGTGATATATTAAAGGTAGATATGAAAAATATGAAAGTAATGGCAGTCAATGAAAGTCAGGCGGACATAGCTTATAGAAGTCTGGAACGCATGATTGTTACATTGGCTCTCGAGCCGGGCATGGTGGTCAATGAACGTGCACTGATCGACGCAACCGGAATGGGGCGCACTCCTGTAAGAGAAGCTATACAGCGGCTGGCATGGGAAGGTTTTTTTGAAATTCGCCCCCGTTCAGGGGTGCGGGTTGCCAATCTTGAACCACAAGACTTTGGTCGTGTTCTTGACGTACGTCAGGGGATAGAAGTTCTGCTTGCACGGGATGCCGCGCGTTTTGCCGGCGCCGTTGACATCGAACGAATGAAAATGGCGGCAGAGAATTTGAAAAAGTCGGCCGAAGAAAATGACCCTTATAACTTTCTGGATGCGGACAAGCTTTTCGATGAAACATTGGGCAAAGCCGCAGGCAATATATTTGCAGCTCGGGTTGTCGAACCTTTGCAAACCCACTCGCGACGGTTTTGGTTCCGTCTCTACCGCGGACAGGAAGCTATTATAAACTCCGCCAATGCACATATTTCATTGATTGAAGGGATTGTCAGCGGTAAACCGGATGTAGCCGGCAATAGAGCATTAAAACTGATGGAACATTTACGAAAAATGGTCCCGTGATTGCCAGACTATTTTGATGCTTCAAGCACGTCTTTTATAAAAATCTTGTATGAAAATTGGTATAGGCCAGTTACTCATTTAGGATAAGTATAGATGAGGCCGATGTCCGTTTTCTTTTCTTATCAATTGATTAAAACAGGAAGCAAGCCTTGGCCTTTCCCCTTCATTGAAGAGATAGAAGAATTAGCAAAATTTACCGCCCTCTGTTCTATTTAGGTGTCAAAAACGGGAGCGAAATTGGAAGAAAAATTTCCGGTTTGATATTGTTTAATTGCTTTGATAGAGGAGCCTCCACTCCTTTAAACATTGTGGTCGTTTGGAAGTTTTTCCTGCTAACGCCACCTTGATAAATTTACCCTAAAAATCGTCTTTCCGAAGCGTGAAAATTCATTTCATTTTTTACCAACAATTTGCAAGCGGAATTTTCATTCAGACAATAATATTAATGTAACTGTCTGTTTCTATTGTATATTCAATGGTAATTGATGATTATTTATCGCTATTTTTGCGTTTTGAAACAAAACATAGCATTGCGTTTTTACACAAGTTGAAAATTCTTGGTTGCACTTTAAAAACAACTGTGATTTTATAAAGATATATCAGTTGTAGATCAACAGACAAAACTATATAACATTAATTGGGAACAACCATCATCAGAAATGGTCTGTCTGGACGTCTTAATTTGATAGCGAGCAATAAGTGAGCGATGACAAAATGGGAGCATAGACATGAAAAACATCACACGCATTTCCGCTATGGGGTTAGCTTTGGCTGCCGGTTTAACAAGTGAGGCTTTGGCAGATAAAGTCGATGATATTATCAGTGCCGGAACGTTGCGCTGTGCCGTAACGCTTGATTTTGCTCCCATGGGGTCACGTGATGCAAAAAATCAGCCAATCGGTTTTGATGTTGATTATTGTAACGATTTGGGCAAAGCCCTCGGTGTTAAAACCGAGATTGTGGAAACGCCTTTTCCTGATCGGGTTCCAGCTTTAATGTCAGATCGGGCCGATGTTGTTATCGCTTCGACATCGGACACACTTGAAAGAGCAAAAGTCGTCGGTTTTTCTATACCTTATATGGTCAACCGGATGATCGTTCTTACAAGAAAGAATACGGGTATCTCTTCTTATGAGGATTTGAAGGGTAAGAAACTCGGTAATACCGCTAGCACTTATGAAGAGGGAAAACTTAAAGCCGACATCGAAAAATGGGGTGGTGGCAGCTATAGCTCCTACCAATCGCAAAACGACACAATTCTTGCTGTCGCACAGGGGCATATTGATGCAACTGTCTTGACTGAAAGCGTTGCTCAACTCGCTATCAATTCGGGTAATTATCCGGATCTCGTTATAACCGGTGTAGCGCCTTATATTCCGGACTATTACGCAATTGCGACAAAACGTGACGAATACGGTTTCATCAATTATCTTGACCTGTTTGTTCACCAGCAAGTACGCACCGGTCGGTATGCCGAGCTTTATAAAAAGTGGTTCAAGAGTGAACCTGTCGATCTGACAATACCGCTCGTCTATCGTTGAGTTGTTAGTCTATCGTTGATCGAAACGCGAAAAGAGGGCGAGTGGTCAAACACTCGTCCGGAAATAATCAATGAAATTTTGTGAATGAAGAGAATTGATGAGGTTTCTCGTCTTTACTCTGGGTTTTTGTCCGGGACATTTTTAATGCAAGGATCACTCCAATATCGAGACCCGACTTTTATTTCGGGAACAACCTATATTGATGGGGGTGCTTGTGGTGAGGTTCTCTATACAGAAACGCCATTAAGTTTTTGGGGCGGGATAGATCCTCTGACAGGGAAAGTGATTGATAGCCATCATCCGCTTTCAGGCCAAACTATATCGGGCAAGATATTTGTTTTGCCATCCGGTCGTGGTTCATGCACAGGAAGCAGTATTGTTCTGGAATTGCTTCTTAACTCTAAAGCGCCTGCTGCACTTATTCTTTCTGAAACAGATAGTATATTATTGGCTGGCGTTCTTGTTGCCAAAATTTTCTTTGGTCGTTCTCTTCCTGTCATGGTGGTTCAAAAGGCAAAGTTTCAGCGCATTGCAGCGATGGAACGGGTTAAGCTTTGCCATGACGGATTGATGATAGCCGGAGAGGCTGATGAGGAGACTGTTCATTCTGAAGAACTTTCGCTTGCAGAATTTCCGTCACTTGATTTGACGTCATATGATCAGGAATTGCTTGCAGGAAAACATGGCGAAGCTGCCCGACTTGCCATGACAGTTGTTTGTAAAATGGCTGTTTTTCAAAATGCGAAATCTTTAATCAATGTACAACAAGCACATATTGACGCCTGTATTTATACCGGCAAAGGCGCTCTCGCTTTTTCGGAAAAGCTGAAAATGCTTGATGCCAGAGTGACTGTTCCGACAACGCTGAACGCTATTTCGATTGATCTTCGAAATAGAAGCCGTCAGCCGGTTCCAGAAAAGATTGCCCTTCCGGCGAAGCGTCTTGCCGAAAATTATTTGGCAATTGGAGCCGAAGAAAGTTTCACTTGTGCTCCTTATTTGCTTTGTTCTGCTCCGTCGAAAGGGCAGGAAATCGGTTGGGCAGAATCGAATGCAGTTGTTTATGCCAATAGTATTATCGGGGCTCATAGCCAAAAAAATCCGGACTTTATGGATGCTTGCATTGCAATTACCGGACGCGCACCGAAGACAGGCTGCCATATAAAAGCCAACAGGATGCCAACCATCAGAATTATTGTTGAAAAGCCGGACTCTATTGATGACTCTTTCTATCCTTTGCTTGGCTACCGGATAGGGGTGATTTCGGGTTCGCATATCCCTTTGATCAACGGTTTATCCGGACTTCATCCAAATCGGGATAATTTGAAAGCAATGTCTGCGGCATTCGCCACAGCCTCTTCAGCTCCGATGTTTCATATTGAAGGTATAACGGCAGAAATTTCGGATAATTGCGATTGGCTTGATCTTGATTTGGAAACTTTTCGCATCGGGCGGGAAGAGCTATTGGAAGCATGGCATGTTCTGAACGGAAATGCGGGCAATAAAAATGCCAATGATAAACCGGCGTTTGACAAAATTGATCTTGTCGCGCTTGGCAATCCCCATTTTTCGCTTGAGGAAGCACTCCTGCTTGCGAAACTTTGTCAAAACAAAACCAGATCTCACAATACAGGCCTTTACATTACTATGGGCCGGCATTGTTTTGCAGAACTTGAAAAGCATCAATCTTTCCAAAGTCTTCAAGATTTTGGTGCCACAATCATAACAGATACATGTTGGTGCATGATTGGTGCACCAATTATCAAGAATAGTCACAAAACTATTCTTACAAATTCGGGGAAATATGCCCATTACGGAGCGGGATTGACAAAATGCACTATGCGTTTTGCCGGTCTTGCCAATTGCGTTCAAGCGGCCGTCGAAGGAAAATTTGAAGTAAAACCACCGTATTGGCTTACGGCTCATGAAAACGAAAGTAAAAGCCATGTTCAATTATAAATTTCAGTGGGGTACAGTTTGGCAACATATCAATCAGCTTTTGGCAGGAGCGTGGGTTAGCCTTTATACAACAGCCATTTGTATGGTCTTATCAATCCTCATAGGGTTGGTTCTATTGGTCATGAGGCGCTCCACCAATCGTCCGCTTAAAGCAATCGCCATCACCTGGATATCGATTGCCCGCAATACGCCGGCGCTTTTACAGCTCTATTTTCTATATTTCGGTTTTGGCGCTTTCGGTATTTTTATTTCATCGTGGTGGGCTTTATTGATTGGTATAACGTTTAACAGCGCCGGATATTTGGCAGAAAATTTCCGTGGCGGTTTGCAAGCGGTTCCCGAAACACAGACACGCGCCGCCCGTTCATTGGGGATGACAGCATTCCAGTCTTTTCACCTTGTCGTGGTTCCCCAACTTCTGCGGGTTGTCTATTATCCATTGACCAACCAGTTGATTTGGGCACTTCTGATGACATCGCTCGGTGTTGTTGTCGGATTGGACAAGGATTTGATGGCAGTTACCAAAAGTTTGGCCGACTCTTCCTACCGCACATTCGAATATTTCTTCGCCGCTGCAGTCATTTATTACATCATGTCAAAAATGCTGCTTATCCTCGCCAGATTATCGGCATGGAAAATTCTGAGATATTGATGGAGAGGGACAGATGTTTACAACAAAACTTACCTGGAGCGATCTTGTCTATCTTTCAAATGGTGCTCTTGTCACAATAGAATTGACTGTGGCGGCAATGGCTATCGGTACGGCTTTAGGAATTATATTCGGTTTCATTCGCGCTGGAATGCCGAAAATATCCATGCCGCTAGCGTGGTTTCTGGATATTCCCCGTTGTGTACCTTTGCCAATACAATTTGTCTTGTTCAATTCTTTCAAGACCGTTATCGGCATTAAATGGAGTGCTTTTACAGTCGCCTGCTTTGTACTTGGCCTTTACACGGCTTCTTACTGTACCGAAGTTGTGCGGGGAGGCATTTTGGCGGTGCCGGGAAATTTGCGTAGAGCGAGCCGTTCTCTTGGTTTGAGCTGGTGGCAGGATGTCTTTTACATTGTCATACCGCTTGCGGTCAGAGTAGGCTTTTCCGGTTGGCTCAATCTTACGCTTTCGGTCATGAAAGATACCTCTCTGGTTTTCTGGATAGGAATTATCGAGCTGCTCCGCGCTTCCCAACAATTGAATATCAGATTGAACGAGCCATTCGTAATCTTCTTTCTGGCAGGCGTTTTTTATTACGTCATTAGTTGGGTCGTTTCCAACATTGGTTCACGTTTTGAAAATAAATGGGTGATAAATGATTGAGATTGATAATGTTCATAAATCCTTTGGTGCCTTGAAGGTTCTCAAAGGCGTTTCAATGACTGTTAACAAGGGTGAAGTTGTTTCCGTTATCGGCGGTTCGGGATCAGGAAAGTCGACACTGTTGATGTGTATCAACGGTCTCGAAAAAATTGATAACGGCTCGATCAAAGTCGACGGTACGGATGTATTTTCTCCATCGACCAATCTTGACAAATTAAGACAAAAAATCGGCATCGTTTTTCAACAATGGAATGCATTCCCGCATTTGACTGTTATAGAAAATGTTTCATTGGCGCCTCGTAAGGTCTTGAAAATGTCAAAAGAACAAGCGAGGGAAATTGCTATCAAACAATTGGAACATGTCGGTTTGGGGAAAAAACTTGATGTGTATCCGAATAAATTGTCCGGTGGACAACAACAACGTATGGCAATTGCCCGCGCACTTGCCATGTCACCGGATTATATGCTTTTTGATGAGGCGACCTCCGCTCTTGACCCCCAACTTGTTGGTGAGGTTTTGGATACTATGCGCCTGCTTGCAGAAGAAGGAATGACAATGGTTCTTGTTACCCATGAAATTTCCTTTGCCAGAGATGTTTCGAACCGCGTGGCTTTTTTCCACCAAGGCCAAATTCACGAAATTGGTACGCCTGATGAAGTTATCAGAAATCCACAACGTCCGGAAACAGTCGCTTTTCTGCAGTCTGTTCGCTAATGATAACACTATAAAGATATGTTTGAAAAAACATATCTAATTTCTCCGGAAAGAATTTATCTTTTACGAAATTTTTACTTGCAAAAAACATCAAGTCGCAAGTAAATTTTTTTGCACGTTAAGACAATTCATATATTCATATGTCAAAAAAGGATATCATTTTAAAAGCATTAATTTCCTTGAACGAATTATTTTTTGTTTTTATGCCTAAACCAATAAATTTAAATAACTGAAATAATTGTAATAATGTATTTTATATATTTAGAAATGAATAAAAATTGTTTTAAATAAAACATATAAACCAATTTACATATTATAAAAAATATATCATGGTTCATGAAGTGGTGCATATATCACCGTTAAATTATTTTTAAAATATCTAGTAATCCATATAGTTATAAAAAAATTCATAAAAACAGTGCATTTCGGGGAGGAATTATATGTATGACTTCAGCAATAAAACATTGGTTTTGACAGGTGCCAATGGCGGCATAGGACGTGAAGTCGCTAAAACTTTTTATGAAGATGGAGCAAATCTATTATTGGCTGATACTGACAAGACAAAATTGGAAGAATTTCTCCATTCAATAAAAGCTGATGATAGCCGTGTTGCTACGATTGCTGTGGATGTGGCGAACCCTGATGATCATGACAGGCTCATCAAGTTCACGAAATTGAGATATGGTACAATAGGTTTCGTTGTTCCCTGTGCGGGAATCTATCCGGCTCTATCTTTTGAAAAAATGGATGACGAACAATGGCACCACGTCATTTCAATCAATCTGGATGGCGTGTTTTACCTCTTACGTCGGGTTGTCACTTTTTTGGGTGACAATTCCTCGATTGTAAATTTATCTTCGGTTGCAGCGTTTCGCGGTGCACAAATAAATGCCCATTATGCTGCAACAAAAGGTGCCTTGGTCAGTCTGACAAGAAGTTTGGCTAAAGAACTGGGGCCCAGAACCCGAGTTAACGCTGTAGCACCGGGCATCATCGAAACAGCCATGACGAAAGATTTATTAAAAACACGTGCTGAAGAATCTATCAATTCTTCAGCATTGAAAAGATTGGGGAAGCCGAACGAAATTGCAACGGTCATCGCTTTCCTATGCAGTGATGCCGCAAGTTTTATCACGGGCGAAACTATTCATGTAAATGGCGGAATCTATATGGGATAGAGAATAGGTGAATTGCGTTTGCCGGGAGGATTATAAAAGTGAAGGGAAAAAATGCTACGAGGAAAGCATGTTTTGATTACGGGAGGCGGAGGTGGCCCGGGGGCAGCAATTGCACACGGAATGGCCTCGCAAGCTGCATCTACTGATCTTGTCGATATTGACAAATCCACGCTTACACAGCAGGAGGAAAGCCTGCGTAATGAAGGCTATGATGTAACCGGTCAGGTACTTGATATAAGTGATCTTAAAGCAGTCAATGATTTTGCAAAACAGTTTACAATAAATTTCAACGGGCTTGATGTTCCGGTTAATAACACCCGTATCGCTGCTCAAGCCAATTTTGATACCAACGAAACAGTAGAAGTCCAGAATAAAATTATAGCAGTCAATCTGCAAGGAGCGTTCAATGTTTTTCTTGCATTCGTACCGGCTTTAAAAAAGAAAAAAGGGAATGTTATAAAGCTTTGTCCGGTCTCATGTTTCGGTTCGGGAGGATCAAAGACAGCCTATATCGTCTTTAAACGGGCTATACACTTTCTTACCCAAGCTTTGGTGCAGGATTTTGCACCTCATGGAATTCGTGTCAGTGCTGTTGCATCCGGTGTTATTACTAGCAATATAGGCCTTGCTCTTATGAATAGGCGCCGTGGAGCTGATGGATTTATAAACCGCTTTATGCCCGGGTGCTTAAGTAAGGTAGCCGAGGTCGTACCACCTGTTATTTTTCTACCCTCATCAATGACAAGCTACATCGTCGAGACGATTTTACCGGTTGATGCCGATTTTTTAGCGGCTTGATGAACCATTCCATTGCTCAATTCAGCTATGAGGAGATTAAACTATGCCTACATTCAAAAATCTGCTTCCGGCATCATCTTGGCGCGAAATAAGTACAACTGCCGAAGATTGGAACACTCTCGACCCGACACTTGGCAAAACGATGCTGGTTCAAGAACATTTAATCAGGGCGTTCGAAGAAAAAGTTCTCGACCTTTCCCGTGTTGATCTTATTCACGGTCCGGCGCATTCGGCTATTGGTCAGGAGGGAGGCGCTGTAGGCTCGGTGATATCGATGATAAAAGGAGATGAAATCGACGGTTCTCATCGCGGTCATCACCAGTTTTATGCGAAAGCACTGTCTTACATAGAACCGGATGGAGTTGCGATTGATCAGGACTTTCCGACAGCCGTTTTTGACGTCACCAAAAAAACTTTGGCAGAAATTATGGGGTTGAAACAAGGATTTTGCCGCGGGCGGGGTGGTTCGATGCATCTACGCTGGGCTGAAGCCGGAAACCTTGGAACAAATGCAATTGTAGGCGGAGGCGTGCCGATAGCTGCAGGCGCAGCATTTGCTATCAAACAAGCCGAAAAAAACAATGTTGTTTATACCTATTTTGGTGACGGTGCTACCAATATAGGTTCGGTTCTTGAAACGATGAATCTTGCAGCGGCATGGAAATTACCATTGTGCTTTTTTATAGAAAACAATCGATATGCTGTATCCACGAATGTGGAGGAAGCAACCGCTGAAACACGCCTTTCCGCACGTGGATTGGCTTTTGCAATACCGGCACTGAAAGTTGACGGCACAGACACGCTTGCCGTTTATCTCGCAGCCCAAGAGGCAAACCGGATTATGCGCTCGGGGAATGGTCCCGCCATTATCGAGGCTGATGTTTATCGCTACTTTCATCAGAGTGGACCACTTCCGGGAAGTGCTTTCGGTTATCGGTCAAAGCAGGAAGAGGCTGAATGGCGTAAACGCGATGCGTTGGATAAATTGGCTAATGAACTGATGAAACGTCAAATCATCGGCGAACAGGCAGTCGACAGACTACGCAAGCGGTGCGTTGATTTGATGGAAAATGTTGCAAATGAACTTACAGAAAATTTCGAAGGGAAAAAAAGAATTATCCCTTCACTATGGCCTGACAAGCAGTTTCGTGATTTCGGAGTAAGAGGTGATTTAAGCGAATTTAACGGAAAACGCTTCGAAGAAGAGAAAACTTACAAAGGAACATTGAAAAAAAATGTGAAATTCATCGATGTCGTTGCGAAAACGATGTTGAGAAGAATGGAAACAGATGAACGAATTGTTCTTATGGGAGAGGATATTCACCGCTTGAATGGTGGAACGGATGGTGCAACCCGTGGTTTGGTGGAAAGATTTCCAAATCGTATTTTTGGTACACCGATAAGCGAGAATGCTTTTACCGGACTTGCCGGAGGAGTCGCCGCTGATGGTCGATTTATTCCGGTTATAGAATATATGTATCCTGATTTTATGTGGGTTGCAGCAGATCAACTTTTCAATCAAATCGGCAAGGCTAGACATATGTTCGGCGGAGAAACCGATATGCCTCTGGTGTTGCGCACAAAAATAGCCATGGGAACCGGATATGGTTCTCAACATTCCATGGATCCTGCCGGTATTTTTGCGACTTCAGTCGGGTGGCGAATATTGGCTCCGTCAACACCATTCGACTATATAGGACTAATGAATTCGGCACTGTTGTGTCGTGATCCTGTTTTAGTGCTTGAACATGTCGATCTTTATGCTTCCTATGGGACTGCTCCGGTTGACGATTTTGATTATTATATTCCCTTTGGCAAAGCGCGGATTGCGCGAGAAGGGCAAATGCTCACCATTTTAACCTATCTTTCAATGGTTAAAGAGTGCACTGATGTGGTCGAGAAATTGGGCATTGATGCGGAAATAATCGATTTGCGCAGTCTGGATAGAGCAAGTATTGACTGGAAAACCATTGAGGCGTCTGTCCAGAAAACAAACAATGTTGTCATCGTTGAACAAGGTTCAATTGGAACTTCTTACGGTGGTATGCTTGCTGACGAACTGCAACGACGTTGTTTTGACTGGTTGGATCAACCGGTCAAAAGAATTTTGGGTGGAGAGGCCTCGCCAAGCATTTCCAAGGTTCTGGAAGAAGTTGCCTGTGCAAATCAGTCGGATATTGAAAAAACGTTACGTCAAATGATGTCTGACCAAGGTTGTCCTCTGTAACTTTTAGAACTGATATTTCGTGACGAGAATGACGAAGGCTTCTCTCTACCTAAAAAGCGGATTTCAATCCGGAAGACGCCTTTAATCAATCGTCTTTGATTATATTTCGCGGGGCCGCCGAGACGCTTTAGAGAAATCGGTAATTAAGAAAAAGAGTCTGGTGTCTCTAAAGCGGTCTCTAAAGGAGCGTCACATATTATCCTTGAACAATTTAGACTTAAGCTAATGTGATGGAAGAAACACGGTTCGATTGAACGAAACTATTCTGCCGATCTTATCAAGACAGAGTGGCAGACATTTCTGTTATTGTGACTACACGAGTTGAAGCGTACAAAACTTAGTTTATTTTTTCTGGTATCGATTTTCCTAACTTGTCTGCAAAACGAGGCAAAGTTCGTCATCAAAAACTTGATGTAAAGTCGAAATCGAACATGGATCAGTCAATTTTACATGTCTGCTTTTTCAAAGCTGTAGTCACGTTCCACTTTCGCAATGCGGATGACATAATGGGAATAAAATATTTCCCGACCAAGTTTCTGGGCGAGTTTATGGTCAACATTTGCTTTCCAAGCCTTCAAGTTCGCTTCATCTTTCCAGAACGAGTTGGTAATGCCAAAACCATCAGCGCCACGGGCACTTTCAGCACCAAGACAACCCGGTTGCTGAAACGCCAGTTCTTCCATTGCCTTCGCCATTTCAGCATAACCATTGTCTCCTTCCGTTCTTCGGGAAGAAAAAGCAACGATGTAATAGGGTGGACTCGGCGTTTCCGAAAAAAACTTAGTCATTTGAATGTTCCATAATGCGAATAATCTGTGATACGTGAAATCTCTTGTTTATTCCTTTCACTATCGTTTATTTTACCGAAAATGGAAGCGACTTCTTGTTTGTTTTTGGTCATCAGAAGTTTTTCCTGTTTGTGACTGAAAAGGAATTGAAGTAAGGTTCAGAACATTAATCTTCTTACTATTGAGCGACGAAGATTGTTTAGGAATAAACATTTTCAATGTGCGTGGCTGGTCGTATACAGTTTCTATCAATATCACTATCGAAGATGTTTTTAGCCGTAGCTCTGGAAAGTGAACTGCATAAAAAATGAAGAATGGCAGTTCTTATGGGGCTCCTGAACTGCTGAACAATTGATGTACAGAGGTACAAGGAGGCGAATTTTTGAACAATCCAAATTGCGTATATGTCTTTTGTTTCGGCTTTTCTGTTTGGCGAAGTCTAGTAAAAACTTGCTGGATTATACATTTTCTTTTCCGGGAAAAAGTAATTGCTTTGAACCTTTCTGCCTTTATTCATTATCGGTCATACTTTTACCAATCTAAAGCGGAAAACGCGTTTCTCAAATCCTGTTTTCGTCATTTTGGCTCATTGCAACTCTCAATTGCTTAATAAAACGGGCGCCGCAATTTTCGTTTTCGTGTGGCATCCTGATAGTGAAATTTGTTGCAAGCGGCAAAAATGTTATTTGATATTATTAAGGTTGATTTTGTTAACAAAAATACGGTGCGCCTGCATTTTTCCTAACGTTTTTCCGTTATATTTTTTTAAATAAAACAAATGCTATCCAGCATAAAAATATGAGACCGAGAATCGGTGAAATCAAAAAAGTTGTTTTAAAGCCCAAGTGAGCGGTAATCTGACCGGCAATAATAGCAGCAATACTATTTGTCCAGCTTTCCATGCATTGCGTAGCTGTGAAATCGGTTCCGGCCTGTTTTAATGATGACCAATGCATGAACAGGGTAAAAAATGCTACATATGAAATGCCACTTGCCAAACCGCTAATAAAGCTGACCACTAAAACGGAAATTAGGGATATCTGCGGTAAAAGAGCTAGAAACCACCAAAAAAATAAACTTAATGCAGCAATCGAACTTGAAAAGACAGCTACTTTTTTCGCGTTGAACGCCCGTGTTAGCCACCCTCCGATAATGCCTCCGACAACAATAGTTGTCGAGGCAGCAACGCCTGTTACATTGCCGACGTCAATTAACGAGAAGCCCCTATCGATCAAAAAGGGACCTGTCATGGTCGAAGTTAGGGTATTCGAAAAATAAAACAGACCTGCTACAGATAAAATATAAAAAACATCTTTACGTTGCAATAATTTACGTAGACTTGGCGTGTAACGTTTTATCTCTACTGGCGGTTTAGGGCTTGAACTCTTCACAAGAAATACCGGAATGATGCTGAGAAGTGTTATAAGCATGATCATCGCAATAGTCGCAGACCATCCACTATAGGTGAAAATAAACAAGGTAACAGAACCGCCAAGTAACATGCCTAAAGCGAACCCACTGATTTGCAAACCATTTGCCCAGGCTAGGTCAGGACCTTTCAATAATTCGATTACCCAGCCATCTGTTGCTATGTCTTGAGTGGCACATACGAGATTGATCAAAAATATAACCGACAATAAAACGCCGGTTGAAGAAGTTATAAAACTTATAATAATAAGAAAAGAATAGAGAATAATTGTAAGCAGTTGAGCCAATATAATGAAATAACGGCGGCCACCTATATGTTTATTGCTGAATCGGTCGATGAAGGGCGCCCAAAAGATTTTGAGCGACCAAGGCAATATAACAAGTCCTATCATACCGATAGAGTCAGCGGAAATGCCCAGATTACGCAATATTGCAGGTAAAGCGAGAAAAGCGAGCCCCATAGGTATGCCTTGAGTCAAATAAAGCATAGCTATTGCAGTAAGAGTAAGGCCTGCATTGGTTCGTTGAGCAACTGTCATTAGAAGCGGGCTTTCAGTGTTACGCCAATCATACGTGATTGCCCGGCTACAGCTACATTACTGGCAAATGGACTATTTTCAAAGTCACGATACCCAAAGGCGCGATAATCTTTATCAAAGAGATTTTTAACGAACAAGGTTGACGAAAAACCATTTTTTTCGACACCAATCCGTAGATTGACCAGCCCGTATCCTTCCTGTTCCAATTTATTGTCCACGTCAAAATATTGGTCACCGATAAAGTGGTATTCAGCTCGCATAAAAGCATCGAAAGGAAGTGACTGAAGCGCCCATCTATATTGTCCTGCAACACCGGCTGTCGTTGAGGGCGTATTTACTAATTTATTACCGGCAAGATTTTTACCAGTAGAACCGATAAATGTGTCATATTCACCGCTAATTATCCCTAGATAACCGGACAGATCCAGCCCCACGATTGGCTGCCAGTCCGCTTCAAGTTCGATACCCTTGCTATGTGAACGTCCGGCATTAACAATTTGCACAATATTGGCACCAACCAATGAGCTGACTTGCTGGTCTTTCCAATCAATGTAATATATTGAGCTATTCAGTGTCAGCTTTTTGTCAAACCATTGTGTTTTCAATCCGGCTTCATAATTCCATAAATATTCCGGATCAAAAGCACGATCTGCCGCGATACGATTGTAACCCCCCGATTTTGCTCCCCTGACCGCCGATATATAAACGAGCTTTTCATCGTCAAAGCGATAGGTAATACGATATTTCGGGGTTGCCATGTTAAAGCTTGCTGATTGATCAAAAGAATTATTCGTTAAAAGGGCGTGTTTTTCATCAGAAACACGTATACCCGTGGTCAGGTCAAGTCCTCCTACAATGTTCCAGGTAACTTCACCAAAACCGGCAATTTCTCTACGTTTATAATGGGATGCATTTAAGGAAGGGGAACCGAATGCATGCATATTGAAAAGATAATCATAATCACTGCTTTCATTTAGAAAAAAACTGCCAACCAGCCAACTTAGTCGGTCAATCTCACCTTTTAAACGAAATTCCTGGCTGATTTGGTGACCTTTTTCGTCGGACGTCGTGTCTCCTCCACCCATCGTGGAAACAATATGGTTATAATTCAAATCCTGATCTGCAGATAAATCATAATGTTGAAAACCGGTAATTGCTATGAGTTGCATTTTTTCAAAATCATAAGTGACGTTCGCATTCATATTTTGGCTGTCACGCACTTCTTTATTGGGAGGAGAAATATCAAGAACACGTTTTTTATATTGATCGAATGGTTGATAGGCATAACTGCCCTGATTAACGCGTTCAATTGATCCGCTTAAAACGATAGAAAGCTGATTGTCGGGTTTATAATGGATGGATCCTGAGCCGGTATACGTCTCGAGACCATCTATAGTACCTGAAGAGTCGAGATAATCTGTATATCCGTTACGATGGGAATAATCAAAAAATAAGGTGCTAGTTAAATCTTTTCCGGTTATTGGGCCACCGAACCATATGCTTCCCTGCCGCTGTCCCAGATTACCAACTGTTGATTCAACATCGAATTCAGATTTGTCACCCGGTTTCCGGCTGGTCAGGTTAATCACGCCGGCAGCTGTGTTATGACCAAAAAGGGTTCCCTGAGGGCCACGAAGAATCTCGATATTTTCAATATTTCCCAACCTTTGGCTGAATTCGGCTGTTGTTAAAGGAACTCCATCAAGGTAGATACCGAGAGAACTGTTGAAATAATTTGTTCGAATTGTATTACCGATGCCGCGTATGGTATTTACCGTAAAACGCTGGGACCCTTGATCATTCAAAACGACATTGGGTGTTGTGTTGGCGATATCTTTTATATTCTGAAGCCCTTCATCTTCAACGTCCTGACGAGAAATCTGGGTGATACTTGCCGGCGTTTTTTGACTTTTATATTTATTTTTTTCTCCCTCGATTACGATAGTCTCAAGCTCTGTTGCGGTTTGTGCAAAACTTTGAGAAGTGGTCGCAAGAGCAGATATGCCCGCTAATAAAATATATTTACATTTATAAGAAAAACAAAACATGATAATTTTTATCCAGTTATTTTTCTTAATCTATGATAAATAATTGCAAAAAGTGCCAGAGGGGAAATTTAGCGTTCAGCCAAAAAACTTTTTTGATCCGCTCAAAAACGCGCAGTCATAGATCGTGAATGAAGCGAAGTTAATTTTTACACATCCGCAATTGAAAATGCTGGCAATATATTCCTGCGTTCGGGGAATACAAAATTAACATTATAGTTATTTGTCATTTTGCAATAAAAGCCGTGGGGGATAACCATAATGCCGGCGGAACAAAGTCGAGAAATGTGCAGGTGTATAACCGATTTTATATGCAATTTGTGAAATCGACATTTTGTTTTCACGCAACATTTGCCTTGCATATTCAAGGCGTTGATGTTGGAGAAATTCGACGATTGACATTGAAAAAACTTTTCTGAAACCGGCTGTTAAACGTGAGGTGCTAATGCCAACTTGACGTGACAATTGAGCCAAACTAGGTGGTTCGGAGAGTGATGCAATTAAAATATCACGTATATGCATAAAACGTTCTATTTCATGATGAGGAATGAATTTATCATTATCAGTCAGACTGGATGGTTTCAAAAAAAGATTTTCGAAAGCAAGTGCGAGAAACTCGAAACTTTTCCCTTCAAAATAAAGCGAGCGTAAACCATTGTCATAAGAACAATTATGAATTTCATGGCAAAATCGTATCAACCGCTCATCAGGCATAAAGCATTGAAGATCGTTATTTTGTTGATCATTGTTCTGCAAAAGTTCGCGATTTGTAATATCATGATGTTGTTTTTCCAACTGCAGCAGAGCTTGTTGAGGGATATGCAAGAATGTGCCCCTTATTTCCTCATCAGCAGAGATAGAATGGTGCGTCGTCATGGGGTCTGATGCTTTAAGAAAATAACCGAATTGACGGTTGAACGATGAGATACTCCCTTTGTTGAATTCGAATTTCATTCTTCCCTCAATAACTCCAACATATAAGCCTGCTTGAGTAGAAGACATCCATTGGGTGTCATCGGGCATAACAATTCTGGTCTTTGATAACGACCAGCCTTCATGATTTTTAAATGTTTCATGAATGCAGCCGATATTTTTTGTAATAATAGAAAAACTTTGATCTTTGATTTGCAAACTACCGCCGCTCCGCATAGTAGAAATCCCTGTTTGAGCATTCGTGATTAGAAATTTTTAATTCTTTTTGAAATCGTTCCGGTAAGGGAATTGGAAAACCAATGCCGCTTTGGCGATTATTTGATAATTTTCAGAATTGAACAAACCGGTTCCTTCCAACTGTTTCTGAACTCGCTTAAATGCATTTGCATAGCGGCAATGTGTTCGGCGATATCAATCAGCTTTTGTGGGGTTACAGATATCTCGCAGGGTGATTTTCGAATATTTATCTTGAACTTTTTAGTATAGAATTGCAAGTTTCGGTAAAAATCAGGTTCGCATCATTTTTTAAAAAAAAGGAAAGAATGATAATCAAATTGGCAATACCAGCGTGATTGACTGTTTATAAAAATTAATAGCGTGCAGTGTTATTCGTGTTTTTCTATCAATCTGGACGGTGCCATTTTTTATTCCCGTTTTTGCAAAAATACAGATTCAACCTGATATAAAATTGGCTTTAAAATCATTGAGAAAACTGTGTTTTTCGTACGCTATTATAATGGAAGAACCCACTTATTGTGAGTTATTATCCGAGGCAATTGATAATATTTTTCGTGAAACCGAGAGTGTGGCTCCGGCTTTTTTCGCGCTGTTGTAACGCTTTATCATATTATCGGGAAAATATGGCAGTGTTGTCAGACTAACTCTAACTCAGTCTCTGACTGACGCAGTTGTCATGTTTTATGCGACTGGCAAATTAAAACATTGATGAAGAGTGGTTGTTCGTTGTTCTCTGTAAGTTTGTCTGCTGGCGAGATGTTTTTCATGATTAAAATGATTGTGTGTTTGTCCTTGGATATGCGTGAACGTTTGTAACGTTATTCTGCTCTTGAAACGTTGCATTGCTCATTATTATCGACGAAACGCGGTTGAGAATTCTCACGTCGGTTATTAAGACTGTGGGCTATTTGTTGGCGATTTTCGACACCAATGCCTTTAAATGCGGTTTTATATGGAGCAAGTTTATCGGTTGTTATTACATCAGGTAAGCCATTCTGTTTCATATAAATTAAAAGGAAACTTCTTTATTTCTGCGGTTGGAAATTAGCATTCTGCGACTTCACCTTGATGATCAACTGCGCGCCATAGATAGTGCTGAACACCACAAATTTTGACAAAAACTCCATCTAACGCCATTGCCAATTTGGTGGGCATTTTCTCTTTCGATTTTTACGAATGGAAGACACTATTAATTTACAAAAACGAGCAATCGTTTAGCGGACATGTTTAATGACAAATATCAATGCCTCTATCATGTAAGCTATCTTCTATTCATCGACAACTAAGGAGATACCGTAGGTATTACACGACCGTTAAGCGGATGATTTCAGGTGAAGTCTCGAACTATTTAAATAAATTCGTATTACTTATGACGTGAAACAGTTACGTCATAAGTAAATTGCAAAATTAAGCTGATAATGCCATCAGGCGATATTTTATCTACCTAAATATTTTTTTAATCGAGCAATTCCAGCATTTAATTTGTTCGTTTCTACAGCGTGACACCAACGTAACCATCCATTTCCTTCTGGCCCAAAAGCTCCACCTGGAGCAAGTCCAATACCGGCATTCTGGATAAGATCTTTAGCAAGTTGAACGGTATCGTCATAATCTTCCAAACGGAAAAAAACATACATGGCGCCATCTGCTTCAGGTACTATAACTCTTGGTATTTGCATAAGGTTGTCAACTAATAATTTACGTGTTTGACGCAAATGTAGACGAAATTCAGCTACAGTATCTTCCCCGTTTTCCAGTGCTGTAGCACCAGCACGCTGAACAGGTTCAAATATACAAGAGGCATTATATTCGATCACTTTGCTTAAATTTTTAATGATTTCTTCAGGGGCTGTTATCCAACCAAGGCGCCAGCCTGTCATATTCCACGCTTTAGAAAAACTGTTAACGGAAATTATTCGATCACGATCTTCAAAACGGCTTATAAATGATGGAGCCGATTTACGATTTTTGTCGTGAATAAGTCTTTCATAGACATCATCAGCTAAAATCCAGATGCCGTATTTACGACAGTGAGCAAGGACTATATCAATTTCGTTATCATTGATTGTCCAACCAGTTGGGTTGTTAGGTGAATTAATCACTAATAGTTTTGTATTAGGTGTGAGCGCCTTTAAAAGTTGTTCTGTGTCTAATGCCCAACGATTATTTTTAATGGCCAAAGGAACGCGCTCGACATGAGCACCGAGAATTTTGGGAATTTCGGTTATGTTAGGCCAAATTGGCGTTACTGCAACCATTTTGTCGCCGGGATCCAATAGCATTTGCATAGTTAACATTAGACCTGATACTCCTGAATCAATTGCGGCAATGCATTGGATAGGAACTGATTTTTCATGGAGTTTTCTCATATATTGAGAGATTGCTTCACGCAAATACGGCCGGCCAAGATTTTGAGAATAGAAAGTTTCACCATTGTTAATAGACGCAATTGCAGCATCACGAATAAATTTGGGTGTTACTTGGTCGGATTCACCAAACCAGAATGGAATGATATCTTTTTGTCCCATGGCAGTGTTAGCAACTTCACGAATGAGAGATTCATCAAGGCTTTTAATAACGGCACGTGGTTCGGGTATTTTAAGAGTTGTCTTCATTATAATGAGCTCCAAGGTCATTAAAGGAAATGTTTACAAAAGATGGCGCTGAGATAAATTTTTAAGCATAAATGAAATTCCCATTTTCCACGGTGGACATTGAGTTGCGCTATCTACAGAATTAACCAGTGTTCCCAATTTATCATTAAAAATAGTGACGATATCTCCGTATTTGTGTGTAAAACCTTCACCTTCGACATCACGATCTTTTGTGGGCGCAAATAATGTACCCATGAAAAGCATGAGACCATCGGGATATTGATGGTGTTTACCTATTGTTTGATTGACTAAATCAATCGGGTCACGGCTGATCTCTTTCATCGAACTATGCTCATCAAGAGTAAATCCATCAGTGCCCTCAACATGTAGGAGCACATCAGCTTCACGCACATCGTCCATAGAATATGTTTCGTCAAATAAACGAATGAATGGACCAATTGATGTCGATGCATTGTTGTCTTTTGCTTTTCCGAGCAAAAGAGCTGACCTGCCTTCAATGTCTCGAAGGTTAACATCATTGCCTAAAGTAGCACCTTTGGCCCTTCCTTTTGAGTCAATGGCGAGTACCATTTCTGGTTCAGGATTATTCCACTGAGAAATGGGATGTAGCCCAATTTTTGAACCATAACCTACACTCGATAAAGGTTGTGCTTTAGTGAAAACCTCGGCATCTGGACCAATACCGACCTCGAGATATTGTGACCACATATTTTCTTTAATTAAAGTAGCCTTGATTTGTTGCGCTTCTTGTGAACCAGCTTTGACGTTATGTAAACTATTGCCAATAATAGATAAAACAAGCTCACGAATTCTGGCAGCCTCAACAGGATTACCAGTGGCCTTTTCTTCAATAACACGTTCGAGCATTGATTGAGCAAATGTAACGCCACAAGCTTTTATTGCCTGAAGATCGCAAGGGGCTAAAATATAGTGCTTTGTCTCGTCTGCATCTTCGTGTGGGTTTAAAAGTAATTCCTCAAGAGAGCAAAGACGATCTCCCTCTACTCGTTTTATAAAGCTGAGGAGATCATCACGTTCAATCAAGTCAGACATTGTTGGTGTTTGTTCGGATGAAATATCATAAACGGCGCCATTACGAATATGAACAATAGCAGGTCCTCTAACATCAGCTCGCCAAATACGGCCGACAAATGTACCTCGATTAAAAATTGTAAAGTCAAATGTCATGATGGAAATACTCCGTACATGGTATTTTAATGAACGAGAGATTGTAAAAACTCTTTTGTGCGATCGGTTTGAGGATTATCAAAAAAACTATCGGGATCAGCTTGTTCTATGATGGAACCTTTTTCCATAAAGACTACTCTGTCTGATACTTTGCGGGCGAAATTCATTTCGTGGGTCACGACAATCATTGTTGCACCGCTTTTTGCCAAATCTTGCATTACATCAAGAACTTCACCGACCATTTCCGGATCAAGCGCTGATGTTGGTTCATCAAATAATAATACTTCAGGCTTCATCGCAAGAGCACGCGCAATGGCAACACGTTGCTGTTGGCCGCCGGATAGTTGGGTTGGGTATTTATGTATATGGTCTACAAGGCCAACGCGTGTCAAAAGTTCCTCAGCATAAGTTTCAGCTTCAACTTTGCTTGTTCCCCTTACACGAATAGGTGCAATGGATACATTTCGTAAAACACTCATATGAGGAAAAAGATTGAACTGTTGAAAAACCATACCAACTTCAGCCCGGACTTTAGCTAAATTTCGTCCTTTTTTGACTTCAACGCCATCAACCTCAATTAAACCACCGTTATATTCCTCAAGAAGGTTGATGCATCGAATTAAAGTCGATTTTCCTGAACCTGAAGAACCAATTAATGCTATAACTTCACCTTTTTTCACAGAGAGATTAATTCCTTTAAGTGCATGAAAATGCCCGTAATATTTCTGTAGATCAGATATTTTGATAATTATTTTTTTAGAATTATGATTGTTCATTTGGCAACCTTAGCTAATTATAAACCTATTTTCAGTGTCTCACGCGTGTTTGACGTGCTTCTAAAGCGCTAACAAGCCTAACCAATGGTAATAAAACGACGAGATATAGTAGTGCCGCAGCGACCAAGGGAGATGGATTTGCATAGAATGATTGTGCCGAAGTTGCTTGTTTAAGAAGCTCTGGCATTGAAACCACAGACGCAAGGGCTGTATCTTTGATTAAGTTGACACCTACTCCAGTTGCTGGTGGTATTACGATCTTGAAAGCCTGCGGTAATATTACATCTGTCATCATGCGGATCCATGAAAAACCTAAAGCATGCGCCGCTTCAAATTGTCCTTCAGCAACCGCTTCAATACCAGCACGAAAAACCTCTGCGATATAAGCTGCCCCAATAATACTAAGTGCAACGACTGAAGCCCAAAATGGTAATAAAGTAATTCCAATATAAGGAAGCGCGTAGTAAACTAAGGTAAGGAAAACGAGAAGAGGAAATGCACGAAAAAGGTCAATATAGGCAATTGCTATAAGTTTTAAAGGCCATGCTCCGTACAGCCTGACAAGGACGATGATTAGCCCTAATATCGACCCGACAATAATGCTTGTGAAGCCAAGAAGAACAGTCTGTAACAAACCTTGGAGCAACAAAGGCCCAGCTTGTATCATTATATCCCAATTTAAAAAGATATCAAAAAAATCCATAGATATAATTCCTCATTAAATAGGTTATCTTTTCATCGCAGATATATCTGCGATAGCAGTTACATCTGCGATGAAAGACAAATTGGGTTTATATATCGATGTTATTTAGCCTGAGGAATCTCGGTAACCTGAACGGTACTCGAGTTTTCATTAGGTTCCTCACCAAACCATTTTTTATAGATTTCTTGCATTTTTCCTTCTTGTTTCAGTTTTGTAATTTCTGCATTGATAGGGTCGCGTATAGGATTGCCTTTTTTTACAAAAACTGAATATTGTTCTTTTGTATCGATGTCATCGACAACTTTATATTGTGGCTTACCTTTGATAAAATAATAAGCAACAGGACAATCATGTATAACACCACCTATACGTCCTGACGGAATATCTAAAAATGGTTCTGTTGTCGTATCATAGCGACGGATTTCAGAAAACCCATATTCCTTGATGTTGTTTGTTGTCCAAATATCTCCAGTTGCACCGGTTAAAACACCGACAGCTTTGCCTTTCATCTCTTTAAGGTTATTAATTTGGCTGTCTGATTTAACAGTTAGGCATTGTTTTGAATCGATAAAAGGTTGAGCAAAATCAAGAGTTTCAAGACGCTTTTGCGTAATTGTTGCAGACCCAATAGCTAAATCTGCGCGCCCTGATTGAACTGCAGTAAAAATAGCGTTGTGTGGCATTAGGGACATTTCAATATTCATCCCTAAGCGCTCTGCAATAATATTGATCAAATCAACTTCAAATCCAATAGTCTTCCCACTGGCATCCTGAAATTCAAATGGAAGATTAGCGGTTGCAGAAGCAACTTTAAGTGTCTCAGCTATTGCGTTATGGCCAATTGTCGATAGCAGTGTAGCAGCAAGAAATAGAGTTTTTAATTTCATCGAATTGTTCCCTTCTTTATTATGTGGATTATTTTATTGTAAAATATTCAAGTTTAATATGAAATATGTATAATTCTATTTTTAATTTTTTTATAAAATGTATATTATATTATAATTTATTGCGACTAAATGGAATTGACATCTAAATTTTGTTTAATTTAAAATAAATTATATCCTCCTATGATAAGGTTAAACTATAATAGCGATAAAATTATTGGATTCCCATAAAAATTTAACGTCTATTAGTATTGTCCTCATTAAGGATTTGAGGTTGCCTTATGAAAAAAAAATTGTAAATCCATCTTTATTGAATACGGATATAACAAAAATAGATACCGAATTATATGTTGATTTATCTAAAAGATTAGGTTGCCTGTTTTATAAGCGTATTTATAAAATCATTCGCGGCTGGCGGTAATGCAATGTTTTTGGGTGTGATGATCTCATAAGGCTCACTTTTTGATTTTAATTTGAAATTAAGCGCTTTCGCTATCCCAAAATTGATAAAGAAATCAGCAACATCCTTGGCTAACAGCGCAATATAGTTTGAATCAGACTGAATAAGTGACATTGTTGCAAATGCAGATCGGGTTTCAATTAAAGTGCGAGGAAAAGTAATCCCTTCTAATCTGTATTCATGTTCAAGAGATATCCGCATCGGCATTTGGTTGGTATAAACAATCCATCTTGATTTTGATAAATCAATGAGGGTCAGTTTTTTACTTCTCACAAGAGGATGACAAGGGTTTGCAATAACAGTCAGGGTTTCATCGTAAAAGGTAAAAATATTATAGATATCAGGGGTTTCAGAAACCAAACTTCTGCCAATAATTAAATCAAGTGAACTTCTATCCAGCTGGCGAAACAATTCAATGCTTGTGTCTTCAATAATTTCAACGGAAGTATTTGGGTTTTTTGTTATAAATAATTTTACGGCGTCTGTTACAATTGGGACTGCTCCCATAATTGTGCCAATTCGTAATTTTGCCCAATTTCCTCGGGCGATATATTGGAGCTCTTCCTGTAAATTATTTGCTTGAGATAAGATTGTTCGTGCATGCCGGATGACGCATTCACCAGCTGTTGTTGCTTTCATTCCTCTATTCGTACGGTTAAATAATTGTCGATTTAAAAGATATTCAATATCTTGTAGTGCTTTGGTAGCTTGAGGCTGACTCGTGCCAACGAGCAATGCTGCTTTTTTAAGGGAGCCACATTCATCTATAGATGACAATAGAAGAAGTTGACGCAAAGTTAGGCGCATTAGAAAAAACTTATCATCCACCATGCCAGGTATCCCTTTTTATTATAGAGATATGCAATAAAAATGGATTTACTACATATATTCCACTCATTAACGTCGATAATATACGTTATTTTTTGATAATTATTACAAGATTTATCACAGAAATAACAGTTACAAATATCTGAGGAGACTGTGATGGGATTAATCAATTATGTAACGCGTGTTCAGCTTGGCTTTGGGATATTAGAAACGCTTCAAAGTGAACTTACACTTGCCGGTATAAAAAAACCAATTTTGGTGACAGATAAAGGAGTTCGCCAGCTTGGTATGATTGATACTATTTTACAGCATCTTGATAATAAAGATATAGCTGTTTTCGATGAGACGCCCGGAAATCCAACCGAGTTTGCTGTTCGTGACGCCGTTGCTCTATTTAAAAAAGTCGGTGCAGATGGGATTATTGCCTTAGGAGGTGGATCACCTATCGATCTTGCTAAAGCGGTCGCTATTTCAGCTGCGCATGATGGCCCGCTCAAGTCATTTGCCGCTATTGAAGGTGGTGCCACAAATATTACAAGCAGAACATATCCGACGATTGCTATTCCAACGACTGCCGGGACAGGAAGTGAAGTAGGGCGCGGTGCTATTATTATTCTTGAAGATGGTAGAAAAGTTGGCCTTCTATCTCCGTATTTGGTGCCTCGTGCAGCTATTTGTGACCCTACACTTACGCTAGGTTTGCCTGCTACGCTAACAGCCGCAACCGGCATGGACGCTATCTCGCATTGTATTGAAACTTATCTAGCACCTTCTTTTAACCCGCCAGCTGACGGCATTGCATTAGAAGGGTTGCGTCGTGCATGGAAGAATATTCAACTTGCAACTGATGTTCCAGATAACAAAGATGCACGTTTAAATATGATGATTGCTTCCACTATGGGTGCTATGGCTTTTCAGAAGGGATTGGGTTGTATTCACAGCCTCAGTCATTCGCTAGGAGGTTTGAATCCAACTTTACACCATGGCACTTTAAATGCTATTTTTTTACCCGCTGTGCTTGAATTTAATGCGACAAGTGAAACCGCAATCAATGAAGGGAAATATCAACGCTTAGCAGAAATTTTAGATGCAAAATCAGCTACTGATGTTACACAGGTTGTTATTCAGAAAACAAAGCAATTGCGTCTTCCAACAAAATTATCTGAGTTAGGTGTTAAAAAGGATTTATTCCCCGCTATTATTGAAGGTGCGCTTAAAGACCACAGTCATGCAACTAATCCTCGCGTCGCTACAGCCGAAGATTATCGTATTATGCTTGCTAAATCATTTTGATTTTGTCCTGCTTTTTAAAAGTACCAATTGAAAAGAACTATTCAATGCAACTAACAGGTAACTTGTTGATTGGCGGTAATAGACGTTATGGAACAAATGGCTCATTCCAAGCTGTTGAAGCAATAACTGAAAATTTTTTGCCTACGAATTCTGGCGGAGCTACTTAAGAAGATGTGCAAGAAGCAACAAAACTAAGCTGGGAAGCTTTGCTGATTTATTGTGCGACAAGTCTTGAAAAAAAGAGCAAAATTTTTAGAAAAAATTGCCGCTTTGATTGCTGCCACGGGTTATGATTTAATCGAACGTACGATAGCAGAAACAGAGCTTCCAAAGGTACGCCTTGAAGGTGGGCGTATGCGCACCATCAACCAATTGAAGATGTTTGCAGTAGAAGTGCGCACAGGCCGTTTTCTTGATAAGCGAAAAGATAAAGGTAATCCAACAAGTAATCCAGTTCCTAAGCCGGATCTCAAATGTTGTAATGTTGCAATTGGTTCAGTCGTTGTTTCCCATTGCTGTTTCTGTTGCTGTCCGTGATACCGTAGCTGCTTTTGCGGCGGGGTGTCCTGTTATAGTTAAGGCTCATCCCGCCCATCCTGGTACATTTGAAGTTGTAGGACTTTGTATACAACAAGTTGTTGCCGAATGTGATTTACCTGCCGGTACTTTTGCCCTTTTCCATACTGTCGAGTGGTGCATCGGACAGGAATTGGAAGCCGATTCCTATATTCGTGCAGCCGGATTTACGGGATCGCGTAGCGGTGGCCTTGCTCTTATGGACGTCGCGGCTAAGAGCAAACAGCCAATTCTTGTTTATGCTGAAATGAATAGTATTAATCCTGTCATATTACTACCTGAAGCATTGGAAGAAAATGCCTCAACAATTGCTACGAGTTTCATCAGTTCTTTAACTCTAGGACCTAGTCAATTTTGTAATAACCCTGGCCTTATATTGCCTGTAGAGAGTGAAGGTCTTGAGGTTTTTTTAAAAACGTCAGCTGATGCTGTTCGTAAACAGGACGACAAACAATGTTTACGCCACATATTGCTGAAGCTTATCGTCATGGTGTTTCTATTTTATCGCAAAACACACGTGTTGAAAAACTGTCTGAAGGCCTTCCAGCAAATAAATTTCAAAGTCAGGTAACATTATTTGAAACTAATGGTAGTGACTTTATCAACGATCATAAGATGCAGAATGAAATATTTGGATCGGCAAGCTTAATTGTACGTTGTGAAAATACTCAGGAGCTCATTAACGTTCCAACACAACTTGAAGGACAGTTAACTATAGCTGTCCATCTGCAAGATGGAGATATGACAACCGTCAAAGAAATTTTACCATTGCTTGAGATCACAGCAGGTCGGATTTTAATTAACGGTTTTGGAACAGGTGTTGAAGTGTCAACAGCTATGGCCCATGGCGGGATATTCCCTTCAACATCAGATGGCCGTTCTACATCGGTGAGAACAGCTGCTATCTATCGCTTTTTGCAACCTGTTTGTTATCAAGATTTTAGTGCTGATAAGTCACCCGATTTACTGAAATAAAATCGCAATCGCATCAATTTGTAAATTGATGCAAAACGATAAACCATGAATAATCATAATGATGGCTCTAATGCCCGGAGGCTTTTCAGCGGGGGGGAAGCATGCAAAAATTATTCGTTGCTAACGTGAACATCTTTCGTGAACCATCAATTATCGCAAAAAAATCAGCGCGCTTACAAGATGTTCCATCAGAATTAAATTTTTAAAAAAATGTTAGGTAATTTATCTTCTTCGGGAGAGAAGTTTTATGAAGATCAAGAATATTAAACTTAAACGTTTGAGAGCCATTCAGTATACTGCTGTTGGTTTTTCTTATCACAGTAGGCATTGTTAATTATTTAGATCGCAGCGCTCGTTCAATTGTAAATTCTACTATCAGCGCAGATTTGAATTTAAGCGTTTCTCAAATGGGACTTTTGATTTTGGCTTTTTCTTTATCTTATGCTATTGCACAGCTTCCAGTAGGTGGACTGCTCGATCGTTTTGGGGCACGCCTAGTTTTAAGTGTATCAATGTTTGTATGGTCGCTAGCGCAATTTGTTGGTGGTTTAGTCCATACACTTCATCAGTTTTTTATTGCAAGAATTTTTCTAGGCGTGGGGGAAGCACCGCAGTTTCCAGCTGGAGCAAAAGTCGTTAGTGAGTAGTTTAATCCTAAGGAACGTGGCATACCAACAGGTATTTTGGTTGCGTCATCAACAATTGGGCCTGCTTTAACGCCACCAATATTAACAGCTATGATGTTCTTAATGGGGGCGGATGTTTATTACATTGGATTTACTTGGCATTATTGTTTTTATTGGTTGTTATTTGATTTATCGTAATCGTAGTGAAGTTTCGCTGACACAAGATGCGATTGATCACTTGAGTATTGGCGAAGATAAACAAATTTCTAATGAAATGGTCAAGCTTAGTTTTCGCTAGTGAATACAGTTATTTAAGCACGTAACCGCTTGGGGATTAATTTTCGGCTTCATGGGCGTGATTTGTATGCTTTGCTTGTATTTAACCTGGTTACCAGATTATCTAGAACATGAACGCGGTCTTAATGTTCGTGAAACGGGTTGGATTGTTTCAATTCCTTATATTTTTTCTACAATTGGTATGTTAGATGGTTGGTTTGCCGATAGGCTTCTTGCTAAGGAAATTGCACCACTTGCTAGCCTTAAATGGCTAATGACAATATGTTTAATCCTAGCTGGTGCCTTTACTATTCCGGCTGTTTACACGCCAAGTCTTGTTTTAGCTATTATCTTTATTTCCGCGGCTATGTGCTTTCTTAATATGGCAAGCGGACTTGCTTGGACAACTGTCAGTATTAGTGTTCCTGGCCGGTTAGTTGCGTCTCATGGTAGTTTAATGAACTGTGGCGGGTATTTGGGTGGATCTGGAGCGCCTTATGTGGAATGGCGTATCGTTGATACAACCAATTCTTTTGTTATAGCTTTAGTAGTTAGTGCAATTGTAGCTATGATTGCTGCTATTGTCTCTTCCATTCTTATACGCAAACCGATCAAAGAAACCGATATTATAATCAAGCGTTAAAAATTAGACGTCTATGAAACAGGTTTAATATTGAAAATATATTAAGTATGTTAATCAACAAGCAATATAGGGAATGTGTAATTAAACTATAGAGTTATAAAAGTATAAGATCTCATAGAGTTTTTCTAATTGTCCCGAATATTTTTGATAAAAAAGGTCATCTCATTATAGAAGGTCAGTGGTGCCGTGTAGATTTTTAAACAGATAGCAGCGTAAACGGACTTTGTATTTTAGCCAATTTTCCTGAACAATTCGCGTTTTCAAATCAAGAAAGTGTACTCTTAATCCGATTGATTTTAAGGTATGTTGCGGTTCCTGTTCCAGTTATTTTAACGACAACAAATGACAATAGCGACATTTGCGCGCGACGAAGCAAGCGTACGCAAGAACTTGGCGTCGCGATGGTTATGATAATGTTACCATTTCATGGCGTTATGCCAAGTGTCATTGAAGAGCAAATATTCGAGTTTTTAAGCATGTATCTGATGCTATCCCTATTCGAATTATGATCCAAGATGCGCCGGTGAGTGGTACATTTCTGTCTGCTTCAATTTCATTTTATATGGCAAAAGAGTTAGAAAACGTTGCTTATTTTAAAAATGTCCCCCCCCAATTAACTAATAACCTATGCAAGTTCATTGCTCTAAGAGGTTTTTTATTGGAGGTCCGTGGGAGGGAAGGACTACTTTATTGTCAGACTTAAAAGCAGGACGACAGGTGCAATGACAGGTAGCGGTTATGTTGATGGGACTAGGCAGATATTTCATCCACTTATAAACTGCAATCACGGTCTCCTTAATACCTAAGTCAGATATATCGTTTGATTCATTGCGGCTTTTGAAAAATTAGTTCCTTACTTCACAAAATAAAATCTTAAAATCTGTGCCGGCAATGTTAAAGCCATTGAACAAAATCGGGATGATTTGCACATCGCAAAATTTGCCCAATAATTCCCTGTATTTTTGAAAAACACATAAACCGACGAATCCGCACCACCAAAATTGCACTCAGAGCCGGAGCGCATAAAAAGCGCGGATAATAGCAGAACATAAATCTCTTAAGAAAAAGATAGAATGCCACTCTTTGAAATCTTGTTGCATCATATAGGATACAAGAAACCATAGTAAGACCGTCGCGTCTTAATGGCAGAGAGATAGTTTCCTTTGTTATTGTTTCAGACTGTCCAAGGTCGTCACGTTTATTTTTATTAGCAATATCAATTATTTATTGTCATTTATCGTCCCTTATGATGCCGTTTGCTTCCAGGTTTTATTGGGGGATGAAAAACTATAAAAAATCTCGATTTGTTGATTTAAAACTGTTTTTTGATGAAATATGGCGGAGGGGGTGGGATTCGAACCCACGGTACAGTCGCCTGCACGCCGGTTTTCAAGACCGGTGCCTTAAACCGCTCGGCCACCCCTCCAAAAAGGATGCGCAAGTCTTTACAAGGTTCTGGCTAAAGGTCAATCACTTATTTGAATTTTTTTGAGCCAAATTTAATTTGTCCGAGTTCCTTTATATATGTTCACTTTCAGATCGCGCACTTTTTTTCGCAAGGTGTTGCGATTAAGCCCCAAAAGCTCTGCTGCTTTGATCTGGTTGCCCTTTGTTGCTGTGAGGCACGCGAGAATAAGCGGGTATTCGACTTCTTCCAAAACGCGGTGATAAAGCCCGGCGGGCGGTAATTCTTCGCCGAATGATGCAAAATATTTCTGCATATTCATTTCGACAGCTTCGGCAATTGTGACGTTATCATTAACAGAAGCCGAATTATGAGCATCATGATTTCCGGTTTCGTTTTTTAATTCTGTCTCAATAACATCAACCGCGATTTCTTCCTGCGGATAAAGAGCGGCAAGTCTGCGGACAAGATTTTCCAATTCCCTGACGTTGCCGGGCCAGGAATAGCGGCGTAACAAATCAAGCCCTTCATTGCTGATATGTTTCAACGGTAAACCGTCATCAGTTGCCATTTTGAAGAAATGACGCACGAGATCGGGAATATCGTCAGCTCTTTCACGTAAAGCGGGAATGCGCAAGGGTACAACATTAAGTCTATAAAACAGATCTTCGCGGAATTGTCCCTGATTGATAAGCTGATGCAAATCCTTGTTGGTTGCAGCAACAATTCTGACATCGGTTTTGATTGGCGTTCTTCCGCCAACGGTCATATATTCGCCCTGCTGCAAGACACGTAAGAGGCGGGTTTGCGCGTCCATGGGCATGTCGCCAATCTCGTCAAGGAACAACGTGCCGCCGTTGGCTTGTTCAAAACGCCCGCTTGAACGTGTATTGGCACCGGTAAAGGCACCTTTTTCATGGCCGAATAATTCGGATTCAATGAGATCCTTAGGGATTGCTGCCATATTGATTGCAACAAACGGCCCTTTGCGGCGCCTGCCATATTCGTGAAGTGCACGTGCGACAAGCTCTTTTCCTGTTCCAGACTCGCCGGTAATCATCACGGTAAGATCAGTCTGCATCATGCGGGCAAGAATACGATAGATTTCCTGCATTGCAGGTGAACGCCCGACAAGTGGCATCGTGTCGTTCGTTTCGTCGGATTTCTGTTTTTCGCTCTCGGGGCGGGGCTCAACCATAGCCCGTCCGACAATATTGATGAGCTCCGACAGATCGAACGGTTTTGGTAGATAATCATAGGCACCGGCTTCCGAAGCTTTGATTGCAGTCATAAAAGTGTTTTGCGCACTCATGACAATGACGGGAATTTCCGGACGTGCCTTTTTGATGCGGGGTATAAGATCAAATGCGTTTTCGTCCGGCATAACGACATCGGTAATGACAAGATCCCCATCGCCATTGGCAATCCAACGCCATAGCATTGCTGCATTCGGCGCTACCCGCACATCATAGCCGGCTCGCGAGAGCGCCTGGTTAAGAACAGTGCGGATTGCCGCATCGTCATCGGCAACAAGTATCATCCCTTTGGTCATTGGCTTTCTCCGCTTGACTTTTGTTCTGTCTCTTCCGGCCGCCACATGGGCAAGAGAACGCGGAATATCGTCCGCCCCGGTTGTGACTCGCATTCGACGACCCCGCCATGGTCGTTCACAAGTTTTGCAACGAGTGCAAGTCCGAGGCCGGATCCATTCGGTTTACTGGTGATGAAGGGGTCAAAAAGATTTTCCTGTATGTCTTTGGGAACACCCGGTCCATTATCTTCGACACAGAATTCCATAGGTAATGTGACTTTATCATGCCGCCCTTGTACGGAAAGCTTGATGCCCGGTCGATAAGACGAGGTAAGCGTAATTGTCGGATTTTTTACATTGCCCAGCGCTTCGGTCGCATTTTTAACGAGATTAAGGAAAATCTGGATAAGCTGATCACGATTGGCATAGACCGGAGGCAATGATGGGTCATATTTTTCAATAAATTTGATCTTTTTTGCAAAACCGCTTTGCGCCAGCCTTTTTACGTGATCAAGCACTGTGTGAATATTAACCGGAAAACGTTCGATCGGCCGTTCATCTGAAAATACTTCCATACGATCAACCAGAGCAACGATACGATCTGTTTCATCGGTAATCAAACGTGTGAGTTGTCGGTCGTCATCGCTGACGACACTTTCAAGAAGTTGCGCAGCGCCACGAATACCAGAAAGCGGATTTTTTATTTCATGGGCAAGCATTGAAGCAAGGCCGGTTACAGAACGGGCAGCCCCTCTATGGGTCATCTGCCGGTCAAGCTTTTCGGCCATAGATTTTTCCTGAAACAACACAACGACACTTCCCGGTATTTCCGGTAATGGTTGAACAAAAATATCGACGAGCTTGTCATAACCGAGTTTTGGTGATGATAAATCGACATGATATTCATTGACCGGTTTGGGTTTTTCTCTGACCTGATTAATAAGCGAGAGGAGAGGGCTGCCAAAAGGCAAAAATGTTTCAAGCTTGTTTCGTGCCAATACAGAAGAACTCGCCTTGAAGAATTGTTCGGCATCGGCATTGGCATAGGCGATGTTATTGTCCTTGTCGACAAGAATAACCGGATGTCGCACTGCATCAAGCACCAGTCTTGCAAGATTTTGTTCGGAATTTTTTGTTTTTTGTTGCATTGTCAGGCTGCCTTTTCCGGATTACCCAAATCTCTAGAAAATATCGAATTCAACAATGTCAGAACGTGTTCCGGCTTGCGTGAAGTCATAATTTCCTGCCGCTCTTCATTGCTATAGAAGCCCTTGGCATGTTTGTTCAAATACCAGTCAAGATGTTTTCGGGCGTGACGCACGCCGGTATTTTCGCCATAATAATCAAGCATTGCGCGATAATGATCGCAAATATAACGGTCGAGATTCTGACAGAAGGGATGGCCTGCGATCTCTCCTGCCAACCATGGTGAACCATAACTTGCCCGTCCGATCATGACAGCATCGGCGCCAGAACGACGAAGGCATTCTTCCGCTTCCTTAAGATTGCCGATATCGCCATTTGCTACCATCGGAATCGAAATAACATCGCGAACTTTTTTCAAAGCATCCCAATCGGCTTGACCGTTATAAAATTGCATTCTCGTGCGGCCGTGCACTGTAATCATGGAAATACCGGCTTCTTCCGCCATTTTTGCCAGTTCCGGCGCATTGATTGTTGTTTCGTCCCATCCAAGCCGCATTTTAAGCGAAACGGGAATTCTTGCTACTTTGAGAACCGCTTCGATCAAGGACATGGCAAGTTTCAAGTCGCGCATAAGAGCAGCACCGGAATATCCGCCGATAACTTTTTTGGCAGGACACCCCATATTGATATCAATCATATCGGCATGATTATCCTGAACAATTTCGGTTGCTCTTGCCATCCATTCCGGTTCGCGACCGGCAAGCTGTACAACATGCTGTGGGAGGCCCTTGCCATTTATACGCATTTGGCTTTCAACGGCGCCGGAACATAATTCCGCACTTGCCACCATTTCGGAAACCACCATGCCGGCACCGGCACGCCAACTTCTTTGGCGGAAAGGCAAATCGCTCACACCGGACATAGGAGCAAGAAAAACACGGTTTCTAAACTCGATATTGCCAACTTTGAGAGGTGTGGAAAGAAAGGTCAATCACTCATGCCTTTTTGTTGTGCAATTTTAAAAACGCCTAATCTTTTACCATTTTATGAATAAAAGGCAATGCTACGTGGATAATTTCGCTGTAAAAATCGGCTCTTATCTATAGAAAATAATGACATGAAAAAACGGGGTAATAAATATAAATTGAAATGCGCAAACGAATTGGACATTGTAAAATGAAAAAAGCTTATTGAAAAAATCGAAAAGCTGTATCAATTTTGGGCTATAAGATCGCAATATTTTTGAAGGGATAGAGATTATGAAATTGTATTTTGCCCCTGGTGCTTGTTCACTCTCTCCACATATCGTAGCGCTGGAAGCCGGAATTCCGATCAAACTCGAAAAGGTTGATTTGGCCAAAAAGAAAACGGCGAGTGGCAAAGATTATTTGACGGTTACCAAAAAAGGCTATGTGCCGGCACTCGAGCTTGATGATGGCCGCGTTATTACAGAAGGCACTGCTATTGTTCAATATCTGGCCGATCTTAAGCCTGAAAAGAATTTGGCTGAAAAACCGGGTACTTATGAGCGGGCAAAAGTACAGGAATGGCTGAATTATATTGCGACCGAACTTCACAAAGGTTTTGGACCGCTTTTCCATCCCGGTTCAGAGGAAGAAAAAAAGGCTGCCAAAGCAAAGCTTATTGAACGGTTGACCTATGCTGAAAAACAGCTTGAAAATTCCCAGTTTATTGCAGGCGATCATTTCACTGTTGCCGATGCCTATCTTTTCACAATCCTGACATGGTGCAAGTTTGTGGGGATTGATCTTCTCGATATGCCGGCCTTGTCGTCTTATATGGAAAAGATCAATAATCGAGATAGCGTCAAAAAGGCTTTTGCTGACGAAAAAGCAGCCTGAAACGCGATTAAAATAGGCGGGAAATAATCGCAAAAGCGAATAAATATCCCGCTCAACTTATTCAAAAGTTTTCATTATTCAAAAGTTTTCAAGGGGAAGAAAAGCCTGCTTTAGACTGATCGTCTGGCAGGCTTTTCATTTGGCAAATTTGCCTTTTCTCTAATATCCTCTTTTATAAGAAATTTATGGTATCCCAACTACGTACGTTCGTTAGATTTAAAAAATTATTGAAAGATGGTCCTATTGCTAAATTATTGTTGCTCTGTCTTCGGCGCCTGATAGGGCAGTTTCGGTTCAGCAATTGCGGGGACGAGTTATAACGTTTTCACATATTAGGACATTTTGTCAGGACATTATTTGGCTCTTTGTTGCCATTATCCCTGCGGACAATGATGAATGAGCGACTTTTTCCTGTATGAAATGAAGTTTCCTCTTGAACTCGGAGTCTTTCCCGTTATATTGCAGCCTCGCTGGAGAGGTGGCCGAGTGGTTGAAGGCGCACGCCTGGAACGCGTGTATACGGGCAACCGTATCAAGGGTTCGAATCCCTTTCTCTCCGCCAGAATTTAACAAAAGCAATTAAAATCAATAAGTTGCGTCGTTCGTTGTAGGGATTATTTGTCCCCCAACACATTCTCTATTAAAGCATGGAAAAGCAAAGTGTTGTTTGAGGAAATAGGAATAAGAGATTTTATATTGTTTATATGTTATAGATAAAAATATTAAAATAACGTATAAATAATAATATATAAAAATAGTAATAATTCATATTTGAATAATAATATATAAAAATAAACTTTATTAATTTTAATTATATAAATAATAAAATCAATTTTGTTGAATTAAAAAATACATGTCTGTTTTAACTAAAATATATCAAATAAATTATCCTATTGAAGGATGTAGGGGATAACATCAATAGATAAAGCGTTCTTTCTTCATAATGTTACCAATGCCTTTTGTGTCGACACCTATCTCTTTCAATATTGCGAGATGGGAGATCATTTTAACAATGTTTACGGCGCTTAAAAGCTCGTAACCAGTCAAGACATTTTCTGACTTATCGGGGCGATGGGCATAATAATTTCTTGTCTCAACCAGTTTGTTTATAATATCGTTTTTCTTGATTGTAGGAAATGTATCGTTAAGTTCTTCGGAAAATATATCCCAATAAGATTTCAACCGCGTTCTAAGTCCAGGTTCATTTATGTGAGCAAGCATGCTTTTGATACGGTCACAAATATCCTTAGGGACATCCGCTTGTCGCAATGTGCTGTATATTTTGTCGGTATTGATGTCTTTTCGTTTCTCCGAAGAAACAGTTTTTCGGTGCAGTGCTTCAATAGCTTGTATAAAAAACTGGAACTGCAAAGAGAGATTCAATTGCTTAAGTTCCAGTCCTTGATAATGGAGATTAACGGCTAATTTAATATTTTCTTCGATTTCAAGCCATTTATCAAGAAGCGGTGATAATTCGGAAATATTATTCAAATGGACGATGGAATTCGATGGCTTTTTAGAGCGCAGTATTTTTCTGAAACCGTATACGTCGACTGTTGCGTGTATATCGTCGTTATCTATCTCCGTGGAGATGCTGTTAATATCAAGAATGCGTCCGAAAAGGAATGAAAAAAACTTTCGGACGCTGTAAATTTTATTCAAAGCAAAATTGAAATCGACGGGCTTCGCAAAATGTAAAATAATAGGGTAACTATAGGTGCTCAATAGTTCGTTGCGTGATAACTTTTTGAAAGATAAAGATCGCCAAAGTTCTAATTTCATGTCGCAACTTGGGCAATTGATAAAAACAGAGGGTGCAAGAGTGTTTTCCTGATTGTTTGTTGATAATTTTCCGGTGTCCACGTGATCAAAAGGGGATTCAAACTTTGGCCAATTGTGAATTTTATCAATATCTTCAATATCAATTTTCCAATTATCCGAACATATTTCGTCGAAATTTTTGAAGTTTGCTCCTTTGAATGCAAAGCCTATATGAAATCTTGTGTCGGATTGGCCTGAAAAATCGAAATTCGCATTTTCTTCATGAAGTTTATACAATGAAAACAAGCTGGTGGATGAGCCGATAGATGATTTGAAATTCAGTAATTCAATTTCGCTCGGAGCCACCGATTTTGGCCAATCACTTTTGGATAGATCTTTTTCATTGATAATCAGCAGCCCCGATATGTTAACGGAAATTTTTTCGTCGGTTAGATGAAGTGCGGCAGGAAATTCCTTTCCATCAAATATTACACTGCCCATATGTTCTTCATTGACCAATTTCGAAACTCCTTTATTTGAAAATCATTACCTACTTCAAATATATAAAACAGTTTTAGCATAGTAGAATTATTGACATCAAAATTTTAAAAAAAGTCGTCTTGTATATTACACAGCATTGGTCAATGAAGTTTTATGAATAGAGCATTTTTCGTTAGAAAATTTTCACTTGAAGCTTTACTCAGAACAGAAAAAACATACCGACACAGACGAGTGTCATAACGCCCCAAACACCTGTCCAGGATGTTGCGTGGAGTATCCATGGAATAATTGTCGGGGTTGCGAACAATATAAAAAACGTTGCGGTGTTTGCCATTGCCATAGCGGTTGCAACGCTTTTCGGCCCCGCCATTGTTGCCAATTCTGTCATTCCGACACCTTGCCAGGAGAGAATAAAGACGCCGGCAACGAGAACTGCGGTAACCAAAGCCCATGATAGATGTGTCGATGGATTTTCCCCATAGAAAAAGGTAAGGAGTGTAAGTACAAAGAATGCGAGTGCACTTAATATTGTTACCGCTTTTAAAAAGCTTACGCGATTGTTTTTCTTGTCGGTATAATAGCCGCCGGAAATACGTGTGAAACCGGCACTTATCTGGATAAAGAACAGAATCGCGCTGATATATTCGATATTGATATGTGCGAAGTCATGCAAGAAAAGCATTGTAAAAGTCATCAATGCAAATTGCGGTGCGCACAAAAGGCCAATAGCTACGACAATACGCCATATAGCAAACTGTTTGAAAACATTGGTAGCGGTTTCTTTCTCGACAGTTACGTTTGTCTCGGTGCTTTTTCCCTGATCAATATCAACAACCCAAAGATAACTTAAAAACGCAAAGATAATGCAAAACAAGGCCGAGATATAAAGTGACCAGACAAAACTCATTTTATACGAAATGAGAGGGAAAAAGACTGCTCCCAAGGCATAGCCGAGCGGAACAGCAGTCTGTCTGACACCCATAGCAAATCCACGTTCGTCTTTGTTGAACCATTGCATAATAGCTCGTCCACTCGAGCCATTCAGGCTGCCTCCTGAAAGGCCGATAATGAGTAGCCCGATGAATAATGTTACAGGAGCATAAACAATCGGAACGACATTTATTATGATAGCCGTCAGGATGAGGACAAATGCAGTGGTTGTCAAACCGGTTATAAGAATGGGGCGGTCTCCAAGCCGGTCTGTCAGCAATCCCCAGGGAACTTCACCAAAAGCTATGCCAATTCCGACAATTCCCATAAGCATGCCCAATACCGGTGTGGAGATTTGATAGTCATCACGTAAAAGGAGAGCAGCCGCCGGAACACCGCCAATTACAAATGTAAAACATGTATTTGCCAATGCACATGTAAACAGCACTTTCCATTTATGACCGCTTGAATGGGCCTTATCGTTAATGAAAGCTTTTTCACTCATTATTCAGCTCCGCTTTTTTCAGTTGTGAAATGCGTAGCATTGAATTAATTATAAATATAACAGGATTTTTTTATAAAATAATTCGGTTTTTCCGAATTAAAGAAAGGCAAGCCGATGCAAAATCTGGATCCCGATCTGCTAACCACTTTTATAACAATTTTGGAAACCGGAAGTTTTCTGAAAGCGTCCGAACGTCTTTACCGTTCCCAGTCGGCCTTGACCGAACAAATGCAGAAACTTGAACTTATTTGTGGTTGTCAACTGCTGGAAAGGGGCAAAAAAGGGACACGCCCGACAATTGATGGAGAGAAGTTGCAAAAACATGCGCTTGCTATTTTGAAACTTAACCGCTTAGCGCTTGCTGATATGCATAATGTCGCAGCAACCGAAAATATCTCGATTTCTATTACGGATTACCTCATGCCTGAAAAAGTTGCACAGGCTTTGGAGATGTTGACAGAAGATCTTCCGAAAATACAATTGAGCCTTACATTTAAAAGCGGATCAAATACACCTGTGCACGAGAACGATCTTGGCGGTTTTGATATAATAATCCTGACCCATCTTATCGGAACCCCCTTACCGGCCTATCCGGATAGGGTCATTATAAAACGCGATCCGCTATATTGGGCTGGTGCTGCAAAGAAGAGGTTTTCAACCGGTGAGGTATTGCCGCTGATTGGTATGAAAAAAGGCTGTGTCATACAAAAAGCAGCCCTTCAACTTCTCTCGGATAGTTCGGTTTCCTATGGATTAACGCATACCGCCTCGAATGTTGCGAGTTTACAATTGGCGATCAAAGCCGGTTTGGGAATTGGATGTCTTAATAAAAATTCGATGGATGATAGCCTTAAAGATTATACACATTTATATAATCTCCCAAGTTTGCCGGATATTGAATATCTCCTTTTATATAAGCCGGAAAAATCGGATATTGCCGAAGTTTTACGCCAGTCGCTTGATACGACTTTGAATTAGAAAATCGAACGGTTCATCAAAGGCTTTGAATGAAAACGCCGTCAATCTCCATCAAAACATACGTTTTTCTGATAGGACGGCAACGATGCAAAATTGCATGTTGAAGTACGGGATGCGCAACATGTGTTTTTAAAATTGCCAATTTTCGTAGCGTTTGTTTAAGGCAAACTGAGCTTGCTATGGTTGAATAAAACAGTGTTTCGGAAATTCATAAAAAGGAAAGTGGGTTGCGTTTATCAACATGCTTTCCTTTATTATGATGTCATTAACAAACTCAATTCAGGATTCCGGCTTCATTCAAATTGAGATGTTTTGTTTCTGGCGTGATACAATATGAGACGAGCAGACCAAAAAAAGTAACAGCCGCAGCAGCATACATCGTGTCCGAAATTCCGAATTTATCAAGCGATAATGGGACAAGATATGTACCGATTGCTGCACCTATGCGCGACAACGATGTACCGATGCCAACAGCCGTTGCACGAATTTCGGTGGGAAAAATCTCGTTCGGGTAAACCAGTTGAAGAACCTGTGCGCCTCCGATGAATACAGCATAAGCACCGAAAAGAATGAGGATAACGATTTCCGAACTGTTATAGAACATGCCCAATAAAAACAGTGCGATGCCTGATAAGAGAAAGCTATATATCAACATCGGGCGGCGCCCCATCACATTGATGAGTTGGGTTGCAATAATACATCCGACTACGAATAGAAATGTAATCGCGATAGACCCGAAAGATGCCCATTCACCCTTTAAATTCAAAGCAAGCAAAACTTTCGGAGCAAAGGCATAGACGGCAAAAACCGGAATGACAGAACATGTCCAGAAGGTCGAAACAAAAAACATTCGTTTTCCGTAACCTGAATGGAGCAAATTGAGAAACGAAATTTTTTGCTCGGCCGGTTGTTCGGGTAAATGATCCAGTGAATATTCCTCGCCGTAAACTTTTTTAATGACTTTTTCAGCCTCTTCAATTTTACCCTGCGCAATCAGCCAACGTGGAGATTCAGGGGTGCCGAGCCGTATCAGAAATAATAACATTCCGATAACTGCAGTACTTGCAAGGATATAACGCCAGGCGTCTTCTCCTCCCGCACGCAAGATCATATCACCGACGAGATAAGCAACCGCAGCACCTGCAAACCACATGATTGTAAACATTGCGAGTAACGGGCCGCGTGATTTTTTCGGTAAAAATTCTACCAATAAAGCTGTTGCCACAGGATATTCAATGCCAACAGCTATTCCGATGAGAAAACGGTAAATGAATAAGGTATAACTTGATTGAACCCAGAACTGCACGATCGAACAAATGATGAATAAAGTCGGCCCGATGAAATAAGGTTTTTGCCGACCGAATTTTCCTGTTATCCAACCGCCGACAAAACCACCAAAAAAATGCCGATCAGTGCCGATGCGGCAACCATCCCTTGCCAGAAATTTGTCAGCTGTAAAGCCGACGTTATTTGTAACATTCCGACCCCGATAATGGAGAGAACATAACCGTCGACAAAAGAGCCGCCACCAGAGCGAACGCTCAAAAGGCGATGAAAATTATTAAGCTTAATATCCTCGACAGATTGCACTATAGTGCTCATAATATACCTCCCAGTTAATAAGCCCATTCTATGAAAGTCATTCGACCGGCATCATCTCCCGTGATGTGGCCGAAGGATTATCCTGTTTGCTTCTGCCTAAATGTTGGACGGAAAATAAAATTTTCGCAGTCATTAGCGTGTCAATAATAGTCATAACCAACGTTACAAACCGCCGCTGACCCCGATTTTTAATTGCCGAACGGTTGCCTCCAAACGTTAAAACGGATTGTTTTAAATAACGGGTTGAACCGGAAACACGTCTGTTATTGTATTTTTCAACCCACTCCGATCTGAAATATCGAAAACTACGAACAAAACCGGCATAACGACTGAACTGCTGCCTGATATTGATACGATCAGCCTTCAATGTTCTATGAACACGATGCACTGATACAGGTTTATGACGGATAAAAACGGTACCTGATAAAAACGTCGCAAACTTGCGGCTTATTGCTTTGACAGATGCTTTAACCGGTTTTGTCAAAAAAGCCAGAATGATCGCCCGGAACGCAATAATGGCCTTCAAGCCATCTCTTAATGCTGTTTTTGCAATATAGAAACAGATAAAAACATTGCGCGACTTTCATAAAACCTAAGTAAAACCGGCAAAGAGCTCACATTTATCCTTTATGCTTCAAGCATATCTGTAAAGCGGCTCCTCCATCCCCATTTTTTTATAATACATAATAAATAATAAAAATATACAATTATTATTCACCTTGTAAAAAAATGTCGTAAATTGAAACGGTATTTGGTATCGCTTCCCTTATTGTTATTTCAGGAGAAGCAACATGAGGAACGGAAAAAGCTTTCTCTACGAAGACCTTAAGCGTCAGATACTGATTATGGAGCTTGATCCGGATGAGTATTTGGCTGAATTGCAGTTAAGCAAGTCTTACGGTCTTTCGAGAACGCCCGTAAGGGAGGTGTTGCAACGTTTGGCTGGCGAAGGCTATGTCGATCTGCGGGAAAATAAAGGCGCACGTGTTTCTTCAATGAATCATTCGACAATAAGAAATTTTTTTCTTGTCGCTCCTATGATTTACGCGGCAATAGGGCGTCTGGCTGTCAATAATTATAAACAGAAACAACTTCTCGAACTTGAAAGGTTACAGGAGGATTTCCGGAAAGCGAGTGACGAAGGCAATGCTGTTGTCATGACAGTCAGCAATAACCGGTTTCATGAAATTATCGGAGAAATGTCGGGAAATGTCTATTTGCAGGCAAGCCTGGGACGACTTCTTATCGATCATAGCCGCATTGGCAGTATTTTCTATCGACAGAATAGTGGTGGTATGAAATCCAGAATGGATAAAGCGGTCGCCCACCATGACGGATTTATTGCTGCAATAAAAAAGAGAGATCAGGAAGACTTTGTGGATCTTGTGTCTCAACATTGGGCTTTGTCGCGTGAGAGAATGGAAATGTTTGTCATTCCCCAGTCACTCGAACCTGATAATTTCAATATTTAAAACAACTATTTAAGTCTGCTCGTCAATTAAAACACCTTTTATATCGCTTGATGTTTTTGGCACGCGCCAAAGGCAACGCTCTACTATTACGTAAAATTTCGGAGGAAAAATATGCAATTCAAGGGGATTTATACACCTGCCGTCACGGCTTATAAGCAGGATTTTACCATTGACAAGAAAGCCTATGCGGAGGTGTTGGAGTCATTGATTGATGCCAAGGTCCACGGCATTATTGTTGTCGGCTCAACTGGTGAATATTACGCTCAAACCCAACAGGAACGGCTGGAACTTGCCGAATATGCAAAAGAGGTCATAGCTGGCAGACTACCACTCATTATCGGTACCGGGGGCAATTCGTACAGAAGATTCGGTGATTTATGCAAAACATGCAAAGGAAATCGGTGCTAATGCAATTTTAGTAACCACCCCTCCTTATGCGGTTCCCACAGAAGAAGAAAACGCCCGCCATGCGCTTACCATTGATAAAACGGCCAATTTACCGATCATGCTTTATAATTATCCGGGCCGTATGTCGATGTCGATGGGAGAAACCTATCTCGATATTGTCAGTCAATCGAAGAATGTTGTAGCGATAAAGGAAAGTTCCGGTGACATTAATCGGGTTCATTTATTCGTATCGAAATATCCGAATATAAAGCTTGCATGCGGCTGGGATGACCAGGCACTCGAATTTTTTGCATGGGGTGCACCGGCCCGGGTTTGTGCCGGATCAAACTTTATTCCTGCCGAACATATTGCGCTTTATGAAAGCTGTATTCTTGAGAATGATTTCGCCAAAGGGCGTAAAATCATGCGGGAATTGCTGCCTTTGATGAATTTTCTTGATGAAGGAAAATTTGTGCAATCAATCAAATATGGTTGCAAGCTGCAAGGACTGAACGTTGGTCCGGTTCGTGCGCCTTTGCAAGAGCTTGACGAAAAGGAAAAAGAACGCCTTTCGCAGATTATTGAAACTCTGAAAACAAATATAGCAGCAATTTAAAAGGGGGGGGTAAATGACCGAGCTTAAAACCAGCCAATATTATCACGAGCTTGCCGATAAATTAAAATTTCCGACCAATGCTTTTATTGACGGTGCTTTTGTAAACTCGGTTGCGGGTGATAGATTTGTGACCCGTAATCCGGCAACCGGCCAAGAATTGGCAATGATTGCCAATTGTCATAGCGAGGATGTTGACATAGCTGTCAAAGCGGCAAGAAAATCCTTTGACAACGGTGTATGGCGGAAACGCACGCCATTAGAACGGAAACTGATACTTCTGAAATTTGCCGATCTTCTCGAAAAACACAGCGAAGAATTGGCGGTGCTGGAAAGCCTTGATAGCGGTAAGCCTGTTGGCGAATGTATGGATGGCGATATTCCCGATACGATCTATACAATTCGTTGGCATGCTGAACTGATCGACAAAATTTACGACAACACAGCCCCCACAGGTTCAGAACGCATAGCCATGGTGGTTCGCCAACCTATCGGCGTTGTGGGGGCTGGTTTTGCCGTGGAATTTTCCGCTTTTGATGGCAGCGTGGAAAATAGGTCCGGCTTTGGCTGCGGGGTGTTCGATAGTACTAAAGCCCGCACAGGAAACAACTCTTTCGACGTTAAAACTTGCCGAAATTGCCCATGAAGCGGGCATTCCTGCCGGTGTTCTCAATATTGTACCGGGATCGGGACGCGATGCCGGTGAACCGATAGGGCGACACATGGATGTCGATATGGTCAGTTTTACCGGTTCAACCGCAACAGGACGGCGCTTTTTGCATTATTCGGCAGAATCCAATCTCAAACGGATTGTACTTGAATGTGGCGGCAAAAATCCTGCAATTGTTCTTGATGATGTCGACGACATCGATAGGGTTGCCGAGAATGTGGTGAATGGCGCTTTCTGGAATATGGGAGAAAACTGTTCGGCCACGTCACGTTTGATTGTTCATCGCGATATTAAAGAACGGCTGCTCGAAAAAATTCTGGTCCATATGAAAAATTGGAAAATGGGCGATCCTCTTGACCCGAAAAACCGTGTAGGGACATTGGTAAGCCCCGAGCATTTTAAAAAAGTATCGGAATTTCTTTCTGAAATTGACAAGGAAGGATTGCATCTTGTAGCGGGTGGAAAAACTGATCAGAAAATTTATGTCAAACCGACCCTCGTCGATCAAGTGACAGATAAGAGCCGGTTTTTTCAGGAAGAAATTTTTGGGCCCGTTTTGAGCGTAACGACTTTTACAACAATCAGCGAAGCGATCAAGCTCGCCAATAATACCCGCTATGGTCTGGCTGCTTCGGTTTATACAAGCAATTTACGCAATGCTTTGTTGTTATCCCAGGCGATTTTAGCCGGAATTGTTACCGTCAACTGTTTTGGGGAAGGGGATGCGACGACCCCCCTTCGGAGGTTTCAAGGAGTCCGGTTTTGGAGGTCGTGATAAATCGATTTGGGCACATGACCAATATACCGAATTAAAAACCATCTGGATTGATATTTCTTAATATTTCGTGGAGGAGATAGAGGCATGGACGAAATACAAAGATTTCCGGCCAAGGCGGGCGATCTCGGTTGGTTCGAGCTTTCGCGTTTCAAGGAACATAAATTTACCGACATATCAGAGCTCAAGAAAGACTATGATTATGTCATTATCGGCGGCGGATTTGCGGGCGTGAATGCCGCACATAAATTGGCAGAAAACCGGCCGAACGCAAAAATAGCCTTATTCGAAGCACTCAAAATCGGTATGGGGGACAGTGGGCGGAATGCCGGCTTTTTGATGGATGTTCCCCATTCATTCGGTGAACCGGGGGTAACAATGGATGACCACAAATACCGGTTTCATCTCAATAAGCTTATTATCGAACGCATGCGCCATTTGAAAAACAAACATAAGCTTCAAGTGGATTGGGTGGAATCCGGAAAATATCTTGCCGGACATGAAACAAAATATTTGAAAAATCTTGATGCTTTGGCAAATATCGTAGCGGGTGTAGGGGGAAAAAGCCAATTTATTGACGGGGAAGAATTGGCAGCAAGGCTTGGCACACGCTATTATCAAAAAGCGGTTTATACATCCGGAACAGTGCTGATAAATCCTTCCGAAACGGTGCGTGGTTTTGCATCCATTTTGTCAGAAAATGTCGATATATTTGAAGAAACCCCTGTCTTGAAGATTGATGAGGGCAAGACAATCAACATTCAACTGGTGAACGGAAAAAATGTGAAAGCGGGTGATCTTCTCCTTTTATCCGGTGTTTTTATCGACTCTTTCGGGATCGAGCAAAAAGGAAGAATGACTCCGGCAGGTAGTTTCGGTGCGTTTACGCGTGAACTGACAGAAGATGAACTCACCGACTTTAAAAATGTGAAACCATGGGAATGTACGTCAGCACATGCGGCTGGTACGACTGTTCGTTTCACCCCGACAAAACGTATTTATGTGCGGAATGGCCTGACATTTCCAACCCATTTGACCCTTTCCCCGGAACGTGTTTTCCGGGCACGGAAAATGTTACGCAGGGCATTTGAAAACCGTTTTCCAAAGTGAAACATGTCAATTTTGAATTTGTTTATGGCGGTATGATACCCTTAACACTTAATGGAGCATCATTTTTCTTTCAAAAAAGCCCCCATGTTTACGCTGCAGCAGTTGGAGATGGTTCGGGGCTCACACGGAGTTCTATGCTGGGCTATTACCTTGCCGATCTTGCATGTGGAGTAGATAGCGAGGAATTGCGTTATTTATTGAAGACGAGCCATCCAAAATGGTGCCCTCCTGAGCCGATCAAAACAATTGCCGCAAATATCCGTATGTCGTTGGAAGAGTTTAACGCAAAAGGCGAAATATGACATGATCTTTATCACGTCGATTGAAATAGTTAAAAATACTCATCAGCAGGAGAGTTTATTTTCCAGCTGATGAACGTTTGGTATGTCCAAATTTTATTCATTATAAAGTTTTTATGATAATAAAATAATGAATTATTTATATTTTTTAAAAATAGACTTTTTAAAACCGGAAAAATCGGATGATGCAGAAGCTTTACGCCAATCGCCTGATACAGAAATTTTCTCAATATTTTTAAAACATATTCATCCTAATTATAATAAATAAAAATCATAAAAATATGAATAATACAATAATAAAAAATAAATTAAATAAATTATTTATGCTTAAATAAAATTTATTTCATTATTGTTTTTATATAATATAGTATTTTTAAAATACATATTGGTGACTAAAGTTAAAAAATTAAATTTTTCTTGTTAAAAATAATATTCATTGTTCCGAGATATTTCAGGATTTATATAAAATAGTAATTAGGAAAAGATAAGTCGTTTGCGATGAAGCCTTAACTATCCCCATTGATTTCATTTGAAGCGTCGTTCTTCTATCCATCAATTTTGCCCGAAAATTCTACTCTTCGTAGCTTTTGCATTTTTTCAAAGCGTTGTTCCCCTGCATGCAGAAGGCAGTCGATGTCATAAACTATACGGCTAATATTGACCTTGTGACCGGCAAGTTAGACACACCAATGTTTTGCAAACCGGTTGACCGATTTTATTTTTGGTATCCTATTGCTCATCAATCATGTTTCGGGGTGGGCAAGACACACTTCTTCAAGTTTGTTCATCGCCTCGGAAGGGAGAAATAAAAAGCCTGCTTTCCTCTCCTGAATAAGTTTCTCGTCATTCCTATCCTTATCCCATGCTTTCAAGGTGGAGTCGGTAAATAGGTCTTTCACGGCATTATAACGCCAGACAAGATTGCCAATAAAGTTGGGCGAAGATTGTTTTGACCAGCTGATAATAGGTTTTCAATGTATGGTCAGTATGATCGAAAGCGGCCGTCAATAAATGTACGTTTTCATTTTTGACCAATTGAAAAGGCCCATTCAGCTTCATCCTAAGCTTTATCATGGGGAGCTGATAAAGATATTCTTGCAAGACTCCGTGGGAGTCTGAAATATAAAAGGTCGGAAAAGTTTTTGGAGCAGGGACACCGGGTTTTGCAAGCTCCCCTAAAGGATGACGGACTTCTTTGCTATTTTATCCGGCCTATCCCGCGTTGAACACCCATTCGCCATTGACAGTCTTCAAGCCACTGCAAACGACATATACAACCAGATGTCTACAAACGGACTTATCATCCCGTTCTCCCCCAAAAAAATAGTAGACTAACCAACTATAGGGAGATATTGCATACAAATCGTATACCAACACCATACAATAACAAAGAGATCGGTGAATGGAAAGCAGTATAGAAGAGACTGAACCACCTATAGAACGGAAGAGCCTTATCAAGGCTTTTGCGGCAAGTTTAAGTGGAACATCTCTCGAATGGTATGACTTTGCTGTTTACGGTGCCTGTGCGGCTCTAGTCTTTGGCCACTTGTTTTTCCCCGACGGCGATTCGTTGGCAGGTACTTTGAAAGCGTTTGGCACTTATGCCGTGGGATATATTTCCCGTCCTTTAGGCGGCATATTTTTTGGTCGTCTCGGAGATATTGTTGGGCGCAAAAAAGTTCTAGTTTGGACGCTGTTGCTGATTGGCATAGCCACTTTTATCATTGGCCTTTTGCCGACATTTTCATCAGTCGGTTATCTCGCTCCGGCTCTTCTTGTTTTATTGCGTTTTGCGCAAGGCGTCGGCGTTGGTGGTGAATGGGGCGGTGCTGTTCTTCTTTCCAGCGAGTTCAGCAAGCCGGAACAAAGGGGATTTTGGGCATCTGCTGCGCAAGTAGGGCCCCCATTGGGAAATTTGCTTGCAAATGGTGTTCTGGCAATCTTTTCGCAAGTCTTGACCACGGAGCAATTTATTGATTGGGGGTGGAGAGCAGCATTCCTGCTTTCGGCTCTATTGGTCATATTCGGTTTGTGGGTCCGTTTTTCACTTGAAGAAACCCCTGTTTTCAAAAAGCTGGAACAACATGATGAACGTTCCAATGCACCGGTTTCAGAAATATTCAAACATGAAAGCAGAGCTCTTTTTGCTGGTCTATTTGCGCGTATCGGGCCGGATGTTCTTTATTCATGCTTTACGGTTTTTGTGCTCGCGTATGCCACACAATATTTGGGAATGCCACGCTCTGATGCGATCGAATCTGTAACAATTGCTTCCGGCATTCAGGTGTTTTTTATTCCATTTAGCGGTTGGTTGTCGGATAGAGTAGAACGGCGTCTTATCTATGCTGTCGGAACCATAGGTGCGGCAATATGGACATTTGTGTTTTTCTATATGATGCAGGAGCCGACATTTGCTCGCCTTTTGATCGGTGTTACTGGCGCCCTTATTTGCCACTCATTGATGTATGGCCCTCAGGCATCTTTGATAGCAGAACAATTCTCGGCGCGTCTGCGTTATACAGGAAGCTCTCTTGCCTATACTTTTGCCGGTATTGTTGGCGGTGCAATTGCTCCGATCCTACTCACCTGGTTTATCTCGTTCGACCCAAGCGGTTTTGTCATTTGTCTTTATATCGGGCTATCATGTATCTTGACATTGATCGGCCTTGCAATGACAAGACAACCACATCAATTATGAAAACACAAAACGGACTGGAGCAGCTCATTTCTGTTTCAGTTCGTATATATTCGGGAGGAATAAAATCTCTTTTGATCAATCAAGATGCCGGCGTGTCATATCAAGATGATCAAGGATAGCTTTCTTTGCCTTTTTGATATCTTTGGTTATAAGTGCATCCAGAATATATTGGTGTTCTTTTAATGCCTCTATCCGCCTTATTGCATTATTATGAATTACGCATACGCCAAACGTAATATAACGGGCACGAAGCAACTCATACATCTGATTTAAAAATAAATTGCCGGTAGCCCGAACCAGAACGCAATGGAAAGCGTGGTCATGTTCGATGAAGTCAAGATAGGGATCGTCAAGCGCCATCGTCTTCTGGAAGTTGAGTTCCTTGATCATGTCCGGTGTCGGGTCGATATCGTGAGAGATACAATATTGTGCACTCCAGGTCTCGACAACGCCACGTGCCTGAAACAAATCATTGACTTGTTTTCTGTTCAAAGGCGAAACAAATGCTCCCCGATTGGGCTTCAGATCAATCAATTCTTCACTGGCGAGCATCATGAACGCTTCTCTGACCGGCGTGCGGGAAATGCCCAAACTATCAGCAATTTCCCGCTCGTTCAGAAATGTTCCGACAGATGATGGATTTGTCAGAATTGTGTTACGGATGTGAGAATAGGCCCGTTCACGGCCCGAAGATTTCTTTTCCATAATCCTACATTACTTGAATTTGAATTCAAGGATATAGGAAATTAGAATATTGGCAAGTATAGGGAGAAAATAAATGGGTGAAATAGTCAAAGTCGGGCTGGCCCAGATCCGAAGTGGCGTCAACAAAGACAAGAATAACGAACAAATTGTTCAAGCCATTAAAAAGGCTGCCGAACAAAGGGTCGACATATTGGTTTTTCCCGAAGCAGCCCAGGTTTCTTTTGAAGCGGCTTTGAAGGATGAGTCAGAGCCGCTTGATGGCCCTTTTGCAACCTTGATCCGCTCTTACGCGGCTAAATATGATATGATGATTGTTGCAGGCATGTTTGAACCGGCAAATGACGGACGCATACGCAATAAGTTGATTATTACCGGAAAAAACACTGAAGCCACTTATCAGAAAGTTCATTTATATGACGCGTTCGGGTCACGTGAATCGGACCTCGTTGAAGCGGGAAGTGATTACCTTGTTCTTGATACAGTATTCGGCAAGATCGGTTTTGCGATTTGTTATGATTTGCGGTTTGCCGAGCAATTTACTGCAATGGGGAAGAAAGGTGCAAAATTGATTATCGTTCCGGCCTCCTGGGGAGATGGTCCTGGAAAAGCAGGGCAGTGGGATTTGTTGGTTCGCGCCCGCGCTGCCGATTCACAAACTTGGTTGGTGGCCTGCGATCAGGCTTGGCAACCGCCAAAGGAAACAGCACCCCTTGGCATCGGACTAAGTTCTATTGTTGACCCGACAGGAAATGTGCGCGCACGGCTGGCGAGCGAAGCTGATCTTCTGGTCTTCGACATCAATTTAGGAAATGTGGAAGCTATTCGCGCACGGATTCCGATTTTATGATAAACAGATATTCGGGTAATAAAATATTGTTTTGAAAAGATATTAAGGTGTTGCGTTGCTTCTCCGGAAGCGGTTTTGCAAAATAACAAAATCGGGCAATGATGGACGCTCATCATGCCCGATTTTTCATTGGATTTTCATTTCAATTCGGTTGCAAAACTGTCAAGCGGATATTCTTTTTTGACAATGCCTTTTTTATAAAGATAGGCGCCGTAAGAAACATATTTTTCTTTGTCGAGGTGGAGCGGATTTTCGCTGAATAGTGGAACCGTTTCCATCCATATCTTTTTGTTGAGATCGGTGTCGAGTTCCTTATATTTTTTCGCAAAATTGTCCCATGTTTCCTGTGGGTGAGCTTTCAGATATTGCTGCCCTTCATGAACAGCTTCAAGGAATTTTTTATAAGAGTCGTGTTTTTTGAGATCGTTTTTGGCAACAAAAATCAGCTCGTCATAAGGGGGAATGCCATAGTCCTCAACTTTCATAATAACAGGCTCTACTCCCTGTTCGCGTAGTTCATTGCCCTCCACATTGCGATAGCCACCAATGACAGCATCAACCTGTTTTGACATCAGCCCGCTTATAAGGTTGAAATTGACGTTTACAAGCTCGACATCCTTTATCGTGAGCCCCTGATTTTCCAACATTGTCCCCAAGATCACCGGCTCGATACTGCTTACAGAAAACCCTACCTTTTTGCCTTTGAGATCAGCGGGTGTTTTAATCCCGCTATCGGGAAGCGCCAAAACAGTATTGAGCGGCGTTTCAATGAGTGTTCCTATACGTGTCAGAGGCAATTCTTCATCCTGAAAAATGTAGAGTTGCTGTTGATAGGATAAAGCAATATCGGCTTTGTCGGACGCAACCAGACGTGGTCCGATATTGGGGTCGGAGGGGGTGACGATTTCGACATCAAGTCCGCGTTTTTCAAAACTGCCAATCTGTTCGGCAACAATTAAAGGTGCATGATCGGGATTAAGATACCAGTCAAGAACAACTGTAAGTTTATCATTTGCTTTAGCACCGAAAATTCCGAGAAAAATGATGAGGATCGAAAAGAATATTTTTTTTAACACGTTTCCTCCGGAAATATAGTGAAAAGAAAAATCAATTTTGTTCCGATTTGTTATCCCAGTATATAACATATTTCAATATGATATCGGTGATATACCATAAAATCATTGCGATAACAGAAAGTATAAATATTGCGGCAAAGCATGTCGGTGTTTGCATGCGGGCATTGGCGTTCAACATGATATAGCCGAGCCCGCCGGAGGACCCCACCCATTCGCCGATAATCGCACCAATCGGGGCAATAGCAGCGGCGACACGCACACCGGAGCCAAGCGCGGGCAGTGCTGCCACAAGCCTGATATGGACAAGTTGCGACAAGGGAGATGCTCCCATGGTTCTTGCAAGATCAAGGTAACCCGCATTTGTGCGCCGCAAACCGTCAAAAAAGGCTGTTGTAACAGGAAAAAATATAACCAGTATTGCGGCGATGATTTTCGAGAGGATGCCATAGCCGAACCATAGAACCAGAATGGGGGCAAGGGCGAAAACCGGTATTGACTGGCTTACAATCAAAACCGGCATCAACCATTTTTGCAATGTCTTGGAAAACATTAAAAGAAGCGCCAGAGCAGCGCCGGACAAAATTCCCAAAATAAAACCGATGGCAATTTCGACAATTGTAATCAAAGAATTTTCGAGAAGATATTGCCGTCCATTCCAAAGTGATTGCGCAACAACAAGGGGGGAAGGCAATATGTATTTTTTGAGGTCAAAAATAATGGCAACAGCCCACCATAATGCGAGAATGCCAAAAAAAACTACAAGACCATGAAGGAAAAATGCAATTTTTTTATTGAAGCGGTTCTGCAAACTATATCCCCTTTAAAAAATGCATCAATTCGGTTTCGCTCTTTATGCGGTTTTTATCATCATAATTTCGGGGGGCTTTACCTTCAACAATGATAGCGGGCAGAAAAATTGCCGGCTGACCTTTGAGAACCAGTATACGCCGACATAATCGTGCAGCTTCGGATGGATCGTGGGTGACAAGCAATACCGTTTTGTTTTTGAGAAGATCGAATGCGAGTTCCTGTATGGTGGCGCGAGTAACCGCGTCCAGTGCCGAAAACGGTTCGTCCATCAATACAACGGGTTTGTCTTCATATAATGTACGGGCAATAGCCACCCTTTGGCGCATACCACCCGATAAAGTTTCGGGGAGTTGCTCTTTGACCGACAAAAGACCGACCTTTTCCAGTAATTCTTCGGCTTTTTTGTAGTCTTTCTTCTCATGGCGCAGTCTTGCCCCAAGGCAGACATTCTCTATTACTTTGAGCCAGGGAAACAATAAATCCTGTTGCGCCATATAGGTTATACGACCATGAAGACTGTCACCGTCGGAACCTGAGATTTGTCCGCTATCGGGGGCAAGTAGCCCGGCAATAATTTTAAGAAGAGTGGTTTTGCCAATTCCGCTTTGCCCCAAAAGCCCGACAAATTCACCGGCAGGAATATCAAAATCGAGCGAGCGAAAAACCGCTTTGCCTTCATAATCGAGAGAAATGTTTCGCGCTTTGATACCCAATAAGGGAGAAGAACTTGTCATTGATGAATGATCCTGAAATGAAGCTTTTCCGGCAATATTTAAATTCGGGCAAAAAGCTATTTTTGACTGTTACCGGCAAAGCCGTTTAAAGCAAAAAGGCGGCATCTTCTCCATGAGACGAGGTGTTTATAAGGCTCGCGAAGAACATGGCCTGTTAAGCTCTGCTAATCAAGCTATTTTTAAATCAACAAGAAGTATCTGACAGAAAATATGTCGGGATGGTTCAAGCTGTTCAACAAAGATCGCTTGATGACGAAATGAAAACGGGCACGTCAAATAGAATAGATAATAATTTTGAGGTTGAAAAATTATTCGGGTTCATGGCGCTTCAAGGCTTCAATGAACAATTGGAAAGCAATCGGATGATGGCGACGGTTGGGATAATAGAGATAATAACCCGGAAACGGTAAACAATATTTTTCAAGAACGCGGATGAGCCTTCCCTGTCTGATAAATTCGTCGACTTCCTGTTCGGGAATATAAGCAAGTCCGAATCCGTCAAGAGCAGCTTCAAGAATATGTGGATAGGTGTTGAAAATGAGCTGTCCTTTCGGGCGCACATTGACCTCTCCGTTTTCGTCATCAAGTTCCCAAGGATAAAGTCCTCCTGACGTTGGAACCCGCAAATTGATGCAATTCTGTTCCATCAGATCGTGCAAGGTTTCCGGTTTTTTATGTGTTTCAAAATAAGCCGGCGCTCCAACAATTGCCATTCGCATTGCTGGTCCAACCGGAAAGGCAATCATGTCTTTGGCGAGATGTTCACCAATACGAATACCCGCATCAAAACGTTCTTCAATAATATCGGTAAGACCATAATTGATATTGATCTCGACCTCAATCTTCGGATATTTCTGTAAAAAAGACCGCAATTTCGGCCGCAAAATATAGGACGCGGGATAATCCACCGTGGTGATACGGATTTTTCCTTTCGGCTCTTCGGCGGCGTTGGTGATGAGATCAAGCTTTTCATCCATTGTCTCGATAAGGGGGGAAAGTTCTTCTATCAGCCGCTCGCCTGCCGTTGTTGTGGAAACATTGCGTGTTGTCCGTGTGAGAAGACGAATTCCCAAACGTTCTTCAAGGCCGCGCATGGCATGACTTAAAGCCGATTGCGAGACACCTAGTTTGCTTGCCGCTCGGGTAAAGCTTTTTTCTCGTGCGACCACGAAAAAAGACATCAGATCATGGATGTTTTCTCTAAGCATTTTTTTATGAGATAAAATCAGTTATTGAAAAAGATCTCCATTATATCACGTTTATTTATGAATTGAATTCATAGAGACATGCACAAATATTCTCTTATTTTATGAGCGTCATGGATTTTAAATAGCAGGATGAAGTAAGGCGTTAGTTCGTCAACTGGGTACGCTTTGAACGATTGTCATTGAGACCCGTCATTCGGGCATCACTCAGGCTTGTCATCCGGATTTAGATAAAACGCCAACGGCTTAAGGGCTCTTTGCGATGAACCGGCAAGGACCGGATTGACGGGGTGATAAATCCATTATGCCGGTTCGGGAGATTTGAAAATGTGTGAAGCATGTGGAAATTCTAGCCATAAAAAACACGAAACTTTGCCGCGGCGTGAATTTTTGAAAGAGGGTGGCGCGTCTGTTCTTGCCGCCGGTGCAATGATGGGGACAAGTGCAGCTTCAAAGGCAGCCCCTTCGAGAGGCAAGATGGTTCTTGGCAAAGAGCCTTTTGAAACCCGTGCCTATGCTGCAAAAAGTGCAACATCCGGTTTTTCGCCAATTACCATCACACGACGTGCTTTGAGGCCGGACGATGTTCTTCTCGACATTCTTTATGTCGGCATTTGCCATTCCGATATTCATGCTGTTCATTCCGACTGGAGCGCCGCACATTATCCTATCGTGCCCGGTCATGAAATCGTCGGCCGCGTTCTTGCGGTTGGTTCAAAGGTTACGAAATTCAAAGTCGGCGATATTGGCGGAGTTGGCTGCATGGTGGATTCGTGCGGCACATGCGAGAATTGCCTTGATGACCGCGAACAGAACTGTCTGAACGGTACTACCTTTACCTATGATTCAACGGACAAGATAAGCGGTGGTTATACTTTTGGCGGCTATAGCGACCGCGTGGTTGTAAACGAGCGTTTTGTCATTCATATTCCAGCCCAAGTGCATCTTGCCGCTTACGCGCCGTTGCTTTGTGCGGGAGTGACCACTTTTTCCCCCATGCGTCATTGGAAATTGCAAAAAGATCAGAAAATAGCAATTGTTGGCCTTGGTGGTCTTGGACATATGGCCTTGAAACTTGCTCATTCCATGCGTGCCGATGTCACTGTTTTCACGACAACGGAAGGAAAGATCGCCGATGCCAAACGTTTGGGCGCAAGTGCTGCATTTTTGTGGAGTGACAAAAAAGCTTTCGAGCGCCTAACCAATCATTTCGATTTGATGATCTCGACAGTACCGGTCTCATATCCGATGCAGCCTTTCATGAATATGCTCAAGCTTGACGCGACCCTCGTCAATGTTGGTGCGCTTGGAGAATTGACAGGCGGTTTGAGTGGTATGGCCAATGGCTTTGGCCGGAAAAGTCTTGCCGGTTCGATGATTGGTGGCATTGCCGAAACTCAGGAAGTGATTGATTATTGTGCGGCACGCCATATCGAGGCCGATATAGAACTTATCAAACCCGATGAAATTGATCGCGCTTATGAACGGGTTATGTCCAAAGATGTTCGCTACCGTTTTGTTATCGACTTCGCTTCAGGTAAATCCGTTTGAAATCGGCGCTTGAACTTCATCGACGGAGATTTTTTTTGAGGCGGGTTTAATTTTCGCCGGTACGCCAACTTATTTTTCACAAAACAGTTTTGCAAAATTACAGGTAAAAACAATGTTGACACTTAAACAAAAAAGACTTGTTCCTGTTGCCGCTTTTGCAACCGAAGGAAATATTGATGGGTTGAGAAATGCTTTGGCGCAAGCACTGGACGACAAGGTTGCGATCAACGCAATCAAGGAAGTTCTGGTTCAGACTTATGCTTATGCGGGGTTTCCAAGAAGTCTGAATGCTCTTTCCGCTTTGATGGATGTGGTCAATAAAAGACATAAAGCGGGTAAAAAAGATGAACAAGGCAGAGATGCCTCGCCCGTCCAAACAGATAAAACAATGTTGGAGGTAGGAACCGGAATCCAGACAAAACTGGTTGGTCAACCGGTGACAGGCCCGCTTTTTGAATTTGCTCCCGCAATTGACCAGTTTTTGAAAAGTCACCTTTTTGGCGATATTTTTGTGCGTGACAATCTTGATTATGAAACAAGAGAAGTTGCTACAATTGCTATGCTTGCGGCACTTCAAGGCGCGCAGTCGCAATTAAAATCACATTATCAGATGGGTACAAATACCGGCCTTGAAAAACAGGATTTGAAGGAAATTGTTACTATTCTCGAAACGAAGGTCGGTCCGGAAGTTGGAAATCGTGCAAGCGAAGTGCTTGATAGTTTCCTGAATGGTTGAACTTTTTTATTGATCTGTTTTTCAAGAGGCTGAATGATGAGTGAATGGACAAAGAACGAGCTTGCGGCAATTGATGCAGCCGATGATCTCAAAATGGCTCCCTATCATGAGGATTTAAAGACAACGGGCACGCCTGTGTGGATATGGGAAGTGGTTGTTGATGGCGGCCTTTATGTGCGTGCCTATAGCGGGACGTCTTCGCGCTGGTATCAGGCTGCAATCAAACAAAAAAGCGGAAAAATTATCGTGTCCGGAAAGACGGAATCTGTCCATTACGAAGCCGTCAAAGATACTGCGGTTCTTGATAGGATTGATGAGGCTTATCACAAAAAATATGATCCAAGCCCTTATGTTGGACCAATGGTGGGCGAGAGAGCAAAAGCAGCTACAATCAAAATCATAAAAGCCTGATGGCTCATTGTTGGTTATTGTTTTTCAAAAAACAGAAAAATAAAAGTTCAAATAAAAGGCCGACAGTTTCCTAACTGCCGGCCTTTTTTTAATTGATCGTTTGAAAAAGCACGCACAGACTTGATTTGAAAATATGAAAGCCGGTTGCGTTGTCTCGCTTTTTTGAGTAGCAAGTGGCTCAGAATTCGAGTTTGTCACCTTCAAGCGGAATAATGACCGATTGGCCAATGCCCGCTTTATCAACATAAGAACGAAGTTCTTTCCGGCTTAAAACAGCATGGTTGCAGGCTTCCATATGGATAGCAACGAGCTTTGATTGTGGCGCGATCTTATGGGCGTGAACGACATCCTCCTTGCCCATAATAATGGAACCGAAGCCCTGAAGCTGTGCGTCACCGGCATGAAGAACAATAACTTCCGGCTTATATTGTTTTAAATTATTCTCGACAGCGTCAATCCATATTGTATCGCCCGCAAAATAAAGCGTTGGTTCATTCGGTGCCTCAAATATAAAGCCGGTGGCATGGCCCAAAACTTCGCCAACCTCATGGTTTTTGAAAGCTTCATTGCTTCCGTGCTGGCATAAAGTTTTGGTTACATGAATGCCGTTTTCATAATCAAGTTTTTGCGGCAGAACGGCGAGATTTTTGAAACCTTGTCTCTCAAGAAATTCTTTGTCCTTTGCATTCTGGACGAATATTTTTTGTTCTTTGTCTATAAGTCCTGTTGCAACCTCGTCCCAATGATCGGGATGCGTATGACTTAAAAAAATGGCATCCACATTTTTGATAATGTCTTTGGCTTCAAAAGGCAGTTCAACACGCGGGAACCGCCGCTCGCTATGAACTGTACCGGGAAGTCCGGGATAGCGGTCTTTTTCTGCGAGCATCGGATCAATAAGAATGTGTTTTCCTGCGTAATCAAGAACAACCGTTGCGTTACGAATGAATGTGAATTTCATGGTTCAAACCTCTTCAATTTCTTGAAGTTTATGTAGGCATGCTTTTTTCGATTAGAAACTGGCCTGATGGTCAAAAGTCATTCATATCGGGCCAAAATTTAGCGGAGTTTTTTTGGCAAAATAAAACGATTGGTTAAATTGAAAACGTCTGCCGCCATTTGGTAGGTGTGACCCGAAACGCTTCAATAAAGCTGCGACGGAATGATTGGGTAGAGACAAATCCGGCAATTTGCGCAATTTCCTCGACAGAAAGTTTTGTTGTTTCCAATGCGTGTCTCGAAAAATGCAGCCTTTCATGGGTAAGCCATTCCATTGGTGAACGGCCGGTTGCCTGATGAAAGCGGCGGGTAAATGTGCGCCGGCTCATACCGACAGTCTTGGCCATAGCATCAAGAGAATAGGATGAGGCAAGGTTTTTTCTGATTGTTTCAAGCAGTGAATTTATGCGCTGATCGCTTGTCGATATCGGAACAGGGGTAGCAAGATATTGCGCCTGACCACCTTCGCGGTGCGGTGGCGTCACAATCATACGCGCAGCATGATTGGCAACAGCGCCACCATAATTTTTGCGAATAAGGTGAAGACAACAATCAATCCCCGCCGCAGTACCGGCGGATGTAATGATGTTACCATCTTCAACATAAAGGGCATTAAAATCGACTTCCGTATCAGGAAACTGTTCGGCAAACTGTTTTTCATAGGCCCAGTGCGTTGCAGCTTTTTTCCCCTTCAAAAGTCCGCTAAAGGCCAGAACATAAGTGCCAAGACAAAGCCCCATGATGGTTTTATTTTTTTGCGCTTCATTGTTAAGACTTGTCTTCAGGGCAGAAGAGATCGGTTGTTGGGGATCCGGCCAATAAGGAATGACAATTATATCGGCGTCATCAAGGCTTTTAAGATCATGGTCGACTTTTATTGAAAAAGCATCCTGACCTTCAACAATTCCGGTTTTTTCTGAAAACAGAATTGGCTTGTAATAGGTTTTGTCCGGCATAGCCGCACCGAACGCCATAACCGGAACAGAAATGTGAAACGGGCTGAAATTTGCCATGACATAAATGGCAACAGTTTTCGGTGTCCGGTTCAAAGTTGCATTTTGACCGGCATTCATGTTGTGCAAGCCTTGTGATAACCGGTCCATTTTTTCAAACAGACCTTGCAATGATTGTTACAATCTTGTCGAACGTCTCGTCATCAAGCCACGGACTATTCGATATGGTCAACATTCTCGCCGCGAAATCTCTGGCATTGGGGGTTGAAAAACGCTTGTTGAAATGCGGTTCAAGATAGGAATAATCCGCTAAAGCATGAACAAACAGGCGCGTCACGCCATAGGGTGAAGGCCACAAGGTTTGAAGTGCTTTGTCTCGTTCTTCTCCGGTGTTAAAAAGCACCATAATAAATGGCCAAATAGCCCCTTCATCATCAATGCCCTTAACGACCGTGACCGAAGGGATTTCCGCAAGCTTGTCGACGCGAAGTTGCGCCTGTTTTTTTATGTCCTCCAAAAAAGGTTTGAGCCTTGAAGCTGCGTTTGCCCCTCTTTTCATTCTGAAACGGCTTACAAGATGAACGGGGATATCGTCATCAAAAACATCACCGACCGCTTCCTCTATATTGCCGGCTGCAAGCTCCTTGCGCCTCGGCATGCCGTAGGCGAGTGACAAAAGCCGCGGACGATAGGCGATAGAATATCCCAATAATTCGCTTATGCGTTTAAGTTCAAAGAAAATGCGGGGTTTTACTATTTTTTGGTGGGTTTCCTTTAATGCCAGACGGATTTCATCATTAGATGATGTCAAAAGGCCGCCCTCATAAAGGGTAAGTCCCTTTCCGACGGCAAGGCTGAAAAAAGCAATATCCCCCGTTTTGCCTGCTGCCGAACCGAGCGCCTGTGCCCCGTCTTCAATGACATAAGCACCTTTTTTATGAGCGATTTCAACGCATTGTTCAACATCTGCCAATTGGCCGCCAATATGGGTCGGAATAACAGCCAGTGTCTTTTCGTCGATCAGCTTGTCGAGGCAATCAAAATCGAAATCGAAACTGTTTTTTGCGGTATCACAGAGTTTTACTGTCAAATTGCAATGGGCAATGGCAAGCACAACGAGAGGGCAATTATAAGCCGGTATGATAACGTCTCTGCGCCCTTCGTTTTTGGGCATATTTGCCAGAGTTTGAAGGGCAACAATGAGTGAAGCCGTGCCTGAACATTCCAGAATGAGCGGCGGCAAATCGAACAAGTCGCTTAAATTAGAGCAGAGTTCTTTTTTTGTTGGCAACCAATCATGCCAAACCATAGGGAGACCGGCGGTTGGTGGAATTTCGCCTTGTCTCTTCATTCTTATGATTTCTCGTTTTCTTTTTTCATGACATCACGTTCGGCAAATGCAAGGCAGACAATGCCCGCAACAATAAACAGCGCACCGGCCAAATGTGCCAATGAAATTGTTTCGCCGAATATCAGTACGGAAGCAATCATGACGGTGACGACTTCAAGATGCGACGCCGCAAATGCTGGACCTACCGGTGCGCGTCTTAAAAGCGTCATCCACGTAAAAAATGCGCCGACATAGCCGAGAATAGCAAAATACACAAAAGGATGGGAAAAAATACGATACAACCAGCCGAGGCTTGCTTCCAAGGGCAGGGCGGCGGTTGCCGAAAGCTTGAAGCTGATCTGGCCGAGCGTGTCGAACATCATCAAAAAGAAAAAGCCCAATATATAGAAGCGACGCATTAAAAAGCTCCCACAATAGCAACACCAATGGCAACAAAGCTGATGCCGAGAACCCGCATAGAGGTGAGTTTTTCATCAAAAAACAGCCGCCCCAATACCATGATGACAATGATATTGATTGAGCCGAGTAATATGCCTTCCGAAAGCGGAACCAATGTCAAAAATGCCATCCATAGCAAAAATTCGGCGACATAGGAGATTATGCCGAGCCATAGAAGTGGTTGACGGAAAAGTGCTAGCCAATATTGAAAAAGCGACTGCGGTTTGTTTTCCTCGTCCGGTTCTGTGGCTGCACCTTTGAAGGCAAGCTGGCCGATAGTGTCACAAACAATATTTCCAAACCACACCAGAAAAATCAGCCAACTCATTGTCAAGCAATCTCGCGAATAAACGGGTTTACAGCAGGGGGTACCAATTGATCTTTTGTGCATAAGGCACCAAAGAAGTCGGCGCTTTCCTGAATGACTTTTTTACGGTCACGGTCAATTGTTATCATATGGTAGCTATTCTCCAATGGTATCATCTTGACGGGGCCTGAAACCGAACGGGCAACACGTCCCGAATTTGTTTCCATATTGGCAATGTCATCATGGCTTGAATGCATGATAAGGCAGGGAGCTTTTATATCATGCAATTGTGTTTCGGTTTGTTTTGCAAGTTCCTGCATCTCGGCAAGTGAACCGAGCGGATTTCCGGCAAGTCCACCTTTGGCACTGTCGCCAGAAAGCATACTTTCGGAAATGGTTTTGCGTATCCGCTCGTCTTTCAAACCATAAGGCGGCCGTTCGATAAACACACTTTTCTGGAAAATGCCAAGCGCTTTGAACCATTTCAACAAAAATACAGACCGCTGGATATAGCGTGGTATCGACCAGCCGTCATAAACAAATGTCGGACCATATACGCCGACACCTTTTACATTTTCGGGATGATCGGCCGTATATTTGAGTGCCAGAACCGCACCCATAGAAAGTCCGCCGATAAACATTGTGTCAACATGTTCCAAAAGCCGATCTGCTGCACGTATGACACTATCATACCAGTCATGCCAGCTGGTTGCCAAAAGGTCGTTTTCATCACCACAATGGCCTGCAAGTTGCATACCGTAAACAGTAAAACCGTGCTTGTGCAAACCTTTGCCCAGAATTTGCATTTCGGCCGGTGTACCTGTCAAACCATGAATGAGAAGAACGCCAGCCCGACCACCTTTATAGAAAAAGCTGACATCGGTAATCATGAAGCCACCCTTTCGCGGGCTTTTTCCGGCCGTTGCAGTTTGTGCCAGATTTGCATAATTTCGGCGAAGTTATCGACCTTGATGTGGTCAATGCTGTTTGCTGCACAATAATCGGCAAGTTTTCCTTTGGCGAGTACAAGGTCGGCTTTTCCGGCCGCACAGAAATCAGATGTTCCATCGCCGATATAAAGGGTAAATCCATTATCCGCATTGGCAAAATGGCGGCATTTGCAATTGCCAGCCGGGCAAGCAACATTTTTGTAGGGAAATTGTAACTGCCAATTATTGTTGCCGGCATAAAGAAGACGGTTTGCGAAAACCTTGACGTTTTCGAGGCCATAACGTTTCAAAATCGTGCGGATGCTATAATCAAGCCCGTCGCTTAAAATGGCAATATCGACACCTTGCCGGTCAAGCAAGCGGACAAAATCCGGAAAAGCCGGATCGATTTTCATTTCATCAAGACATTTTTTAAGTTCGGCGGGCGAGGCTTTTATAAGCGCAATCTGTCGCATCATGCATTCACGTGCACCGATTTTGCCCGAAAGCCAATCCTGTTCGATTGATTCCCAGTTTGGAGATGCAAATCTTTCCAAAAGAACATCTGTCACGTCATTATCGGCAATTGTGCCGTCGAAATCGACAAAGACGCGGGAAAATATGGGCCCTTGTGAGAATACGGGAGCGCTCAAAGCTTGAAAAGCATTCGGGAACGTTCTTGTCATATTCGTTTTAATCTCCAATAGAAGCCATAACTGGAATTTGGTCAGCTTGATACATAGCGACCTTTTACCTATAAACAATAAAGACGAATATGCGTTCTTTGTTGCATTTCTGTAACCGGAAAAGAAAGACCTGCATGAACAAGAAAATTCTTATAATAGAAGATGATACAAGGCTTGCCGAACTTGTTGCCAATTATCTGAAGCGACAAAATTATGATGTAGAGGTGCATCCTCGCGGCGATACAGCCGAAGAGGTCATCAAGCAATTGCTGCCTGATCTCGTCATTCTTGATGTCATGCTGCCTGGAAAATCCGGTTTCGATGTCTGCCGTGATGTGCGTCCGTTCTATAAAGGCCCGATATTGATCATGACGGCAAGCGAAGATGATATTGATGAAATTATCGGATTGGAACTTGGTGCCGACGATTATATGTCAAAGCCGGTCGAGCCACGCCGTTTGCTTGCCCATATACGCGCGCTTTTAAGAAGAAAAGAAAGCGAAACGGTCGACGAAAATCATACTGAAAACGAAGCATTACCTTCGTCGCGCACCAAACTTGTTTTTGGCAATCTCGTCATAGACAAGGATAACCGCGCAGTTCTGATTGATAATAAACCGGTTGATTTAACCACGGCCGAATTTGATCTCTTGTGGCTTCTTGCAAGCCACGCCGGCCAAATATTATCCCGTGATGATATATTGAATGCTTTGCGTGGTATCGAGTTTGATGGGCTCGATCGGTCGATTGATGCCCGTATTTCAAGGCTTCGCCGCCGACTGGGTGATGACCTTGAAAACCCGCGTTTTATCAAAACAGTGCGCGCCAAAGGGTATCTTTTTCTGCAATGGGAAGGCGAATAAGAAAATAGGCTGAAGCAATAGGCAGGAATGAGGAGCGGACCCCGCGTAAATTTGCTAGTATGAAGCTGCTGACAAAATGGCATAAAATCTGCCAATGATATAAAAAGCGGATAATCGGGCTATAATCTTCGGGAAAGATAAGCCGAATTACGAGAAACATGCGAATGGCGGCAGTGATTGGTGAAATGCTATGACGAACGAAGAACACGATGGATTACAGAAAAGCCGTCGCCGCATGGTTATTTTACGCTCGATCAGTGTGCTTATCATTTTGTTCTTCTTGCAAGGTGGCGTTGCTTACGGAACATTGCAATTGTTTCTTGCTTTGCCTGCCAACTGGACCGGCATTATTGACGACGCGGATATTGAACGCGATGCCCATCAGGGCACCGTCTACATGATTGATCAGGCAATTGCGAACGAGCCGTTGAAAAAGCCATCTGATGTGCTGCAAGAATTGCAACCGCATTTTCATTTTCGCCTCGCTTATATCGAAAAGCCCGACCATTTTTCGGATGATGTGAAAGAGCAATTGAAATCCTATGACCTCGCTTATGATGATGAAGATGATCATATCTATGCAAAACTCAATTCAGGCGGCTATCTGAAACTGGGGCCACTCATTACGACCGACATTAATGATGCCAATGCCAGCGCAATTTTCATCCTTCTGGCATTGCTCACAATCGTCAACGCTCTGCTGTTTTTTGCTATTTTATATTTTGCTTTTTCCACATTGTGGCGTGAAGCGCGAGCCATCAGATTGACAGCCAACGCATTGGGCGAAGGGAATTTGACGGCACGTGTTCCGAAAATTCGCAGCGAACCGTTAAAAATGATCGGCCATGTTATCAATGATATGGCAACCCGTCTTGAGCTTCTCGTCGGTCATAGCCGTACCATGATGCATGCTATGGCGCATGAATTCCGCACACCTCTCGCCCGATTGCGCTTTGGTTTGAGCATGTTGGAAGATTCCGATCCGGAAGAAAAAAAGAAGCTTTATGCTGGAATTGACAAGGATATCGACGAGCTTGAGCAATTGATAAAAATATCGCTCGATTATTTCCGCATGAACAACAAAAACATGCCGACAAAGCTTGAAAATGTCCATATCAAGCGCTGGGCAGAAAACATCATTGATGATCTGTCATTGTTGAAGCCGAAAGGATTCGAAGTCAGCTATAATATTGCCAATGTGGATAGTTTTATTGACCCTAAATTGGCTGCAATGGCGTTTCGCAATATCATTCTGAACGCTTTCAAATATGCCCGTTCAAAGGTTTATATCCATGTTTATAAACAGGATGATGCGCTGATTTTCGAATTCGATGATGATGGGCCGGGGGTGGCGGAAAGCGTCAGAGAAGAAATATTCTCGCCTTTTTTCCGGCTTGATAATGATAAATCCGGCTCACATGAGGGATATGGGGTCGGCCTTTCTTTCGTGCGTGCTATTGCAGAGCTCCACCATGGTTCAGCTTTTGTCCTTTCAAGCCGCTTGGGAGGCGCACGTTTTGTCATGCGCTTCGGGCTTTAGGGAGAGCGCTTGAAAAATACGCGCTTTCCTGAAAAATAGGCTTGTTAAAGATAAGCGGAAAGCGTTTCGATGAGCTTGCTATTCAACTCATGCTGTTCTTTTTGCCACTTTGTAACCAATTCGTTGGAAACGGTTGTCTGCCCGTCAAGTTTACTTAAAAGACTTTTCCAGAAACTGTGATAAGTGTAATTGGAAACCTCTCCGGTAATATCACAGGCTTCGAGCCGGGAACCGATATTGGTGATAAGATCGGTCAAATGCCGCGGTTCCATCTCGCCCTGATCCCAATTTGTATGGATAAATTGCGGCGAGAGTGCATCCTTGTCAATTGACAGATAGATGGGAAGATTTTCCTTATAAATGCTGCTGATAAAGGCCGACATCATGTCATCGACATTGGCAAATGTCTGAAAAGCATTTTTCAAGCCCAGAATATTTGCCCAGCTCACATCCACTTTTGTCGACCAATATGTCAATTTGTTGGACATAAGCGGTTTCAAGCGGTTTTCGACGGCATGTTTCACCCCGATATCGCCGGAGGTAATGCCGACGACGTGAACATGGTCGACGAACGGCAATGACGCAGCATGACTGATCCATGAACCACAATGGATGCCGAAAGGATAACGCATATTGTCTGGATGGTTATCAATCACAATGAGCGTTAAAGGTTCTTGTTTTAAATGTTTGTGACAATGTTTTATCAATAATTGGCTGACATGGTGATAATCGCCACTTCCAAGAAAAACCGGTCCATAAGTTTCCGGCATCTGATTTTCAAGCTCCAGTTCCAGCTTATGAAAATTGGCAAAAGTCGTGGCGTAACGGATACGGTCTTGCCATCCACTTAAATCGATATTGATGGAACTGTCGAATGTTCCCACACTATTGTCAAAATCGAGGATAACCGGATTTTTCATCAGTTTTGGTCTCCTTGAAGTTCAAGATGGGCATCACTTTCGAAATGATGCCGGAAGTGTTTCAATATCGCTCGCAATAAAGGATTGCGAATATAGACAGCATGGCGTGTATAAACGAATTTTGCGCCAAGATAGGCTTTGATTTCAGGATCGGTCCAACCTGCAACATAATATTTGAAACCGTTGAGGCGGGCATATTCAAGATTGAAAAACCAGCTTATGAAATAGAGATTATTGTCGGTTGCAAGCGGGTAATCGAAGCCGATATATTTATCGACAAGCATGTCTTTATAGGCAAAACAGATATTGTAACCGATGAGCTTGCCACTTTTTTTATAGACAATAACCCGCAGGCTTTCGTCGTCCGTATGTAACAAATCGTAAAAAAACTCTTCGCTCAAAAGATCGAAATGGATTTCGCTCTGTTGAAAGACCTGTAAATAAAGCCGGTAGAAGTGTTTTATCACCTCGTCACTTTGAAGATAAGGCGAGTTGGCGGTTAAAACCTCAATCTCCAGATTTTCCATCGCACGCAATTTCCGACGAAAATCCTTGCGGCGATTTTTCGAAAAACGGCAAAGAAAATCATCCCGTGATGAATAATCGACCGGCACATAGGCAAGAGCTTGTCCAGCAACAGAAATGAAGCCCGCCTGTTCCAATTGTGCAAGAAAATCCGCAGTTTTTTTGGCGTCTTCATCAGATATTAAAGGCGAAGGGGAGGGCAAATCTTTGACAATGACAAGCGGATAATTTTTGCCTTCTTTTTCTTTCAAAAAAAGCGCGGCCTTTTCTGCATTAAAAGGTGTGGGCAGCGGCGAAAATTCCGATACAGTTGTGCCGACAAACAATGTCTTATATTTTAACAGCCGTGACCAGAATTTATAGAAAGGTATTTTTTTTAAACGCTTCTGATCTTCATTATCCATTGTTGTGGTGAGATCAAAGAGAGCTGCAAAAACCGGAAGTCCGACCTCGGAAATATCGGCTTTGAAATCAACAGGCGGGTGGCGCAGAAAATCGCTTAAAAGATAATCGGGTTCAAGCTTGTTTGACCAAGCTTTAATGGCATTGTCTGTCTCTTTTCGATTGTCCATATTTCGCCGGTTTGTCCATCAAATGTTTTGAAAGAAGCGGATAGAAATTCGCTTACGCGTTTTCACTTCGTACGGAACTGGTCGTCACCACGCTTTATAAAAAGCCTGGAATTTCAAAAAAAATGCGAAGCAAGTATTTCACCAAATGACGTGAAGGGGAAGCGTTTCCCCTTCACACAAAAGGTTTTCCAGACCGGAATTGAAATCCGGTCCGGCATCAATTTTATTGTTCCTTCTTTGCACGCGTAATCAATTGATCAAGCAGTGAAATTGCTTTGTCGATTTCTTCTGTTGTGATGAGAAGCGACGGTGCAAGGGTGATGACGTTTTTATAATAGCCGCCAACATCGAGAACTAGTCCGGTTTTTTTGCCCTGCCAGTCAAGATCGCCCGAAAGGCCGATGTCAACCATGCGGTCAAGAAGCGCTTTGTTTGGGGTGAAGCCATCTTCGGTGCAAATTTCGGCACGCAAGGCCAAACCCAAACCGTCAACATCACCAATTTCCGGATGACGTTTCTGAAGATCTTGCAATCCTTCCAGAAAATGTTTGCCCTTTTCCATAACCATGGTTTCGTAATCGGTTTCACCAAGCATATGGAAAACTTCAACGCCGAGCGCAGTTCCGAGCGGATTCGAAGCGAATGTTGAATGGGTTGACCCCGGAGGGAACATTTTCGGATTGATCAATTCTTCGCGTGCCCAAAGACCACCCAAAGGATTAAGACCATTGGTGAGCGATTTGGCGAAAACAAGAACATCAGGGGTAACGCCGAAATGTTCAATCGACCATAATTTGCCTGTGCGATAAAATCCCATCTGGATTTCGTCGACCACAAGAAGAATGCCATGCTCGTCGAGAACCTTCTTGATGCCTTTAAAGAAGTTTCTCGGCGGAATAACGTAACCGCCAGTGCCCTGAAGAGGTTCGATATAGAAGGCAGCGTATTCGGTTTCGTTAGCTTTTGGATCCCATACGCCGTTATATTCTGTTTCAAACAGGCGGGCGAATTCGTTGACGCAATGTTCGCCATATTCTTCAACAGTCATTCCTTTAGGACGACGGAACGGATAAGGGAAGGGCAGGAACATGGCGCGTTCGCCAAAATGCCCGTAACGGCGGCGATAGCGATAGCTTGATGTGATAGAAGAAGCACCCAATGTGCGGCCATGATAGCCACCTTGAAAGGCAAACATCAGGCTCTTTCCGGCCTTGGCATTACGAACGACTTTCAGAGAATCTTCAATACATTGCGAGCCGCCAACATTGAAATGGATTCGTCCATCAAGGCCGAATTTCTTCTTCATATCCTCGGCAATGATTTTGGCCAATTCGATTTTTGTCGGATGCAAATATTGGCTGGCAACCTGCGGTAAAGTGTCGATCTGCTTTTTCAGAACATTATCAAGGCGGGGATTTGCGTAGCCAAAGTTACAGGCGGAATACCACATTTGCAGATCAAGGTAAGGGACACCTTCGAGATCATACATATAGGAGCCTTCACAACCGGCAAATACTTTTGGCGGATTTACGTAGTGGACAGTATCACCGAAGGAGCAATATTTTGCTTCATCGGCGAGCAGCCGAGACTCGAAAGCCTTGGCATCAGAATTTGTCATTTTTTCTGGTTTTGCCATATTTGCACTCCAAACTAAAAGATAGTCTGAATTTTAGAGCGCGAAAAAGTTAGGGCTGTTGTGTTTGTGTTTTGCTTTAGTAACAAAACTTATCTTTGCCCGAAAAGCTCATAAAAATGCGGTTACAAAGCCCTCGCCAGCATTCGAAATTCAAACTTGAAAGCTGAATAGTTCACTTTTTTAAGGCCGCGGAAGCTTTTTGTAACCTTCAGTTACAACAGGCGTCTTTTCCAAAGTTAAGGGTAAAATTTTTACCGGACAATAAAAATAAAGCCGTTTTCAATCAATGAAATTTATGGCGAGATAATTTCTACAAATCCGGGGGTAAACAGGTGCAGCGATAAAATGAAATATCAATAATCCGGTTCCTGGAAGTGGACTAAACTTTAAGATTAAGAAACGGATAAGAGAGACCGGAAATTTTTCTCAAAAAAATATTTTTAAGTTGGCAGAAGATAGCTCTTTTATATAATTGACACTCGTTATTTAATATTTTTCATAATCAAAAAAGCCCGATAATGTTCTACCGGAGAATAAAATGAAAACAGCGCTTGTTTTACAACATCTCGAATTTGAAAATGCCGGTTTGATCGGGAATGTTCTTGGCCAACGTGGATATGAACTGAAAAAACTTGATGCAACGCACGATGACATATCTTTGTTTCCGGTGAATGAAGCAGATATCGTCATTATTCTGGGCGGGCCTATCGGCGTTTATGATGGTGAACATTATCCCTTTATCAATCAGGAATTGAAGCTCATCGAAAAATCTTTGAAAATCAAAAAACCGATGATCGGCGTGTGTTTAGGTGCGCAATTGATTGCAAGCGTTCTTGGCGCAAAAGTACAACCGATGGGTAAAAAAGAAATCGGGTTTTCGAGCTTGCAATTAACCGATGAGGGGCAGAAAAGTCCGCTTGAATTGATCGGCACAACGCCGGTTCTTCATTGGCATGGTGATGAGTTCGAAATTCCGGAAGGGGCGAAGCGTTTGGCAGAAACCGGTATTTGTCCTAATCAGGCATTTTCTTACGAAAATATTTTGGCGTTACAATTTCATCTTGAAGCGGATCTTGATTATTTTGGACATTGGTTGGTGGGCCATGCCTCAGAGCTTAACCAAGCCGGAATTGATCCGGTTGATCTTCGCAATGATGCAAAAAAATACCAAGGGGATTTGAGAACAAAAGCTGAAAAAATTTTCAATCTCTGGTGTGAGAGAGTTTTGGAAAAGATCTGATTTTTGCAAACTTTCTTCCGTCAAAAGGGCAATCAGTTCAACGTGGAAATTTATGTTTGAAGCCCCGCCAAAAACGACTGCTTCGCTTCATATATCGGCAATTTCATTGCTGAAGACTTTATTTTGTAAAATTTATACAAATTTCGCTGTGGTTTTTGTGTAAAGCAAGCGCTCTTTTTAAAACCGGTTGCAAAATGTTGCCCTCGACATCAAATAAATTCGTTCAATTTTCGCTTTTGTTTATAATGATATTCAAGGAAATAACTGTTCAGGTTTTTTATTCAGCAGAAAGCAACCGTTGAGTTATTTTGCCTGCTGTTATTCATAAAAAATTACTCAATGAGGTGCTCTCTCCGGTTTTGTCAGCTCGAAGGACAAATGTTCCGCCAAATTATTTAACCCCTTATCGGGAAACAAAATCACATATTCGGGTAAACGGGACCTTCGCCACCTTGCGGACATGTCCAGGTAATATTCTGGTTCGGATCCTTGATGTCGCACGTTTTGCAATGGACGCAGTTTTGCGCATTGATGACATAGGTTTCCCGGCCATCTTTTTCTATCCATTCGTAAACGCCCGCAGGACAATAGCGAGTCGAGGGACCGGCATAAATATTCAATTCCGATTTTTCCTGAACATCAAGCGAGGTTACTTTCAAATGGCAAGGCTCATTCTCTTCATGATTGGTATTGGAAAGAAAAACGCTCGAAAGCCTGTCAAAACTGACAACGCCATCAGGTTTCGGATAGTTGATAGGTTTGTGTTTTTCTGCCGGTTCAAGAGAAAGATAATCCGGTAGACCATGCGACATTGTACCGAAAAATGAAAAGTGGAAGAGTGTCTGACACCACATGTCAAAGCCGCCCAGTCGAACACCTTTTTTCGTGCCATATTTTGATAGCAGAGGCTTTACGTTGCGTACCGGATAAAGATCTTTTCCGATTGCACTGTCGCGCCAGCCAGCTTCAATTTCGCTGATTTCGTCATGACTGCGGCCGGATTTTATGGCTCTCGCAATTGCGTTGGCAGCGTAAACGCCGGATAAAACCGCATTGTGCGAGCCCTTTATGCGGGGGACATTCATGAAACCGGCCGAACAGCCAATCAAAGCACCACCCGGAAAAGTCAATTTTGGGACGGATTGCCAGCCGCCTTCAGTCAAAGCACGGGCTCCATAGGCAATACGTTTTCCACCTTCAAATATCGGGCGAATAGCCGGATGTGTTTTGAAACGCTGGAATTCTTCAAATGGAGAAAGGTAAGGGTTTTTATAATTGAGGTGAACAACGAACCCCACAGCAATCTGGTTGTTGTCCATGTGATAAAGGAAAGAACCGCCACCCGTATCATCATCAAGAGGCCAGCCTAATGTATGTTGGACAAGGCCGGTGTGATGTTTCGACGGGTCGATTTCCCATAATTCTTTTAGGCCTATACCATATTTCTGGGGTGAGCGCCCTTTATCAAGATCGAATTTGTTGATGAGAGTTTTCGCAAGTGACCCACGTGCTCCTTCACCAATCAGAACATATTTGCCGAGAAGTTCCATGCCCCGCATATAATTGGGGCCTTGACTGCCGTCTTTTTCAACACCCATATCGCCTGTTGCAATGCCTTTAACAGCCCCGTCTTCATTATAAAGAACTTCCGTAGCAGCAAAACCGGGATAGATTTCTACGCCAAGCGCTTCCGCTTTTGTGGCAAGCCACCGGCAAACATTTCCCAAAGAGACGATGTATTTTCCATGATTGGAAAGAATTTTCGGCATAATCCGGTTGGAAAGCTGCTTGGCTTTCGTCTCGTCCAATAAGAAAATATGGTCTTCTTTTACCTCTGTTGTGAAAGGATGGTTTTGATCTTTGCGCCAATCCGGCAAAAGGGTGTCAATGCCAATCGGGTCGACAACAGCACCGGATAGAATGTGGGCACCGACTTCGACACCTTTTTCTACAATCACAACCGAAAGATCAGGATTGATCTGTTTCAGTCTTATAGCAGCCGAAAGGCCCGCCGGACCAGCGCCAACAATAACAACATCAAATTCCATGCTTTCGCGCGGAGGTAATTCATTCATTTCAAAGCGCCTTTTCAAGCTCCGGAATAATGTCGAAAAGATCACCGACCAATGCGTAGTCGGCAATATGCATCATCGGAGCGTCTCCATCCTTGTTGATTGCTACGATGACGCGTGAATCTTTCATGCCTGCAAGGTGCTGGATGGCACCTGAAATGGCAACCGCGATATAAAGCTCCGGTGCAACAACTTTTCCGGTCTGTCCGACTTGCCAATCATTGGGGGCATAACCGGCGTCAACGGCTGCACGGCTTGCACCCACAGCAGCACCGAGTTTATCGGCAAGCGGGAGCAGAATGGACATGAAATTTTCTTCCGAACCGAGGCCACGGCCACCCGAAACAATTATTTTTGCCGAAGTGAGTTCCGGCCGGCCACTCTTCTTCACTTCTTCGCTGACATAGCGAGACAGGGACGGATCTGCTGCCGGTTTAATTTTTTCAATTGGCGCTGTACCATTTCCGGCTTTTGCCTTGAATGAAGCGGTACGCACCGTAATAACCTTTTTTTCATCCGTTGACTGGACGGTTTCGATAGCATTGCCGGCATAGATTGGACGTTTGAATGTGTCGGGCGAGACAACCTCTATAATGTCGGAAATTTGCATAACATCGAGAGATGCTGCGACCCGTGGCATAATATTTTTACCATTGGTCGTGGCGGCAGCCATGATGACATCATAACCTTTGCTTTCAGCAACAATTGTTGCAGCGACCGGTTCAGCCAATTGTTGTTCGAGATAATCGGCTTCAGCCAGAAGAACTTTATGGACATTGTCGAGTTTTGCAGCTTGTTCAGCGACCGTTTGTGCATTTTTCCCGCAAACGAGGATATCAATGTCCCCCCCGATAGCATGGGCTGCGGTTAAAGCTTTTGCTGTCTGTTCTGACAAGGCAACATTATTATGTTCAGCCAATAAAAGAATGGTCATGAATAAATCCTTCCCTTGATGCTCAGAGGACGCCAGCGTCTTGTTTCAATTTTTCGACAAGTTCGGCAACATTTTTGACTTTTACACCGGCCTTGCGGGTTTGCGGTTCCTCCACTTTCAGGATTTTTAATCTCTGTTTGTTGGTTACACCAAGTTCAGCCAGAGTTTTCTGTTCGATCGGCTTTTTGCGCGCCCGCATAATGTTAGGAAGAGAGGCGTAACGTGGTTCGTTAAGACGAAGATCGGCGGTCAGAACAGCGGGAAGTTTGACGGCTACTGTTTGCAGGCCGCCGTCGACTTCACGTGTTACAACGGCTTCGCCATCTTTTAATTCGATTTTTGAAGCGAAAGTTGCTTGTCCCCAGCCGAGCAATGCTGCAAGCATTTGTCCTGTCTGGTTGGAATCATCGTCAATTGCCTGTTTGCCGAGGAAAACCATATCCGGTTTCTCATTCCCGACGACAGCTTTCAATATTTTAGCAACCGTGAGCGGTTCGACTTCTTCATCGGTCTGGACAAGAATGGCCCGATCCGCCCCAACCGCCAAAGCTGTCCTCAATGTATCCTGAGCAGCTTGCGGACCAACGCTCACAGCAACAACTTCACTTGCGTGACCGGCTTCTTTTTCGCGAACAGCTTGTTCAAGTGCTATTTCGTCAAACGGATTCATCGACATTTTGACATTAGCAAGCTCGACGCCTGTCCCGTCACTTTTTACGAGCGGTTTGACGTTGTAATCTATGACGCGTTTTACAGCTACCAATATTTTCATAGGCCTATCCCTTTGCTAGAACCGCTGATCGTTACCATTCTTGTATGTGATGTTATTCGGTCGGCAATGTAATGTATAGAAGTTATGCCAGCTTAATCCAACCAATTTTTGTCGGGTTTGACAACTCTGGGTGAAGTTCGATGTCCAAGCGCCGGGCTTGCCATAATTGATGATATTTTCAAGATGCTTATCATCAAAACGGATTTTAATAGTTTGATTGGGGGTAAACGGGGTGCCATTATCATTGGAGGAGATAAAAACGTTATTATCAATATGTTAAGAGTGGAAAAGATTTGATTACAAACTGATTCCTTTGCTTGGCTGCCTTGGACTTCCCGTCAAATCTTTTGGCACTGCCGCCTTTCCTAATAAAGGAGGGGCGTCGGCAGTACCGGTTTTCTATTCGATTTCGACGGTGGTTACCATGCATAAGCTTCGGGCGCTTCGCCTTTCGGACCCGGCCAGATTTTGTCGAGCTTATCCAGTGTTTCTGCCGACAAAGAAATATCAACAGCGCGCAAATTTGCTTCCAATTGGGCTTTTGTTCTGGGCCCGATGATAGGAGCGCTCACAGCGGGATTATGAAGACACCATGCAAGCGCCACATCTGCCGGTTTTTCATTCAACTCTTTGCATAAAGCTTCATAGGCAACGAGCTGATCGTGGTATTCAGCAACAACATTTTCAAGATCGGCACGACGGCCACTTTCGAATTTGTCAAGCGCACCGGCGAGCAATCCGCCATCAAGCGGGCTCCATAAAATTAATCCCAAACCGTGATAGCGGCAGGCGGGGATAACTTCGGTTTCAATGGCGCGGTTTCTGAGATTATAAATGTCCTGTTCACTGACAAGGCCAAGCATATGCCGTGCAACGGCTTTGCCTTGCGCTGTCGCAATGTGCCAACTGGCAAAATTCGACGAACCGACATAGGAAATCTTTCCTTGCGTGATGAGAACCTCCATTGCTTCCCATATCTCGTCCCACGGCGTTCCACGGTCGATATGGTGCATTTGATAAAGGTCGATATGATCGGTTTGAAGCCGTTTCAGACTTGCTTCACAAGCACGCCTTATATGGTAGGCGGAAAGGTGCCTGTCATTTACGCCATAATCCATTGGTTGATAAAGCTTGGTGGCAAGGACAATTTTGTCACGTTTGCCGCTATTTTTAATCCAGTTGCCGATAAATTCTTCCGAAATTCCGCTACCCTTCGGAATTTCAGGATATTGACGCGTCCCATAAATATCGGCCGTGTCAAACAGATTGATGCCGTTATCAACGGCAGCATCCATAATATCGAATGCTTCTTTTTCGTCTGTTAGATAGCCGAAATTCATCGCCCCCAATGCCAAACGACTGACTTTAAGACCGGTGCGACCAAGATGGGTATATTTCATTTTATTTTCCTCTTTAAGAACAGATTGTGCGAAAATTGTGCGTGATTGACTGGTTGGGCTATCTTCCGGAAAGTTCCAGATGAATCCGGTTCTTAAACTTTCACTTGGTTTTCCGAACGCTTGTTCTTGCTTCTTTTAACTTCACGGAAAAATCGATTGGCAAAGCGCGCTTTGTCATTTGACAAAATTTGCCTATCAAATCATACACTTGAATGAGTTTTTGAACCGAAAAGAACGACAAGACATTCAAGCTTCGCCAATGAAATTCCACGGGCTGTTCTTGAAGAACTTAACATAATTGATTGCACTGTTTAGACAGAAAAGCCGCATGTTATTATGATTGCTATTCATATATTGGATATAAGTCGGGTAACCGGAGACCATGCGGAAAGACGGTAATTTCGAGATGACAATTCCAAAATTGCTTTCTAGCAATAGATAAGAAAGCTAAGAAAATTGTAAGATCTGCTCAACAAACCAAACTTGATCATCACCACAAAATAGGTATGAAGGTTAAAATAGCCCGATCAGGGCAGAAAGATCGGCAATCTTCGGATAACCGATCTCTTGAAATAAGCTATTTTGGAGAAGAATTTTTAGTGATCAAGGGTGAATTCGACGCTGCTTGATTGTGCAATGCCATTTTCATTCCCCACCCAAAGTTCGGCCTTGCCAGCGCTTGTTTCTTGACCGGCCGTTATAAATTTATCCGGACAAAAAATAGGCCTTTGGCTGCGGAAGGAAAAGCTTGATAGTCTCGCATCCGGATTGGCATTTTTGAAAGCCTGAAGCGCTAGAGTTGCAAGTAATTGGCCTTGTACCAGCAAGCCGGGATAGCCTTCCTTATCGGTAACATAGGGATAATCATAATGGATGCGGTGGGCATTGAAAGTCACTGCCGAATAACGGAATAAAGTGACACTATTGGCTTCATGTGTTTCCGACCATTGTCCTTCTGGACATGGTGTCGATTGTTTATTCACAAATTTTGTCGGCTCGCGATAGACGATATCCTGCTCTTCGAGAAGCGCGGTTTCACCGTTTTGAATATGTTTATGCTCGACCGTCACAAAAAGCAGCTTTCCGCTTCTGCCTTGCTTTTCGGTAATCTCACGAATAGTCGATATACGTTTTGCAGGCTCTCCGATAATCAGAGGGTGGAAAAATTTCAGCCTTCCGCCAGCCCACATCCGATTGAGGTTTTCTGCCGGAGGCAAAAATTCTCCGCGTGAGGGATGCCCGTCTTCACCTAATGAATGAAAGGAAAGCGTTGGCTGAAAATACATCCAGTGCCATAAATGTGGCAGAGGACCTGTTCTCTCGGGAAGCTTTGTGCCAAGTGTGGCGGCCATGCGGCCCACCAGCACATAATCGATCACATCCTCGATCGTTTCTGTTTTTCCTACCCAATCGATAAAATTTGCCACTTTATCTCCTCCGCTTATTTCCCGATATTTTTATTTAAAAATCAATTCAACAACAAGCCGGATAATAAATCATATCCGGCTTTGAGAAATTAATGATTTTCAAGTGCTTTTTTGACAAAACGATCATCGAAAGTTTGCGACAAATCAATTTTATTTGCGTCGATTGTTTTGTCATAGGAAAGAAGCTTCAAAGTTGCTTCCTGACTTCCTCTCGAAATCATGCCGTCATGTGAATAGGAAGGAAGCGAATTTTTTACCGCTTCAAGATAAACTTCGCGATTGTTACCGATATATTCTGGTGGGACGGTATTGGCCACATCATCCGGTGTTGCTGTTTGTAACCATTTCAAGGCTTTGACGAAAGCGTTGGTAATATGTTGGACAGTGTTCGGATAGTTGTCGATAAAGTCCTTTTTGGTATAAAGAACGCCGGAAGACATTGTGCGTGTGCCAAATATCTTTTCCATATCTGCTTCGGTTCTTGTGTCGACAAGAATGAACACCGAATTATCGTGCATCAAGGTCGAGATCACAGGGTCAAGATTGACAATGGCGTCAATTTCGCCGCGTTTCATTGCCGCTATTGCTGTTGCACCGGCTCCGGTCCCGATTACTGAAACTTCGTCCGGTTTCACGCCATCTTTGTCCAGCAAATAATTGAGAAAATTGTTTGTTGAAGAACCGGGTGCTGTAACACCGATTTTCATTCCTTTAAGATCGCCAGGCTTTTTGACCTTGTCTTTCAAATCGGCACGGACTGCAAGCACAATTGCCGGATAACGGTCAAGTTCCAGCACGGCACGGACATCCTGACCTTTGGAATGCATACGAATGACCTGATCATAAGCGCCGGTCGTCACATCGGCCGACCCTCCGAGAAGTGCTTGAAGCGATTGGGACCCGCCTTTCAAATCCACCACTTTGACATCCAGTCCTTCTTCTTTGAAAAAGCCTTTTTGCGAGGCAATGGCGAGGGGCAGATAATAGAAAAGCGGTGCACCACCCACGCTCAATGTTATGTCTTTCTTTTCCGGTTCGTCATTGGCAAGAGCGTTTCCCGTGAGTGTGACGGACAAAACGGCGAGCATTAGCCCCAATCGAAAGATCAATTTTCTGAAATGGGAACTGAATTTCATAAGCTTTCTCCTCAAGATTGCTTTCTTCTCAAGACTGTTTACCACGCGGGTCTGCCCGCCAGATCAGAAGCCGTTTTTCGATCATACTGACGAGAATATCGATCAGAATAACAAAAATGGTCAGAATTAACATACCGGAAAAAACGCCGGTAACGTCAAAAACACCTTCTGCTTGCGAAATAAGATAACCAAGACCGGCCGACGCGCCAAGATATTCTCCGACAACCGCACCCACCATAGCAAATCCGACGGATGTATGAAGCGAAGAAAACACCCATGTCATGGCAGAGGGGAGATAAACATGGCGCAATAATTGCCGCTCGTTCATGCCGATCATGCGGGCATTTGCGAGAATGGTCGGATTGACTTCCCTTACTCCTTGGTAAACGTTGAAAAACACAACGAAAAACACAAGCGTGAAGCCGAGTGCAACCTTGGACCATATGCCGAGACCGAACCAGAGTGCGAAAATCGGTGCCAGAACAACACGAGGCAAAGCATTTGCCGCTTTGATATAGGGGTCAAAAACCGCAGCCAGCATTTTCTTTTGCGCAAACCAGAAGCCCAATAAAATGCCACCACCGGCACCGATAGCGAAGGCTAGAATTGTTTCAAGCAGCGTAATCCATAAATGGTACCAAACTTTACCGCTCTGGAAATCGAGGCCAATGCGTTTGAAAATATCAATCGGTGTTGAAAAGAAGAATGGCGGCAAAATCGGTTTGCCATTAAAAAGTGGAACAGTCGTTCCTATTTCCCACAGAAAGAAGAAGATAATAGCAACCGAAAGCTGTAACAGAAAAATCTTCAGACGCTTCATGATTTATCTCCTTGTTCATAGGCTTTGAGCACCTCTTCTTTAAGATCATTCCATAATGTCCGGTGGATTTCGGCAAATTCGGCCGTGAGCCGGATTTCCTGTAAATTGCGCGGGCGCGGTAAATTGATGAGATAATCGCCTTTGACATGTGAAGCAGGTCCCGCCGAAATAATAATAACGCGATCGGCAAGGGTAATTGCTTCTTCCAGATCATGTGTCACAAACATAACAGCCTTGCGGTCTTTCGACCATAATTTCAAAAGGAGATCGCCCATCAGAACCCGTGTTTGTGCGTCAAGTGGTCCGAACGGTTCATCCATTAGAATAAGCTTAGGATTAAGGATTAAAACCTGTGCAAGCCCGATACGCTTTCTTTGTCCGCCCGATAATTGGTGCGGATAGCGATTGCCAAATGATTGGAGACCGACACGGGCAAGCCATTCCCGCGATTGTTTTAATGCATCCTGTCTTTTGATACCGTGGATTTCGAGACCGATTGCAATATTGTCTATGGCTGTTTTCCAAGGCATCAATGAATCAGACTGGAAAAGATAACCGGCTTCATGATTGATGCCTGAAAGAGGATGACCGAATATCTCGCATGTGCCACTTGCAGGCGGCAAGAGACCTGCTGCCACATTGAGCAAAGTCGATTTTCCGCAACCGGTTGGACCGACTATCGCTAAAAACTGTCCCGCTGGCACTTCAAGGTCAGCCTTTTTTACAGCCGTGAAATTATTGAAAACCACGCTTACATCATCAAGCTTGACAGCTGGTGCCTGTTCTGAAGTGCCGGATATATCCTGTGTGCTTTTTTCAGACATTCCTTGTTCCACATATAAATTTGGCGAGGAAACCTTATGTTTCCTCTCGAGATTCGTTTGCCACATCAATGAGCGAGTTAAAAGAAAAATTTTAAAACCGGAAAGTTCAGGTAACAAATCAAGATTATTAGAACACTGAATGAAATATTGTTGCGCACGCTTGAGAAGAATGACGTTTATTCGGTTGTTTGGAATATTGAAGAGTAAAAGCGGGAATTTTAAGTTAAAAAGATATTTGTTCTTATAGTTAAGGCTAAATTTACCAAACTTGCGATATGAAGCGTAAAGGTCGGGCAGCATCAATATGTCGGGCTTGGAAACTGATGTTGAACGGGTTTGAGTAAAAAGGCCGGGGAATGAATACAAATCATCTATCATTGATTCCGGATATGCCGGAAGAAGAAGGCTTTGTGCAGTTAAAGCCGCAAAACGCGGATTCCCAGCATATTACATTATCCGATATCGCGGAACGATTACGTCTCGTACATGATCAGATGAAAAGGGAAACGGATGTTCGGCCGGTCGAAGATGTCACTCCTTTTCCGCTTCATGAAGAGCAAGATCTAAAAGGTTATCTTGACGATTTGGCGCGGGCTTTGATTGCCGAATATGAAGCAAGACGCACTTCACAAAACCAATTGATCGCCCATTTTGACAGGCTTGAAGAATTGCTCTTGAAGACCAATGAAGAAAAAGGCCCGGTGAGTGACTCCGAGCGGCAGGTTCTGGTCAAAGAGACAGCCGAACAAATTGTGGTTAGACTAAAACCAGAATTTGCCGAACAAACCAACCGGATCATTGCCGAAAACCATAAAGAAAATCAGGAATTTTCGAGACAATTAAGAGAAAATCTTGCCTCTTCCCGATTTTCTGCCCAGCTCCTGTCTTTACAAAAACAGATCACAAATATAGAGGCGTGTCTTAGTAAATACGAGCAAAATAGCGAAAATCATTTTTCTCGAAATACCGGACAATCTGGCATAACAATGCCACAAAACAAGCAGGCATCTCTAACGGATTTGCCATTACGTGATAAGCAGGAAAAGCAAACCGTCAGAACCTTTGATAAACCTGTCATACGGCGTCTTGCTGACGGTAAAACAGATGAAACCGTCGCAGAGCGCAGACAATACCCCCTTGAGCTTCAAAGACAGACAGCGGATAGCTTGCCGAAACAAAATGATGAGAAACTGTCAAACAGCAAGATTTCTCGGAATACGCCTGAAATTTCTGACCAAATGGCGGCTCCTCACCCTCAAGAACAGGCGCCTACCGAATTGGCTAAAAAAACGGACGCAAAATTGCAACGGAAAAAGTTATTCGGACCTGCTATGGCGCTGTTTTTGATGGCGCAATTAATGGGGCGCTCACGTAGCGTGAAATAATATTCAAGACTTGCCAGTCACGGCTTGATTTGTAACCGGAATACAGCGATAAAAGCCGAGGCTGCCGAATATAGCAGATTTCGGCACAAGCCTTGAAAAAATTCGTATGTATTCCGGTATCTGTGACCGAGGTCTCGACAATAGTTAGCCCATTGTCGATATTAGGCTTCAGAAAACGCGATACTGGTCCATATGTGATCATAGCAGGAACAAAAGCTTGGTTTTTGCCCGCAGGTGAGAGATGTGAGTATTTATTTACCGATAGCAGAAATGTCACTCAATATGCTGATTCTTGTCGGCATGGGCGGGGTTGTCGGTTTTCTTTCGGGAATGTTTGGTGTTGGTGGCGGTTTTCTGATTACGCCACTTCTGATTTTTTACAATGTACCACCGGCTATCGCTGTCGGAACAGGCGCAAATCAGGTTATTGCTTCGTCGGTGACTGGTGCTCTCACACATTTCAAACGCGGGACACTTGATATCAAGCTGGGAATCCTTCTGGTTGTTGGTGGCATATTAGGTTCGTGCCTTGGTGTCGAATTATTCACTTACTTACGCAAACTTGGTCAGCTCGACCTCATTATTTCCCTGCTTTACGTTATTCTTTTAGGCGGGGTCGGAAGCCTTATGGCTATTGAAAGTTGGCGGGCAATTATCAATGCAAAAAAAGGGAAGCCTGTTATTGTCCACCGTCCCGGTCAACACAGCTTTGCTCAACGTTTGCCTTTGAAAATGCGTTTTCGGGCATCTAAAATTTATGTCAGCATTATTCCGGTTCTCGGTATCGGTCTTGTTATAGGTCTTCTTTCTTCCATAATGGGCGTGGGTGGCGGCTTTATTATGGTTCCTGCGCTCATTTACATGTTGCGCGTTCCGACCAACGTTGTTGTCGGCACATCACTTTTCCAGATTACTTTTGTTACCGCCTTCACAACGGTTCTACAAAGTATAACCAACCAATCTGTCGATATCGTGCTGGCATTTCTGTTGATGGTTGGCGGCGTTATCGGTGCAACTTATGGAACAAGGATAGGTAGAAAGCTCAAGGCCGAACAATTGCGCATGCTCCTTGCTATCCTTGTTTTGCTGGTTTGTGCGCGCCTTGCTTTCGAACTCTTTGTTCGCCCTGACGATCTATTTTCACTCACCTTTATCGGTGGCTGAAAATGAAAACACTTGTTCACACAATTCTTTTTTTGATGGCTTTTTTTCTTACAACCGGCTCTGTCAATGCGCAAATGCCTGCTACAGATGACCGACCGAAAGAGAATATACAGATCATTGTGACCACCAATGCAATTACACTTGATACCAATTTTGCCGGACGCAATGTCTATATAGCGGGCGTTCTTGAAAATGCCGATCCCCAACTAAGACGCCAAGGTCGTTATGATATTATTGTTGTCATGGAAGGCCCGATAAGGCCAATGGTAATGCGCGAGAAAAAGCGCACACTCGGGGTGTGGGTGAATGCCGATGCTCTGACATTCACAGCTGTTCCGCAATCCTATATAATGGCAACTACCCGCGAAATCCGTGATATTACCACCCCGATCAATTATAAAAGACTTGGGCTCGGACTTGAATATTTGCCATTGCGTGCCGATGATACCGATGAGGCAAAAGTCAAGCTATTCCGTGACGAGCTTATAAAAATCAAGCAGGACCAACATCTCTATAGCGAAAATATCGGAGCGGTCACCTTTGGCTCAGCTTCGCTTTTTTCGGCAAATTTCAAACTGCCTGCCAATATTCCCGTTGGCCATCATACAATTCACGCTTATCTTTTCCGTGATGGAGAATTTGTCGAAACGGTTTCAACAGAACTCGAAATTGTCAAAGCGCACACAGCTTATGCAATTTACCGTTTTGCTCATGATAATAGTATTTATTACGGCTTTGTCGCAGTGTTTATAGCAATTTTCACCGGCATTCTTGGACGGCTGATATTCCGTAAAGATTAAACGCTTTCCGGCATCCCTGCATCGCTCTTATTTCTTGATATTGACGTTATGACCTTGCCATTCATATCCACGACCTGAAAAGGCTGATAGCCATAATACCGGTAATAATAAATCGCGGACGATTTCGGCTAAAGCCTGCGAAAGAGAAAATGGCCAACCGACGATCGATGTTATAAAAAATTCAATGAAATACCAGGTAAAAAAATAAAAAAGAATAAGCGAGTAAGCGGCACCACCAAGATAACAGAAGAGAAGCAGGCATAATGCGGGGAAAACAATGCCTGATAAAATTTCAAGATAAAAAAATAAGGGAAATGAATCTCGTCGCAGTTTTGCCCAGCGTATCTGGCGTTGCCAAACAGCTCGCCAGCTTTTCTTCCCTAAAGGTTGGGCAAATGGCATTGGTGTGAGACGCACTTTTAATCCCTGTTCCCTTACGATCTTGGTTGACGCGGCATCTTCGGCCAGTTCGCAATTTAATGCTTCAATGCCACCGGCGCGGTTTAAAATATCGCGAAACCAGAACAATGTTTTGCCCTGTGCGAAACCGTTTCCGATTGTATCGGAAGTTAATTGCCAGCGTGCTTGATAGGAATTGAGAAATGCAGCTTCGAGATTGGCAAAGAAATTTTCCGGTTCTGTTCCAAGGGGAGGAGAGGCAACGAGGCCGGTGGTTTTTCTCCAACGGGAAAAAATATCTGCAATATAGGTTTTAGGCATCAATACATTGCTATCAGTCATGACAACCCACGGATATTTGGCCTGATGCCAACCTTTGACAAGATTGTTCAACTTGGGGTTATCGCTAATTTTATCATTACCGATCAGCAATTTTGCATCGGCATCCGGATATTCGGAAATCAAGCTTTCGATTAACGGAATGGCTTTGTCATTTTTGTCTGCCACGCAAAAAATAATTTCATAATTTTTATGATCGAGTTCGAAAGTTGAAGCCAATGTGCGCCGAAGTCCATATTCGAGATTTGAAACGGGGCGTAATATAGTAACTTTTTCTTCTTCACCCTTACCGAATATGCCTTTCGGTTTCCAAAAACGACGGTACAACACGACAATAAAACTAAAAATGTGAAGGGACATACATAAAATTGCAAGGCCAAGAAATATCATGGAAAAATATATCATTGCCTCAAACCTTCCGGACAAATAACAACAGAAGACAGATTTAGTTTTTTAATAACAATCTACAATAGTATTTATGTCTTAGCTCGAAAAGAAATCCCTTTGGTGAATTGGATAAATAGTATTTTTTCCTAAAAGACACGCTATAAGTTCGGATTTGTTAAAAATATTCGTAAAAACCTTGTGGGTTAGGTCCATTCCTCCGGCATAGGCGCCAAAAGCCGGCAAAATCATCCGGTTTCCGTCACTCGCAAAGCAAAAGCGTCTAACCGACATTCCACGACGGAAAATGCGAAGAGCAGGATGAAGGTGACCGGCCATTTCCCCGTTCTGTGAGCCGATGCGTGGTTCATGGCGAAATATCAACGGACCTATTTGAATTTCATGTGTCCATCGGCCAGCGAATTCGGTTTTTTCATCATCATGGTTTCCGGCAATCCAGATCATCTCGCGTTTGGTAATAATGTCTTCAAGCAATTGCCGGTTTTTCCCCGACAGTTGCGTGGAAGCCTGATTATCATGGAAGCTGTCCCCCAGAGCCATGATTGTTTGCGGTTGATATTTTTCAATCACATTTTTTAGTCTTATAAGCGTAAGTTCACTATCATAAGGTGGCAATAATTGGCCATGGCGGGCAAAACACGATGATTTTTCGAGATGAAGATCGGCAACAATGAGCAAATTTTCAGCTTCCCAAAAAGCCGCACCGCTGCAATCGCAGATTATTTCGGCGCCGTTGACGACCATTGTGAAATTTTCAATTTTGCTTCTTATGTTCAATTACGCCTTCGCTTCAATTTTCAAGAACGGTCTGAATAAGTTCTTCTGCTGCTTCCGTTAATATATTATCTTCCGCGCTTCCCGGAATCATTTCTTTTCCAATTTCCAGCATAACCGGAAGCGCAAGCGGCGACATCTTGTCAACCGGCCGGTGGATAATATGATTTTTAATCCTCTTCAACATTACACCCAGTCGTTTGATGTCAAGAAGTCCACGTGCCGCATCCTGCCGTGTTGCCTGAAGCAGAATATGATTTGGTTCATGCGTCCTTAAAACGTCAAAAATAAGGTCGGTTGAAACAGTGACTTGTCTTCCGGTTTTTTCTTGCCCCGGATGACGACGGTTAATCAAACCGGCAATCATGGCGCAATTACGGAAAGACCGTTTGAGCAGATAGCTTTCATCAAGCCATGCTTCGAGATCATCGCCCAGCATATCTTCGGAAAAAAGTTCTTTTAACGATAAGCTTCCGGCTTTTATGGCTTCCCCCATATCATCAAGTGCCCAAAGGCCTATGGAATAATCTGTAGCCACAAAACCGACGGGATTTAAACCGGCCCTTTCGAGGCGCCGTGTCAACAACATTCCAAGTGTTTGATGGGCAAGGCGCCCCTCGAATGGATAGGCAACAAGAAAAGACCGGTTTTTTTCATTAAATGTTTCGATCAATAATTGATTGGTGTCTGGCAGAATGGAAAAGATTTTTTGTTGTTCGAGCCATTTTTGCACTTGCCCGGGCAAAACATGCCATTCTTTCGGGTTTGCGAGCATTTTGCGCAATCTCTCCGCAAGATAGGTCGAAAGCGGAAAACGCCCGCCCATATAGCTTGGAACACGGGCTTCCGGTTTTTTCGACAAGCTCACATAACATTCGTTTTCGCGGATGCCTTCAAAACAGAGAACATGACCGCCAAAAATGAATGTGTCACCTTTTGTCAGGCTTTCAAGAAAACTTTCTTCAATACGTCCCAGCATCCGGCCGCCCCGCATTGCGTTTATATTGCCGGATTTTACAAGCCGCACATTGAGTTCGGCAGCTTCAATAATGGTTCCCATATTAAGCCGGTATTGCTGCGCGATTCTGGGATTGGAAACGCGCCAGCGGCCATCTTTTGTAAGTCTTATTTTTGCATATTGCTCGTAAGCTTTAAGGGCATATCCACCTGTTGCAACGAAATTCAATGTTTCATCAAATGTTTTTCTTTTGAGCGATGAATAGGGTTCTGCCGTTTTGACTTCCTGATAAAGTTCGTCGGCATTGAAAGGTCCGGCGCAGGCCATACCGAGAATATGTTGGGCAAGAACGTCGATCGCGCCTTCACTTAAATGGGGGCTATCCTGTGCGCCGATATAATTTGCGTCAAGTGCTGCCTGACATTCCAGAACTTCAAAACAATTTGCCGGAACAAGCACTGCTTTACTCGGTTCGTCCATGCGGTGGTTGGCGCGACCGATACGCTGGGCAAGTCTGCTCGCCCCCTTTGGAGCACCGACATGGATGACCAGATCAATATTTCCCCAATCTATGCCGAGATCAAGTGTCGAGGTGGCAACGACCGCGCGAAGCTTGTTCAAGGCCATTGCATCTTCTACCTTTCGACGTTGCCCGACATCGAGCGAACCATGGTGAAGTGCAATCGGTAAACTATCCTCATTCATCCGCCATAATTCCTGAAACAACATTTCTGCTTGCGAACGTGTATTCACGAAAATCAATGTTGTTTGTGCGTTTTTTACAAGGTCAAGAATGTCTTTGACAGCATAACGGGCAGAGTGCCCGGCCCAGGGAATGTGTTCTTTGGTTTTTAAAATACGAATTTCCGGTTTGGCACCACCATCGACTGTTACAAGTCCCGCCATAGCAGATTTCTGCTTCTGGCTCACCAGCCAACGCCGCAAGGAGTCGGGGTCGGAAACGGTGGCCGAAAGGCCGATTGTTTTCAAATCCGGTCGCAATGTTCTTAAACGGGCAAGTGCAAGTGAAAGCAATTGTCCCCGCTTCGAAGTGACAAGAGAATGGAGCTCATCCAAAATGACAGTATCAAGGAAGCCGAAAAATTTTTCTGCCTCGCGCGATGATAGAAGGAGTGACACTTGCTCCGGCGTTGTTAATAATATATCAGGAGGAATGAACTTTTGTCGCTGTCTTTTGTGTTGGGGGGTATCACCGGTTCTTGTTTCAATTGCAATATCAAGTCCCATTTCCTGTACAGGCGTTTTCAAATTACGTTCAATATCTTGAGCCAATGCTTTGAGTGGAGAAATATAAAGCGTATGAAGATGCTGATGATGTTTTGTGTTAGAAAGTGCAACCATAGAAGGCAAAAAACCGGCAAGAGTTTTACCTGCACCTGTGGGGGCAATGAGCAGAGTTGATTGTCCACTTTGCGAACGTTTTAAAAGTTCAGCCTGATGGGGGCGCAAGCTCCATCCTTTTTTCTGAAACCAGTTGTAAAACCGGTCAGGTAAAAGAGAAAGGTCATCTTGCCGAGCTGAAATTCGTTGATCGTGGTCCATAAAACCTATTTAATATGTGTGACTATATTCGCCAAGTTCCCGGTTAAATTCATCATGAAGCTATATGTGATCAATCTTGATCGTTCGCCAGACCGTTTAGACCGTCTTGAAAAAATATTCGGGAATTTGAACCTTGGCTTTACGCGCGTGGCTGCAATAGACGGGCTTCATCTTGATGAAAAATTCATTGCCGATGTTAGGCGACACCAGCTTTGGCCGGATCCACTAACGCGCGGGGAAATCGCCTGTTTTTTAAGTCATAGGGTAGTGCTTGAAAAAGTGGCAGCCGGAGATGATGATTTTGCCGCGATTTTTGAAGATGATGTTATCTTGTCGGGCGATGCGGGTGATTTTTTAAATAATGACCATTGGATTCCGGCTGGTGCCGATATTGTAAAAATAGAAACCCATTACAAAAAAGTCTGGCTCGGAAAAAGTCAGACACTTAAACAAGGCTATCAAATTGCGCCGTTGAAAAGTCGTCATATCATGGCGGCCGGATACATTGTTTCACGACAGGCGGCAACGAGACTTTGCACAATGATGGGAAAAATTACCTTTCCCTTTGACCATTTTCTTTTTAATCCGAAATGTCATGTATTCGAACATTTCGAAATGTGGCAACTCGATCCGGCAATTGTTCGTCAGGCAGGCTTAACCAGTACACTTTCGGATGACCGCACAAAAATTGATCGGGAGAATAAAAGTAAGCGGGTCGCATCCAAGACGTTCAGGCGAGAAATAAAACGTTTTTTCTCACGCGCAAAAATCGGGCTATGGGGAATTTATGTCAATTACTTGACCCACGGACATTGGAAACGGGTAAAATATAAACCTTGAGTTTATTAAACCAATCTCGTCAACAATCCAGATCGTTGAATACGAATATCATTCGAAAATATATTCAAAAAATTAAACTATGATGGCTCGTTGCCATAGGCTTTTGTCTAATTCAACGTATCAGAGACACGGGTAGTCCGGTCGACAAAACGATAGCGACAATTTTATTTATCAACGTTTGAATTCGATTGCCCAATAAACGTAATTCGGCCGTTTTGGAGACGTTGCCTTTGCCAGACCATAATAATGAAAACTCGGATAAAGCATATTGCTTCTGTGACCGGGAGAATTCATCCATACATTGTAAGCCGCTGCAACAGTCGACCGGCCAGCACAAAGATTTTCACCTGCCGCACCGTGAATACCGAATTTGCGCAAACGTGTGACAAAATCATTACCGGAGCTGATTGTGTGGGCAACCTTTTGAGCATCAGCCATAAGATTTGCTTGATCTTGAGCCATTTTTTCCAACTGGCTGTCAGGTGCGAGAGGACCACGATTGTTTTGAGATCGCAAGTCATTGATCAGTTTCGTCGGATCTTCATCTTCAGCAAAAGCGGGTATTACCCGGGTCGCACTAATGATAACAGCGCTGGAAAGGACGAAAAAATTTCTACGTGTCAGCATGATATTACCCAACGATTCAACAGGCTCATAAAAACAACGGGTCTTTTAAAATTCGTGACTATCAAAAACAATAGTTAGCCACCTCACCGTTCGCATTAATGCACCGAAAATTATCAACTCGCTAAAGTTATTATAAAGCTTTTATGGAATTTCTTGGGCAAGATATAAAATTTTAAGATTTGATATCTTTGATATCGCAGAAATACGATTTTTGTTCCTGCTGAACTATATAATTATATCGTCAGAACGGTGGACTATCCTCATTTAATCGCGGGCAGTTGTTAAATGGATAAAGTGTCGAAGCCATTAACGTATCAGGTTCAGGATGCGCATAATGATAAATATCGGGATCACAATTGCAGCGCCCACAATGACCACGTTGAAAAGTTTTTCGAATGCATCAAATCCCATTGACCAAAGTGAATCGAAGAAATGCACAATTTTCCAAACAACATCCATTGGCGTCCAGCCAAGAAGCGTCATAACAATGCCGACCAGGATAGAAAAAACCAGCAATTTTACAACAACGCGTCCGGGAGTATCTCCAAGAAATGAATTGAGTGGCTTTGACATTTTTTATCCTTCAAGGGTGCAAAACAAAACCATAAATAGGTTTCAACGGTTTAAAGTTCAATCTCGGTCATTTTGAGCCTCAAGACTATAACAATCAACGTCAAACGAGCAAATTATCCAAATCCGGCTTGTTTACGTCTATCTTTCTTCAATATCAGATGAGACGATCGCAATAAATAATCTTTCGCAACCATTACAAATCGCGATGCAAAGATTGTGGTTCAACCTGCACTTTATCGCGTAAAAGGCGGTCGTCACTCACATCAGCCGAATAAAGCGACAAATAGCAGAGTGGAGTGTAGCAAGAATCTGAGCCGCGACTAAGGGTACGGAAGCAGTGATACTTTCTGCAAATATTTCAACTTTTGCCCGAGAGATGCAGTGACACTTCTTTGCCGAAGTTTTTAACGCTTGTTGTTTTTTGCCGACTTTTCTTTTTCTACTTGCTTTTCAAGTTTTCCACCTTTCAAAGGTGGTGTTACTTCCTTTGCAACGTCACTTGCACGCTCATGATTTACAGGTAATTTTCCCATTTGTTACTCCTGAAGTTCATTCAAGTTAAACGAACAATGCAAATAATTGTTCCCGTTTATCGCATGGTGGAGGTTTTTAAAATTGCTTGAATCCATCCGAATTTGTGCCTAGTGGATTAACCGGAAAAATTGATATAATGTGCGCATATGAGTGACTTTTTTACTGAAAATAGTGCTGCAACCAATGCGGTCGAATATACGGTTTCAGAAATATCGGGTGCCTTGAAACGCACGGTTGAGGACCGGTTTGGCCATGTTCGTGTGCGTGGTGAAATTTCCGGTTACAGAGGGCCACATGCTTCGGGGCACGCTTATTTTGCGCTAAAGGACGATAAAGCACGCCTTGAGGCTGTTATCTGGCGCGGCGTCATGGGAAAACTCAAATTCCTTCCTGAAGAGGGAATGGAAGTCATTGCGACAGGTAAACTCACAACCTATCCCGGTTCATCGAAATACCAGATTGTGATTGATAATCTGGAGCCTGCAGGCGTGGGTGCCTTGATGGCACTTCTGGAAGCAAGAAAAAAGAAACTTGCCACTGAGGGGCTGTTTGATGTTGCCAGCAAACAATTATTGCCCTTTATGCCTAAGGTTATTGGCGTTGTAACATCGCCGACAGGCGCCGTCATTCGCGATATTATCCATCGCATTTCCGACCGCTTTCCCCTTCATATCATTGTTTGGCCGGTGCGTGTTCAAGGTGAAACTTGCGGGGCCGAGGTTGCAGCCGCAGTTTCAGGCTTTAATGCTTTGAAAACAGGTGGCCCGATCCCGAAGCCTGATCTTATTATTGTTGCACGCGGTGGGGGCAGTCTTGAAGATTTATGGGGCTTTAATGATGAAATTGTTGTACGCGCTGTTGCCTCTTCACTCATTCCGGTAATCTCTGCTGTCGGCCACGAGACCGATTGGACATTGGTGGATTATGCGGCAGATGTGCGTGCACCAACGCCGACCGGTGCCGCGGAAATGGCAGTTCCCGTCAAAGCGGAATTGGAGGCAAGCGTTGCTTCTCTTTATGCACGATTATTGGGCGGAATTTCTCGCCAATTCGATTTCCGCAAGCAAAAGCTTTATAGTGCGGTGCGTGCACTTCCTTCTGTAGACCAGCTCCTTGCATTGCCGCGCCGCCGTTTTGATGAAGCAGCAAGCAGGTTGGAACGGTCTCTCTCGGTTAATACAGAAAAGAAAAGACAGGTTTTCAATCTGTTGGCGCGCGGGCTTTCGCCGCATCTGGTTATCAATCTTGTCAATCAGAATCGTCAAAAGACAAATCATTTGGCCTTGCGACTGGAACAGGCATTTATTGCATTAACGATAAGCAAAAGACAAAAACTCTTGTCGGTGACAAGGAGTTTCAATCCGCGACTTGCCGAAACCATTATGGACAAAGCAAAGGAAGCGGGTTTGTTTTATTTCATGCGGCTTCAAAATGCTTTTGTGCTCATTGTTGAAAAACAACGCCAGAAAGTTGATATGGCGGCGCGGCTGTTAAACTCGGTTTCTTATGAAAAAACACTCGAGCGCGGTTTTGCACTGGTTCTCGATACAGAAGGAAAACTCGTCAAAAATGCTCGTGAAGTTCCTGAAAACGGGTTTTTGAAAATCAGATTTTCGGATGACACGATTGACGCAACGGCAATCGGCAGAACCCACCAGCCGGCGAAAAAACAAAAACGCCATTCGATTGATGATGACAATCAGGGAGATCTCTTTTGAAAGCTCTTGCAGAAGGGCTGATGCTTGGTGCTGACGGGAAAATCCGTTGTGCATGGGCAGGCGAGGATGCTCTCTATTTAGCCTATCACGATCATGAATGGGGCAAACCTGTTTATGACGACAATCATTTGTTCGAGAAAATTTGTCTGGAGGGATTTCAGGCCGGTTTGTCATGGCTGACAATATTGAGAAAACGGGAAAATTTTCGCAATTCATTCGATGGGTTCGATTTTAACAAAATCGCTTGTTACGACGAAGAGAAAATAGATCAACTATTGAAAAATCCGGGTATCGTCCGCCATATCGGAAAAATCCGTTCGGTTGTAAACAATGCCAAATGCGCGCGTAAACTTGTCGAAGAAAAGGGAAGCCTTGCCGATTATTTCTGGTCTTTTCAGCCGCCCGAATCCGAACGGTTCGAACATGTCGACTATGCAACTCTTAAATTAAATCCGATAACGCCGGCTTCAATCCGCCTTTCAAAAGATTTGAAGAAACGCGGGTGGAGCTTTGTTGGCCCTACGACCTGCTACGCTTTCATGCAATCCATCGGTATCGTCAACGACCATATCGAAGGTTGTTTTTGTCGTTAAGACATGCGGTTTCGATTTTTTGAAAACAGCAAATTCCCTTATTAAAACGGACTTATTTTTTTGTTGCGTTTTCCGCTGTCTCTGACGTTAAACTTTTTTCGGCTTCAAAACGGGTGAATTTTATTTTTTTGGCTAGATCTCCAAAATGACTATTCAAGTAATCCTGAAAACGGGCAGATGTCAGGCTCCCTTCTGCCGTTCCGGTGTTGGAGCCAAACAGAAAACTGTTACTGGATTGATGTCTTATGTCGAGAATACCGGCATCAACAAGTTCGTTTTTGTCAATATGGATATAATTTGCACCGGCCACAGGTAACTTCTCGGGGGAAAATAAATCGCTGAAAAAGGTATCGTGCCCGCTTTCGCCCATCGAAACACGAGCATTTGCGTCAATATTACATTCAAGGCCCGTCAATATATAATCGCCCGGAGCAATTGGAGAAAATGCTGTCGCAATTGTTTTATTGGTAAGCTTTTCCGAAATCGTCTCAAAGGTTACTTTACCGAGGAACCATTTATCCGATTTGCCAAGAATCCATTTGGTTTGCGAAATTGCTTTGTCGGGTAAACCGGCAATTGTATAATTATCTCTACCGGAATAAACATTTGTATAATTTTTCTGGTCAAGCCTGTCACCAACGATTTGTCGCAAGCGTATTGTTGTGCTTTGGCAAAACCGGCCTTCATAAACGACTCTGACAGCAATGGCCGCACCTTTTTGGAAAATGGTATTCTGGAAGAAATTAACAGCTTCATCGCTATTAATGTCATTTTTCTTGGTATCCGCGCAGCTCACGGAAAAAATGCATACAAAAACAAGTAATAAATCCGGTAATTCAACATTTTTCGACTGTAAGATGATCAATTTAATTAAGTAGAATTGATAGCAATTAATTTTGACAAACAAAATGGTTTACTTGTTTGATAGTCGACAATCGACGAAAGAAAGTGTGGATAAATTCTTTTATTTGTTCGGCAAGGTAAAATCCGGAAGGGTGGTATTTACTATTAAAAGAGTATCCTGAATTTTTAAAAAAGAAATTTCCGAAATCATTCATATAAATAAACTTTTGTGAGCTTGACGCGCATGGCTTGCCGCTTTGTGTCGGATGGGTTACAAACCAGCAATCCTTCAATTGCATAGTAATTTAGCGGCAGGAATAAAATGGCAGATAGACAGGTAAAGACGATAGCGCGTGTTCCTCGTGGTTTTGTTGATCGCACGAGTGCGGAACTCCATGCCGCTGAAAAGATGATGTCGGTTATCCGCAATGTCTACGAGCTTTACGGATTTGAAGCCGTTGAAACGCCGATTTTCGAATATACAGATGCGCTGGGAAAATTTCTGCCCGATCAGGATCGTCCGAATGCCGGTGTTTTTTCTATTCAGGATGATGATGAGCAGTGGATGTCATTGCGATATGACCTGACAGCGCCGCTCGCACGTTATTTCGCTGAAAATTTTGAAAGTCTGCCAAAGCCCTATCGCAGTTATCGCGTCGGCTGGGTCTTCCGTAACGAGAAGCCGGGACCAGGCCGTTTCCGTCAATTCATGCAATTTGACGCCGATACTGTAGGAACGCCGACTGTTGCTGCCGATGCCGAAATTTGCATGATGGCAGCTGATACAATGGAACGGCTTGGTATTGATCGTGGTGACTATGTCGTTCGCGTAAACAACCGTAAAATTCTTGACGGTGTGTTGGAGCTGGTCGGCCTTCAAGGTGACAATAATGCAGAAAAAAGGCTCACTGTTCTTCGCGCCATTGATAAGCTTGACAAGTTCGGTCCTGAGGGCGTGAAACTTCTTCTTGGCAAAGGTCGGCTTGATGAAAGTGGTGATTTTACCAAAGGAGCCGAGCTTTCGGATGAAGCAATTGCCAAAGTTCTTTCCTTTATCAATGCCGGCGCTGAAAATGGCCAAGCCACCCTTGATAATCTCTCGAAGGTGGTTTCTGGAAGTAACCGTGGCAAAGAAGGCGTTGACGAGCTTCAGGATATGTTGGCACTTTTTACGGCCGCCGGTTATGAAAAACGGATAAAAATTGACCCGTCTGTTGTTCGCGGGCTTGAATATTATACGGGACCGGTTTTCGAGGTCGAATTGCTGTTTGATGTTGTCAATGAAGACGGGCAAAAAGTTGTTTTCGGTTCGGTCGGTGGCGGCGGGCGTTATGACGGGTTGGTATCGCGTTTTCGCAGCGAACCAGTTCCGGCCACCGGTTTTTCAATCGGTGTTTCGAGGTTGATGACAGCCTTGAAAAACCTTGGCAAACTTGATCTTGATGAAGCCAGAGGACCGGTTGTTGTGTTGGTAATGGATAAAGACCGGACCTCGCTTGAACGCTATCAGAATATGGTTGCACAACTTCGTAATGCCGGTATTCGTTCCGAACTTTATGTTGGTGGTTCGGGCATGAAAGCGCAAATGAAATATGCCGATCGCCGCCATGCCCCTTGCGTTATTATTCAAGGTTCGCAAGAGCGGGCAGAAAATCAGGTGCAGATCAAGGACCTTGTTGAAGGTGCAAGATTGTCGGCTGAAATTGAAGATAATAAAACGTGGCGTGAAAGCCGTCCGGCGCAGATTACTGTAGACGAAAACAAAATGGTCGACGCGGTTAAAGAAATTCTCGCCGCGCAAGAACAAAATAGATAGTGTCGAGCGGGAAAAACATGACCGGATGTGAAATAAAAGCCAATGCAATCAAAGAATTTTTTGGCAATAATCATCTACAAACTGTTTCAATTCCGATTTTGCAACCGGCTGAACCGTTTTTGGATATGGCGGGAGAAGATTTGCGTCGCCGCATTTTTATGACCGAAAATGAAAATGGCGACAGTCTATGCTTGCGGCCTGAATTTACAATTCCTGTCTGTATCGAACATATTAAAACAGGTGCAACAACGCCACGCCGCTATGCTTATATCGGCGAAGTTTTCAGGCAGAGCCGCTCGGGCGAAAACGGCTTTTATCAGGCAGGCATCGAAGATTTGGGAGATGTCGATGAAGCAAATGCCGATGCACGCACACTTCATGATGCTTCGGCCTTGTTAGAGAATATATCAACAAATACCGACTATACCATATTCCTGGGCGATCAAAATGTTTTTGCTTCCGTTCTTCAGGAATTGGGGCTTGTGCCTACATGGCAAAAAAGGCTGTTGCGCAGTTTCGGTAATGCCAAACAATTACGCGATCTTTTGCATATTCTGGCTGAACCGAAAAGCGAACAGAGCTTGCCGGACAATCTTATGAAATTGGTCGAAGCACAAGACGAGGCAGCACTGACAAATTACATAGAGGAAGAAATGCTCGATGCGGGCATTTCCCCGTCGGCAGGACGCAGTCCGACAGAAATTTCAAGAAGGCTGTTGGAAAAACAGCTTTTATCTTCAGTAAAACTTACAAAACCGGTTCTGGAAGCTTTGGAAGAATTTTTGGCAATTCGATTGCCTCTTGATGACGCGGAAGACGCACTTTTTGATTTCGGGAAAAAATATGAATTGGTGAGCGATCAATTTCTGATGCCGTTCAAGGCAAGAAATCGCGCTTTTGAAGCACAAGGGATTGACCTTGAAAGTGTGCAATATGATGCTGCTTTCGGCCGCCCGCTTGACTATTATACCGGTTTTGTTTTTGAAATCCGTAAGAATAGTGGTGATGTCATCATCGGTGGCGGACGTTATAATCGTTTGATGACAATGCTGGGTGCCGATCGACCGATACCGGCTGTCGGTTTTTCGGTTTGGCTTGACAGGCTCACGAAAGATGAAAAAAGCACAATCGGGTTTCAAAAGGGGCAACGGAAATAGTCATGACAATTACACTTGCACTTCCATCTAAAGGCCGTCTTAAAGATAAGACATTGGAAACCTTGAAAGCCGCCGGTTATGAGATCGTTCTTGCCGATAATGACCGTAACTATCGGGCGGCTGTTGCCAATGACAAGAATATCGATATTCTTTTTCTATCTGCTTCCGAGATTGCCCGAGAACTTGGCTACGGGAATGTTGATCTCGGGGTTACAGGGCAAGATTTGATAAACGAAACTCTGGCTCATCCGGAAACAAAAGTAAAAGTTGAAGTTCCGCTCGGTTTCGGTTTTGCCGATGTAGTGGTTGCTGTTCCTGTTGTCTGGCATGATGTTGTAACAATGGCCGACCTTGATGACGTTGCGGCCGAATTTCGTCAACGGCATGGAAGGCGGCTTCGTATTGCAACAAAATTCTGGCGTTTGACACAGCAGTTTTTTTCACAAAAACACGGAATACAGGTCTATCGCATTGTCGAAAGCCTCGGGGCAACTGAAGGGGCACCGGCGGCCGGTTCGGCTGATATGATTGTCGATATAACCTCTACCGGAGAGACGCTCAGGGCAAATAAGCTCAAGATATTGGAAGACGGGGTTATATTGAAGTCGCAGGCATCGCTCGTTTCGGCATTGAGAAGCCGCGAGAAGACTGAAGTTCAAGAAGTTATCAAAAAATTGGGTAAAATTGTTCCCGCTCAAAACTGAAATTTGAACGAGATTGATTGCGGAAACTTGTTTTTTTTAAATCAAACGATAGCATCCAGAGCGTCGATGCCTGCCATATCGAAAAATATAAATGTCATGAAGACAAGTAATATCACAAGGATGACAGCTGCAACCAGCAAAACAAAAAAACGCGATCTAATGCGGCGTTTTTCCATTGAAGCAGGATCAGAATTATCGGCTTTGAGATTAGTCGTCATTGCTGGAGTTTAAACGGTCCGGACTCGTCCCTACACCCGGTTCTCGACCCAAATAGCCCAATTCCTGAAGCGATTTTTTTAAAAAAAGCTCGACAGCTTCAGCTTCGCTTTTGATCTTATGATTATCACGCAGGAAATTTTGTAAGGCTGTCAATGTTTGTGCGTCAAGATTGAACGAAATACCCATATAGACCTCTTGAATAAAAAAAGGCCCCTGCCAAGATATGCAGGAGCCTTGATTGATATTACTTTTCGCCCTTGAGGACTTTCAAAATGTTCTGTGGTGAAGATTCACCATAAGGATCAGTCTCGCAGTTATCCGAGAAACCTTTTTCCTCAAACCATTTTTCAACAACGCCATCATTGACGACAGCAGCATAACGCCATGAACGCATGCCGAAACCCAAGTTGGATTTGTTGACGAGCATACCCATTTTACGGGTGAATTCGCCATTGCCATCAGGAATAAGCTTGATGTGCTGCAATTTGTTGTGTCTGCCCCAGGCATTCATAACGAAGGCATCATTGACAGCAAGGCAATAGACTTCTTCAATGCCCAGCTTCTTGAATTCCGGATAAAGTTTTTCAAAATCCGGCAACTGATAAGTCGAGCATGTTGGGGTAAATGCGCCCGGCAAGGAGAACAATACTACGCGCTTGCCCTTGAAATATTCGTCTGTGTTGACATCTTGCCAACGGAACGGGTTTGAACCCCCAATAGATTCATCACGTACACGCGTATGAAATGTTACATTTGGAACTTTTTGTCCGATCATTAATTTGCTCCTGTATTTTTATATCCTTCGGCCTGTCCGATAAGGCAGGTAGTGTGAGCCGGAATTCACATAAGAAAGGTAAGAGATCGGTCGTTAACTTGCAAGCTCGCCCCCGAAAGATTGATAATTTTACACTCGATATTTTTGGTTAATCGCTTTAAATTGATCACAGTAAAGAACATATGGTGATGAATATGGCGATTTTGACAATTTCTACGACTGCCTTCGATGATCAAAATCCTGGAACTTCCGGATTGCGGAAGAAGGTAAAAGTTTTCCAAAAGCCGAATTACGTCGAAAATTTCATCCAATCTATTTTCAATAGCGTTGGTGATGTTTCCGGGAAACTGTTTATTCTCGGAGGCGACGGGCGTTTTTTTAATAAAGAAGTTATCCAGAAAATTTTAAAGATGGCTGCGGCCAATAAAATTGGCCATATCAAAGTTGGTCTGAACGGTATTTTGTCAACACCGGCCGCTTCCCATCTTATCCGCAAATACAAAGCATTTGGTGGCATCATTCTGTCGGCAAGTCATAATCCGGGTGGCCCATCCGGTGACTTCGGTATCAAATACAATATTTCCAATGGCGGTCCCGCACCGGAAAAAGTAACAAAAGCTATTTTCGAATCTTCAAAAAAAATTACTTCGTATAAAATAGAAGATTGTAGCGATATCGACATTGCGAAATTGGGAAAAACGCAAGTCGGTTCAATGGTTGTCGAAGTCATTGACCCGGTTGTCGATTATGCAAATCTGATGGAAGAACTGTTCGATTTCGATCTCATTCGCAAAGCAATTGCCGGTGGTTTGACATTCCGCTTTGATGCATTGAATGCTGTGACCGGTCCATATGCTCATGAAATTTTCGAGAAACGCCTCGGCATGAAAGAAGGAACAGTTGTGAATGGTACACCGCTTCCCGATTTCGGCGGGCGCCATCCCGACCCCAATCTCGTACATGCCCATGATCTTTATGAATTGATGATGTCTGAAGACGGGCCTGATCTTGGTGCTGCGTCCGATGGTGATGGCGACCGCAACATGATTGTCGGCTGGAAACGGTTTGTCACACCTTCCGATTCCCTTGCTATTCTCGCTGCCAATGCAAAGCTCGTTAAGGGCTATCGCAATGGTATTGCCGGCATCGCGCGCTCTATGCCGACAAGTGCCGCAGCCGATTATGTGGCCAAAAAACTAGGTCTCAATATTTATGAAACACCAACAGGCTGGAAATTTTTCGGCAATTTGCTTGATGCTGGAAAGGTAACATTCTGCGGAGAGGAAAGCTTTGGCACCGGTTCCAATCACGTTCGTGAAAAAGACGGTTTGTGGGCAATATTGTTCTGGCTTAATTTGCTTGCAGCAACCGGTAAAAGTGTAAGTGAAATCGTCGAGCAACATTGGCAACAATTCGGCCGTTCCTATTATACACGTCATGATTACGAGGAAGTCGACCAGAGTGCGGCAAAAGCTCTTATGGAAGATTTGCGCTCACGTCTTGGAAAACTTGCCGGAACCGACGTTGCAGGGCTAACGATTGCCAAGGCAGATGATTTTTCATATCACGATCCGATTGATAGCTCGGTCAGCGAGCATCAAGGAATCCGTATTTTCTTTGAAGGCGGCGGTCGTATCGTCTATCGTTTGTCAGGGACCGGAACATCGGGCGCAACGGTTCGCGTTTATATGGAACATTATGTGCCCGATCCGCTAAAGCAGGATGACAACACACAAGAAGCACTTGCTGCCTTGATTGTTGCCGCTGACGAACTTGTGGATTTGAAGAAAAAACTCGGCCGTGATGCACCGAGTGTTATCACTTGAGAATAAAAGGCGAGGGGTGAGGCAGGAATGTTCCTTTAAGATAAAGGATAGATAATTGCCTTTTCAGGTATCGCTTACCGCTCGCCCTTAAGCCTTTTTTAAAACGGAAAATCAAATATAACAAAAAGCCCTGTAAAATTTTACAGGGCTTTTTGAATTGAAGAAGTAAAAAACAAACTGAAACGATGAACGTTCGTTTGGTTTAACTCATTTCGGATGGATCATATTTTCCGGCTTGACCAGACGATTATAATCTTCCTCGGAAACACCGGCCTTTAAAGCTTCTTCGCGCAGTGTTGTGCCGTTTTTATGGGCGGTTTTGGCAATTTTTGCAGCTTTATCATAACCGATTGCAGGTGCAAGTGCAGTTACCAGCATCAAGGATTTCTCAAGGAGATCATGAATGCGTGCTTCGTTGGCTTTGATGCCTTTGACGCAATTATCTGCGAAAGAAACCATGCATTCCGACAAAATCTTGATCGATTGCAAAACATTGAATGCGATAACCGGTTTATAGACATTGAGCTCGAAATGTCCCTGACTTGCAGCAACTGTAATCGTGGTTTCATTGCCAAAAACCTGACAAGCAACCATAGTCATCGCTTCGCACTGGGTCGGGTTGACTTTGCCAGGCATAATCGAAGAACCGGGCTCGTTTTCCGGCAAGCTTAATTCACCAAGTCCGCAGCGCGGGCCGGAGCCCAAAAGGCGAATATCATTGGCAATTTTGAAAAGATCGGTCGCCAAAGCGTTGAGACTGCCGTGGAAATTGGTAATTGCGCCGTGGCTTGCCAGAGCTTCGAATTTATTATCGGCGGTTTCGAATGCAACGCCTGTAATGTCGGTCACTGCTTCGACGAAATCCTTGTCGAAACCGATCGGAGCATTCAAACCGGTACCAACAGCCGTACCACCTTGAGCAAGTTTGAGAACATCTTGGAGTGCCGCTTCGATGCGTTTTCTATTATGTTCGAGCGCTGCACGGTAACCGGAAAATTCCTGTCCAAGCGTAATCGGGGTGGCATCCTGTGTGTGGGTGCGACCGATTTTGATAATTTTGGAAAATTCTTTTTCCTTGTCTTTCAATGCAATTGTAAGATGGTCGATTGCCGGAAAAAGTTTGTTGATGGTCTCTAAAGCTGACGAGATATGAATGGCTGTCGGAAACGAGTCGTTTGACGACTGGCTCATATTGACGTGGTCATTGGGGTGAACAGGCTTTTTGGACCCCATTTCTCCGCCGAGCATCTCGATAGCACGGTTGGCAATGACTTCATTGACATTCATATTGGTTTGCGTACCCGAGCCGGTCTGCCAGACAACGAGCGGAAAATTGTCGTCAAGTTTGCCGTCGATGACTTCATCGGCTGCTGCAATAATTGCTTTGCCTAAGTCCGGCGAAAGCTTTTTCGCTTTCATATTGGCCATGGCTGCGGCTTTTTTGATAAGCCCCAAGGCGTGAATGAGCGGGAGAGGCTGCCTTTCGCCGCCGATTTTGAAATTGTGCAAAGAGCGTTCTGTTTGTGCCCCCCAATAATGGTCAGCAGGAACCTCGATCGGACCGAATGTATCCGTTTCTGTGCGGGTCTTTACCATGATAAAACTCCTCTGTGGTTGACGTGACGATAGACCAAGAGAGCCGATGAGAAAAGGCCTTAAACAAGATGAGATCTATTTCTTGAACTTGTTTTTAAACATATTTTGGTGAGGAAAAAACGAAGTTTGGAATAAAGCATAGAAGACCGTAACGGGATTGTTAAAATCCGGCGGATTTTTTCCCGATATTCTGATTTCCTGTGGCAAAACCGCCGCTAAAACAAATTATCGACATAAAACCGGATTTTTTAAGGGATTGTAAGATAAACGGGCGGGAGCCATCACCGGTTAAAAGAATAATTTTTAAATCAGCTTGTCGAATATCCGTATCAAATGAATTGGTTTGTCGCGTTTTAAAATCCGGAAATGCTGAAAACTTGGCCGCTGATAGAATATGAAAACTTGGTCCCTGATAAAATAATGGCGAATTTGTTATTCGCGTGTTTTATCATGATTTGAAATAAAAACGGGCCCGAAGGCCCGTTCATTAACGTCGTCGTGAACTTCTTTATTAGAAGTCCATGCCGCCCATGCCGCCGCCCGGCATTGCAGGCATTGGAGCCTCTTTCTTCGGCAGCTCGGCAATCATGGCTTCGGTTGTGATCAACAATCCGGCAACGGAAGCAGCGTTTTGCAGAGCAGAACGGACAACTTTGACAGGGTCAACAATGCCCAGAGCAATCAAATCGCCATATTGGCCATTGGCTGTGTTGTAACCGAATGTTTCGCTCTTGTTTTCAAGAATTTTACCAACAACGATAGAAGCTTCATCGCCAGCGTTGGTTGCAATTTGACGGGCCGGAGCCTGCAAAGCGCGACGAACGATATTGATACCGGCTTCCTGATCCGAATTGGCACCTTTTACTTTAAGGTCGGCGGCTGCGCGCAACAGGGCAGTACCACCACCAGCAACGATACCTTCTTCAACAGCGGCGCGGGTTGCATTCAAAGCATCGTCAACGCGGTCTTTTTTCTCTTTAACTTCAACTTCTGTAGCACCGCCAACGCGGATAACAGCAACACCGCCTGCCAATTTGGCAAGACGTTCCTGAAGTTTTTCACGGTCATAATCGGATGTTGTTTCTTCGATCTGGGCCTTGATCTGGTTAACACGTGCATTGATTTCAGGCTTCTTGCCAGCACCGTCAACAATCGTTGTGTTTTCTTTCGAAACGGTAACTTTCTTTGCGCGGCCGAGCATGTCGAGTGTGACATTTTCGAGCTTGATGCCAAGGTCATCGGAAATAACCTGACCGGATGTCAAAATGGCAATATCTTCCAACATTGCTTTACGACGGTCACCGAAGCCCGGAGCCTTGACAGCAGCAATCTTCAAGCCGCCACGCAATTTGTTGACAACGAGAGTTGCCAAAGCTTCACCTTCAACATCCTCTGCAATGATAAGCAAAGGTTTGCTTGACTGGACAACAGCTTCAAGAACCGGAAGCAGAGCCTGCAAGTTCGAAAGTTTCTTTTCGTGGATCAGGATGTAAGGGTCATCGAGATCGGCAACCATTTTTTCTGTATTGGTTACGAAGTAAGGAGAAAGGTAACCACGGTCGAACTGCATACCTTCAACAACTTCAAGTTCTGTATCGGCAGTCTTTGCTTCTTCGACTGTGATAACGCCTTCATTGCCGACTTTCTGCATCGCTTCGGAAATCATTTTACCGATTTCGGTTTCGCCATTTGCTGAGATGGTACCAACCTGTGCAACTTCCGCAGAAGTTTTGATTTTCTTTGCTTTTTTCAGAAGATTGTCAACAACTTCATTAACAGCAGAATCAATGCCGCGCTTCAAATCCATCGGGTTCATGCCGGCAGCAACAGCTTTTGCGCCTTCCTGAACAATTGCCTGACCCAGAACAGTTGCTGTTGTGGTGCCATCACCGGCAATATCATTGGTCTTGGAAGCAACTTCGCGCAACATCTGTGCGCCCATATTTTCAAACTTGTCTTCAAGTTCGATTTCTTTCGCAACCGAAACACCGTCTTTGGTAATTCGTGGAGCACCGAAAGACTTGTCGATGACAACATTACGGCCTTTAGGACCAAGTGTTACTTTCACGGCATTGGCGAGAATATCGACGCCACGCAACATACGTTCACGCGCATCGCGGCCAAATTTGACTTCTTTTGCAGCCATTTAATATATCTCCTTGGGAATTATCCCGGAATTGTTTTTGAAAATTTATGGGAAAATGGCTATCAGCCGAGAATACCCATAATGTCGGATTCTTTCATAATCAGAACGTCTTCGCCATCAAGCTTGACTTCGGTTCCTGACCATTTGCCAAAGAGAACGCGGTCGCCTGCTTTAACGTCAAGAGCAACGAGCTTGCCGCTTTCATCACGTGCACCCGGACCAACAGCGAGAACTTCGCCTTCCTGCGGCTTTTCTTTGGCTGTATCTGGGATGATGATCCCACCTGCGGTTTTTTCTTCTGATTCAACCCGACGAACGACTACGCGATCGTGTAATGGGCGGAATTTGGTTTTTGCCATGTCTTGAACCCTTAAAATGTTTAACTTTAATTAAACTCGATTTCGTTGAGGTTTTTCCTCGATTAGCACTCTCGATGTCCGAGTGCTAACTCATGAGAACAGATAAAAATTGCCCCCTATAATGTCAAGAAGGTGGTTTTAATTTTTTAGTGAATAGGCTTCTAGGAACTTTGTTCCTTCAAGGCAAAAAGACGCTCGCAGAAAGCCGCATTTTGTTGAAAATCGACTTAAAAAAGATCGGGCAACGTTTGAAGAATGCGGCCCGATCGAGTTTGTTTTTGAGGAGCAAAAAATTTGAAACAAAATATATAAGCTTCAATGGGTTAAGCCTATGCGGCGTGAAATAATTTACCTCACGTTTTGATGTTTTATCTCCGCGTCAAGAAGGAAATAGGCTTTTTCATTATGAGCCAAAACAGCCGCTTGAATGAGGAGAAAACAGCCATTGATAGAATTTGTTTTCTCCCCCGTGAGAAAGATTCAAAAACTGTGCGAAAGGTTAAAAAAACAAATTATTCACAGGAACCTTTGTTCTGCTGGTTATATTTTTTAAGTTTCCACAGTCAGGATTCGCTCTATTCGGGATCCGTCACGTGGGGTATTCCTCAACGCCTGCAACTTCCGGAACGAAATGGCGAAGAAGATTTTCTATCCCGTGTTTGAGGGTTGCTGTTGAAGCCGGACACCCCGAGCAAGAACCACGCATGTTCAAATAGACAACACCGTGCTCGAAACCACGGAACGTAATATCACCACCATCATTGGCAACAGCGGGGCGAACCCGCGTTTCGATAAGTTCCTTGATTGTGTCGACGAGATCTTTATCTTCTTCCGAGAAAAATTCTTCCCCGACCGGTACGTCGGGCACATCATTGACCTGCGCTGCCATTATCGGACTATTGGACATGAAATGTTCCATAATAGTTCCCAAGATTGCAGGTTTCAGATGCTGCCATTCTGTGTTGTCTTTTGTGACTGTGATGAAATCATAGCCGAAGAAAACACCGGTAACACCGGGAATAGCGAAAAGTTTGGAAGCAAGAGGCGAACGTTCGGATGCGTCTTCTTTGTCACGGAATTCGGCAACGCCTTCTTCCAATACAACCCGACCCGGCAGGAATTTTAGTGTTGCGGGATTGGGCGTGGTTTCTGTCTGGATGAACATATAATTTCCTTTTCATGGTCAAGGCATGCAAGGTGCATTATTCAATTACCTTTATATGCTGCTTTAAGGAACAAAAATTCAAGAGGCAAGTCACGCCTTCAAAATGATATTACAGTGAAGAGCTTCTTCTCACGAAAAGTTTTGTTTTAAATCCGGGAAGAAAAGCTGGTCAGGCAACGGAATCGATATCTTCCGCACTCAAACCATCGGGAATAATTGTAACAGGAATGGGAAACGCGCTTCCCTTTGCCGCAATGGACTGCACAAGAGGCCCTGGTCCTTCAGCACCCGAGCCGGCGGCAAGCACAAGAACCGCAATATCCTGATCGCTTTCAATAAGCTTGACGATTTCAGCAGCCTTTTGCCCCTCGCAAATTTTGGTTTCCGTCTCTATCCCCAGATTTTCCCTTACCTCTGCAGAAATCGCCGACAAAGTCTGGCGCGCCTGCTCATGGGATTCAGCGCGCATAATATCACCAACACCAAGGAAATGCTGGAATTCCGAACTGTCGATAACATAAAGCAAAATCAACCTTCCTCCGGTGTTTTTTGCCCGCCTTGATGCATAGGCGACAGCACGGCGGCATTCCGGTGTCTCATCAATAATTGCCAGAAATTTTCGCTTATGACCGTATTGGCGACTTAATCGTTTTGATAACATGTCTGTTCACCTGCTGGCAGCATTATCGGGAGCAAGCTGAATATGGCATATCAGCCCCTTAGGCGCATAATCAATTTTCACGTCATTATGCGGATTATAGCTCAAACTCCGTTCAATCAGCGTTGAACCGAATCCTTTTTTATGATGGGAGGAAATTTCCGGCCCGTCGCTTTCACTCCACTTCAGATTGATAATTCCGTCTTTCGAGAGAGACCAGTTCACCAAAACATGACCGGAGGCAACCGAAAGCGCTCCATATTTGATCGCATTGGTCATAAGCTCGTGAAGCGTTAATGCAAGCGCCAGCGCCGCCTTTTCCGATACATTGACCTTGGGTCCTTCGATTTTGATATTGCCATAAGTTTCCATGGCAACTGCCATAGTATTTTCAACAAGTATCTTGAGGTCGCTTTTTTTCCCGCTATCCTCTTTCAAAGTGCTTTGCGCCTCGGCAATTGCTCTGAGTCTTGCCCCCACTTTTTCGCTCGCACTTTCAAGATCGGAGCTGCTCTTGAGTGTTTGTGCAACCACCGCATTGACCATGGCCAGAATATTTTTAACGCGGTGGGCCGATTCACCGGCGAGGATGTGTAACTGGTTTTCGAAATTGATGCGTTCTGTGATATCAATGCCCTGAACATAGATACCGATAACCTCACCATCGCTATTCTTGATCGGTTGATGGATGAAATCGACATAATGCAAAACAGGTTCTTCGCTGCCCGGTCGTTCAATTAAAAGCGGGACACTTGCACCACGGAACGGCTCTTTGGTTTCCCAAACCTGATCAAGAAGAGCAATGAAGCCTTGCCGGGGAATTTCGGGCATGGCTTCCGCGACGGTACGCCCGATTAATTCTCTGCTACCGACAAGTTCCATAAAAGCATTGTTGACAAGATAAAAACGATGATCCCGGTTGAGCAAAACTATGACAAAGCCTGGTGCCTGCTGGACAAGGTCTTTTAAAAAATCGATTTCGGCAATAAAGCGAGAACGCTCGCCTTCAAGCTTATCGTGGAACTCCGGCTTGGTAGTCTTGTTATTGTCTGTTTTTCTATTTTCGGTTTTTAAAGAAAACGTCACACAATATTCCAATCGAAAATTGACACTATTTTCAAATTTAGTGCAATTCGCTTTTTGTGCAAACTATTTTTGGCGGCGGACTCCAAGATGAAGGTGCTTTGATTTAAAGCACCTTCATCATCATTGTTTTTAAACTCATCCTTGAAGGAAACCCACAATATCGCGGACATGTTTCATTGTGTCTTCGGCAAGAACGCTTGCACGTTCCGCACCTTCTCTTAAAACCTGATCAATATAGGAAGGCTCGTTATTGAGACGACGCAATTCTTCTGTAACCGGCGACAATTTGCTGACAGCCAGATCTGCAAGTGCAGGTTTGAACTCGGAAAACTGTTTGCCTGCAAATTCTTCTATAACGGCTTTTTTGTCACAACCGGAAAGAGCGGCATAAATCCCTACGAGGTTATCGGCTTCCGGTCGGTCATTCAGGCCCTCAACAGTGTCAGGCAATGGCTCCGAATCGGTTTTTGCTTTTTTGATTTTTTTGGAAATATCGTCAGCCGTGTCGATGAGGTTGATACGCGACAAATCGGATGGGTCGGATTTCGACATTTTTTTCGTCCCGTCACGCAGTGACATAACACGTGTGGCCGAGCCGCCGATCAAACCTTCAGTGAGCGGAAAGAAGCCGTTGACTGTTTCGTCACCGACCTGCATTTCAACACCCACGCCAAGTTCGGCAATGCGTTCGGAATAATCATTATTGAATTTTTGTGCGATGTCGCGTGTCAATTCGATGTGCTGTTTCTGGTCTTCGCCAACAGGGACTTTTGTGGCGCGATAAACCAGAATGTCGGCAGCCATCAAACTGGGATAGGCAAAGAGGCCGAGAGATGCATTTTCACGATCTTTCCCTGCTTTGTCTTTAAACTGGGTCATGCGGTTCATCCAGCCAATGCGGGCAACGCAATTGAAAATCCATGCAAGTTCGGCATGTTGATGAACGCGTGACTGGTTGAACACAATGTGGTGTTTCGGGTCAATTCCGGCTGCCAGAAATGCTGCTGTCACTTCGCGCGTTGAACGCATCAGATCATGCGGATCGGGGTTGACAGTGAGTGCATGCATATCAACTACGCAATAGATACATTCATAGTCTTTTTGCAATTCAACCCAACGCTTGATCGCACCGAGATAATTTCCCAGATGAAGATTTCCGGTCGCTTGAACTCCAGAAAAAACACGTTGTTTGAATGTGCTCATAATAGACAATCCGATCTTTCAAAAAATTATAACTGTTTGTGTCAAAGCTTTCTGTTGAAAGCATTTGAAAACCTTTAGCGCTTGCGCAGCAATCCTCTTTTAAGCAACGATATATTTGTTGCACCGAAAAGAAATGCAGAACCGAAATAGACTATTATGGCTCCAAATACCAGAGCAAGTACGCCGCTTGCACGATAAGCTAACGGAGCTTTTGCCGACAGCGGATAATCAAGATAGCCGACAGCATAATGGAGGGCGATTGCCATGACCAATGTCGCGAGCAATATTCTTGGAATACGCTTTAAAAGAACTTTATCGCGTCCCCATTGGCGTCTTCTGACAAGAGTGATGAACAGTAAAACGGCATTGACCCAGCCGGCCGATATTTCGGCTATGGCTATTCCACGTGCCGATAAAACCGGAAAGAGCGTCAAAGCAAGCGATATATTGACGACTACCGAAATTCCGGCAAAAATCATTGGTGTTTTGGTGTCCTCGCGGGCAAAGAAACCCGGTATGAATGCTTTTATCAATACAAAAGCCGGAAGACCCAAGCCATATATGCCTAAAATTCCCGCAACAATTGTCGTCGACTGGGCAGAAAAGTGCCCGCGTTCGAACAATAGCCGCACAATCGGTTCTGCCATAACCAGAAAAGCGGCAGCAGCAGGTAAGGTCAAAAGAAGAGTGAATTCGACGGACCGGTTTTGCAAGTTATCGGCTTCTTTCAGATTGCCACTTCTGAGTGCACGGGAAAGTTCGGGCAAAAGAACCGTGGCAACAGCGATTCCGACAACGCCCAATGGAAGTTGATAAAGCCGGTCGGCATAAACAAGTGACGAGACGGCGCCTGATTGTGCGGAAGCAATATTGGTATTGATGAGAAGGTTAATTTGTGTGATGCCGCCGGTAATCGCGGCCGGTAATGCAAGCCAGAGGAGCCGGCGAACATTTTCGGTGAATTTCGGGAGGCGAAAACCGATTTTCATACCGGCATTGGCAACTGCAATCCACACAATAATAAGTTGCACAATACCGGAGGCCATAACGCCCCATGAAAGATCAATACCGACATGCCAGGGGTCAAGCTTATAGACCCATGCGTAAAAAAGGACACCGATCAGAATAATATTGAGAAAAACCGGTGCAATTGCCGCAGCAAAATAGCGGTGAAGCGAATTGAGCATTCCGCCCATCATTGCCGCCAGTGACATGCAGGCAAGATAGGGGAACATGATCACAGCAAAACGGACGGTTGCATTGAATTTTGTTGCATCATCGGTGAAGCCCGGTGCGATGACATAACGCACCAGAAACGGCATGGATAGCTCCATGATGATGGTGAGGATCAATAATATCGAAAACAGCACACCGAAAACTTCTTCGGAAAAACGTCGTGCACTGTCGACACCGTCTTCTTCTATCTGTTTGGCAAATAGGGGCACAAAGGCTGAATTGAACGCACCTTCTGCAAAAAGGCGCCGGAATGTGTTGGGAAAACGGAAGGCCGCGTTGAAAGCATCGGCCACGGGCCCTGTACCAACAGCTGCTGCCATAAGCATTTCTCTGACAAAACCGAACAGGCGACTCATCAACGTGCCGGATGCAACGGTCGCGAATTGTTTGATGAGGCTCATGTTCTTTTTATATTTTCCATTTGTTCAGCTGCAATAAGAGCGAGCAATTTGCGGCGTATAGCAGCCTGTTTTTGCGGGTTGATAATTTTATGACGGAAAAGATCATTGACATAAAAATTATCGATAACCTTTTCCCCGAAGGTCGTAATATGTGCAGACGCAATGTCAAGCGAAAGATCGGATAGTGTTTTTGTAATTTCAAAAAGTAGCCCCGGTCTGTCGAGACCTTCGATTTCTATCACACTGAATTTGTCCGACAATGTATTGTTGATCTCGACATTCGGCGTGACATCAAAGGCCTTGGCTGCGCGGCGCGGTTTTGCGCGTTGTGCAATCACTTCCGGTAAGCGGATTGTTCCCTTCAAGGCATCCTCTATCATTTTACCGACGCGTTTTGCACGCCTTGTTTCATCATCATCAAGTTCGAACTCGCGGGTGATCAGAATGATATCAAGAGCACGCCCATCTGTTGTGGTAAAGATTTGGGCGTCGACAATATTGCCGCCAGCAGCGGCGCAGGCTCCTGTAACAATGGAAAGAACCCGCGGATGATCGGGTGCAAGAATTGTAAGTTCTGTGACACCGGCAAACCGGTGAGGGTCCGACATTGTCGCAAGCGGGGCGTTGCGTTTATCGGCATCGCGGATAAAGTTGGCTTGCCGGACCTGATCTTCCAGCGAAACCGTTAACCAGTAGTTGGGGTATTGTAAGCCGATATAATGTTGTTTCTCGGCTTCGTCCCAATTTTCAAGTGCATCATGAAGCCGATCTTTCGAGGCGTTGATGCGATCGGTCCGTGGAATTTGTGAAAAACCGCCCGTCAGGACAATTTCAGTCTCGTGATAAAGCGTGCGTAACAATTGCCCTTTCCAGCCATTCCAGACACCGGGACCAACAGCTTTGATATCACATATGGTCAAAACAAGCAGTAATTTGAGCCTGTCGGTTGTCTGAACAATATTGGCAAAGTCTTCGATTGTTTTACGGTCATTGAGATCACGTGACTGGGCAACCATACTCATGGTGAGATGTTCTTTGATGAGCCAGGCGACAAGCTCTGTATCACCCCGCGACAACCCGAAACGTGGACAAAGTTTGCGGGCAATTTTTGCGCCTGCAATCGAATGGTCTTCCGGCCTTCCTTTGGCAATGTCGTGTAAAAATAAAGCAACGAAAAGAATTGTCCGCTCTTTTTTGAACGTTGGCACAATTGCCGAAGCAAGCGGATGATCCTGATAAACTTCGCCATGATCGATCTCGCTAAGGCAGGCGATACAACGTAACAAATGTTCATCAACAGTATAATGATGATACATGTTGAATTGCATCATCGCGACAATCTTGCCGAAATCGGGGATGAATTTACCCAAAACACCGGATTCATTCATCCGCCGCAAGATGAGTGACGGGTTGCGGGGCGAGGTCAGAATGGCAATAAAAAGCCGGTTTGCTTCTTTGTCATCACGCACTTTCTGGGTGATAAGCCCGAGCGAACGGGACGCTTCCTGCACAGCATGGGGATGGCATTCAAGTCCCAGAGTATCGGATAAATAAAAAAGGCGGATAAGATTGACCGGATCACGGACAAAAACATCATCATCGTCGATATTGATACGCTTTGTATCAATGACAAACCCCGGATAATCGACAATTTTCTTTTTACGGCGTGAAAATGTCAAAAATACCCGATTTAATCCCGGAACCGGTTTTGCATATTCTTCTTCCAATGCAGCTGAAACAATTCGGGTCAGATCCCCCACCTGTTTGGCAACGAGAAAATAGTGCTTCATAAAGCGCTCGACATCTTCCATACCGGGGTGGGCGGTATAGCCCAGACGATGGGCGATATCGCGCTGGATATCAAAAGACAAACGCTCTTGTGCCTTGCCGGTTAGAAAATGCATATGGCAACGAACGGCCCATAAAAAATCGTCGGCTTTTTTGAAAACACGAAGTTCGGCTTTGGATAATACACCAAGTGTAACAAGCTTGTCGGTCGAAGTGATGCGGTAATGATATTTGGCAATCCACAACAGGGTTTGTAAATCGCGCTGACCGCCTTTGCTTTCCTTTACATTGGGCTCGACCAGATAACGTGTTTCACCGGCTTTTTTATGACGAAGGTCGCGTTCCAGAAGTTTCGCCCGAATAAAAGCGGGAGAAGTGCCCTTGACAACTTCGTCTTCGAAGCGGCGCATCAATTCGGTGAAAATTCCGCGATTACCAATCAGAAAACGCGCTTCGAGGAGGGCAGTTCTCGCCGTCATATCCTCTTTTGCCATGCGGATTGAATCGTCAATATTCCTTGTTGCATGGCCGACTTTAAGACCAACATCCCATAGCATATAGAGAATATATTCCATCACTTGTTCGCCCCACGGTGTCTGTTTCCATGGCAGCAAAAAATGAAGATCGATATCGGAATGCGGTGCCAACGTCCCACGGCCATAACCACCAACTGCGACAAGAGCAATGCGTTCCCCGCTCGAAGGGTTGGGGAGGGGATAAATTCTTTCGATCACAAAATTATAAAGTGTTGTAATGATAGTATCGATGAGCAAACTTAACCGGCGGGCGCATTGACGCCCTTTACCATTCTGTTGAAGAATAATTTCCGCTTCTTTTTGTCCATCAGCAATAGTCGCCTTTAAAAGTGAAACAATTTTCGGTTTGATTTTCAAACCTATATCCGCACCCTCTTCGTTTTCGATGAGTTCTTCCATTTTTTGACGAAGATCTTTTTCTTCAATCAGAACAAGATTTTTAGTTGAAGCGCTCATTATTGACCAATCTGTTGCAGAGACATTTTTGTAACTGGAAACGAATCTAGACTATATTTGGATATGTTGGAATAGCCTATATTTGTAAGCCCACGAGAAAGAGGATGACATCATCCTCGTCTTGCGTTAGGTGTCTAGGCAATATTTCTGTAAAGGTCGGAAAGCCGACAGATGACGAGTTTCTAACAAGGTATGGTAGCAAGATGGAAGAACCTGAAAATTTACAGGCAATTGTCGACCGTTATGATGCTGTTTTTTGTGATGTGTGGGGTGTTATTCATAATGGCGTTCACGCTTTCAAAGAAGCTGTGGCGGCTTTGATCAAAGTGAGACAATCCGGAAAATCGGTCATATTGCTCACCAATTCGCCCCGTCCGCATGACGGCGTGGCTGAACAACTGGCTTCATTGAAAATCGGCCCCGAAGTTTATGATGCGATTGTTACTTCCGGTGATGCGACACGTCACCTCATCAAGAAAGCACCGAGGAAAGTTTTCCATATCGGGCCAGAGCGTGACCTTGCCTTGTTTGACGGGCTTGACGTTGAGCTTGTGGAAGAATTCGAAGCGACATCAATCGTCTGTACGGGACTTTTCGACGACGAGCATGAAGAGCCGGATGATTATCATGATCTTTTGCTGAGATTAAGATCGAAGAATTTGCCTTTTATATGTGCCAATCCCGACATTACGGTCCATCACGGCGACAAGATTTTATGGTGCGCTGGTGCACTGGCGCGCGCTTATGAACAATTGGGCGGGCGTACATTGATTGCAGGCAAGCCGCATCGGCCGATTTATGATTTGGCTATGGAAAAACTTGCCGAACGAAAAGGCAGGATAAACAAAGACCGAATTCTCGCGATTGGTGACGGCATATTGACCGACATGAAAGGCGGACAACAATACGGACTTGATACGCTTTATATCTCTGGCGGCATCCATCAGAATGAATATGCGAAAGATGGCGATATCAACCGTTCCTTTCTGACTGAATTTTTAAACAAATATGGCAGCCAGCCTATTGCCACCATGTGGACGCTTAAATGACTAATAAATTTTTGCGGTTGGAAAATCTCGCTTCATTACCGGAAAGTTATAAGAATTCGGTTGTAGCGATCGGTAATTTTGATGGTGTCCATAGGGGTCATCAGGCAGTTTTAGAAAAGGCTCTGGATATTGCCCGTTCTACTGGCCGACCGGCAATTGTTTATACATTCGAACCGCACCCCAAAAGCTTTTTCAAGCCGGACACTCCGGTTGACCGGCTCACACCGGCAGCAGAAAAAGCAAGAATACTGGAATTGATGGGATTTGATGGTGTTGTCGAACAGCACTTTGACAAAAATTTTGCTGATCTTACTGCTGAAGAATTTGTCAAACATATTTTGTGCGAGAATTTTCATGCTTCGGCAGTGGTTACCGGAAGCGATTTCCATTTCGGAAGCAAGCGTGTCGGTACGCCCGATTATCTTGCCGATTGTGGAAAAAAACTGGGCTTTGCTGTTGTTAAAGTTCCGCCTTTTTGTGACGAGAACGGTCAAGTCATTTCTTCAAGCCGCATTCGTGCACTATTGGCTGACGGAAAAGTGGAGGAAGCAGCAGGCCTCCTCGGCTACCACTATACCGTTTGCTCGAAAGTTATTCATGGAGCAAAGCTCGGTCGGACATTAGGTTTTCCGACTGCCAATATGGCGCTTCCCGAAGAAACAGGTCTTGCTTTCGGAATCTATGCAATCCGCTTTCGCCGGAGTGACGGAACGCTCTTTGACGGGGTCGCAAGTTTCGGAAAAAGGCCAACAGTAGAGGGTGATGGTGCGCCGTTGCTTGAAAGCTTTCTGTTTTCATTTGATGGCAATTTGTATGATGAAACGGCATCTGTTTCCTTTTATTCATATTTGCGTGGAGAAAAGAAATTTGACGGTTTACAACCATTGATTGCCCAAATGAATAACGATAAAGAAGAAGCCGAAGCAGCACTTTCTGCGGCTTCACCGCTGTCGGCATTGGACAGAAATTTTACATTTACCAATCGGTAACGATAGGCCAACAACATTTGCGAGAAAATTAAGTTTTAAGACATTCTTAAAATGTTGATTGAATATTTATGATTGGCCAGTTTGCAAAGAGTTGGTGTTTGGCAGTGTTTAATCAGCTGCTTTGTCAAAGCGTCTGGAGTGTATAGGTGTCGGATTATATATTGAAAGTAGTTTTCGCAGGCATAACCGGCTTGATGACGATTTCATGTTTTCAGGCCGATGCAGAAGAACTTTACGATTACCAGACGGGAAAAGTTACGAATGTTTCGGACGAACAACGTGCGGCCGACGACAGGAATTATCGTTCGACAGCACCGGCCAAAAAACATTTCTACAGTGGAAACTGGTCGCTAACCCTTGGCGCATCAGTTTATGAGGCCCCGAAATTTGAAGGGGATGACACCTACGACATTGCTGTTGACCCGATTTTTTCCATAGGCAAAAGAGGTGGTGACGATCGTTTCTCTTCGCGCAACGATAACATGTCTTTTGCTTTGTTAGAAAAAAGTCTTATCCGTCTCGGTGTTGTTGGCAAAATATTGCAAGACCGTGACAGTGACACGTCAGGCGATCTTAAAGGGTTAAAACGGGTGAAATGGGGCGGCGAGGTTGGTGGCTTTGCCGAGATTTACCCGCTTGATTGGCTGCGGGCGAGAGCAGAAGTGCGTAAAGGTATACGTAGTCATAATGGCGTTACCTCCGACATTGCCGTTGACGCCTATAAAAATTTGACACCTTCTGTACAGGTTTCCGGCGGGCCACGGGCGTTTTATGCAACAAAAGACTATTTCAAAACCTATTACGGAGTTGATGCAGAAGAATCGCTCCGCTCGGGGTTGAAAGAATTTCATCCTGATAGTGGCTGGGGCGCCTTTGGTGCCGGCGGCGCAATTACCTGGAAAGCCACAAACAAAATTACAACCAGTGTGTTCGGTGAATATAAGCGTCTAACAGGTGATGCCGGTGATTCATCTCTTGTTTTCCAACGTGGGGACAAGAACCAGTTTACCATGGGTATCTCGGCATCTTATCGTTTTGATTTTACATTGCGCTGAAAAAGCGGGTTAAAAATAGATAAAGCTGCGAACGCAGAGCAATGCCTTATTATGTGACAGTTTATTATCAGCGTCTTTGCACAAACGTTTGAAAAGCAATGTTACCTGTTATCAACAGCAGGGTTTATCAATAAACTATTGCCGTTCATTTCAATCAAATTGGAAAATTCGTCAACACAAATGGTAGAGATGACAACTGTTGCTGCCAGTGTAACCATAATAACCAGAAAATATTCGAATACGCTATAAACAAAATGTGACCTTCTCGTGTAAGTCGACAGTTGCAATGCATCCGAACTATGTTTGAGCATTGTCCTTCACCTTTCAGCAGACTCTAGGAATGTCTTTTATTGTGCCGCAAAAGGAAGATTTATCGTAATTAAAATTAAGGTCCGGAGGCGCTTTTCAGATTCATGGTTAAAAAACAATAAATTATATTGTCAATAAATTGATGACAGTGTGTCGAATGATCTACGTTTTGAAACATGAGGGAAAAAAGCCTATTTAATGAAAGAGTGCAGAACATCTATAAAACGATAGAGGAAAAAATGACCAAACAATTCAAAGTAGCCATATTGATTGGCAGTTTGCGTAAGGAATCTTATAGTCGGAAGTTGGGTAAGGCATTTATTGCTCTTGCACCCGAAAATTTATCTCTCGATTTTATCGAAATAGGTGATTTGCCACTTTATAACGAGGATCTCGAAACAGATACACCTCCGGCTGCCTGGCAAAATTTCAGAAATGCGTTGAAAAAAGTTGATGCGGTTATTTTTATAACGCCGGAATACAATCGGGCTATTCCCGGAGTATTGAAAAATGCAATTGATGTCGCTTCGCGTCCTTATGGTAAAGGCGTATGGAATGGCAAGCCGGGTGCGGTGGTTTCCATTTCGCAAGGTGCGTTGGGTGGATTTGGCGCCAACCATCAATTGCGACAGGCTTTGGTGTTCAATGACGTTCCGACAATGCAACAGCCAGAAGCTTATATCGGGAGAATTCAGGATTTGGTCACCAATGACGGGAAACCGGCCAATGATGATGCTGCAAAGTTCTTTTCAACTATAGTACAATCATTTGGAAAATGGGTTGAAAAGATCTTGAATTAATATAATAAAAACTGGAACTACTATTTCAATCAATAGTAGTTTCAGTTAATTATAATATTATAAAAAATTTTTTAATTTATACATAATATCAAAATTAATACAATTTTTCATGAAATGTGATCAGTGATTTTTTGATCGGTCTTTATATTGCCCGCTTTAATCCCCATATATTAATTAGACATTGGGGAGTGAAAAATGGATAATATAAATACTTTAATTGAATGGCAACCTTATCAACTGATGAATGCAGCGTTATTGGTTATTATTGTCAATATTTCTTTAGGTTTTTCTTTATGGAAGTCACTATCGGATAGCGAATGGGCAAGATTTTTTGACATTTCTTCTATATTGACGGCTGCAGGAGCTGTATCGCTTGCAATAACAATGACGCGCGTCGAAGTGGTGGACTCGCTTGTCAATATTTCCACTTTATTGCTGGCAGCCGGTATTGTGATGACCGTTATTGGTGCTCTTTGCGATGTTGCGCATCGGCTCAGCCTTTACCGCGATACACATCACAATAAAGAAGCGTAATGCTTTGCTTTTCTCACATCTTTAAGACCAACCGACTAGCGGGATAAAGACTTTCGTCGGTCATGTGCATTCTTTTACGGGCATTATTCTACCGCCAATTATCATTGGGTTGATAATTTCCAAAATGTCGGAAAAGCCGCAAAAAAAGATGCGGGATCAAAGGGCATCAGTCCTTTGCAAGGTGATAAAGTGTTTGGGCTCTGTGACCGGATTTACAATAAGCAAGAACGGGATATTCGCATGTCTTTAAAGCTTCTTTCATAGAGGCAATGCTTTTCTGTTCTATATTCGGGGGTGTCACGGGAATGTAATAGCTTGTGAGGCCGTGAGCCTTGGCAACTTTTTCAATAGAGGCAAAAGTTGGCTGGTTTTGCTGTTCGTTATCGGGGCGGTTACAAATGATTGTCTTGAAGCCGGCTTTGGCTAGTTCGTCAACAAAGTCCTCCGTAATCTGCCCGCAGACGAAAACGCCATCATCAATCTCGGTCAAGTCCATCAAAATTTCACTCTCTAAAATATATTCGTTGTCACTCGTTCATGAAAATATTCTGTTGGAGGAACCTTGGCAAGCGTAACTCCAACTTATAAAACATCAAAATTGAAAGCGGGCCCTTGGTTTTGGTAATATATGATTTTGGTAATATTTGGTAATAGGTGAATATGACCGATAAGGCTGAACAGAATGGCGTTATAGGCCGGGAAAGCAATTCTATTCGAAATGAATGACGTTAAATGACTAATTTGAAAAAGACGTGTCCTGTCGAAGAACAGATGGATTCAAAATTCAGTGATACAGTGCTTGTTGACGTGGAAGTCGTTTCAGCGAACGACAGGAAAAGACAACAGATTGAGAAGACTGTTGCCGAAGAAGTGCCGATTGCTCTTTCTTACGATGGTACAACACAAGCAGTTTTGATGGCGTCCCCCGATGATCTTAGAGACTTTGCCTATGGCTTCAGTCGGACCGAAGAATTCATTAATGATCCGGATGAGATAGAAAATATCGATATTGTTCCTCTATCACGCGGAATAGATGTGCAAATCGCTTTACGAGTCGATCGGCGTGATGCGTTTCGCAAGCGCCGTCGTTCTATGGCCGGTCCTGTTGGTTGCGGTCTTTGCGGCATCGAGTCGATTGAGGCGGCAATGCGCGAAATCGACAAGGTAAAACGGACCGATGTCCATTTTGATCGGGATGAAATTTTTAACGCAGCACGTGAAATTTGCGGAAAACAGATTTTGAACAATGCGACAAGAGCAGTTCATGCGGCCGCTTTTTATGAAAAAAATAAAGGGATAATTGCAGTTCGTGAAGATGTAGGCCGGCACAATGCGCTGGACAAACTTTGCGGTCATCTATTTTTAAATCGCAAGGATGTCAGTTCCGGTTTTGTTGTGGTAACCAGCCGTTTGTCAGTTGAAATGGTACAAAAAGCTGCAGTTTTAGGCGTTTCTACGCTGGTAGCAGTGTCGGCAGCAACTGCCGAGGCCATTCGAATAGGTCAAAAATGTAATATGACTTTAATTGGTCGCACGAGAGAAAACGACTTCGAGATTTATTGCGGCAAAGAATGGATCATCTAATCCATCTCCCGTCGCAACTCGTCAAGCATCGGCCCGAATTGGCCGTATGCGAAATACTATAGCGCACATATCATTCACGCACGCAAAAATCTGTAATCTCAGTTCAAACCCATTACTGCAAAAGCGATTGCAACATTCGTGCTAACAATCATCATGGAATAGAATACTGCGATTTTCATCATATCAGCCATAACTTCACCTCGAATATTTCTGTCTATCACGATACATTACAACACGTAATATAACAATGTGTTACAATTCGGGCAATTGCATAAAGTTCCCAAAAATTTTTTTATTTTTCGGTTTTTCCCGATATTTCCGGCAGTTTTTGGGGAACTGCCTTTCACTTTATCTAGGACAATTGCCTTTTTTCTATCACTTTTAGGCCTCGTTGGTTACTAATTTGTAAAATTTCGTGAGCAAGACAAAATTTTTGACCACCACCTTCGCGCAAGCTTCGTTTTCTATTTTTGTGGCAAGAGTAAAAAGCCACGACAATTGTGATCACATTGTCACGCTTTTTTTGCGTTAAGGAGATCAACGTGCAGCAAAGTGCCGTAAACGCGATTGGTAAAAGCAGTAAATTTTCCGGTAGTGATATTGGTTTCGCTGCCGGTATTGTCATTATTCTGACCGTTTTGTTTTTGCCTGTTCCTTCATTCGTGCTGGATATGGGGCTGTCATTTTCGATAGCTTTTTCGGTTTTGATTTTGATGGTGGCGTTATGGATTCAACGCCCTCTCGATTTTTCGGCATTTCCGACTGTGTTGCTGATTGCAACCATGCTGCGTTTGTCTCTCAATATTGCAACAACACGTGTTATTCTTACCCACGGTGATGAGGGGTACACGGCTGCCGGCCACGTTATTCACGGTTTTTCACAATTTGTGATGGGCGGCGACTTTGTTATCGGTCTCGTTGTTTTCGCAATTCTGATTATTGTAAATTTTCTGGTTATCACCAAAGGTGCAACACGTATTGCTGAAGTTGGTGCACGTTTCACTTTGGATGCTATTCCAGGTAAACAGATGGCAATTGACGCCGATCTTTCTTCGGGGTTGATAGACGAGAAGCAGGCACAAGTTCGCCGTCGCGAGCTGGAGGAAGAAAGTTCCTTCTTCGGTTCCATGGATGGTGCTTCCAAATTCGTTCGTGGTGATGCTGTTGCCGGTCTTATCATTACGGCAGTGAATATTTTTGGTGGCATTGTCATTGGCGTTACCCGTCATGGCATGGATATTTCACAGGCTGCCGATGTTTTTACAAAGCTGTCGGTTGGTGATGGCCTGGTTACACAGATTCCCGCTCTGATTGTTTCTCTTGCCGCCGGTTTGCTGGTTTCCAAGGGAGGAACACGCGGTTCAACAGAAAAAGCTGTCTTTGGCCAGTTGGGTGGTTATCCGAAGGCTTTGTTTGTCGCTTCGGTCCTGCTTGCTGTTTTGGGCTTGATGCCGGGTTTGCCTGCTTTTCCATTTTTGACTATTGCAGCACTTCTTGCCGGAATCGGTTTCTCAATACCGCGTCGTTTGCAACGTCAGGCTGCAGAAGAACAGGCCTTGAAAGCACAGGCTGATGCAATCGCTGAAAAAGAGGAAAGCCAATCTGTCAAAGCCTCTCTTGAAAAACCGGCAATTGAACTTACTTTGGGTAAACAATTGGCAACCCGTCTTCTGCCTCATCAGACAGAGCTTGCCAACCGCGTTGCCAAAATGCGTCGGAAATTTGCAACCGATTTCGGCTTTGTTATTCCTGAAATCGAAGTGACCGACGACTATAAAACACCGCCGAAATCCTATCAGATCAAATTACACGGGACAGTGGTTGCCTCCTATGAAATGCGCATTGGCGATGTGCTGGTTATGCTTGGCGAAAAACCGGCACCGAACCTTCCCGGTGAAGAAGTACGTGAACCGGCTTTCGGAATGCGTGCTTTTGCAACCTCTGAAACTTTCCGTTCCGAACTTGCACGCGAAGGATATATGGCCGTTGATAATCTTTCGGTCTTGCTCACCCATTTGAGCGAAGTGTTACGGAATAATCTTGCACAATTATTATCTTATAAAGATATGCGCATACTCCTTGAACGTCTGGGACCGGAATACCGCAAACTCCTTGAAGAGATTTGTCCTGCACATCTTTCTTATTCCGGTTTACAATCGGTTTTGAAATTATTGTTGGCTGAACGTGTTTCGATTTGTAACCTTGACCAGATACTTGAAGCAATTGCTGAAATTGCTCCTCATGTCCGTCGTGCCGAACTCATTGTCGAACATGTCCGGATGCGTATGTCGCAACAAATTTGCGGCGATCTGTCGGATAATGGTGTCCTGAATGTTTTACGTCTCGGCAGTCATTGGGATCTGGTTTTCCATCAGGCCTTGAAACGGGATTCAAAAGGCGAAATTGTCGAATTCGACATCGATCCGAGAGAGCTTGAAAAATTTGGTACAGAGGCTACAAATGCTATTCGCAAACATATGGAGAAGGGCGAAAGATTTGTTCTTATCACTTCGCCGGAAGCCCGTCCTTATGTTCGCATGATTATTGAACGGTTGTTTGCGACCCTGCCAGTTCTTTCGCACGCGGAAATTGCCCGCGGTGTCGAAGTCAAGACTTTGGGGACGATCTCCGATTAAAAGGAATAGGACATGTCCTTTGCACTTTTGCCCATTGATCAGCTGGTGCCCATTGATCAGCTGGTGATTGTCGCCATGCTGATCTTTGCGCGTGTAGGGTCCTGTCTGATGCTGATGCCAGGCATATCGAGTGCCCGTATTCCGATGAATTTCAGATTGTTTTTAGCCATCGCCTTTTCATTGATCATGGTACCGCTTTCGGGCTCCAATTTTACAAGCATTGCTCAAAATCCGACTTTGGCAACTTTGCTGAGCGGCATAATCAGTGAATCGCTCATAGGCGCTACATTCGGCGTTATTGCCCAAGCCTATATGTGGGCTTTGCAATTTATGGCCAATATTATTGGCATGTCGATCGGCTATTCCGGACAACCGGGTACGAGTGTGATCGAATCCATGCCCGAAACACAGGTTGCCAATATGATCACAATCGGTGCGTTGATGTTGTTTTTCGCGGCCGATCTTCATATGGTTGTCATTCGCGGGTTAATGACATCCTATCAAATTATCCCGCCTTCACTAACACCGGAACCGCAATCGGCTTTAATCGATTTTCAGGATGCATTATCGCAAACATTTTTGACAACATTGCGTATTGCTTCGCCGTTCATTATCTATTCCATATTGGTCAATATCGCCGTCGGGTTGATCAATAAACTGACACCGACAATTCCGGTTTATTTTATTTCTATGCCATTTGTTATGTTCGGTGGTCTTTTACTTATTTATTATCTATTGCCGGAAATATTAACATTTTTCGGGGCAGAATATGCTTCGTGGTTGAATAGGGGGCCCTGATGCCGACATCAAGCCAACGATATGCAAGACTGCTAAAAGCACAAAAACTGGTGAAAGCACGTGATGAAGCCGAACTCGAGGGGACACAGAATCAACGTTCGGCATTGTCGGATGAAGACAAATATTTGTTCTCTCTCATGGAAAATGGCTCTGCCTACAGTTTGTTTGATCCGATGATGGTTGCCAAACGCCTCGATAAAAATGCTCGGCAAGAAGCTATTCTTGATAATCTCATTGCCCAGCAGAGAAAAACATTACTGCAGTCGTCGCGCCGGTGCGATGTAATCGACGAGAAACGTAAAGCTGCCGAAGAGGCAGAAGAGCGCAAAGAAATGGCCAAAATGCTTGAAGAATATGTTGCGGCAAAAATCGTCAAAGACACCAGTTTGGGATAAGCTTTGTTCAATATAGTCGATCATGAGGAAAAACGGTCCTGATCATTTTTAAGAAAGGGGCGGCTTTCCCGACAATCAAGGTGCCTGATTTATCGGGCATATGCTATAAGAGGACAAATAATGGCCATTCAACCACCTTCAGACTTGGTACTTGATGTGTCAAGAGCGGCTGATCCTCTCGAATATAGAGCTTCGGTCGAAAAATTGCGTAACGCGCAAAGTGCTGTGCGTGCTGCAAATCAGCAAATAGCGGACGGCGGTTTTTCCGAGTTGGCAAGAACCAATGATAACACACCTTCGGTCTCTCAATCCGGCCAATATGTCAATCAGGTAAAGATAAAAGAAAAGTCGGCAAATGCCGATCACACCGAGGCTTATAAGAAGTTTGAAGCTTTTATGTTGCAATCCTTTATCCAGAATATGTTTACGACAGATACTCCATCGGTTTTTGGTAAAGGGCAAGCCGGGGAATATTGGAAATCCATGATGGCTGAATCAATGGCCAAGGAAGTAGCTGATCGTGGTGGAATTGGCGTTGCAAAAATGCTCGCTCGCGATGAAGAGATCAAGCAAGGCAAAGTTCCGGAAGCGGGCACTCAGGAAATGGGAGCCGCCTTTGGTCAACTTGCCCGCTCCGACCAAAATACACAAGCAACAGTCGATAATATTGTTCACAGTCACGATATCAACTTCGTGCGTAAACAAATGACTGAAAATACTTAAACGTTTTATAACAATTTATGATAACATGCTCAATCAAAGGAGTTTCAAATGTCTTTAGCTGAGCAATCGGGTGAACAGAATCCGGCCGTGGTTCCGGCGAAAGTGCACATTGATGATCCCGCCGCGCGGGATGTCGCTTTGGCGAGGTTTGCAGCCGTTGTCAACTCTCTTGAAGAGGTTGTCGATTATGAAACAGATGCACTCGAAAAGCATCAAAATCCCGACTATAATGATATTAATGCTCGTAAAGCCCGCGGTTTGCGTGATTTGAACCAATCCATGGCAGACGTTGCCCGTTATTTTGATAATGTGGTGGAAAGTAAAGTAGAGACATTGCTGGGCGGCTTGAAAAAGAAACTCGAGCGGAACAGTGAATTATTGAAAATTCACCTTGAAGCTGTGACGGAACTTTCGCAAATGATGCAGGAAGCCGCGCGGGAACAAGAAACAGACGGGACTTATGACCCTTTCACGATCAATAGCGGGCAGTACAAATGATAAAAACCGTTGCCATTGGCTTATGGGTTTGCATTATCGCTTTGGGATCATTGATGCTGGCTATCAAAATAGGGTCACAACCTAAAGCCGTGGCAGCAACAGAAGATACAGCTCCTACCATCGACTATGACCGCACAGACGTTATGAGTGTCCCTATACTGGCCGATGGCAAAGTGGATGGATATATTATTGCGCAACTTGTCTATACAGTTGATTCAAAAGTCAAAAATAAGTTGACTGTTCCTTTGGGGCTATTTGTGAATGATGAAGTCTTCAATGCGTTTTTCGGTTCCTATTCGGATACGAAACAAATAGAACGTGTAAAATTCGAGGATGTGAAACAAAAAATCATTGATGGCGTCAATCAACGCTTTCCCGAGCCCGTTATCAAAGATCTCATGGTCGAGCAGTTCAATTATATACCTGCCGATCAGGTCAGAGATATGAATAAAGTAAAATAAAATATCAATAAATACGCACATCGTATAATTTATATTTTTGTGAAAAAATCAAAAATATAAATATAGACTTTAACTTTTATGAAGTTAAATTATATGAAATTTACGATTCAAAAAATATATTGAAATAGAACATTATAATAAATGCTTTATTGATGATAGAAATTATATGGATACACCCAATTCTATTGGTATTTTACAGAATATATTCAAGTCTGGCGATGACTATAGTTTTCTTTGCTCCGTTCAGAATTAAGAAGGCGATAGTTTTCTTTGCTCGGCTCGGGATTAATCAGCGGAGTGAGAGCTAATATTTCAAATTAGTGAACCATTCTGGCATGAGTAATAAGCCAAAAATTTATTTAACAAGAAAACGGGGCTGAAATCCGATTTTAATGCGTCGGTTTTCAATGCCATAAGTACTTTTTGGCATTTTAATTGGGTTCCGAGCAAGTTGGAAAACAATCTCTGAACCAATGTGACAAACACTCTCGGATTTTTTCACGCTCTTTTCTCTTTTTAAAATTTTTATTGTGTTAGCCGTCTAACAAAAGCAATCTTCAAAGAAGCCGGTTGCTTTTTCATAAGAGCTTGTAGACAGCACAAATATTCGGCAGCGAATGACATTAAAAATTGAATTGGAATTCGAAAAATCCGGAATAAAAAAGCCAGCCCGCAATCGGCAATTATGGATGGCGGAAAGGTGACCTATAGGTCATTAGATATTATAGGTCTTTTGAAAAAAGAGACTAAAAGGGCATGAACGGGCACCTTTTAGTCACGTAAAAAATTAGAACTATTTGTTTGCAGATTTTTTCAACCGTGCATTGTTCAAAGCATCGATCAACTGTCGCGTGTCGGCTTCATCATCCTGCGGGTTTTCGAAGACAACATTATCAAGCTCTATGCCGAAGCCTTCGGGCGACATAATAATGTGGAAATATGCTGTTACTCCATCATTGGAAAATTCCATGTCCAGCGTAATCGTTGGCGGAGTATCCCAATCCAGTTGATAATTGCCACCATTGGCAAAGCGCACTGTATGCGGATAGAAATGAAGTTCTGTTGCAGCGTCGATGATATCGCTGATATTGGCAAAATGTTCATCATGGATAAAAACGATAAAATCGGCCGGATCGACCAGTTTTAGTTCGGGAATAATTCGCGCGACTTGTTTTGCGATCATCATTTCGCGCATTTCGTGTACGTCATCTTGATTCATTTTATTTCACAACAATTACAAAAGATAAGGGCGGTATAAGTTTGTTTAATGTATTTTTTGACTGTTAATGTAGCGGATCAATTCCGCTACTGCTTGATAAAACTCTTGCGGTATAACCTGATCGACTTCAACCTGTTTATAAAGCGCGCGGGCAAGCGGTATGTTTTCGATAACGGGTATATCGTGTTCGACAGCAATTTCCCTGATGCGCAGAGCCAGAATATCCTGTCCCTTGGCAACGACCACAGGCGCGTAATCTACCGGTGGCTTATAGCGTAACGCAACGGAAAAATGGGTCGGGTTGGCAACGATAACAGTGGCTTTGGGAACATTCGCCATCATTTGCCGACGAATACGATCGCGTGCGAGTGAACGCATACGCGCTTTGACCATCGGGTTACCTTCGATTTCTTTTTGCTCATCTTTCAGTTCTTGTTTTGTCATACGCAATTGACGCCGCCAATTGAACCGTGACCAAGCAAAGTCAAACGCGGCAATTGCGACAACAGCTACAGAAAACGAGATTAAAAGTCGGGCGACTTCCGAACGTATATATTCCGGTAATGCCGAGGCAACGGTCCCCAAAGCGTCCGTAAAGACCGTATTGCCTTTGAAAAATGACAAATAGACGATGATGCTGACACCCAACAGTTTTGCCAACGATTTTAAAAATTCGACAAAACCGGCTTTACCAAAAATCCGACTGAATCCGGCTGCCGGAGAAATACGGGAAAATTGCGGCCGAATTCTTTCGCCAACAATGCGCGGTGTATTCTGTACCATCGAGGCTGCTACGCCGATTACGGGAATGATAACAAGTATCGGGACGAGAGCAAGTCCGACATGGCCACCCACCAAAAGCAATAAATGTTTAACATCTTCAGCACCGTTGAGACGCCAGCTTTCTGGCCGCTCGATCCATTGTACGAGGAAATTCGAAAGCTTGGACATGGCCGGAAATGCAATAAAGATGGCAATGATGCTATAGCCGACAAGACCGGCAAAAGTAGGCAACTCCCGCGAAAAAGGAAGATTACCTTTTTCTTCGGCCTTGCTTATTTTGTGCTCGGTCGGTTCTTCGGTCTGACTTTCCTTGTCGGGTTTGTCCTCAGCCATTTGTTATCATTCTTTAGGTGTTTCTGCTTCTTTTGTGTCGCCTTCAGGTGCTTTTTGGTCGCTATCAGGCGCGCTACCTTCGGCTCCTTTTGCAGTTTCGTCTGCTGCCAGACTGATTTTACCTTCCCCTGCAAGTTTGATCGCCTGTTGTGCGATTGTTCTGCGAGCATTGGTAATATCGGCTTGTGTTATCATGTCGTTTGGTGATTTTAGTTCGGCTTCCACCATGCGGCGGCTACGTTGAGATAACGAACTGAGAATGGTTTCAGTGGTGTCTTTATCTGCGTTCCGCAAAGCAGTGATGATCACATCCGACGGGATATCATCGAAAAGCAACAAACGTGCGCGCGACGAAAGACGGGGAATATCTTCGAAGACAAAAAGTTTCGATTTGATTTTTTCGAGATCTTCCGGATCAAGACCATCAAGACTTGCCAACATTTCATCGATTTCGCTCTTATCGAGCTGATTGAGAATGTTCGCCACCTCGCCATAATGGGATTGTTCGGCAGCTTCGTTTTTCTTCATCAGAACGGGCCGTAAGGCTTTGTCGAGAAGTTCGTCGACAACAGGTAGAACGGTACGTAAATGTAGCGTGCGGTAAATGATATCTCCGCGTTCGGCCATGGTCTGGAGAAGCAACAATTTTGCAGAAAGATCGGAAGGAAGTTTCGAAACAATATAGGCGATAACTTGCGGATGCTCCTGCGAGAGGTGGTCCTGCAATTCTTCTGCCGACATTTTGCCCATGATCTCCCATAGGCTTTCCTCGGGAATAGCGGGAGTTACATTCGGATCAAGCACAGCCGCAGCTTCGTCTTCGGGAAGTGTTTCCTGAACGAGGTTGTCAAAACGCTCGCCGGCTTGCGAAAAAGATACACCTTCGGCAAAGGCATCTTCGAACTGGTGCACTAAAACATCGAAATCAGCAATGCTGATATTGGGAAGCGTATGGGCTTGGCCACTCAAACGACGAAGATCATCGGGCGAAAAATGCTTGAGTATTTTGGCCGCCGCCGGCTTACCCATAGCAACGAGAAGGGCAGCAACTTTCTGTTGTCCGGTCAGGCTGTCGATAACCGAGGACGACGTTTTTCCTGCTGCCACCGTTGGGGCGGCAGGTCCTTCTTTTGTTGATGGATTTTCCTGTTCCGATGACGCCATAACTGTCTTTCAAATATATTTAAAAAGTTATTTGCCGATAATTTCCGTCAAGCTTACTCCGAAACGGGATGAATCATCTTCCATGACGATAACTTCACCGCGAGCAATGACCCGGCCATTCACGACAATGTCGACAGGGTCACCGATTTGTTTGTCAAGTGTGATAACCGCACCACGCCCCAGATTCATCAACGTTGCAACCGGCATTGTGGTGCCGCCCAGAACAACCTGAACCTCGACGGGAATACTCATGATAAGATCGGCATTACCTGCAGGTTCACTTTGCTGTGCCTGGGTATTGTGTTTGGCGGCATTTGCGCCAAAACCGGCGCCTGCAGCAAAACCGGCTCCCGCCGGCTTTTGCGGATTGGCTCCGAATTGACCCGGGTTGCCTGGCTTGGCACCACCAAATGGTGCTGCGCCGCCTGCCGGAGCGCTGGGTTTGAAACCGCCCGGCATTGCAGCGCTGGTTGTTCCCGGACGCGGTGGCATAGTCGGCTTGGCTCCCATCGGAGGTGGCGTGGTTGTCGGTTTCGTATCGTCTGCCATTATTTCACCGTTTCATTACGGCCAGAGGCCGGTTGAGATTAAAATTGTACTCTGTTGCCAAGATCCGATTTATGAACTCTACGTTGGACAAAAACCGGCAGACCGTTATTCTGCATTGTTTGAGGATTAACCGAATGGTTTGTTGGGGCAGAATTTGCTGTTGGGCCATGTGACTGGGCAGTCAATATACCGCGCAGACGGTTAAAATCTCCTTGCAACTGATTGCGGATTGTTTCCATATGGGCGACCGAGCGATCAACTTCGCGGCGGATTCGTGATGACTCGGTGATGCGGGCATCGAGTTTTTTGTTCTCGTCCCGAAAATCCTGATGTTCTTCTCTGAGGGCCTTGACAGCGCGATCGAGGCTTGATGTTGCAGCATGAACCTGTTCGGCCAATTGACGTCCCAGACGGATAGTACTGGCCAATTTGCGTGATGTAATGACAAATACACCAACAGATGTCATCGCAAGAACGGCACCTATAATATTAATTATGAACCAGTTCATCATACATTTCCTCTTCTTCATCAATCGGGTCGGTGACCCGTACAGAAAAATTCGAACCCACTTTGCCCAAAGAGCATTTGTAAAGCGGTTTATCGCCGCTGCGCAATCTTACCTGCTTAACGGCATTTGCCGGTAATGGCAGGACTTGTCCTACTTCTATATGCATCAAATCATTCAAGGTCATCTCGCCTTGCATAATATAAGCTTCAATTGCGACATGAGCCCGGCTGACTTCCTGACGCAAACGCTTGGCCCATAATGGATCGGTTCGCGTTGAAGGTGCCCGCAAAACTCTGGTAACGGCCTCCTGGATTGGCCGATGACAACTTCTCGGCATAAGCAGATTAAGCGTTGTCTCGACCTCGCCCGATTTGACCGATAGGACACAGGAAAACATCCGTAATTGCTGGAATTCTTCCATGTCGAATTGTTGCGCATCCGTCGTTTCTTTATAGTTAAAAAGCGTCCCGTCACCATTCCCGAAAACGTCATCCATTGCCAGAGATAAAACTTCGGCCAATGTCTCTCCTGTTCTCGTTTCAACGGCACTGAACGGCCGACCATTGCGATTGAGAATCGCTGGCTCTAGCGCTCCGAAAAAAGCGTCTGTTACAACGCTTACAAGATTTGCATCCAGAACAAACAATACGTCACCACCCCAATGGTCAGCTTCGAACCTGACAACCAGCGTATCTCCCGTGATAATTTTGGGTAATGCGTCGGCTTTCAAAGTGTCGAGCGATTTAACTTCTATGGTGAATGTAGCAGACGTATATTGCGCCAACCTTGCGCTTAAGTTAGTTGCGGCATCGCCAAATACATGTTGAAACGACATAAGATCGTCGCTCGACAGCCCGGCAGCACGCAAAATATGCTCGGCCAAAACATCTTTTTTCTTTTCTTCCACTGTTTCTCCGCCAGCATTGCTTGCGGCAGAAGCGGCGGGGTTTTGGTCACTTGTTCTGGCATTTTTAGTCGTGTTGTCAGGGGTTGCTTCCGACATTGTTATGCAGCCTCTTTACTTGAAGGTTGACCGGAAATGGCTTCCTGCTCGACCACATCAATTGTCGGACGGTCTTTTGCAGAAATTGTTTTGCGTCCATATTCAAGGGCAATTTGCGGCATTGCACCATTCATGTAAGCCAGAAGTGTCTGTTTAATCACCGTATAAATACGGGTTTTCTTGCCACGAACAAGTTTGATTTTCGACGCAATCGGGGCAAACACGGCATAAGCAAAGAAAATACCGCCAAAAGTACCGACCAGAGCCGCGCCGATATAATGGCCTAAAACTTCCGGAGATTCGTTAAGGTGTCCCATCGCTTTAACAACACCGAGAACGGCCGCAACAATACCAAGAGCAGGCAAAGCATCGGCTACTGTTTGTAAAGCCGAAGCGGATTTGAGCGCATCCTGTGAAATGGTATGGATTTCCTCATCCATCAAAGCCTCGATTTCGAAAGGACGGGCATTTCCGACAAGTATAAGACGGCAGTAATCACAAATGAAATTGGTGATCGAGTCATCTTTCAATATTGTCGGATATTGTTGAAAAATGGCGGATTCTTTCGGATTGTCAAAATGGCCTTCAACTTCCGAACGTGATTTTGAACGCATTTCGCGCATCAAGGCATAGAGAAGGCCGAGTAATGAAAGATAGTCCTTTTGTTTGGGAACTGCTTCTTTCATTGCTTCCAAGGTAGCTTTTATTGTGTCTTTTATAACAGAGAAAGGATTGGCAATAACAAATGTGCCAAATGCAGCGCCTAGAATAATAACAAATTCCCAAGGCTGCATAAGAACAGATACATGCCCCCCCATAGCCATAAAGCTTCCGAGGATACAGCCAAGTGCAATCGCTAATCCGAGAATAACACCCAACGCAAACGCTCCTATTTCTTAAGTCAACTGATCTATAGAATGATGGCCTTGCGTGAAACTTGCCAGATCAAAATCTATAATTCAGTCATGACATTATCGCAAGTTTCTTGCCAGAACGCTAAAAAACAGACATTCTTGATATTATATTATAATTATAATGACTGTTATGTTATTATCCATAATAAATATGATAACGATGACAGAATGGTCATAAGCTGTTGTAACGGTGAATTCAGTTTCGGGCAAGTTTCATCCGCTACATAACAATTACTGAGGAAAGGTAATCCTATGATTGGCACTTATGTCAGCTATAGAAGTACAATTGATAATATGTCGAAGACGCTTGACAGGGTTATGAGTGAACCCAATGTCAAGCGCGAAACAGACTATTACACTCAGAACATAAAAAGTGTAAAAACAGTTGACGATTTTCTTGGTGATACGCGCCTTTTCAATTATGCGATGAAGGCTTATGGCCTTGAGGATATGACTTATGCCAAAGGCATGATGCGCAAGGTTTTAACCGATCCCAAGTATGCCACAGATCTGACGGATAAACGTTATCAACAATTCGCCGCAGCTTTCAACTTCAACGAATATGGAGATAAGGCCACTTCTCAGGACAGTGCAACAAAAGCTGCAGTCAATAAATACATGCAGCAGACACTGGAAACAGAAGTGGGTGACCAGAATGAAGGTACGCGTCTTGCACTTTATTTTACGCGTACTGTTGGTGGCATGGCTAAAAATGGCAGCTTGTCAAAAGATGAGTGGGCTTACCAGATCATTGCGGATAAAGCACTTTCAGAGGTTGTCTATACAGCTCTTGGTATTCCCGACAGCGTGCGCGGTTCCGATGTCGACGCGCAAAAACGACTTCTCGAACAGAAAATGAGCTTTGATGATCTGGCTGACGCGACAAAATTGGAAAAATTCATCGGCCGGTTTTCGGCGATGTATGACGCTAAAAACCAACCGCAGGTAAGTCCTGCATTAACTCTTCTGCAGAGCACAAATACGGGGAGCACATTCGGTTTTTCGAATGCCTCGATGATTGCAATGCAGTCGCTTAAACCGGGCGGCAATTGATCATAGCGCTTTTTGCGTTGATCTTTTGTCCGCCTCATTGGAAGCCAGACGTCGTGACACTGTCTGGGCAAGAAAGGACAAAGATTGATGCAAAATCCGATCTATGTTGGTGTTTCGGGGCAAATCAGTTTAGAAAGGCGCATGGAAACCATTGCGCGTAATATGGCCAATGTAAACACAACAGGTTTTCGGTCGGAAGAGATGAAGTTTGAATCTCTTGTTTCCCCTGTTGCCCGCGACAATAACCAGAACGTTAATTTCAGTAGCGCCGGAAAAACTTATATCTCGACCAATCGTGGGCCGGTTACGCAAACCGGCAATCCTCTTGATATCGCTGTTAATGGCGATTCCTATTTTTCGCTCCAAACGCCGAATGGTCAGGTCTATACCCGTGACGGGCGTATGATTATGACCCAGGAAGGTGGGCTTGTATCGGTTCAGGGATATCCGTTTCTGGATAATGGTGGTGCACCTATCCAAATTGATCCGGCAAACGGCACCCCGCGCATTGCCGCCGACGGTGCAATTTATCAAAACAATTTGCAGGTAGCAGCTATCGGTCTTTATCAATTCCAGCCGGACAGCAATCTGCATTATGGTCCCAATGCTTCCGTTATTCCCGACAAGGCACCTATTCCGGTTCAAGGTGATGCGGCAAACGGCGTTGTACAGGGCTTTCTGGAAAACTCCAATGTCAATGGTGTTGTCGAGATGACCCGTCTTATCGAAGTTTCAAGAGCTTTCGAACGTGTTGAAGCTATGATGCGTCAACAGGAAGAAAGAAGTTCGCAGGCAATTCAGACTTTGGGTGGTAAAAACCAATAACAGTTCATCAGGACTGAAATTTTAGCCGCTTGAGATTATCATTTTTTTGGAAAAATTTTATGGAACAGAGCCCGGAAGAAAATAGTGATTTTGGCATTTCCCGTACGAATGCCTTGTCTTTACTCGTTGCTTTTGCCGAACATGAAAAACACCAACAGTCGCCTTTGGTCAGCAAAGGAGGTGTGGTGAGTGATGTTTCACGCGTCGCGGTCGAAGCACGCGGGCTTTCCGATGAAGTTGCGCTTGGCGATAGTGTCCTGATCGATTGCGGACACAACATGGCGCGCGGCGAAATCATTCGTGTGAATGAAGATCATGTGCTGATCAAGCCTTATGATGAAACTCTTGTTCCGGCACTTAATGCATCTGTATTTGCAAACGGACCTTTGCTCGTTTCTCCCGACAAATCGTGGAAAGGTCGGGTGGTCAATGCGTTGGGAGAGGCAATCGATGATTTGGGTCCCATTGCCACCGGCCCCAGAAAGATGCCGGTTGAAACGCAGGCTGTACCCGCCCTTAAAAGGGCACGGGTCGGTAAAGGGTTGCGCACAGGTGTTAAAGTTATTGATATATTTACGCCGCTCTGTTTCGGCCAGCGTATCGGTATTTTTGCCGGTTCCGGTGTTGGTAAATCGACATTATTGGCAATGATGACCGCAACCGATGATTTTGACACAGTGGTCTTGGCATTGACCGGAGAACGTGGTCGTGAAGTTCGCGATATGCTTGACGATACGATGAAGGGAAAGCTTTCCAAAGTTGTCACAGTCGTTGCAACAGGAGATGAAAGTCCGATGATGCGTCGGTTAGCGCCGGCAATGGCTACGACAATTGCCGAATATTTTTGTTCCTTGGGCGACAATGTATTATTGATGGTCGACTCCATTACGCGTTATGCGCTCGCCGCCCGCGAGGTGGCAATTGCAGCTGGCGAGCCGCCGGTTTCCCGTGGTTTCCCGCCAAGCGTGTTCAGCGATTTGCCCCGTTTATTGGAACGCGCCGGTCCGGGGCCGGAAGGAAAAGGGTCAATTACCGGTGTCTATGCAGTTCTGGTTGATGGCGATGACCATAACGACCCGATTGCCGATGCCATTCGTGGTATTTTGGATGGTCATATTGTGCTCGACAGAGCAATAGCTGCACAAGGGCGCTATCCGGCGATTGACATTCCGGGTTCTATTTCCCGTTTAGCACCGCATAGCTGGAGTCCTGAACAAAAAAAGCTTGTCAGAAGTTTGAAAGAGATGATTTCACGCTATGAAGAAACGCGTGATCTACGCGCTATGGGTGCCTACCGTCCCGGTTCGGATCCGGTTCTTGATCAGGCGGTGGTTTTGGTGCCGAGGATTTACGATGCTATGAACCAGTCACCGGATACACCGGTTTCCCGCGATCCTTATGATGATCTTGCCAAAGCCCTGAAAAGTCAGGCGGCTTAAAAGCGGCGCAGGAGAATTTCAATCATGACCGATATTACAAATTTTGGTTCATCTTTTCCGGGCTTTAGTAGCGAATCCTATCAAAAGTTCGGTGGCTTCAGGATGAAAAATCTGGCCAATAAAAAACGCAGCGATGACACGGAACAAGAATTGGCAAAGCTGTTGTCCGATCTTGAAAACATTGAATCCGATCGGGTGATCCAGAATAATAGTGAAAAAAATAAAAGCAAATGGTGGTTGATTTGGCGTAATCCTGACGAGCTTTCGCCGATAGGTGCAAGCACAGTTGGAGCGGTTGACGATAAAAAGCATGCCGGTGTTTTCAAAAGAATGATTGCGGCAATATCTGCGGGTTTGGCAGGTTTGCAAGCATTCACATTTGCAAATTCGGCAGCGAGTTCGTCTACGGGTATGTTTTTTGGAATTTTCAGTTCTGTTGATTCCATGTTGCGTGCCATGGGGGTTGCTATGGCAATCGGCTGCGGCAGTTTGCCATTTGTGGTCTATGCGTTCCAGATTGGCGGGCAGGGCGGGACAGGTGCATCCGACAGTAAGCCGGCAGCGGTAGGCACATTCAAACCTCATGAAGGCTGGTACAAGCGCTCGCATTTTGAACTTGTCGATCACGTCGATCCTTATGCCACGCGTGACTATGATTCAAAGAAAGCGATTATGTCAAATGGACGGGGGCTTCCCAAAAGCGAGAATCCGGACAAGACTGACGGAAGCTTGAAACCATCCGCTCCAAAGTCGAAGCCCTATGTTGTCAAAGATGTTGTCAATGGAATGGCAATGATAGAATATGATCAGGGTTATTGGTTCGCCAGACCCGGCAGCAAACTTCCTGATGGAAGTTATTATGTTCGTGTTATGAAAGATAGCGAAACCGGTAAAGTTGCTCTCAAGACCTCGAAAGGAATAATTCCGGTCAATCAATAAGTTGCCGGTCAATCAATAAGTTTAATATGGAGTCTCGAAAAGCGTAAACTATCATAAAAGCCGATTATCCCGAAACAGGCAGGTAAGCCATTTGTAGGGAAGACACTCGAAGAAAAGACGTTTTCTGGAACATACCGCTTTATCTTCAGTTTGTTCTATTCTCGACTTTGGTTTCTGAATGTAAGATGCGCTTGAGAGCGCTATTTGATTAATGACCGGAACGATCTGATTAATGAAAGATATTAAATGAAGTCTTTGGGTAAGAATTGCCAAAATTCATTGCTTTAGCGCCACCGGATTCTTAAAAACAGGCTTTGTTTTTGTGATAACTCACTGAAATATTTGATATATTTATATTTTTTAAAAAACATTTCAAACGCAAGTCTCGCGCAAGTTTAGGGTCCTATTGTTTATTCTGTTCAATAGAGTATACGACAATGGGTCCGGTAAATCTTTTCGATATAGCAAATAAACAAGCAGACTGGTTGGCAACGCGCCAAAAGACTGTCGCGAGTAACGTTGCTAACGTTAATACTCCCGGATACAAAGCGCGTGACGTAAAAGACTTCGCTGCAATTCTCAACAATGATACCATGGCAATGGCTGTAACAAACAGTAAACACATGGATGTCACGGACAATGGCATGGAATCCCATGCGATGCGGCCCGAAGATACGATTGAAACCACTCATTCCGGTAATAACGTCAATCTGGAAGAAGAAATGCGTAAAGGTGGTGAAATCGGCCAGCAAATGTCACTCAACACCGTTATCGTAAAAGCCTTTCATCGTATGATGATGGCAACCGTTAAAGGAGGATCGTGATCATGTCTGATCCACTCATTGCAGCCGGCCGTGTCGCAACAACCGGCCTTGCAGCCCAATCAACCCGCCTTCGTATTATTGCTGAAAATATGGCCAATGCGAATTCGACGGGAGATACTGCCGCAGCAAATCCCTATCAACGCAAGACAGTCAGTTTCGAAGCCGCTCTTAATCCTTATGCGGATGCTCAAGGTGTAGAGATTGCCCGTATTTCTACCGATAAATCACCTTATATTGTCAAATACGAACCGGGTCATCCGGCGGCTGATGCAAACGGTTATGTGAAATATCCGAACGTGAATGCAATTGTTGAAATGGCCGATATGCGTGAAGCAAACCGGTCTTATGAAGCAAATCTACAAGTTATTCGTCAGGCCCGGGATCTCGTATCCCAGACAATTGACCTGCTGAGAGGTTAATAAGTTGAAAACCATAATTATAAATAAAGATGAAAATCTTTCGAAGCTTGAAGAACAATTGAGTAATAATGAGATCAACATCAAAGGCCAGACTATAAAGATTAGCGATGAAAGTAACTATAAAGCCAATCTCGAAGTTATCTGCCGGTCTGCACATTTGCTTGCAAATGCACTGAAAATGACGGGGATTTGATAATGATACAGTCGTTAACATCAGCAACAACACGTGCCGCTCTTGAAAGGTTGGGGCAATCCTACGGCGCTAATGCCAGCCAGACAACTTCATTAGACACGCAAGCTACAGGTCAGGCTCAGGGTGTAAAAAGTCCTAGTTTCGATCAGGTACTCGCTGAAGTTAGCGGCGCCGTCGGAAACAATCTTGAAAAGGCCGAAAGCCTTTCAATGCAAAAAATGGAAGGTGGCGACGTGTCGGTTCGTGAAGTTGTTAATTCGGTAATGGATGCCGAACGTTCATTGAACACAGCAATTGCCATCAGAGACAAGATCGTTCAGGCCTATCTCGAAGTTAGTCGTATGCAAATTTAACCGGTTGGTTCGGGTAACACTTGAGCAAATGAAAGAAATAAAGGGAAAAGTCCAATGGTTATGAGATCTTTATCAATTGCGGCCACCGGTATGAACGCCCAGCAGACCAATCTTGATGTGATTGCAAACAACATCGCAAACATCAACACCACTGGTTATAAACGCTCCCGCGCCGAATTCAGCGATCTTATGTATACGACAGATCGCGCTGTTGGCGTCCCGAATATGATGAATGAAGCGACTATTCCGGAAGGTGCCATTGTCGGTCTTGGTGTTCGTACAGCTGCCGTTCGTAAAAACAATATGCAAGGTTCATTCGTCCAGACAACCAATTCACTGGATTTGGCAATCCGTGGACGAGGTTATTTTGAAATTCAGGATCCGAATGGCAATACGTTTTATACCCGCTCGGGTGCATTCAACCTGAATGAAAACGGACAGGTTGTTACCCTTGATGGCAATCTTGTTCAGCCAGTCATTACGGTTCCGAACGAACTCGGCAAGAACGGCATTATTACCGTGAGTGCAGATGGTCGTGTAACCTATCAGCCCGATGCCGATGCTGCTCCGGTTGAAGCCGGTCGTCTCAACATGATCAATTTTACCAATGAAGCAGGCCTCGAGCCGGTTGGTGACAATCTTTTTCGTGAGACACAGGCTTCGGGTGCACCGATTGCAGGCAATCCCGGTGAAGAAAATTATGGCACGATCATGCAAGGCTATCTCGAAGCTTCGAACGTTGATCCGGTTAAAGAAATTACCGAATTGATAGCTGCTCAACGTGCTTATGAAATGAATTCGAAAGTTATTCAGGCCGCAGATGAAATGTCGGCAGTTGTTTCGAAGAATTTAAGGTAATTTAAAATGAAAAAGCTTTCTCTCCTTATTGCTGGTTTATTGTTGTCGACTGCATCGATAACGCAAGCCTATGCGGATAGGATAGGCTTTCTCGTTCCGACTACGACAGTCTATGCCGGACAGCCTGTAAGCAATGTCGGTCTCAGCGAAAGGATGTTTTACATCAAGGTTGATGCAGCTCCTTTATATGTAACCGATGTCAAGCAAGCTTTGAACAAGGTTGCTAAACGTACATTGCCGGCCGGCCGGCCGATCTCGTTATCTTCTTTGGGAGATCCGGTTCTGATTGAACGTGGTCAATCAACAAAACTGGTTTTCAACGCCGGTGACCTCGTCATTACTGCATCGGGAGTTTCAATGGAACCCGGCAGTGCAGGTGATTTTATCAAGGTTCGCAATGTCGATTCCGGTCGTATTGTGAGCGGTACGGTCTTGTCTGACGGTAGTGTCAGGGTAGGTGGACAATGATTGGTTGTTCGTTTGGGATTGGTCGTTCGTTAAAGATTGGTCGTTCTTTAGGAATCGTTGCGGCTTTATTGATGGGTGTTATGCCCGCATTCGCCGATGAAGGTGGCCGCAATGTTCGCCATTTCAATTCCGAAGCCGCATCCGATGCTTCATGGCTCGGTTCGGGTGGTGATCCGGCAAAGATGCGCTATTCCGACCTTTCACGCCCCGGCGTTGTTGCAAGATTGAAAGATATTGCAGAAATTCAGGGCGTCCGTGAAAACCAGCTTGTCGGTTATGGTTTGGTTATCGGTCTTAATGGTACAGGCGACTCGTTACGTAATTCACCTTTTACAGAACAATCTTTGCGCGCCATGCTGGACAATCTGGGTATTAGCCCGCCGGCTGGTGCCTCGCGTGCCAACAATATTGCCGCAGTTATTGTGACGGCCGATATTCCGCCGTTTGCAACACCAGGTTCAAGAATTGATGTCAGTGTTTCATCACTGGGTGACGCAAAGTCCTTACAGGGTGGTACGCTGGTTATGACACCACTTCTTGGTGCGGATGGCGAAACCTATGCTGTTGCACAAGGTAATATGATCATTTCCGGTTTTGCAGCACAAGGTGCCGCAGAAACGGTAACTCAAGGGGTTCCGACTTCCGGTCGTATTCCGAATGGTGCGTTGGTCGAGCGTAAAGTTGAAGGCAATTTCAACCGCGATGCCGATATTGTTCTGGAATTGCATAATCCGGATTTTTCAACAGCTATCCGCGTTGCCGATCTTGTCAATGTTTTTGCCAATAAACGCTATCATCAAAGCGTTGCAAAAGAACGCGATGCCAAAACGGTTGTTTTGAAAAAACCGGCAAGTATTACGGCCGCCCGTTTCATTGCAGAAATCGAGGGGCTTCCCATTCCGACAGACGAAGTTGCCCGTGTTGTTGTTGATGAACGTACAGGTACTGTTGTTATCGGTGAAAAGGTTCGTGTTTCGCGTGTTGCCATTTCGCATGGCAGCTTGACTGTTCGTGTTACCGAAACGCCTTATGCGTCACAACCCGAGCCGTTCAGTGAAACGGGTGACACGGTCGTTTTGCCGCAAACAGCCGTCGATGCAAATGAACAAACGTCCAATATTGGTATTCTTGGTGGTACCAATCTCGACAATCTGGTTAAAGGTTTGAACCAGATCGGTGTCAAGCCCACCGGCATCATCGCCATCCTTCAGGCGATTAAAACGTCCGGTGCACTTCATGCGGAGCTTGTGGTTCAATGATCGGATCTCGGCGTAAAGTTCTGGCAATTCTGGGATTGGTTCCTCTGTGCGGGCTCATGAATAACGCTTTGGCACAAAAAGGTGCTGCGACTTCAAGCCCGAACAAATCATCCACCATTCCTTCGGCTCCTTCGCCGCAGCGTACACTCCCCTCTGCCAATGCCTCGCAGGATGAAATTGAAAAATTCTGCGGAAATATTGACAGTCAGGCGGCAGATGCCCGCTTCGAACTACAGAGCCAGCAATTGCAGCAATTACGCATGCAGATCGATGATCGCATCAAGGTTCTGGAAGAAAAACGTCAGGAATACGAAAACTGGCTGAACAAGAGAAACGAATTTTTGGCAAAAGCGCAGGATTCACTTGTCAACATCATTTCCAAAATGCGTCCCGATGCAGCAGCTGCACAATTGGCGCTGGTTGATGATTTTGCCGCAGCCGCCATTATGTTGAAACTGACGCCGCGTATCTCAAGTGCCATTATGAATGAATTGCCACCGGAAAAATCAGCCAATCTGACCAAGGTTCTGGTGAGTGCACAAAAACTTCCGCCGGAAAACAAACCGGCACCAAAGGCTGTAAAAGCAGGCCAATGAAGAAAGTTGAACAAATGAAAAACGTTTTAGACATCCGTAAATCAAGAGTCGCGCTTATCAGTGTCGTTCTGGCAACGGTTGCGCTTTCTGGCTGTTCTTACAATACAAAAGATTTTAACTCGGTGCCGGATTTTTCGCCGGTTCGGGCAGATCTCGGCTATGCTCCCTCGATGAACCCCGATATTTATCCGACAAAACCGAAAGAAAGCAAATATTCGCTTTATCGGTCTTCATCAAATAGCTTTTACCGCGACCCGCGTGCGATGAAACCGGGCGACGTATTGACGGTCCAGATTTTGATCAATGACCGTGCCAATTTGAATAACAAGAGCGATTTGAAACGTGATGCCAATGGCAAATATACATTGGGTGCGACTTACCCGCTGATCGGCAAAAACGGTGGTAGCGTAAATGGCGATTCAACCGCACACTCGAAAGGCGATGCGAAGGTTGAACGTAAGGAAGACATCAAATTGTCGGTTGCAGCAGTTGTTACAGATGTATTGCCGAATGGTAATCTGGTTATCAACGGTTCGCAGGAAGTTCGCGTCAACTACGAATTGCGTGTTCTGAATGTTGCCGGTGTTGTTCGTCCGCGTGATATTACCGGTAATAACACGATCGAATATGATAAAATCGCTGAAGCCCGTATTTCTTACGGTGGGCGTGGTCGCATGAGCGAGATTCAGCAACCGCCTTATGGCCAGCAGATTATGAACCAGATATCGCCATTCTGATAGAATTGGTAAATTTGATGATAAAGGGAGCGTCGTCTTCAACCGGCTCCCTTTATTCAAGTTCTGTATAAGGGCTTGAAAGCTTGGCGCTTTAAGGTTTATTCATCTATTCTCTGATAGAATAATAATAAAACGGAAAAAAGGGCATAAATGCCTTGAACTTTAACCTAAGAGGTTTTTATGGCTGGCGAGCCTGAAAAAGGTGATGGAAAAGCAAAAAAAGACAGTGGCATCAAGGCACTGCTTCTTGCCGGTGTTATTTTGACCTTGGTTGCCGCTGGTGGCGGCTGGTTTTTGGGAACACAAATTGGTAAGGAAATTGCTCCTCCGCCCGAACCGGAAAAAACCGAGGCTCAGAAAAATGCCGACACAATCGCCTCAAATAGCAGTGTTACCGTTTTAAATCCTATTCTCACCAATATGGCCGCTCCCAATAACGCCTGGATCCGTATTGAATGTTCTCTCGTGTCACAACCGGGTGAAGTTCTATCTCCTTCCGTTGCTGCTGAAATTTCAAATGATTTTTTGGCTTTTTTGCGAAATAGTACGATTGCGCAAATCAAAGGAGCTTCCGGACTTATGAATCTGCGGGAAGATCTTGTTGATCGTGCTCGTACCCGTTCAAAGGGCAAAGTCACCAATGTTCTGATTTCTAGTCTGGTGATCGAGCAATGAAACGCCTTTTCCTGCTGGCATTTTTTATATTGCTTTTGGGTGTTGGCAGTGCCTTTGCGCAGGAAACAAATGCCGCAGCACAAGCATCAGGCGGCGGTTCATTGTCAAATCTGCTGCCGCAGGCTGGCGGTTCGATAAGCGGGCGCATTGTCCAGCTTTTCGGTTTATTAACGGTACTTTCCGTAGCCCCAGGATTGCTCATAATGGTAACAAGCTTCACCCGCTTTGCCATTGCGTTTTCCCTCTTGCGTTCCGGCCTCGGTTTGCAAACGGCTCCTTCCAATCTGGTCATGATATCGCTCGCATTGTTCATGACATTCTATGTTATGGCTCCGACCTTCAATCAGGCTTGGACCGGCGGCGTTCAACCGCTTATGAATAACGAGATTACCGAGCAGCAAGCGGCAGAACGCATTGGCCAGCCATTTCGCGAATTCATGCTCAGTCAGGTGCGGGAAAAGGACCTTGATCTTTTTGTCGATCTGGCAGACCCTTCGTTTCAGGTCGGTTCCGGTGAACAGGTCGATTACCGTGTTTTGGTACCGGCCTTTATGATTTCCGAATTACGGCGCGGTTTCGAAATCGGTTTTCTCATTGTTTTGCCCTTTCTGGTGATCGACCTTGTCGTTGCAACTTTGACAATGTCTATGGGCATGATGATGCTGCCGCCAACCGTTATATCCCTGCCTTTCAAAATTCTGTTCTTTGTTTTGATCGACGGGTGGAATTTGCTGGTAGGTAGCTTGATACGCTCATTTAATTAGACAAAAAAACTACTTAACATATTATTTGAAAAAATTTTTTTCTAAAAAACCTTTACAAACAATAGTAAGCCGACTAAATAAAAGTCGTGAAAGGTTAGCGAGGGATTCACAAGAAAACCGCTTGTAGCTAATAGGCATGATGCCGTTCTTTCACCCGCTGGTTGGCCAGCATGTCCCTGTTAAATTCTAATCCGAAGGGACAATTATTATGGGTACAAGTCTACTTACCAACCAATCCGCTATGAATGCTTTGCAAACATTGCGTTCAATTGGTGATAGTATGGACACAACGCAGCGCCGTGTTTCAACGGGCCTGCGTATTAACGAAGCATCCGACAACACCGCTTATTGGTCAATTTCATCCATGATGAAGTCCGACCGTAATGCATTAAGTTCTGTTTCCGATGCAATGGCTTTGGGTAAAAGCCAGATTGATGTTGCTAACGCAACCATTGATAAATCGAAAGAATATCTTGATAACATCCAGAAATCTTTGACCACCGCTTATGAAAAAGGCTCAGGCGACATCAAGAAGATTCAGGCTGATATCAAAGCCAATATGAATGATATTCAGTCCGCTGTTTATTCGGCATCTTTGGCTGAAAAGAACATTCTGGGTAATAGTGGTGAGTCAGTCCGTATTGCCGGTTCCTATCGTCGTGAAGGCTCGAATGTTTATGTTGATATGATCGACGTTGGTGGTGCTGACCTTAACTTTGCAACCAAAGGCGCAGACGGTACGTTCGATTTGACCAAAGGCGTCTTGAAAGATGTTTTTGGTAAAGCAGAAACTGCACCGGATTTTGCAAAATTGGACGATGATCTTCAAAAAGCTCAGGCTGCTCTTGCTGCAAAAGGTGATACTGCCACTGACGAAGATAAGAAAGGCGTAACAGATGCTCAAGACGCCATTACTAACGCTGCCAAGGATATGACAGTTCAGGATTTTGTTGATACCGATTTCAGTAAAGTTTCCTCGGCAACGATGGAACAGGTTCTGAAAACTGTTCAGGGCAAAGTTACCAATGCAACATCTAATGTTGTGACTGCTGGTGCAACACTTGGTGCTGCGAAAGCACAGGTTACAGGCCAGATCGACTATGTCAGCAAGTTGATGGATGCCGTTGATAAAGGTGTCGGTTCACTGGTTGATGCCGATATGAATGCAGAATCTGCCCGCCTTGCTTCTTTGCAGGTTCAACAGCAATTGGGCATTCAGGCTTTGTCGATTGCCAACCAGAACAGCCAGAACATCTTGTCGCTGTTCCGTCAATAATGGCAATAATGCTCTTCCGGTTGCATCTCTAACCGGAGTAGTTCAATCAATTAAAAAGGCCGCGTTTTCGACGCGGCCTTTTTTATTTTTGCCTTATATTTTTTTGTGCCTTTTTGTTGAATAAATAGATATTCTTGAAAAGAATATAACAAGAATTATTGTAAAAACATGAATAAAAACAATAACGTAATGGTTAAACAGTTGATCCTTATGGAGGTATTGTTTTTATTTAAAAAATATATTTACAACCTAGAATAAATATAGTATATATAAGGCGTGACAGGTTAGGGGGGTAAAGAAAAACCTGAAATTCTAATAGGCATGATGCCGCTCTGTCACCCGCTGGTTGGCCAGCATGTCCCTGTTAAATTCTAATCCGAAGGGACAATTATTATGGGTACAAGTCTACTTACCAACCAATCCGCTATGAATGCTTTGCAAACACTGCGTTCAATTGGCGATAATATGGACACAACGCAACGCCGTGTTTCAACGGGTCTGCGCATTAACGAAGCATCCGACAACACCGCTTATTGGTCAATTTCATCCATGATGAAGTCCGACCGTAATGCATTAAGTTCTGTTTCCGATGCGATGGCTTTGGGTAAAAGCCAGATTGATGTTGCTAACGCAACCATTGATAAATCGAAAGAATATCTTGATAAGATCCAGAAATCTTTGACCACCGCTTATGAAAAAGGTTCAGGCGATATCAAGAAAATTCAGGCTGATATCAAAGCCAATATGAATGATATTCAGTCCGCTGTTTATTCGGCATCTTTGGCTGAAAAGAACATTCTCGGTAATAATGGCGAGTCAGTCCGTATTGCCGGTTCTTATCGTCGTGAAGGTTCGGCTGTTTATGTCGATATGATCGACGTTGGCGGTAAAGAACTCAACTTTGCAACCAAGGGCCCTAACGGCACATTCGATTTGTCCAAAGGTGTCTTATCGGATGTCTTCGGCTCGTATGATACGGGCGATCCGGCTCCAGAGGCAAACAAAACTCTTAGTAAACTGTTAGACGCCATCAAGTCTGCGAAAGAGGCTTTAGATAACCCGACCCCTGGTGCTCAAGAAGGAGGTTCCTCTACCCCTACCAATCCACAAAAGACTTATGACGACGCCGTAAAAGCCTTAACTGACGTAGCAGACAAATTGACAGTGAAGGATTTTGTTAACGCTGATTTTAGCTATGTTTCTGCCTCAGGTATGGAGAAGATTATTAAAGCTATTCAGGGCAAAGTCACGACTGCAACGTCCAATGTTACTACTGCCGGTGCAACACTTGGTGCTGCGAAAGCGCAGGTGACAGGCCAGATCGACTATGTCAGCAAGTTGATGGATGCCGTTGATAAAGGTGTCGGTTCACTGGTTGATGCCGATATGAATGCAGAATCTGCCCGCCTTGCTTCTTTGCAGGTTCAACAGCAATTGGGCATTCAGGCTTTGTCGATTGCCAACCAGAACAGCCAGAACATCTTGTCGCTGTTCCGTCAATAATGGTAATAATGCTCTTCCGGTTGCATCTCTAACCGGAGTTGCTCCATCAATTAAAAAGGCCGCGTTTCCGACACGGCCTTTTTCTTGAATAGACTTCTTGCATGCCATTTTTTCTTCCCGGCTATTCTTTGCCGGTGGCATAAGCACTTATTGATTAAAATTTTCTCATCTATTCCGGAATGTAATATCGAGCCTGTTTTCCGATCTATTCATTGTTAAGCTTCAAAAAGAACAGGCAGATCGGAAAACGCAGTCAGAATGACAGGCCTGAATTATTGTGCAACATTGATCTGGGTAATCATAGCATCAACACTTTTAAAACTGTAAGGCATAGGAACAGTTCTTTCCATAGGCTTTGGATAGCGTACATTCGTTTTAGGGTCGACATAGTGGGTCAACTTCATCGCTATAGAACAACGCATAAAGTCACCACTTGGGCCGATCGTACGCGGATCGGTCAAAGTAATTTTTGCCTTCTGTCCATCATAATAGCCATCAACACCAATTTGATAGTTCATCCCAATGACCAATTTGTCGTGAAGAGCATCCAACACGTCTTTCGAACTACAGGTCTTTTTTGAGCCACCGCAAGCAATAAGCGGTAGACACAAAGCGGCTGTAAAAAATAAGCGGTACATCGATTATCCTTTTTATTTGCAACAATTAGCCATCCCCCGATGAGACAACATTAAAGAATATGTTGCGGCATTGTTCACACTTTTATTGATTGCTGTTTTACACAGAACAGCAAAGTTGCCACGTTGTGGCTATCACGTCAATCCGGCCGAGACAATAATGTTAACCATAAAGTCGCTTTAGCCAAATTGTCGCTTGGGGCATTGCCAGTTTGATCACCCTCGCGCAAGCTTCAGCTTTTAAGGTGCACAGTAAAGTTAGGGATATATCAGCTTTTGAAGTTTATATCCTTAATGAAAACCAACGGGTTTTTGCCCAATAAATACGGTAAAGATAGATGGATAGAATACTGGCTCTGTTTTCTTCGATTGGTTCGGCTCTTGGCAAATTGGGCGCTAAACGCCTGATTGCGCTTGGTCTCGTCGGAGTTGCATTATTCGGAACGATTCTGTTTTCAAGCTTTTATCTCACCCGACCGACTTACGAGACACTCTATGTCGGATTAACGCGGGATGATGTGAACCGTATGGGCATGGCATTAGGTGAAGCAGGCATTGCTTTCGACGTTTCTTCTGATGGAACATCCGTTCAGGTTCCTGTTGGACAGGCAGAAAAAGCACGTATGTTTTTGGCTGAAAAAGGCCTGCCGACATCGAACAATGCCGGCTATGAACTTTTCGATAATATGGGCTCGCTGGGCCTTACTTCCTTCATGCAGGAAATTACCCGCCAACGTGCTCTGGAAGGCGAAATTGCTCGTACCATTCAGGCAGTCCAAGGTGTAAAGGCTGCACGTGTCCACATTGTTTTACCCGATAAAGGGTCTTTCCGTCGCGCCAATCAGAAACCTTCTGCTTCCGTTGTTATCCGCACCGATGGCAATTTTGCCACAGAATCGGCACAGTCTATTCGTCAATTGGTAGCGGCAGCCATTCCGTCCTTGGAAGCAAGCTCGGTTACAGTGCTCGACACCAGTGGCAAGTTGTTGGCGTCAGGAACAGATGCCATGAATGGCGCTCCTGTCATGATGGCATCTCTTGAACGCCAGGTTGCAGCCCAGATCGACGAAAACATCCGCAAACAATTGGCGCCTTATCTCGGCATGGATCATTTCCAGACCAGCGTTCAGGTTGCTTTGGATACCGACCGCCGCCAGACGAATGAAACGATTTATAATCCGGATTCGCAGGTTGCCCGTTCGGTTCGCAGTGTTCGTGATCAGGGCGACTCCCAGAACAATCGTAATAACGGCGCTGTCGGTGTTGAGCAGAACATTCCGCAAGAAGAAATTGGTGGCGGCTCGGGTGAAAATTCTTCCGATAAAAAAGATCGCCGTGAAGAAACAACCAATTACGAGATCAACTCGAAAACAATTTCTACAGTCAGTGATGGTTTTAATGTCAAAAAACTTGCTGTTGCCGTTGTTATCGACCGGTCACGTTTAAAACCGAGCGACAAAGAAGCTCCCGCACCGGCCAACTATGTTGATGATCAGGTCAATCGTATACGCCAGATGGTGGCTACAGCTTCGGGCCTTGATCCTGACCGTGGTGATATAATCAATGTAACGGCTGTCGATTTTGTCGCAAATGACGATGAAAATATGCAACCTGTTGCAACACCGATCTGGCAGTCAATTTCGAAATATACGTCGGGTCTTGTCAATGGCGCGGCCCTTGTCATTGCGGTTTTGCTTATCATGTTTCTGGGTGTACGTCCGCTTATGCGGGAAATGCATGGCAATCAGCTTGCTCTTGCCGGCAGCAACGAAAGTGCATTGGCCGGCCCCGAGAATATGCCTGCTTTGCCGAATGAGGCTAGCAAAAATGAAGGGTTTGATGGTAATATGATACCGGATGAAGATGGGCTACAAGATTTACGTAGTCGTATGCGTGTTCCGCCGCAAAATCGGCTTGATCAGATGATTTCTATGGATGAAGACCGTTTTGCAAATGTCTTACGTGAATGGGTACAGGAAGATAATAATAAAGGAACGCCCGCACAAGCAGCTTGATAAAGATAGATACTCTGGTGAAAGACGATGAGTGTAATGGACAACAGCGATACAAAAATGGAAAATAAGAAGGCGGCTACGCTTTCCCATTTTTTGAGCGACTTTGCGCCACGCCAAATTCCCGACACCGAAGTTGAAGTTTTGCCAATGGATGCGGAAGTTCCGTTTCATGAGGAACCAGCGGTTGAAGAAGCCGATCCGATGGTCGACTTCCATCAGGCGGAAAGCAAGCCGGAAGATACATTTGACGAAGCATCTTTGGTAACTGAAACCAAAATCAATGCGGAAGAACTCAGGCAACAAGCAATTGACGAGGCTGTAGAAAAAACAAAGACCGAGCTTGAAACCCGATTTACTGAGGAAAAAGCTGCACTCATACGAGATCATGAAAAGGCTATGAGTGACCTTAAAGACAAGACAATAGCCGAAATTGCTACCAATCTTGACGAGAATTTGAAGAACGGCCTTGATAAAATAGTCGAGGATATCAGCAAAGATGTCGCAAAAATTTTGGCAGTCTTTATCGGCGAAAAAATGCATGACGATGCCCTTGCCGATTTTGCCAAACGCATTGCCCGGGAAGCTTTGTCGGCGAAACAGCCACTTGTCATTGAAGGCAACAATGACCTGTTGAAAGCTTTAGAAAAACGTTCCGATTTCGATAAGACGAAATTTGTTTTGAAGCCTACCGACTCCTCCGAAATTCGGCTCGAGCTTGGAGATCAGGTTATCGCAACGCGTCTTGAACCGGTCATGAAAGAGTTGAAAGGGCTGGTACAATGAACTCCGACGAGCCCAAAGAACATAATGAAATTATTATAGTCCGTCGCGGTGGACAGGGCGAAGGCGAACACCATGGTGGAGCCTGGGAAGTTGCCTATGCCGATTTTATGACATCTATGATGGCATTCTTTCTGGTTATGTGGCTGATCAATGCTGCAAATGAAGAAACCAAAGCAGCTGTCGCGAGCTATTTCAATCCTATCAAACTGGTTGACCGTCGCACCAATCCGAAAGGCATTCAGGACAATGATGCGGTGGGTGATAATGACCAGAAATCCGGCAATGAAGCCCATGGCGAACCTGGTGCCAAGGCCGGCGGTGAAGACCAATCCAGTGCCGATCAGCAAAAAATGATGAGCGAGCCTTATGAAGAGCTCGACAAGATAGCACAAAAATCGGCAGCGGAAGGCTCACAAGGGGATGGGACAGGAGGTAATGCCGAAGGCGGCTCACAAAAAGGAGCAAGCGAAGGAACAGCTTATCGCGATCCATTTTCACCGGATTACTGGACCAAAAATGCCTCGCATGAAATAGCAGATGCTGACGGAGGTCCAAGTCAGAACTCGGGTGGGCGTGATCCAAATTTGCCGAGCCAGCCCGGAGTTGCAATACCGCAACAATCGGCGAGTGAACCCACTGTTCCCGGAAATGAAGGTAAGCCAGTACAGGCCGCTCAGGAAACTCAGCAAACACCAAAAGATCAGTCTTCCAATGAGAACAAGAGCGAAAATGCTGCAAATGCCGAAGCTCAAAAGAACGGTGAGCAGTCAACGGAGGCAAATAAAAATCAGCAGGCAGGCGGAACAAGCGGAGAGTCGGCGGCAATGCCCGAACCGCAAGTCAATTTCAGTAAGGCAGAAACACCGCAAGAGGCGGCCAAGGATAAATCATTGCCGCAAGTTGTTCGTGAAATTTCGGGCGAGTTGAGCAAACTGATCAAGGATACGAAAAGTACGCAACAACCGATGGTTCGGGTCGTCTCGGTCAAGGACGGCGTCGCTATAGAATTGATGGATCAGGCGCATTACGGGATGTTTTCTGTCGGTTCTGCAAAACCGGATAAAAAAGTGGTCGATCTTTTGGCTGGCGTTGCAAAAATTCTGCAACAGAAAAAAGGCGATGTTGTTATCGCAGGCCATACCGATTCCCGCCCCTATAGAAACGCCACATATGACAATTGGCAATTATCAAGTTCGCGCGCCCAAATGGCTTATTACATGCTGGTGCGTGGCGGGCTTGATGAAAAACGTATTCTCCGCGTCGAGGGCTATGCAGATCATCAATTGAAAAACAAAGCTGATCCTTATGCAGCAGAAAACCGGCGCATAGAAATATTCATGCGCTTGCCACAAGGTGAAACGGAAGGAAAAACCGACGAGGCGAGCAAGGACAAGTCAGGTGGTGCGCCTAAAGTGGAGAAGAAACAATGATAAATCGTTTCTTTAAAGTGATGTGTCTGGCTGGTGTGGTATTGCCAATCTTCGCATCAACTCCGCTCGAAGCCCAGCTTGCCGAATCTGCATTGGGGCCGGTTCAACTTGTCCGCTCATTAGAAAGCCTGCAAGATGACATAGCAAGCGGACAACCCGGAGCACTGCAAATGCAACCGCGTGTTCTTGCCGATATCGGACAAAAATTTTTAAGCGAAGATCCATCAACATGGGAAAATGCGCAAAATACTTTTGCCGCATTGACCTATCTATTTAATGGTGGAAATCCCGATGTCGTAGAAACTATTCTCAAGAATGCACCGGATGGGATTGTTCCGAAGAATTATATTGATGGTGCCCGTGCCTATGCCCACCACAAAAAAGATAGATTTTTAAAAGCTTTTGACAATTTGCCGGAAGATGATTCAGAAATTCCTGCGGCATTGTTACTTTCCATTACTTTAAGCACTGTTGCCGATATGGCCGAGGCTAGCCCTGAAAAAGCCTCCGATCGTCTCAATTGGGTAAGATTGGCAGCACCCGGATCATTGTTTGAAGAAGCAGCGATACGGCGCCAGATCAAAGTTGCCTCTATGACCGGAGATCTCAAGCTTTTGCGGCTTCTTACCAGAAATTACGTCACGCGTTTTTCGAAATCTCCCTATGCAAATGAATTCTGGCGGGATTTCGCAACAACTTTACCTTTGATGGATAATCGCCTTGATGATCAACAATTAAGCGAGTTTATCAATTTTGCGCCTAAAACAATCCAGTTGGTTATCTATTTGAAGATAAGCCGTACCGCCTTGATAGATGCACGTATGGCACGCGCCCATTTCGGAGCTGAAAAGGCACTTGATATCGCCCACAGCCTGAATGTCAACGATGCCTCGGCACGCCTTTATTATGCAGCAAGTTCGGTAGGTTCAACAGCTGCAGAAGATGCCGGAGAAATGTTGAAAACTATTTCCGTGAATGAACTTCCCGAAAAAGACCGGCCATTGCTGATGGCTGCAAAGGCGGTAGCAAAAGGCGTTGTTCTTGATACAAGCATTTTGCCAAAGCAAACCGATGATGATGAAGAAGATGATGACGATCAATCGGGATTGAAAGAAGCGGTGGGCGTACCTGTTGACCAGGTCGGTACGAAAACAAATGAGCCTTTACCGATGCCAACAAATAGCGCTTCGGGAAAACAGGACGAACAAAAGACTTCAGGCGAAATTGATCAATTTATGCAGCAGACACAAAAGAAAATAGACGACGTAGACAAGTTATTGGAGAAAAAATGATGGTAATCTCGGGGGAATTTACGAGCATTAACACGAGCTTCAATCAAATCAAGACTGATAATAAAAAGTCTCAGCCAACCGGACAGTCCTCACAGGAAAGCTTTGATGATGTCTTGAATAAGACTGGAGACAATAAAACGTCGGCTGCGTCAAGAGAGGCAGACCGCCAATCGGCGAAGTCAAACTCGGATAAAGCCTTTGCGGATAAGTCTGCAAACGATAAGATTGCAAACGATAAGATTGCAAATGATAAGTCTTCAAACGACAAGGTTGCAAAAGACAAAGCTGCTGTTGACAAAGCTCAAAACAATAACACGCATTCTGATCAAGTAGCGCAAACGAACGCATCAGACAAAAAAAATAATGTTGTTGATGAAGGTGGCAAGAATAAGGAAAATGCCAAGGCTGGCATCCATGATGGTCATGCTGGTCATGATGAGTTAAATGATCAGTCAGCGTCATCGGTTCATGACATTCTAGAACAATTGGATAAGCAAAAAAATCTGGCGTCAAACGAAAAAAATGCAGTCAAACCCGGTTTGACAGAGGGGGAAGACGACGGTCAAACTTTGGCAGTCGGGACAGGCTCACGAAATAAATCGCATTCGCTCAAGCCAAAGGATGACAAAACAGCCGATACTGACGGTCAAGAAGATGGTAACGAAAATAGTGTCAAAGTGGCATTCAGCCCGTTACCGACAGTGAGCCATGCGACTGTCAATCCCGATAATAGTGTCAAAAACGGTGACTCTTTAAGTGGCGACAAAAAGAATGACGGCAAGCAGCAGATAGATGCCAATATCGAGATTGCAGGTTCTTCCGATAAGGGCGTTGATTCTGCTTTGAAAAACACTCGAGAGGCTTCGGCTTCGACTTTAGAGACGAACGAAACTGTTAAAGCGAATGCCGCAATGGAGACGGGTGCGCTTGCAACTTCGGGAACCGTTAAAGTGGCAACTGCAAATAAGGAAAATGCCGTACGGTCTGATAAAAACGCTCTTTCGGCAGCAGATGATGATACCGTAGGCACATCCGGTTTTACATCAGAAGATGAAACCGCACCACTTGGCAACGGGGAAGCCGACGACTTCAACACGACTGATGACAAGTCCGGTAATACGATATCGGGTCGCAAACAAAATAACGCCAAACGCACGCAAGACATTGCAAACCAGATATCCAATAATTCGCAACAGCCAAATTTTGACGACGCAGCAGATAAATTGCAGGCCGGTTCACAATTGAATGTCGGAGATAAAATTGCAACCAACACTGCGAGGGCCGAAAATCAGAATGTACTCGGCCGTATTGTTGATGTCGAAGTTACCGAAAACAAACAGGTCGGAGATATGCGCGTATTGCGCATAAAGTTGAACCCTGAAAATCTTGGTATGGTTGAAGCAAGATTGCGCAAAACTACTGATGGTCTCCAGATTGAAATTCATGCCGAACGTCAGGAAACGGCTCGCCTCCTTGCAGCCGATAATCATGCGCTGCATAAAGCTCTGGAAAAGTCGGGGGTCAGTGATAATGGCCAGCTGACAATCATGATTGTTGATAAAAGTTCACAAACTGTCCAGCAAGGGCAATCAGCCAATTCCGGCCAGTCTATGTCTCAGGATAATAGTGGTCAGAATTTTAATGGCCAGCGGCAGTCTGCAGGTCAGCAAGGTCAAGGTGGGCATAATGCTTCAAGGCAAACATTTAGCGAGTTTCCTTTCACTGGCACACCTTCGCAGGAAGAAGATGTACATGTCGAAAATACTCGTCGCGATCCTCGCCGTCTGGTGGTCTAGTCTGACAGTTGTTTTCGAGGCTTCTGCAGGCAATGCCTGCGAAGGAGAAATGATCGAAGCATCCAAACGTTACGATATTCCGCTTGGTATCTTGTATGCTGTTGGACTGACTGAAACAGGCAACAAAGACTCACTCCAGCCTTATGCGCTCAATATTGATGGAAAAGCAGTATTTGCACAAAATGAGTCGCAAGCATTGAAGATTTTTTACGAGGCAAAACGTCGCGGCGCAAAACTCATTGACGTTGGTTGCATGCAAATTAACCACTATTATCACGGAGAGCGTTTTCCTTCTGTGGCAGCAATGTTCCAGCCACATCTCAACGTAGATTATGCCGCGCGTTTCCTTAGAGAACTCAAGGAACGGGAAGGTAGCTGGACCATGGCAGTGGCACGTTACCATGCCGGCCCGAATAATAATCCGGCACAAAAACGATATGTCTGTCAGGTCATAGCCAATATGATCGCTTCGGGGTTCGGAAAATGGACGCAAGCTTCGCGCCAGTTTTGTCGTGGAGAACTGTAAACGACGTTTTAATAAGCATGGTTAAATTTTATAGTTAACGTGCCTGCATGTAACTAACTGTTTGAAAATAAATGATTTTCAAACGAAAAATGACGGTTTGAAATAACAATTTATTAAAAAAATCGTCTATTTTTGGGAAAGTATGGCCGATTCTTGGCAGAAAAAGTTAAAAACGACTTGTAATTTTTGCCGTGAAAGATATCTTAAAGAAAAGTCCTCATTAAGGATAAGTTCTTGAGTTTTAGGATTTAGTGAGGACGTTTATAGGAATAGGAACATGATAATAGTTGTAGACGAACGCAAGCTGGTGACTGATGGTTATTCTGCCTTGTTCGCACGGGAAGGGATCCCGGCAACAGGTTTATCATCTGCCGATTTTGATGATTGGGTAGAAACCGCCCCGAAATCGGAAATGTCAGCAGTCGAAGCGATTCTTCTTGGTGATTGCAAAGACCGCATTGAGCTGCCAAAGAAAATTCGCGCTCACTGCGATGCTCCTGTATTGGCTGTCACAGAAAACAATTCGCTTGAGCAAACACTGGCACTGTTTCAGGCCGGAATTGACGATGTATTGCGCAAACCTATTCATGTTCGTGAAATATTGGCTCGTGTTGCAGCAATACGCCGTCGCATGGGTGGCGAAATCCGCAAATCGGACGCTGCCGTTGTTCTTGGGCCAATCAGCGTGTTCAATGATGGTCGTGACCCGAAAATCAATGGCGTTGATTTTGTTCTCCCTCGTCGCGAACGTCGCATTCTTGAATATCTTGTAGCCAATCATGGTCGTCGTGTTAACAAAACCCAGATTTTTAATGCGATATACGGCGTGTTTGACGCTGAAGTAGAAGAGAATGTCGTTGAAAGCCACATCAGTAAATTGCGTAAAAAATTGAAAGCCAAGCTTGGAACTGATGTTATTGATTCAAAACGTTTCTTAGGTTATAGCTTAAACATTGATTAATCATTTCGTAACTCCATACGATTTTTTAAAGCCTGCAATTTTTGCAGGCTTTTTTTTAACTTTTAAAAATAGCTTTTTTCGAAAAATGCCGGATTTTTCTTCACTATATAAAAGGTTTTTATCATAAAAGGTTTTTATCTTAATTTTTGCGTTTATATTGCCTTGATCAAAATCCGGTCGGGAAAGTTTCGAAGCCAATTTTACGCACATATGTAAGCAATCAAACCGACATATATTTGTTATTTTTACTTTTGCCTTCAAAGCAAAGTCTGCAAATTTGTTTTTTGAAAAACAGTTTTGAATGCTGCCAACAGCCTCCTTATGCGAGCATTTTTCCTTGCTAAACTGTCACAACGCCAGCTTCGCACAAGGAAGCGCCTCTATGGTGCAACTATGGTTCTCAACTTAAGGAGATAACAATGGGTATTTACGGTATGATGCGTACCGGCGTTGCAGGAATGAACGCACAGGCAAACAGACTTACAGGCGTTGCAGATAACGTCGCTAACGTTAGTACAGCTGGTTACAAGCGGACGGATACCCAGTTTTCCGATCTGGTTATGCCATCAACGCGTAATGCTTATCAGTCCGGTGGTGTCACGACAACGGTTCGCCATGATATTTCAATGCAGGGTGCAGGGCGTGGAACAGGAAAGCCAAGTGATATCATGCTTGAAGGTAACGGCTTTTTCCGTGTTCAAGATGAATCCGGAACTGAGTATCTCACCCGTGCCGGTTCTTTCCAAAGAAATGGTCAAGGTTATTTACAAAATGCAGGTGGATTTTATCTGCTGGATGAAACGGGAAAACGTGTTGTGATTAAAGGCGGTGCCGGTGAACTTTTGCCCGGACAGGTAACAACTAGCGCAACTATAACGGCAAATTTGCAGGCTGATATGAAGAAAAATACTCACAAAAACCTTTTTGATGACCCCGTTGAAGATAAAAGCGTTATAAATCCAGAGGCTTATGATTTGAAAAAATTTGTGACAGTTTATGACGAGCAGGGGACCGCTGTAAAACTGGATGTCTATTTTACGAAAACAGACAACAATAAATGGACGATGTACGTATGCTCTGGTGATACCTATAAAATTAACGATCCTAAAAATCCTGATTTAAAAAATCCCTTGAAAACAATTGAACTTGAATTCGATAATAATGGTAATTTATTGCAACCTGCATCCACAAAAATTCCTATGGAGGCACCGAATGTGAATGGGGGGCTTTTTCCTGTCGACCTTAATATTGGCGGATTAACGCAACTTGGCGCGAATTTCACTTTTGATTCCACACAAAATGGTTACGCTCCCGGAACTTACAAAAATTTCAGTTTTAATGAAAAAGGTGAGATTCAGGTCAGCTATAGTAATAGTCAGGTAAGAACAATCGGTACTGTTGGCCTCTCTACAGTAACCGCTCCGGATTCACTTATTCCGGTTACCGGAACAGTGTTCCAGGCAGTGCCGGAAGCTGGTGGTCAAACATTCGGACATCCGGGTGAAGGTACATTCGGCGTTTTGAGAAGTGGTATGCTGGAAGAGTCAAACGCCGATATCGGCGATGAATTGACAGACATGATCGAAGCACAGCGCAATTATACTGCAAATTCGAAAGTGTTCCAGACGGGTTCGGAAGTAATGGATGTTATTGTCAATTTGAAACGATAGGACTAACCTTACTTGAAACCGGCTCAACTGCCGATTACATGAGATAAAAGAAGGCTAAAATGACACTAGGTACAGCACTCTCTACAGCAAGAAATTCACTCAAGACATCGTCTGGTCAGATGAGTGTTGTATCCCAGAATATTGGTGGTGCGCGTGACACAAACTATACCCATCGCACCACCCATGTCCAATCCGGAGCCTACGGAATGGTGGGCTCCAAGGTCATCCGCGATGACAATCCGGAACTTCTTGGAAACTACCTTGTCAAGTCCAGTCAATCGGCTGCGGCTGCGGCTATAAATGACGGGGCAACACAGCTCTCGAACATTTATGGTACAAACGACTTTCAAAATTCGCCGTCGCGTTTGCTTGATGATTTCAAAAAAGCTTTGCAGTTCTATGCCAATAATCCTAGCCAAAGAACAGCCGGTGATGCTGCCATTGACAAGGCAAAAGATCTTGCCAACAGTTTGAATGCCGGTTCCAAAGCAATTGATAAATTACGTACCGATACCGATAGTGAAATCAAGGATTCTGTCGATCACATCAATGATCTGTTAAAACAGTTCCATGAAGTCGAAGGCCAAATTGCCAATGAAAAAGGTGCGGGTCGTGATGGCTATGCCTATATGGATCAACGCGATGCAATTCTTAAAGAACTGTCTCAGGAAATTGGTATAACCACTGTTACTCATCCCGACGGCACGATGTCGATCTACGGGATGGATAATAGTACACTTTATGACAAGGTTCCTGCAAAGGTCACCTTTGATCCAAGTGGACCATTAACCGCAGGACGTAGTGGAAATCAGGTTCTAGTTGACGGGGTGCCATTATCGCACAGCGTATTCACATCTCCATACGGGTCCGGCAAACTTGGTGGTTTGTTGAAGGTTCGTGATGAAATTGCTCCGCAATATCAGAAACAACTTGATGAAGTAGCCAATGCGCTGACCGATATTTTTAAAGGACCTCCCGCTCTATTCGAGGGTGGTGACGAAACGAACGTTACCGGAACGGCAGGTAGAATTAGTGTTAATCCGGAATTTGATAGCAATACGGTTGACGGTGGTCCGGAAAAGCTCGGTAAAGATCTTCAGAAACTAGTCGACAATCTGGATAAACCCCGTAATTTCGCTAATGATACAGGGCTTGATAATACTCAAAGCATCGCGTCTTACACCAAGCAATCTTTGTCATGGATGGAAGGCGTACGCAAGTCCGCAACTTCGGATAACGAATATAAAAGCACAATGTTCAGCCGTGCGGGCGAAGCTTTGTCTAATGAAACCGGCGTAAATACCGATGATGAAATGGCTCTGATGCTTCAATTAGAGCAGACTTATTCAGCAACTGCGCGTATAATAACAACGGTCGGCAAAATGTTAGATGACTTGATGAGTGCGGTAAGATAGGTGTGAAATGAAAATTAACCCGATTTCTACTTATGTATTGAACAATTCGCAACGTTCGATTGTTTCGCAAGCACAGTCAGAGCTTGATGAAGCAAGCTATGAGGCCGCAACACAAAGGATCAGGGATCCCGGTTTGAAGCTTGGTCGCCAGACGGGTCGTTTTGTTGAAAATGAAAATCAGATTTCAACATTGCAAGGATTGAGAGATAGCAACAATTTGGCAGCCCAGCGTATGGCTTCGGCACAAACGGCCTTGCAAAGTCTGGTAGAAGCAAGCAGCAAGGATAAACCCGGTGGTAGCCTTATACAGTTTAATAAAGCGCTGATGGGCGACAATGTTGCTGCAACTCCGGCAACCATGCAATCTGCTGCACAAACAGCACTCGACTCCTTCGTCTCGGCAATGAATACGAGCTATAATGGCGAATATGTCTTTGGCGGCACCAATACCAGTCAGCCACCATTTGACTATTATAAGGCGGGGAGCAATACCGGCACGAGCAAAATTGTACAAGATACGTTCAGAGATTATTTCGGCTTTAATGTGGATGACCCTCAGGTGGCCAATATTTCTGCCGATGACATGAAATCTTTCATTGATGGACCATTCAGTAAACTTTTTGATGATCCGAGTTGGGGTACAAATTTTTCACGTGCCAAAGACGGTGAAGTATCAAGACGCATTTCGCCCAGCGGTGAAAATGCTGATATTTCGGCAAGCGCCAATGATGCAGGCTTCCGTCAGGCCATGAAGAATATGATTCTTGTGGCCGAGTTCGGTAATATCGGGTTATCTTCGGCAGCTCAGGGGGCAATTGCTGATCGCGCACGGGCTTCTTCGGATAACAAATCGACGGGTAGTGCTATTAACGAGATTATTACGTCGGCGTCCAATCTTGGTAATTCGCAAAGTCGCGTCACCAATGCCACTAATCATATTAATGCACAGCTCAGTATTTTGAACCAAACACGCAATGACATGATTGGTGCTGACCCGACCGAAGCAAGTGCGAAGATGATCCAGCTTCAGAACGTATTACAAATTTCATACACTATGACAGCTCGTATCAGCAAAATGACATTGGCCAATTATATTTAAATTAATCCTTTCGGGTTAAATAATACGGATGTGATATCTGGGGAATTTTGATGTATCAGATGCGGTACGAAGATGTAATGGAAGACGATCAGATGGGCGCTCGCGAACGCGAGAGCATTTTGTTCGATCGTTGTATAAAAATGCTGCGTGCTGCCCAGAAGGCCGGGCCAAGCACCCGCGAGACATATGAAGCGGTAGCATTTACACGTAAATTATGGATTATTTTAATTGAAGACTTGGGGCTGGCGGAAAATGCACTGCCGACAGAACTTAAGGCATCTCTGATTTCTATCGGTTTCTTTATTTTGAAAGAAATCCAGAGATTGGAGAATGGGGAAACAGCAGACTTTGATGCTTTGGTGGAAATCTCTGAATCCATCAGAGACGGTCTTGCTACAAATCCGGAGAAAAGTGAAAATGACTGATAAGACGATGCATATAACATTACGGCCAAACGAAAAGTTTTACCTGAACGGCGCTGTATTACGCCCCGATCGTAAGGTAACTTTAGAGCTCTTGAATGATGCGACGTTTCTTCTTGAAGCTCATGTAATGCAAGCGGAAGACACAAATACACCGCTAAAGCAGCTTTATTTCACTGCACAAGTGATGCTGATCGATCCCGATACAGCCGACAAGACAGTAATGATTTTCATTGAAATGCTTGGCAAAATGCTCCGCACTTACAATGACCCGATTATTCTGGAAGGTCTACGTAAATGCATTGATTTGACCGAACAAGATAAGATTTTTGACGTTTTAAAAGTCATTCGCGGATTGTTCGACAGAGAAGAAACGATAATGGGTAAAAAGCCTGCTGTTGAAAAGGAACAAAAAACCGCCTGATTAGGAGAAAGTTCATGACCATAAGTGCTGTAGACAACAATACATCAAGCCTTATGAAATATAGTCCGGCAACCAATGCGGCTGCCGGAAAGTCCGCTGCAGCAACATCCAACTTTGCTTCAGAAACAGAAGCTGCGTCCGACAAGAATAATACGTCGTCGACAAATACAAATGCTTCGACAAATACAAATGCTTCGACACCGTCAACAACGCCTTCAACTTCTGGTACGAGTAGTACACCCTCTTCCAATAATACCACTGGAAGCACCAGCACAACTACCAAGACGCCGAATGCAGATTATAATACTTTTATCAAGTTGCTTGTTGCCCAGATGAAAAATCAGGATCCGACCAAACCAATGGATTCGACCGAATTTGTTTCACAATTGGCAAGTTTTTCGGCTGTCGAGCAGCAAACGCAGACAAATACCAAGCTTGATTCAATGGCACAATCGCTCAAGAACATTATGGTTGACGGGCCAATTTCCCGTGCGGAAGGTTATGTCGGCAAATATCTCTCGTTTACAGACGAAAAAGGTGCTGTAACTGCCGGTACTGTCCAGTCGGTTACAATTTATAGCGACGGTTTGATCGCAAAACTTGATAATGGAAAAGACTTGCTTATCGGGCCCGGCGTTACTGTCATGAATAGTCAACCGAAACAAGCTTGAGTTTTGTTGCGGGAGCTTAAGAATGAATGAAGCCGATGCCGTCGATATGGTAACTGCTGCGATTTGGACCGTTTTGGTAGCAAGCGGTCCGGCCGTTGGCGCTGCTATGGCAATAGGCATTGTCATTGCTCTTTTTCAAGCTCTTACCCAAATACAGGAAATGACATTGACATTTATTCCGAAAATAGTTGTCATTTTCGTTGTTCTCGCATTGACGGCCTCTTTTGTCGGCGGGCAAATCTATTCTTTCACGCAATTGGTTTACGGGCGAATTGAATCGAGCTTTTAAAAAGCATTTGCCCGGCTTTGATAGCGGGAAAAAGCTTTTGGTGCATTGCCATTAACCTCGTCAAAAACCACATAGAACAATAAAATTAAATAAGCCCATCACTTGTTATGTTTTCCGCTCAACAGCGCTTTCGGCTGGCATTTTTGCAGGATTAAACAGGAATGCAACCGCGCTTTCTTTTCATAAGCTATTTTTATGTGCTGCCAAAGGCCATTTCTTGGCTTGAACAAGAAAAACCTGAATTGACGAGCCGTAAAAATCGAACTTGGTAAAGGCTGTTTTCGGTTGTGTGGATAGGGGCAAAAGAGAAAGTGGAGGAGGTGGAATAACTCTTCTTTCGGAATATTAAAACGCAATGCTTTTTTCATAAGCTATTTTTTTTATGTGCTGCCAAAGACCATTCTCGGCTTGAACGAGAAAAGCCTGAATTGACGAGCCGGAAAAGCGAAATTAGTAAAAGCTATTGTCGGTTGTGTCTATAGCGTCAGAAGAGAACGTGGAGGAGGTGGAATAACTCTTCTTTCAGAATATTAAAACGCAATGCTTTTTTCATAAGCTATTTTTATGTGCTGCCAAAGGCCATTTCTCGACTTGAATAAGAAAAATCTGAATTGACGAGCCGGAAAAGCGAACTTGGTAAAGGCTATTGTCGGTTGTGTCCATAGGGTCAGAAGAGAACGTGGAGGAGATGGAATAACTCCACGCTTCGGGTGAAAGCAATTGAATAGCCCTCAGTCTGTTCTAGTTCGAATGACTACATCAAAACATTTTTGCCGTCATTTTCCGGTCAATCAAAACCTGTTCGTCAATCAAGTTTCATTTTGTTTTATAGAGAAAACTTTGCCACTTTTGACAATTTCGTTGTTTGCAAGTTTTATTCCAGGCATATTTAACACTCGGAAATTTTTGCTCTTGTATGCAATCTCATCGATGGAAGCGAGTTGGTAACAGGCAAAACGGCATGTTCACTGTTTTAACAGCAATCCTGAAGAGCGTTTTCATCTCTATCTTAAAGAATGTGAATGGCGCTTGAACAGCGGGTAAACCGACAGCCACATAAAACACTGTTTGCAGGGGTGAAATGATTATCTTTCACCCCTTTATCCATATATGCCTCAAAACAAAAAATGGAAATAACTATAGGGAGCTATTTCCACATTCATTCGATTAATTTAACAACGCTTCAATCAAGAAGATCAGATATCTTCCTTCTCGTTGTTGGCTGCCGAGACATTTGTGTCCAGTTGAATATTTTCCTGCGAGCCAATATCGGCATTTCCCGCCGGCATATTTGCACCCTTCTCCGTCTTTATGGACGAAGTTTCATTATGTGTCTTGTCAGCTTTGGCGGCATCAACTTTTTTATCAGTGTCTTTACCGTCAGAAGGCAAGGGCGGCAAACCGGAATTTGTCTTCGTTGCCGTTTTAAGATTGTTCTTGGCTACAGTGTCGCTATTCACAGACTCTGCACTGCGGCCATTGGCACCATCAGCATTTTCAACATCAAAAGCATTGTCCGACAATGTAATCTTATCATTAATATTGTCGGAAACTTTCAATGCGTTATTGCCAATTCCGTTGACCTTATCGTGCTGATCCAAGCCATTATTATTATCTGTTTTACCATCAACAGTATTATCAGACCGTCCTTGGACTGCTTCAAAAAGCTTTTCCATTTCAGCGCGCGCTTCATCAAGATTTTTTTGATGAAAAGCTTCTTCGGAAGCAGTTTGTTGTTCTTTTATAAGCTCGGTAATGTGAGCCATTATTTCTGCGACGCTTGCAGATATCGGATAATGTGGCCTCGGTTCTACGATAGGTATTTGTTCGACAACCGAGTCGGTCCGAGCCGTCTGATTAGAAGGCGTCGCTACTCGCACTGTCGTCAACGAACGGGCGCCAGATGTAGCATCAACCGGTTGCATAATTACTCTCCAAAACTATTAACAAGCCCCAATCTTCATGATCTTCCTTGTTACGTTTCGAGCTCCTCATAAGCCTTAGTGGCATAGTATTCTATTTATCCGGAAAATGCAACAATTCTCGTTATTTTTTGATTTGTTAAACGAAATATAAAGAAAGAGATAAACCTTTAAAAAAGTTTTGTTACGCTTTTTTTGTTAGAACAGATTTGCTGTTAACAATGTTCTTTTCATTCTGGAGCTTAAAAATTTTATTTAAAAACCGGATATGGAAATATAAAACATCTTTTTAATCAGATAATTATGAAAATATATTATTTTTAAAAATCAACGTAGAATTGGAAATTACGCTTAAAAAGTATTTTTTTAAATTGTATAAGTAAATAGTTTAATCAAGCAATTTTATTGAAAAAATTGATCACCCCATTCGTTCAGAAGCATAGCTTCCCGGTGTCGCCGGAAAGACGACGGTTCGGTTGTCGTTGATAAAAACGCGATGATGAATGTGGGCATGAATAGAACGTGCGAGAACCTGAGCTTCAACATCGCGCCCCAGAGCTACATAATCGTCAGCATTTTGAGCATGTGTCACGCGCACAATATCCTGCTCTATAATGGGTCCTTCATCAAGATCGGCAGTTACATAATGGGCTGTTGCTCCGATAATTTTCACGCCACGCTGGAAAGCCTGTTTGTACGGATTTGCGCCTTTGAAACTGGGCAAAAAGGAATGGTGAATATTGATAATTTGTCCCGGCATTTCTTTACAAAGCCGGTCCGAAAGGATTTGCATATAGCGCGCCAAGACAACAAGTTCTGTTCCCGTCTCGGAGATAATTTCGAATAATCTATCTTCGGATTCTTGTTTGCGGTCTTTATGGACAGGAATATGGTAAAAAGGCAGATCGTTATTAACGACCAATTTTTGATAGTCCAAATGGTTGGAGATGACCCCGACGATATTGATTGGCAAAGCACCTATTCGCCAGCGGTAAAGTAAATCGTTGAGACAATGACCGAATTTCGACACCATGACGAGAACCTTCATTCGATCTCGTGTATCAAAAAAATTGGCTTTCATAGAAAATTCTTGGGCAATTGGACGAAATGCATCTTCAAGATCATGAATAGCTTTTCCGCCTTCACTGTCAAAACCGATACGACAGAAAAATTTTTTAGAAATCGGGTCGTCGAATTGTGAACTATTGACGATATTGCATGTATTTTTTGCCAAAAATGTAGAAATTGCAGCGACAATTCCCCTTTTTGCGGGGCATATGACGGTTAAAACGAAACTAGACATGGTCATTCAGAAAACTGTCCTATCGGTCAAATTAAGGTTATCTATAGCGCTTGTCTATAGATATGAATTTCGCTGAAAGGTCTTTTTAAGCAAATATTATGAATATAAAGTTATTTTCTTTTCTTGGAAACGAAGCCGGAAATGCTTTTTTTAAAAATTCTGGATTACACATATTCTGCTTGATGAACATAGCAATTTTCCGCATCCGGTTATAAAATGCAGCGGATTTTGTTATAAAACAAAATCGGGTTCATTAACTCTATTTGGCATGATTTAAATTGTTATCGAATAAAAAACCGGGGTGGTTTGTGGCTATTGTCGGGCCGAGCGGCGCCGGAAAAGACACGATTATGAACGCTGTTCATGAGGTTCTCAAAAATAATCCGGAATTTCTCTTTGTTCGGCGGATAATTACGCGAAAGGCTGGCATAAATAGCTTTAACGATCATGATGAAACATCACAAAATATAGGAAATGAAGATAATATAGGCGTTTCGCTTGAGAAGTTTTTTGAACTTTCTCAAAAAGCTTCATTTTCCCTGCAATGGTTTGCCCATGGTATCCATTATGGTTTACCGATGGGCATTGTAGACGAGGTTCATAAAGGTAAAATCGTCATTGCCAATGTCTCACGAGCAGAGCTCGAGCACGCAAAAGAGTTGTTTGGAAAGGTTTATGTAATTGAAATCAATGCACCAATTGGAATTTTAAAGGAACGTCTCTTAGGTCGTAAAAGAGAAAAAATAACCGATATTGCGGAACGTCTTAAAAGAGCAAATATTCCTATCCAATTGCCTGAAGGAGCAAAATATTGTTATATTGATAACTCGGGAAATGTAAAATCGGCTGTCGATAAAATGCTATCTATTCTTCAGTCATTATCATCCGAAAATCAGCCTTTACCCGATCATCAAACGAATTGACATTTGAAACAGTTAAAAAAATTCTTATCAAAAAAGAATTTGATAGAATAAAACAGAAAGTTCACAAAACCGAAGCGGTTGAAAAGTTAAAAAGCAGTGTGGCATTCAGCACTGGATAGAAATGCCGTCCCCTCCCAAAAAACAGCAACCAAATAATATCTTATATGTAAAATCTTATAATACTGACAAAAAGCGACCAAAAACGCCGACCGGATTTCACTGTCATGAACAGCTTGCTTCAAAACTTTATATTTTTAAATGAAACGCGGCTAACGTCCTTATAGAAAACAACTGGCATAGAAACTAATTGGCGGAACACCGGACAATTGGCGAAAAAACATCACGCCTTGCATAACGAATGCGGCAATAAATGAGGAACGGGAGGTCAGCAATAAACCTCCATTCCTTTGGTCCATCTAAGTTCTTAATGAAAACCAACCGATCAGTCGGGTTCACCTTTATCTGGTTCGCTGGTGAAGAGATTTTCCCCGACGACATCTCTATCCTCGTCACTTAACGGGTTTTCAATGTCTTCAGCTTTCTTGTTCCGGGGACGAAATACACCATTATCGTCACCTGTAACATCATCAAAAATATCGACAGTATCGACAGGACCGTTTTTTTCGTCATCCTGCTCATCGATTTTTTCGACGTCGACGACTTTTACGTGTTTGCTTTTATCATCTTGGGTCATCATAAATTTCCTGTATTCATTAGCCTGATTAAATGTGTGATCAAAAAGAACAGACTGCAAGACTAGATCATTTTTTTATCATTCGAGTAAATGGGGCAATTATAAAATGCGACAACTCGTCCAATATTGGACGAGTAACGGTCTCATGTTTTCCAACTGTCTTGTAAGTTTCGTGATATTTCGGACGTGAGAGGCTGGAATGGCTTGTTTGGTAAAAATAATAACAATTGAGCGGGTGGTGGCGGGATACAGGACGCGTGTGGCGAAAAAGTCTTGAACAGTCGTTCTGCAAAGTTTCAAAGGGGAACTCTGTTATCGCGAATGAACCCGAGATTGTTTTCTGCAAAAAAATGTCTGTTTATCTGCTGATAAATGTTTATGCGAACGAAATAGGTAAATTGGGCGCGTAAAAGGATTTGAAGGCAAAAAACCGGCTGATAGCGGAAAGCCTTTCGAAAAAAACAGCATTATGGCTCGCTATTAAATCAATCGGCCAAAGCGGTCATAAAAGCGCGACAAAATAGCCCCACGCTTCAAACGAAGGGGGGATGATCGGTATAAAAAATTGTCTACCCCACGCTAAAAAAAGTGTCTACCCTTTTCATCCTGAAAAAATCAGAAAACAAATTATGTAATTTTTTCAAGGAGATATATTGGCTGGGGAACCTGGATTCGAACCAGGACTGACGGAGTCAGAGTCCGCAGTTCTACCGTTAAACTATTCCCCAGCATTTCTGCTTAAAGCGAGAACAGCATGGCTTTTAGCATATCCGTTTCAAGATACAAGCCTAAACTTGAGAAAATAATTTTTGGCTGCTCACTTCGGTTTGTAATCGGAATTTAAACAGCAAGAACTTCGGCATGTGACAAACTTTTATGAGCCCTCCCCAAAGATTTGGCGATTTTTCAGGCAAGCTACTCAAAAAAATGAAGAAGCGCGGTTCCAGCTATTGGTAAAAACGGGCAACGCTGTTACATTAGAAACAACGAAAGATAATGAAGTGTCCATTGCGAGGAAATGTCCCCATGGCTCTTTTAAGGAAAGAAGATGATGACTCCGTTGATCGACAACCCCAAAGGGTCGGAGCGGGGAAAGCTTGGCGTAACTGATGCAAAAGGTTTGCACGAACGCCCGGAAAGGCACGAAAATGGTGGTAACGAGCCGCCTTTAACAGAGTCTTTTGCTGTCCCCCCGTTTAAGAAAAAGCGCGCAAAACGGCGCCAGAAAGGAAAGCTGCGCGTTTTGCATGAAGGCACATCGGAGAGTGGGCCGGAAAATAACAATCGCACCAAAAAACGTTCACGCAAAACGCCGATACTGACAAAACCTCGTGATAACGACACTGTTCAGAAGAATGCGCATTCAGGTGCGTCCAAGGAAGAGACAAAAAAACATCACAATCCGTCTCATTCATCTGCGCAAAGGGTGCCGCTTTACGCAGCACTTGATCTTGGAACGAATAATTGCCGTTTATTGATAGCCGCTCCAACGAAACCCGGCCATTTTCATGTTGTTGATGCATTTTCACGAATTGTACGTTTGGGAGAGGGGCTTTCACGGACCGGTCGTCTTAACGAGAATGCAATGGAACGCGCCATAGAAGCGCTGAAAGTCTGTCGCTCGAAACTTGATCAAAGAACGATCAAACGGTGTCGGCTCATTGCAACAGAAGCGTGTCGCGCGGCCGAAAATGGCCAAAGGTTCATCGAACGGGCGGCTCGGGAAACCGGTATCAATCTTGAAATCATCGATCGGGAAACCGAAGCACGTCTTGCTGTCGCCGGATGTGGTACCTTGGTCGAAGCGGATACTGATGCCATTGTGGTTTTTGATATTGGCGGCGGTTCATCCGAAATTGTGTTGATTGACCGCTCGAAGAAACGGTCTCCGCGTCTGGCTGAACATATCATTGCCTGGACATCGTTGCCTGTTGGTGTCATTACTTTGGCCGAGCGTTTCGGCGGTGAAAACGTTACAAGAAATGATTTTGAAAATATGAAGGATTATGTCCGCCATTTGCTCATGGGATTTAAAGGCCGTGACAAATTGGGTGCCTTGGCAAAAAGTCCGCATTTTCATTTATTGGGTACGTCAGGTACGGTAACTACTCTGGCAGGAATACATCTGGAACTTGCAAAATATGACCGCCGTCTTATCGACGGTATTTGGCTTAACAATGACGATGTCGAGCGTATGACCAAACGTTTGCTCTCATGGAATTTGGCAGAACGGATTGCCAATCCCTGTATCGGGCACGATAGGGCCGATCTGGTGCTCGCCGGTTGTGCCATTCTTGATGTGATCAGGGAAGAATGGCCATCCGAACGATTGCGCGTTGCCGACCGTGGCTTGCGTGAAGGAATATTGACAGAATTGATGTCACGTGATGGAGCATGGAGAAAACGCCGTCATATCAATGATCGTTTCCACTTGCGGAAAAATCGTGAAAGTGAACGCCTATGACAACGAAAAAAACTGGAACACATGCAGGTGGAAGAGGCGGCGCCGGTACACATGAACTCCACACAAGGGTAAAAAAGAAAGCCGGCACAATCAAGGCTTCATCACGCCGGTGGCTCGAGCGACATCTGAACGACCCTTATGTGCATCAGTCAAAAATAGACGGCTACCGTTCACGGGCAGCCTATAAACTTATCGAAATCAATGAACGCTATCATCTCTTAAAAAAAGGACAGAAGATAATTGATCTTGGTGCAGCCCCCGGTGGCTGGTGTCAGGTAGCAGCCAAAATTGTCGGCTCTACGAATGATCATCCGTCTGTTGTTGGCATTGATTATCTTCACATGGACCCTTTGCCCGGCGTTACAATGCTGGAAATGGATTTTCTTGATGATGATGCACCTCAAAAACTAATGGACGCTCTGGGTGCCAAGCCCGATCTTGTAATTTCAGACATGGCTGCACCGACAATTGGTCATAAGCAAACCGATCATATCAGAACCATCCATCTTTGTGAGGTCGCTGCCGATTTTGCCGTGTCGGTCTTGAAACCGGGTGGGCATTTTCTTGCCAAAACCTTTCAGGGCGGGGCAGAAAATGAATTGCTGACAATATTGAAGCAGAATTTCAAAAAGATTTACCACGTCAAGCCGCCGGCAAGTCGGGCAGAATCGGTCGAGCTTTATTTGCTCGCCTATGATTTCAAAGGTAAAGCTGCTTGAAGGCTAAAAGTGGCTGCTTGCTCAGCCACTTTGTAAGGTGCCAAAGCTGTGCAATTCATATGATTTTAAGGTTCGGGCAGAAAATTATAAAATTGAACACGTTGAAAAACAGGTGGTCGACAAAATCATCTGTGAGATCAAAAGGATAGTCCCAATTCCGGTGTGTTGCCTAAAATTATGTTGACGACCGAACCGGTTTCGAAAACCTTTTGAAGAGACAGTGACTATCTCTCGCTCCCGAAATGTTTGAAGTTAAAAAGCATTTCATCGTCTGGCTGGATGATTTCACAACTGAGCAGTTATTGCCCCTGAATGTTGATGTGATTATGCTGAGAGTATTTGCACATCAGGCTTAAAATCCGGAAGGCTATTTGGCTTTCCATCTCTCTATAGCCTTGTTTGGAACTTTGCGCTATGAGAGAGGCGAAGATCAACGAAGAGTATAAAAAATGAAATTTCTCGATCAGGCGAAAGTCTATATCCGCTCCGGTGATGGCGGAGCAGGTGCAGTTTCCTTCCGGCATGAGAAGTTTCTCGAATTCGGCGGGCCCGATGGCGGTGACGGCGGTCGCGGCGGGGATGTCTGGGCCGTTGCGGTCGATGGTCTCAACACCTTGATCGATTATCGCTATCAGCAACATTTCAAGGCAAAAACCGGTATGCATGGTATGGGGCGCAATATGACAGGTGCCAAAGGGGCCGATGTTATATTGAGAGTACCGGTCGGCACTCAAATTTTTGAAGAAGATAACGAAACGCTTATCTGTGACTTGACAGAGGTCGGACAAAAATTTTGTCTGGCGAAGGGCGGAAATGGCGGTTTTGGTAATTTGCATTTTACCACGTCGACCAATCGCGCGCCCCGTCGAGCCAATCCCGGACTTGAAGGTGTCGAACGTACAATCTGGTTGCGTTTGAAATTGATTGCCGATTGTGGACTTGTTGGTCTCCCCAATGCCGGAAAATCCACGTTTCTTGCCTCTGTTACAGCTGCAAAACCGAAAATTGCCGATTATCCATTTACCACATTGCATCCCCATCTCGGCGTGGTGCGTATTGACGGGCGTGAATTCGTCCTTGCGGATATCCCCGGCCTTATAGAAGGTGCCCATGAGGGGGTTGGCATTGGCGACAGGTTTTTGGGTCATGTCGAGCGCTGTCAGGTTCTGCTTCATCTTGTATCTGCACAGGAAGAAGATGTCGCCAAAGCTTATCAGATTATCCGTGACGAATTGGAAGCCTATGGTCACGGACTTTCCGAAAAGCCGGAAGTTGTTGCTTTAAGCCAGACTGATATTCTTGACGAAGAAACAAAACAGATAAAACAAAAACAGCTCGAACAAATTTCAGGGAAAAAAGTCCATCTATTGTCAGCAGTTACGCACGCAGGAATAGAGGAAACTTTGCGTTCCATTGCTAAAATTATCGAAGAAAGTCGCAAAGAGCAGGCGGGCAAGGAAGCCGGAGAATAGGCATTCATGGTGCAGGAATTAAAAAAACTCGATCAATATAAACGTATTGTTGTCAAAATCGGGTCAGCTCTTCTTGTTGATCGCAAGCACGGTCTTAAAGCCGAATGGCTTGAAAGCCTGATTAATGACGTCGCCGCATTGGAGAAAAAAGGCGTAGAGATTCTTCTGGTTTCTTCCGGTGCTATTGCCTTGGGACGTACACTCTTGAAACTTCCGTCGGGTTCGCTCAAACTTGAACAAAGTCAGGCATGTGCAGCAATCGGCCAGATCGAACTTGCTAAAGCCTATGGGGCTCAATTGTTAAAACATGGCTTGATGACGGGGCAGATTCTTCTGACACTCGTCGATACGGAAGAGCGCCGCCATTATCTCAATGCAAGGGCAACAATCAATACGTTACTTCATTTTGGCGCAGTTCCTGTCGTTAACGAGAACGATACAGTTGCAACCGGTGAAATCCGTTATGGAGATAATGATCGGCTGGCAGCGCGCGTTGCAACAATGATGGGGGCGGATCTCCTCATTCTTTTATCCGATATTGATGGTCTTTATTCTGCCCCTCCGCATCTTGACGACCATTCGCAATTCATTCCCTATATCCGGTCGATCAATCCCGCCATTGAAAAAATGGCGGGTCTTGCCGCTTCCGAATTATCGCGGGGCGGAATGAAGACAAAACTTGAAGCAGGCAAAATTGCCAATCAATCCGGAACGGCAATGATTATTACATCGGGTAAGCGTCTCCATCCGTTGGCCGCTATTGATCAAGGCGAAAGGGCAAGTTTTTTTGCAGCGAGCGAAAAGCCTGTCAGTGCATGGAAAACATGGATTTCCGGCCAGCTTGACCCGTCCGGCACATTGACGATTGACGAGGGGGCGGTTCGTGCTTTGAAAAGAGGCAAGTCGCTTCTTGCCGCCGGTGTTGTCGCCATTGAAGGGGATTTCCACCATGGCGATACCGTGGCGATTGTCGACAAAGACAAACTCGAAATTGCAAGAGGATTGGTCAGTTATGATCGGGATGAGGCCGATCGTATTATCGGATTGAAAAATGCCGAGATTGAAGCTGTTTTAGGTTATGAACCAAGATCTGCAATGGTTCATCGCAATGACATGGTTTTGCGGAGTTAATCATCATTCATTATCAATAATATTTGTTGGGCTTATATTATAAATATCGTTCCTTGAGCTTAACGGACTTTCCACGTCATAATATATATTGAGTTATCGGATGTGATGTGGCTAACTGCCGGAAAGCGGTGGTTAATAAGGGAAATATTTCATGGCTGGTTTGCACGACAATCTTTTGAAAATGGGAAGAGATGCCCGCTCGGCTTCCCGGACATTGGCGCTTAGCCCCTCAAAGCAGAAGACGCAAGCACTTGAAGCGATCGCCAAAAATATTCGCGACCATCAAGCTGATATATTGGCGGCCAATGCCAAAGATATAGAGAAAGCCAAAAAAAATGGCATGAGTGCTGCTCTTGTCGACCGGCTTTTACTTGATGAAAAACGTATTTCTTCGATAGCCGATGCCGTTCATACAATCGCCAATCTTCCTGACCCCGTCGGCGAAATTATGAGTGAATGGAAACGTCCGAACGGGTTAGAAATCCAGCGCGTTCGCACACCCCTTGGCGTTATAGGTGTCATTTACGAAAGTCGGCCCAATGTGACTGCCGATGCAGGCGCCTTATGTCTGAAAGCCGGCAATGCCGTTATTCTTCGTGGTGGCTCCGACAGTTTCTTGTCATCCAAAGCTATCCATGAAGCAATGGTCGAAGGCTTGAAGTCTGCCGGTTTGCCGGAACAATCTATACAGTTTGTCGACACAGTCGATCGCGACGCAGTAGGAGAATTGCTCACCGGTCTTGATGGAAATATCGACGTTCTTGTTCCAAGAGGGGGCAAAAGTTTAGTCGCGCGTGTACAAAAGGAAGCACGCGTTCCCGTGTTCTCCCACCTTGAAGGTTTGTGCCATATCTATGTTGATAAATCTGCCAATCTCGACATGGCAAAAAAGATAATTATCAACGCCAAATTGCGACGCACAGGGATATGCGGTGCGGTGGAAACTATTCTTGTTGACCAAGCAATTGCTGATAAGATCGTTCCGGTTATTATTGCACTTCAACAGGCTGGCTGTGAAATACGTGCGAGTGAAGATCTAGTCGATAAAATTCCGGGTGCCAAGCTTGCCACCGAAGCAGACTGGTCGACCGAATATCTTGATGCCATTGTATCGATAAAGACAGTCAATGGTGTTGAGGGCGCAATCGATCACATCAACCGTTATTCTTCCCACCATACCGAGTCGATTATTGCCGAAGATAAAAAGGCGGTTGACCTCTTTTTCAGAAGCCTCGATTCCGCTATTTTGATGCACAATGCGTCGACCCAATTTGCAGATGGCGGCGAATTCGGTTTCGGAGGTGAAATCGGCATTGCAACGGGCAAAATGCATGCTCGTGGTCCGATCGGTGTCGAACAATTGACGACATTTCAATATCATGTCAACGGTAACGGGCAGATACGTCCTTGAATGACTTTTTCCGATATGAAAACAAAATGCCGCATTGCGAAAGCGGCAACCGGATAGGCCTTTTTGGCGGGTCGTTCAACCCGCCACATGAAGGACATCTCCTCGTTGCAAAAATTGCGCTTCGTCGATTGAACCTCGATGAATTATGGTGGATGGTGACCCCCGGAAACCTGCTGAAAGATCGAAGCGGGCTTTTGCCACTCCACGAAAGAATACAATTAAGTGCCAAACTTGTTGACGACCCGCGTATAAAAATTACCGGTTTTGAAAAGACAATCAAATCCTATACGTCAATCACAACGCTCTCCTACATACTTTCTCGTCATCTCAATAGCCGATTCGTCTGGGTGATGGGCGCCGATAGTCTTGCGACATTTCATCAATGGCAGGAATGGAAAAAGATCGTGTCCATGATCCCGATTGTTATTATTGATCGGCCATCGGCTTCAATGTCGGCACTTTCTTCTGCCATGGCGGAAACATTCCGGAAATTCCGTGTTAAAGAATATGATGTTGGCGCTTTGCCCTATAAAAAACCTCCTGCATGGGGATATATCCATGGCCGACGCTCTTATGCATCTTCTACGGGCTTGCGGCAGAAAAACGCGAAGTAGAGAGGAAGCGGCGAGCAAGGGCAAAATAAGAAAAATGCCGATTTTCCTTGAAAAAAAGCGACAAGTCTGTAACTTTTATTAATCAAGAAACTGGTGGTAAAAACGAGAACTTATATCGGGTTGAAAGGTGAATAATCTGAAAAAAACTATTGTGACACAAAAGAACAATAAAATTGGCAAAGACGCTGAGGTTCAGGAGAAAATTCATGCCGACAATGCCGGTTTGATTGTTGAAAATAATTTGCAGCGTGTTCTTTCGAGCCTTGATGATTCAAAGGCAGAGGATGTTGTTACTATTGATCTTCGTGGTCGTTCCCCGTTGGCCGATTATATGGTGATTGCTTCGGGAGGTTCGCAGCGTCATGTTTCGGCATTGGCTGACCATCTTCTCTATGCCATGAAAGATTGTAATAAAGGTCAAACCAGAGTGGAAGGCTTGAGCGAGTGCGATTGGGTGCTGATTGATCTTGGTGATATTGTTGTGCACCTTTTCCGGCCGGAAACACGGGAATTCTATAATCTCGAAAAGATGTGGAACACGTCCGACGCGGGTGACCGGATTCATTTGCGAGTCGGAGAAAATTGACGTGCAGATTTCTGTATTTGCCGTCGGCCGCATGAAAAAAGGGCCCGAGCAGGAACTTGTCAGCCGTTATTTTGATCGTTTTTCAAAATTGGCTCCCTCATTGGGGTTAAATTTTCTCAATGTCCATGAAATTGTAGAAAGCCGGTCACAAAACGCCAATCAAAGGATGGAAGAAGAAGGAGAGAACCTTCTTGGCACTTTGCAAGAGGGGAGCCGTCTTATCGTTCTTGACGAACGCGGGAAGTCAATGACATCGGTTCAGTTTGCCCATAAATTGCAAGATTGGCGTGATGCTGGCTGCAAACATCTGACGATAGCCTTGGGTGGTCCCGACGGGCATTGTGAAAAAGTACGAAAGCGCGCCGATTTATTATTATCATTCGGGGCAATGACATGGCCTCATCAGATCGCGCGCATTTTGCTTAGCGAACAGGTCTATCGCGCCGCAACTATTTTAAGTGGACACCCCTATCATCGCGTGTAAAATCAGTTTTTAGCGAAAAGCTGTCAAATTACCGATTTGTTAACACGATCTTAGTTTGACGCGATTATAACTTCCTCATTTAGGCAGTACGAATTGGCAGAATGATAAAATGCATCATCATGCGTGTTGGTAAAATTTTATCCTCTTTAAGTCGGGGAGGTGTCGTTGCATGCTTGATAGTGTTTTGGCCATATTGGTCTTTTGCAGATGAAAATGCGAATAAGGAAGCTGCCAATAAAGCATTGAATGACATTCGCGCAACCATGACGCTCTCACGCCAGAAAATGGCGCAATTGGCCAGTCAGGTTGATAGTCTTAAAAAAGATCAGCGAACCTTGACATCCGAAATTGTCAAAGCAGCAAAAAGCGAGCGTGAAACTTCCGAAAAAATAGCCCAGAGTGAAGAAAAATTAACAAGACTTTATGATGAGAAATCGAAAGTCAAACAGGATCTTGAAAGTCGCAGAGGAGAATTTTCTGAAGTTCTGGCGGCTCTTGAACGCATGGGCCTAAATCCTCCGCCAGCTATTCTGGTCGAACCGGATGATGCCCTGAAATCTGTGCGTAGTGCTGCACTTTTGGGAACGCTTATTCCGGAAATGCGCGAAAAAACACTGTCCTTATCGGCTAGTCTTAAGGATATGACAGCAGTTGAAAACTCTATCAAGGCACAACATGACGAGTTGAAAAATCAGGTTCAATTGCAGGCGGAACAACAAAAACGTTTAAGTTTGCTTGTTGAAGAAAAAGCAAAATTGCAAAAAACGTCGGAAAATGAATTGGCAACACAACGTAAAAATGTTCTCGAGCTTTCCGAAAGAGCCAAATCGCTTGAAGATCTGTTAACCGAACTCGAGCGCCAGTCACGTCAGGACAAAACGGACAATAGTTTCAAAAATGAAGATACCGAATTGACGCGCAATCTCGATTTTGAAGGCAAAAAAGGTAGTCTTGTTCTGCCTGCAGCCGGAAAAATTGTGCAGAAATTCGGAGCGAACAATGGAGCAGTTCTCGGGGATACTGTTGAAACGCAACCGGGTGCTATTATAACTGCACCCGCCGATGGTGTGGTTGCTTATGCCGGACCTTTTCGTTCCTATGGAGAATTGGTTATTCTTGATACGGGACAAAATTATCATATATTGCTTGCGGGCATGAACAAGGTTAATGTTGTGCAAGGACAATTTTTGCTTTCAGGTGAACCGCTTGGCACGATGGGTAGTCAACAAATTGCTAGCGCGGCTTCTTTGGATATAGGCAAAACTACTCCGATGCTTTACATTGAGTTCAGAAAATTAGGTAAACCTGTAAATCCGGCACCATGGTGGATGGCTGGTAAGTCGGGAAGGAACCAGAATGATTCGTAAATTGACTGTTTTAGCTGCCGGTGCATTGCTGGGCGCAAGTTCGATGATTATGATGCAATCCTTTGCAGCTAATAATGATGGTGACACCTATAAACAGCTAGCCATTTTTGGTGATGTCTTCGAGCGTGTGCGGGCGCAATATGTGACAGTGCCTGATGACAAAAAGCTCATTGAAAATGCTATCAATGGTATGTTGACCTCGCTTGATCCGCATTCATCCTATATGAATGCTGAAGAAGCAAAAGATATGCGGGTTTCCACTAAAGGCGAGTTTGGCGGTTTGGGCATTGAAGTAACAATGGAAAATGACCTTATCAAGGTTGTTTCGCCAATGGAGGATACTCCCGCCTCCAAAGCCGGCGTTCTTGCTGGCGATCTTATATCCAAAATAGATGGCGAGCAGGTTCGCGGGCAAACTTTGAACGATGCTGTCAGCAAAATGCGTGGCGAAGTCGGCAAACCTATCAAACTGACAATTATCCGTAATGGCGTTGATAAACCGCTCGAAATTACTGTCATTCGCGATATTATCAAAGTCAAGGCCGTCAAATATCGGGTCGAAGGTGATATCGGTTATTTGCGTCTCATCCAATTTACCGAACAAACCTATGATGACCTTCAGGCAGCCATTAAAGACATCCAGTCGAAAATTCCGGCCGACAAGCTCAAAGGATATGTTCTTGATCTGCGTTTGAATCCGGGCGGATTGCTGGATCAGGCTGTCAGCGTATCGGATGCATTCCTTGATAAAGGCGAAATCGTTTCAACACGTGGGCGCGATCAGGCAGAAGTCATGCGCTTTGACGCAAAGCCGGGTGATATTTCTAATGGCAAGCCGTTGATTGTTCTCATTAACGGTGGCTCGGCCAGTGCTTCCGAAATTGTCGCTGGTGCTTTGCAGGATCACCGCCGTGCGACAGTTCTTGGTACACAGTCATTCGGAAAAGGTTCGGTACAAACAATTATTCCGCTTGGTGATAACGGTGCTTTACGTCTGACAACGGCGCTTTATTACACGCCTTCGGGCGCTTCAATCCAGGGCAAAGGGATAACACCGGATATCAAGGTAGATCAGCCATTGCCGGATGAATATAAGGGCTATGACGTCAATTTGGGCGAATCCGAATTGAAGGGTCATATCAAGGGTAATCAGGAAGATGATAAGGGGTCGGGTTCTGCGGCCTTTGTCCCGAAAGACCAGAAAGATGATATTCAACTGAATGAAGCCTATAAATTGCTTCGTGGTGAAATGGCCAATGCGGCTTTTCCGCCAAATCCGCAAAAAGGCGTACCGAATTGAACAAAATAAAAAGCGCGTTCAACGCGCTTTTTATTTATCCGGCTTTCGCGAGGAATTCGAAATTGCTTCTTGTCTTCATCACTTTAACTGAAAAATTTCGAGCTAGGGTCGAAATGCGAGTTAAAGGTGGTTTTGTTATCGAAAGCCATTATAGTGTTTGTCAGTATTTATGAGGCACAACAAGCTTTGTGGAAGAAATTATGAAAAACGAGAAAGACAGACAAAAAATTGCAAGAGATTTACCTTATCGGAAATGCGTGGGCATTGCTTTGTTTAACAAAGACGGGAAAGTCTGGGCCGGAAGACGTATTACGAAAAGGCTGAGCGAGCTTGAAGGGGCTTCGAAAATCTGGCAAATGCCGCAAGGAGGCATTGAAAAGGATGAAGCTCCAATCGATGCAGCAAAACGTGAACTTTATGAGGAAACCGGCGTCCATTCCATCGAATTGATTGATGAGACAGATGATTGGATCAACTATGATTTGCCTGAACAATTGATCGGAGTTGCATTGAAAGGCAAATATCGCGGGCAGACACAAAAATGGTTTGCTTTCCGTTTTTTGGGAGATGAATCGGAAATTGCTATCAATCCGCCGCCGGAAAATAATAGTGCCGAGTTTGATCAGTGGAAGTGGGTTGATCTGGAATCATTGCCGATGATGGTTGTACCGTTCAAACAAGCAGTTTATGAGAAGGTTGTTGCACGTTTTCGTCATATTGTTTGTTGACAGATAAAGTGCAACAGTGAATTGTCTGGTTAATGAGTATAAATTCTTTTATATGATCGAAATTTAGATATTGGGTAATTCTAGATCCTAGAAAGAATAATAAAATGAGACGTCTATTTTTTTCGTTTTTTGCTATTGTTATGTTTTTCTTTTCTTCGATTGCAATGGCTGCAAATGAGAAAACTGCAAAACCAGCTCCCGCTACATTGCCGAACGGCGCATCATCCTTGACAGAAACTTTCGGATTGTGGACCGTCAATTGCGCCATACAAAACGGGGATAAAGCTTGTGCTTTGATGCGGCAGGAAGTTAACAATCAAAATCAACCTGTCATCAGCATGAATGCTTCGACAAATAATAATGGCGATGTAACCGGTGTGCTTGTCGTACCTTTCGGCATTCTGGTCTCTAAACCCATCGAATTACAGGTTGATGATACCAAGACTATTGTTCAAACAAGTATAAGAACATGCATGCCGGTTGGTTGCATTGTGCCGATAGCATTTGACAAAAATGGTATTGCAGCATTGCGTAATGGCAAGCAGCTTAAGGTAAAAGCGACTTCGGCCGGAAATGGTGAACAGGTTTTGAACAATCTGTTTGTTCAATTGAACGGTTTTTCCGCAGCTCTCGATCGTTTGAATAATTTGAAAAAATAAGTACCGGACAGCATCTCTATCTTAAAAAAATTCGAAGCGGCTTGCAAAGAGCTGCTTCATTTTTTGTAATCCGGTCTTTTGTTACATCGGAATTCGTTCGAACTATTAAAGCATAAGAGGCCTTAATCGCTTTCTGCTTTTAGTGTGGCGACATTTTTTAGAAGGTAAATAGGACATAGGGGCAGGGTATCGTTGTGTTCGATTGATTAGGAAACTGCCAATGTTCACTACGCTCTATATTTTGGCACCTGAACAATTCACCCTGCAACACCACCGAGCAGGAAATTTATCATTCAGGGGGTTCCGAATAACCCGTTATAATGTCGCGCTTCAGTGAGATTTCATGATTGGCGCAATTCATTCTTTTCCCCGTCAATTATCCGGAATGTTTTCGGATAGTGAACGACAAAACTTCTTTGAAACTTTGCTGGTCGCTTGGCAAAGATAAAGGAAGCTCTGTTTTCAAAAGTTCTCGATATCCGGTTTTGATCAATGAAGTTTTATAGCCTTTGATAAAACGAAGCTCTTCGATAAAAACAAACGGCTACGCGCTCTATCTTCGTAGCTTGTCGAAATCCGAACATTCGATCATGAGAAAAACAACAGACATTATTTTCCTTTAAATTCTTTTTTCCGATCTTTCAAAAGAGGTTAAAGATCAACAAGAAGAAGAAAGAGGGGTGATTTACCCAATTAAGCAACGGGCAAACGATCATCATCCCGTATGCCCGCTGTTGTGTTACGAAAAACTAACAATCGAAATTGTCATTTTTTGAACAATAGAAGCCTCAATGCATTGAGTGTAACGAGAACAGTCGCTCCGGTATCGGCCATAACAGCAAGCCAAAGTCCAGTAATGCCGAAGATCGTTGTCAGCAGGAAGATCATCTTGAGGCCGAGCGCTATGCCGACATTTTCTTTGATATTCAGCATTGTTCTACGGGCAAGCGAAATCAGTGTCGGTATATCGCTCACGCGGTTGCGCAATATGGCTGCATCGGCTGTTTCCAATGCCACATCGGTTCCCGAGCCCATGGCAATGCCGACATTTGCGGCGGCAAGTGCCGGTGCGTCATTGATACCATCGCCCACCATAGCAACAATATGATTTTTTCCAAGTTCCTTGATGGCTTCCACTTTCATGCCCGGCATCAATTCCGCTTTGACTGCAAGCCCGAGTTTTCTTGCAATGGCTTCTCCGGTCTGTTTGTTGTCACCAGTCAGCATAACGGCTTCAATGTTCAACCGGCGGAGTTCTTCCAAAGCCGCGAGCGCATCGTCCCTTGGCTCGTCGCGCATTGCAATAACGCCGATTGCCTTACCATCATGATGAACAACGACGACGGTTTTTCCTTCGCTTTCGAATTTGTCAGCACTTTTTTGCAATGTTTGGCCGATAACACCGTAATCGCCTGAAAATCTCGGTGCTCCGATGAAAACCGGCTTGCCTTTCCATTCGGCAATAATACCTTTACCGGCAACGGCTTTGACATCTTTCACCGAAACGGCTTCTATTTTCCGTTTTCCGCTTTCGGTGATAATGGCAACAGCAAGCGGGTGGCTCGATTCCCGTTCCAGAGCAACGGCAAGTTGCAATACCTCGTTTTCCGAATATTCGGTTGCAACAACATCCGTGACAACAGGTGTGCCTTTGGTCAAAGTACCGGTTTTATCGAATGTTATACAATCGACCTTCGATAAAGTCTCGACCACGTTCCCGCCCTTGACAAGAAGACCATGACGGGTGCCGGTCGAAAGTCCGGATGCGATGGCCGCCGGAACCGAAATAACAAGCGCACAAGGGCAACCGATCAATAATAGAGCCAAGCCGCGATAGGTCCATTCTCTCCATTGCCCGTCAAAGAGTGGAGGGATGATGGCGACGAGGATAGCTATACCGACGATAATCGGCATATAGATTTTAGAAAAAGCATCGATAAACCGTTCTGTCGGGGCTTTCGCATCCTGTGCTTCTTCGACAAGCGAGATGATGCGTGCAATGGTATTATCGGAGGGTTTTGTTTCCACACGAATACGCAATGTTGATTCATTGTTGATGGAGCCGGCGAAAACCTTGCTGTTGATTGTCTTTGTTACCGGGATCGATTCACCTGTAATCGGCGATTCATCTACACCCGAGGTTCCCTCGACAACAACGCCGTCTGCCGGCAAACGATCACCTGGTCTTGCAAGAACAATATCGTCAATTTGAAGGCTTTCGGCAGGGACTTCTTCAAGCTTGCCATTAACTTCTTTCCAAGCGGTTTTAGGAGCAAGCTTGCTTAATGACTTGATGCCCGCACGTGCATGACCTGTAGCAACTCCCTCAAGCACTTCGCCAACACAAAAGAGAAAAACAACCACGGCTGCTTCCTGAGTTGCGTTAATGAAAATGGCACCGATTGCCGCAATGGTCATCAGCATTTCAATCGTAAAGGGGCTGCCATTTTTCAATGCTGCAAACGCCCGTTTTGCAACCGGAAGAAGTGCAGCGAGAGCAGCAATTGTAAAAAACCAGAATGACAAATGTGGTAAAAACGTCGATGCAATATATGCAAGAGCAAGGAGAACACCGGACAAGATCGCCGCTTGGCCTTTTTGTGTTTGATACCAGTATTTTTCTTCTTGTTGTTCACGCGGCTGGTCATTGTCGATTTTATGCAAGCGATAACCAAGCGATGCGACTGTCTTTTCTATCTCTTCCGGGCTCACACGGCTTTTATCCGCTTTTAAAGACAGTCTTTCTCTGGTGAGCGAGACATGGACATTTTCCACGCCCGACATGCGCTCCAAAGCGGTGGTAATGGTTCTTGCACAGGCTGCGCAATCCATGCCTTCAACGCGCCATAAAGAATCATTTCCTGCCTCTAACCGCGGGTCGTCATCAATGATTTCTTCATCTTCATCATCGTGTTCATGGGAATGATTATGGTGTTCATATGAATGATCGTGACAATGGTCATCAGAGCAATGATCATGCGTGTGTTCATGATGTTCGTTATGATGATGTCCGGCATGCGCGTGATGTTCGTGATCATGTTCTTTTTTATTTTCGGACTCCGGTTTTGCCTCGGTTCTACAGTGTGCGGCTTCTATTGACGAAGAGATAATTTCATGATGTTTGTCATCATATCCGGCCTCATTGGCACTATTTTTTTGATGATCATGACCATGTGGAATAGTTTCTTTTTCGACTTCAGCCATGGGTCTATCTCCTCTTTCGGCTTCTCCGTCATGCAGCGAAAATCTCGACACTCGAAAATTGATGAGTGTTGAATTTCGTCGTTAAAATTTGGCTCTCGAAATCCGCCAACTGAAATTTCAAAAAAGGACATTTCCGATGGTGGAATTCATTGTCGAATAATTATATAATTCCTGTAGTAACTACAGCTTCAAGAGGAAAAATGCAGAAAATTTATTTTTCAATTGGCGAACTTTCAAAACATACCGGCTGCAATATCGAAACCATCCGTTATTATGGAAAAATTGGCTTACTTGACGAGCCGGAGCGTACAGAAGGCAATCAGCGCCGTTATGTCGAAGCTGATTACAAGCGCCTATTGTTTATTTTAAGAGCCAGAAATCTCGGCTTTTCGATTGAAGCCATCCGCCAGCTTATCGCGCTTTCAAAACATCCTGATGATCCATGCGGAGAAGCGGATACAATTGCCCACAAGCAACTTGCAGAAACACGTATGAAAATTGCACGATTGAAAATTTTGGAAAAAGAGCTGGAGAGGATTACAAAGCCGTGCGTCGGCCACAAAATACATGAATGCAAGGTTATTGAAAGCCTTGCGGATACAAGCTCTCTTCAAGCATGATCGCTTGAAGAGAGAATTCTGTTGATTTTCACAGGGCTTGAGGTGTGTAGCCCTCTTCTTTCATAATGTCAGCCAAACTTGCCTTGTCGGCCACACCTTTGACTTTGACGAGATGTTTGTCGAGTTCGATATTGACATCGGCAGACGGATATTTTTCTTTGATTGCGTTGGTAATTGTTTTTACACAATGCCCGCATGTCATATCTTCTACTTTGAACAAGCTTGTGTTTTGATCAGACATTTTTATATTCCTTTGCCTATTGACTATTTACTATAATATGAGGGGTTCCTATAGGGTAAGGTCAAGGGCGGGGAGTTGTTTATTTTCATAAAGTCCGTAAAACAGGAAAATGATGAAGTCTGCACGTAATTTGAATAGTGATGACATACGCACGCTGGCACTTGCCTCTTTGGGGGGAGCACTCGAGTTCTATGACTTCATTATATTTGTGTTTTTTACAGCCGAAATTTCCCATACGGTTCTCCCGTCGGAAATGTCGCCTTGGCTCGCCACAACGTGGACCTATGGCATATTCGCCGCCGGTTATCTGATGCGGCCCATAGGAGGAGTCGTCATGGCGCATCTTGGCGATAAACTCGGACGCAAGCGTATTTTTACTTTCTCGGTCCTTTTGATGTCGCTTGCAACCTTGGGTATGGCTTTTGTGCCGACCTATAACCATTTCGGTATTCTTTCGCCGCTTGTTCTTTTGGCCTGCCGGATGATGCAGGGGTTGGCAGTAGGCGGCGAAGTTCCCGGTGCATGGACATTTGTCGCCGAGCATGTTCCCGAGCGTCATGTCGGGCTTTCAACAGGTGTTCTTACCTCAGGCCTGTCTCTCGGCATTCTGATCGGTTCTTTTATCGCTTTTGCAATCAACCACATTGTTCATAACAATGTTTTGCCATGGCCTGAAAATGTAACCGATTTTTGGGGTTGGAGAGTTGCCTTCATCATTGGCGGAATTTTCGGGCTGATTGCTGTCTGGCTCAGGCGCTTTCTGGAAGAAACACCAATATTCAAAGAACTGAAAAGGAAAAAAGCCCTATCCAAAGAAATTCCTTTGAAAGTGGTTTTGACAAAATATCGGGGAAGCGTTGTTGTTGCTGTTCTTTTGACCTGGACTTTATCTGCAACGGTTATGATCAGTACCTTGCTCACGCCGAATTATATGAAAGCAGCGCCTTATAATTATTCGGGTGACATCACTCTTGCTGCCAATTCGATAACCAGTTTTTTCCTCATTCTTGGAACGCCGGTTGCAGGATTTTTGTGTGACCGCTTCGGTAGCGGCAAGTTTTTTACGTTTTCCGGAATTGTTTTCGCGGCCGTCTCCTACATTTTTTATCATTGTGCAGGTTATTCAACGGCATTGTTCTTTGTGCTTTCGGCCTTTCTCGGTTTTTTCGCCGGCTATGTCGGCTCGGTCGCTTATGTGATTGTTCGTAGTTTTCCGGCAACGGTAAGGTTTTCCGGTTTGTCTTTTTCTTATAATATTGCCTATGCAGTTTTCGGTGGCTTGACGCCCTGGGCGATTAATTTGATGCAACCGGTTTTTCCCATGTTCCATATGTGGTATCTGATTATCATTTCCCTTCTTGCAAGCCTTGTCGGGCTTTACCTTATTTTTTATGGAGAAAAGAAACAAATGCCGATAGGGATTGAAGAACTCGAAACAAAGGATTTGTGATTGCCCCGATCGAAATATATGTCGAGTTCAAAAACTTTTGCTGCTTTTGGCAATTTTTATGAAAAGGCTTGTGTGTGCGTTAAAAAAGTCTTGCTCATCAAACGTTTGAATGGCAATTTCGCTGTTCATTGATTTTCGAAGGAATAGAGAATGATTTATGCTTTGCTATCTGTGATAGATATTGTCTTTAGTGTCTATATTTTCATTCTCATTGCGGGCGCTGTTTTTTCCTGGCTTTATGCGTTTAATATCGTTAATCCGCACAATCCGCTTATTGCCGCAATCGGCAATTTTCTTTATCGGTCAACCGAACCTGTACTGGCACCGATCAGGCGTATTCTGCCAAATTTGGGATCAATCGATATTTCGCCAATTGTCGTATTCCTGATTATCTATTTTATCCGTATTTTTATGTGGCGTGCCTATGCCGGACTCTTTTTTTAAATCTTGATGACGTATGCGGGATTAAAAAACTGGCTAAAGACAATCGTACGGGATGTGGTTGGCATCCCGCATTGTGTTGTTTTTATTTCTGCCATTAGTGAACTTTTTTATTCCGGCTTAAAAATACTGCCCCTAAACACAAAATATTGGTGAAGATGAGATAGAAGGCCGGCGAGGCGGGATTGCCTGTGAGCTCCAATATCCACGTAACAACGATTTGGGCGGTTCCTCCGAAGAGAGAAATTCCCAAAGCATAAGAGATAGAAAATCCGGTGGCCCGCAATCTTTTCGGGAAACATTCGCATAAGAATATAACAATTCCGGCACCGCTAATGTTCTGCAAGGCTGTAAAAATGGTGATGACGCCGAAGAACACCCAAATGCTATTGAATTGGTTGACGAGATAAAGTCCCGGCCACAGGATAACAAGCAATATGATGCGGGGAACAACGATTGTTATCCGCCGTCCGAACCGGTCGGCACAATAACCGCCAATCAACGCGAAAATAACAACCCCCAATCCGACAACAAAAGTGGCAAGCATCGCAAAATTCTCGCCATAGTGAAGTTCCGTCAGGGCATAAGTCGTTGTGTAATTTAAAAAATATTGCGTAACGGTACTGCCGGAAAGGACGAATATTCCGATAAAAATCAGAGCGGTGTGATGTTCGAATATTTCTTTTAGCAGTCCCTTTGTAGAGTTATTTTCGGCTTTGTCTTCAAGTTTTAATGTTTCACCAAGATGGCGGCGCATCAAAATCGCAATCGGTAAAATGCAGAGCCCCAGACCAAAAGCAATGCGCCATCCCCAATCGGTTTGTTGTTGGTGGGGCAGATAAAGGCTTAAGATATAGCCGACCAAACCGGCAGTTATGGCAGCACCTCCCTGTGCTACAATCTGCCAACTCGCATAAAAAGCGCGTTTTCCTTCCGGAGCAGCCTCCATGATGAACGTTGTCGCAGGCCCTGCTTCGCCGCCCCAGGCGAGCCCTTGTGCCAATCTGGCAATCACCAGCAATATGGGGGCTGCAATTCCGATTTGCTCGTAGCCGGGCAGAAGAATTAGTCCGGCAGTGCCAATTGCCATCAACAACATCGTCAGGATCATTGCGGGTTTGCGTCCAACCTTGTCGGCATAGGTGCCGATGAGGATTGCTCCCAAGGGGCGGGCTATAAACCCTATGCCGAATGTTGAAACCGAAGACATCAGGCTGACAAACTCGTTGTCAGACGGAAAAAAAGTTTTCCCGATCATGACAGCGAATGTTGTGTAGACGATAAAATCGTAAAATTCGACAGCATTGCCGATAGCAACAGCGGCTACATCACCTTTAGTGATGTTATGGCTTTTTTTAGGGGCTTTCACTGCAGCATCCATACGTCAAAAATCCCGTTACACTTTTTTTATCGGAATTGGGCGCCCGTTTTGCACCAATTATTTTCAACCTTTTAATCAAAAAGACCAGTTGTGGACAGACAAGAAAACAAGTTTTTTGATGCGTAATGGCATTTTGATTAAGCCTCGCTTTAATAAGCAAAAAATATGATTTTTTCAGCAATTTGCGTGATTATCATTCCAAGTTTATAGGATATTTCTCCAAGTTGCCAAATCAACAGCTTGTCAATAACGCGTTTTTGTCAGCAATTTCTCTTTTAGGGACAACGCATAAAAAGCCTGGCATCGAAATGCCGCTTCCTCTTGGGCAGTCAATGACAATCACACCCCGAATTAATAAAACTTGTATGAAAAAAACAAGCGGGACAGGCTTCAAAGTGGATAAGAGCACAACGAAAATGTTCCTGTTAAAACCACTTGCCATGATGCTAAAAAAACAACGCCCGCCAAAGTTTGACGGGCGTTTTAACGAAATATTTTTAAAGCCGATTGATAGAAGACTACCAATCATTTTTAAGGATTATTTTTTAGCGCGCTTGATTGCTTTGTTGATGAGCTCGCGGGCAAAATCCTCATCTTCCCATCCGCCAATCTTGACCCATTTGCCGGGTTCGAGATCTTTATAATGCTGGAAGAAATGTTCGACCTGTTTCAAGGTTATTTCCGGCATATCGGCATAGTCGTGAACATCGACATAACGCTGTGTCATCTTGGGTGTCGGAACAGCAATGATTTTTTCATCTTTGCCGCCGTCATCTTCCATAATCAAAGCGCCAATCGGACGGCAATTGATAACGCATCCTGGAACAAGCGGACGAGTGTTGAGAACGAGAACATCAATCGGGTCGCCATCTTCGGACAAAGTGTGCGGAACAAAACCGTAATTGCCCGGATATGTCATCGGTGTGTAGAGAAAACGATCAACAAACAGCGCACCGGACTTTTTATCCATTTCATATTTGATTGGTTGACCGCCGACCGGCACTTCGATGATAACATTAACATCTTCCGGCGGATTTTTGCCGATGGGGATCAAATCAATATTCATAGAGACATCCTTTCCAGAATAAAAAGAGCCGGACACCTTCTAGGGTATCCGGCATAAATGGTCAAAAATCAGGCAGCACTGTCCGACGGACGTGGCTTTCCGTTTCTCTTACGATCAATCGGGTCAAGGTAAAGCTTGCGCAGACGAATGTTCTTTGGCGTAACCTCGACGAGTTCGTCATCCTGAATCCACGACAACGCACGTTCCAATGTCATTTTGATAGGAGGAGTGAGTTTCACAGCCTCATCCTTTCCGGCAGCACGAACATTGGTAAGCTTTTTACCCTTCAAGACGTTTACATCCAAATCATTATCACGTGAATGGATGCCGATGATCATTCCCTGATAGACTTTGACACCCGCATCAATGATCATCGGGCCGCGGTCTTCAAGATTGAACAGGGCATAGGCTACCGATTCACCATTATCGTTGGAAATCATGACACCATTGGTACGTCCGGCAATATCGCCTTTATAAGGTTCATAGTCATGGAACAAGCGGTTCATGACGGCAGTGCCACGCGTATCGGTCAATAATTCCGACTGGTAGCCGATAAGGCCACGTGTAGGCGCATAAAAGACCATGCGGACACGATTACCACCGGATGGCTTAAGCTCGATCATCTCGCCTTTACGTTCCGACATTTTCTGGACGACAATGCCGGAATATTCCTCGTCAACGTCAATGACAACTTCTTCGACCGGTTCAAGCTTGTTGCCATTCTCGTCGGTATGCATAACAACACGTGGACGCGAAACCGAAAGTTCGAAACCTTCACGGCGCATATTTTCAATCAAAACAGCAAGCTGCAATTCACCACGGCCGGAAACATAGAAGGAATCCTTGTCTTTTGATTCCTCGATTTTCAGAGCAACGTTCCCTTCGGCCTCTTTGAGCAAACGGTCACGAATGACACGACTTGTAACTTTGTCACCTTCTGTCCCTGCGAGCGGGCTGTCATTGACAAGGAAACTCATTGTTACTGTCGGCGGGTCAATCGGTTGGGCTTTCAAAGGCTCGGTTACTGACGGGTCACAGAAAGTATCGGCAACCGTACCTTTTTGTAGACCGGCAATGGCAACGATATCGCCGGCATCACCTTCTTCGATCGGTTGACGCTCAAGTCCACGGAAAGCAAGAATTTTTGAAATTCTACCCGTTTCAACAAGGTTACCCTGCTGGTCGAGAACTTTCACTGCCTGGTTCGGTTTGATTTTACCGGAGTGAATTCTGCCGGTGATGATACGACCCAGAAATGGGTCGGCTTCCAGAATGGTACCGATCATCGTAAACGGGCCTGGAGCAACAGTCGGAGCCGGTACATGGCGTACGACCATATCAAACAAAGGTGCCAAACCCTGATCTTTCGGGCCATCGGGGCTTTCGGCCATCCAGCCATCACGACCGGAACCATAAAGAATCGGGAAATCGAGTTGTTCGTCTGTTGCGTCAAGTGCGGCAAACAGATCAAAAACTTCATTGATAACTTCTTCAGGGCGTGCGTCGGGGCGATCGATCTTGTTAATGGCAACAATCGGGCGCAGGCCAACTTTCAAGGCTTTGCCGACAACAAATTTTGTTTGCGGCATCGGGCCTTCGGCGGCATCCACGAGAACAATGGCTCCATCCACCATATTAAGGATACGTTCCACTTCTCCGCCGAAGTCGGCGTGTCCGGGCGTATCAACAATATTGATACGCGTATCTTTCCAAACGACAGAGGTAACTTTGGCAAGAATGGTAATTCCACGTTCTTTTTCAATATCGTTGGAATCCATCATACGCTCGCCAGTGCGTTGGTTTTGGCGGAAATTTCCTGATTGCTTTAGTAGCCCGTCGACAAGGGTCGTTTTACCGTGGTCAACGTGGGCAATGATTGCAATATTGCGCAATTGCATGTAAATCTTCTTTTCGTTCACTGAAATTTCGAAAATACGGCAACAAAAAGCCGCCGCATGGTGTTGCATGCCTCTTACAAGTTTTTTACGGTTTTTGGAAGAGGGGGAAACCTTTTTTAGCTAAGATAAACGCATTATCATAACTTTGAACCTTCGAAGGCATTCTTCCGATTATATGAGAATAATCGGTTGTCTAATCAATATCTCGCCATAAAATGCCTTCTCCCAATGAAAATATTTATTAAAAAAATCAAGAAAATAATTGCAAAAGAGAAGAAGCGTAATGGCATTATTCTATTCAGTCATAGTTCTTCATTGACGAGGCCAGCTATGTCTGCACAACCGGATTGTGCACTTTAATCGGGCTTGTGTTTTTAATCCGGCCAGTGCTTTTGAATGGTAGAGGCCGTCGTTCAATGGTGAAAAATAGAACAACGGCCTTAAACTGGGGCTTTACACTTAAAAAAGGACTCACAAAAGTGTGCCACTTAAAATAAGCGCTGCGACAGAAAAATAGATAACAATACCGGTTACGTCGACCAGTGTTGCGACGAACGGTGCCGAAGCACTTGCAGGGTCAAACCCCAGACGGTTCAAGAGAAACGGAAGCATCGAACCTGTGAGACAGCCGAACATAACAATGCCGATAAGGGCGGCCCCCACCGTTATTGCCACCAGCACCCAATGCTCGCCATAATCATAGATACCGGTTTTTTGCCACACGATAATGCGTATAACGCCAATCAATCCGAGCATGGCTCCCAAAGATACGCCTGCCGGTATTTCCCTTAAAGCAACTTTCCACCAATCTCTAAGTTCAAGCTCTCTTAAGGCAAGTGCGCGAATGATAAGAGATGTTGCCTGAGAACCGGAATTACCGCCGGAACTCATAATAAGCGGAATGAAGAGGGTAAGGACAATCGCTTTTTCAAGCTCGACCTCAAAATGCTGCATGGCACTGGCGGTTAACATTTCGCCCAGAAACAAGACGGCAAGCCAGCCACCACGCTTTTTCATCATATCGAAAAAGCCGATATCCATATAGGGCTTGTCGAGCGCTTCCATACCACCAAATTTATAAGCATCTTCACTCATTTCTTCGGTCATCGCATCGAGCACGTCATCGACTGTCACAATGCCGATGACGTGGTCGGTCTCGTCTACAACCGGAACCGAGAGCAAATCGTGACGCCGGAACAGACGCGCAACTTCTTCCTGATCGGTCAAAGGACCAATCTTGATCGGCTCACCATTGGTGGCAGCATTAAGAATCGTGTCATCAGGATTTGCCAGAATAAGATTCCTGAGTGATACCGCTTTGATCAAAACGCTGGTTTCCGGATCAATAACATAACTTGCGTAAACTGTTTCGCGTGTACGCTCGACATCGCGGATATGATCAAGCGTTTGACGAACCGACCAAGTGGAAGGAACAGCGATAAATTCCGTTGTCATCAACGCGCCGGCGCTGCCGTCAGGATAACTTGACAGCTTTTTCATCTCGGCACGGGTCAATGGCTTCAGGAGCGGGTAAAGTTTGGCACGGGTCGCCTCTTCCATTTCCTGAAATACATCGGCTGCCTGGTCGGCAGACATTCCGTCAAGAATTGTGACAGAACGCTCCGTGGGCAGCATTTCAAGAATTTGTCCCGGCTCGTCAAGTTCCGGCTTGTCGAAGAGCTCGATAGCATATTCTATCGGCAAAAATTTGAATACATTCACCCGTTCGACAATGTCGAGATCATTAATGACATCGACAGCGTCAGCAAAATGCAGACGGCTCAAGCGCTCGGCAAGCGCCTCAGCAGACAGCGTTTTGACATCAAATGCTGAAGTCTGGTTTTCAGTCATGATGGAGCTCCTTAAGAACAGTTCTTGATGGGCATTGAACCTGTCGGGCAGGTTTGACATCCCGGCAGATCATTTGTGGGGGGAGCGTTTCCCTACGCAGATGTTTCAATTGTTATGTTTTGAACGAAAGTCAAGCACTGTTTGGTGAACAGTCACTTTTATTCTTGTAACTTTAAAAAACAGTGGAAATTTGATGGATAATTTCTTTTTTTAAGGCAGGATCTGTCCCATTCAAGGAACAAGCTCTGTTGAGCTTTTGTAGCGAAAATATGCTGCTTGTTTTATATAAAATTATAATATGATTATTAGAAAATCGTATTTTATTAATATATAAAAATTGAAAATTTAAACTTAAAAACAACAATTCATATTATTTATATCGTTATTTAAAAATTTTTTAAAAATTTATTTTATTATATTTTATTTAATTAATGAAAATATATTTTCATATGATGAATATATCAAAAACAGTATTGAGATATTTTTAGCGATAAAAATCAAAGACGAGTTGATTTATCTCTTTTTGATAATAACTTTCGAATTAGGGGCTTCCGTTCCAATTATAGCATTCAATGACAAATGCGCTATGTTACATTGATTGCGCCATGATAGATGAAAATTACTAGCTTGTTTTGAACAAGGTTCGGAGCTTGAGGATTTTTGAAACATAAACTTGGATAGAGATCAAAGTGAGTCACTCTAAAGATTTTTCTGAGATATTTGGAGAACCAACCTCGTTGGCAAGCTCAACAATGAGCAGAGCGATGAGAAGGGGTTTGATGTGCTTGTTTTTCTTCTATCTATTTGTTTCATCTGTTTTAGCATCATCAGCTTCGGAACTCAAAATTGCGCTACAAGACGATCCTGATAGTTTGGATCCGGCCTTATCGAAAACCTTTTCGGCACGGCTTGTCTATACGGCCATATGCGATAAACTTGTTGATATTTCCCCCGATGCCGGTTTTGTTCCCGAACTTGCCCAAAGTTGGGATTTTTCCGAAGACGGCAAGATTTTGAAAATGAGTTTACGAAAGGATGTCGTCTTCCACGATGGCACTCCGTTTAATGCTGATGCAGCAGTCTATTCTTTAAAACGTGCAATCAGTTTTTCGCAATCCGTTCGGGAAAACGAACTTGATTCTGTTGCGTCTTTCGACGCAACTGGACCCTTTGAATTGACGATCAAATTAAAATATCCCGATGCTGCACTATTGTCGCAACTCGCAGATCGCGCGGGAGTGATGGTATCACCCAAAGCAGCGCGTGAAATGGGCGCAGATTTCGGGTTGAAGCCTATTTGTGCGGGGCCATTCCGCTTTGTCGAGCGCGTTCCACATGACAGAATTGTTTTGGAAAGATTCGATCGCTATTGGAATAGCCAGCAAATCAAACTTGACCGTCTCACTTTTTTGTCGATCGAAGATCCTTCAGTGCGTTTTTCGAATTTGCGTGCCGGAATTGTCGATATGGTTGACCGGCTTTCTTCAAGCGATTTTGCCAAAGCAAAAGCGGCATCCAGATTAGAAACGGACAGAATAGCGAGCGAAGCCTATATTGCGTTGACAATCAATATCGCAAATGGTGACAAAGCAAGGACTCCGCTCGGCCAACAGAAATTGCTGCGGCAAGCATTTTCGTTTGCCATTGATCGTGCTTCTATTCGTGATAACGTTTTTGGTGGTGCAATGGTTGTCGGCAACCAGCCTTGGGCACCGGATACAGTCTGGTACAATTCAGGTTTTCCGGTTTCTCCGCGCAATCTGGAAAAAGCGCGTCAGTTAATAGAACAAGCCGGTTTTGCCAATCAGAAAATCGATGTCCAGATTTCCCATAGCAATGACCCGACAATTGTACAGGTGATGCAGGCAATCCAGAAGATGGCCAATGAAGCCGGCTTCAATGTCAGTCTTCATCCTAAAGAAGAAACCAAACTTGCTTTAGATAATAAAGGCGGCAAATTTGAAGTTTCTGCGCAAAGGTGGAGCGGCCGGATTGATCCGGATGGAAATATCTCCTGGTTTGTTACCTGTGAGGTGGCAGACAATATAGGTAGATATTGTAATCACAATCTCGACGACAAACTCTCTTTGGCAAGAAAGACTCCCGATCCTGCCGAACGTGCCGATCTCTATCATCATGCTATCGCTATTCTTCAAGATGATATGCCGATCATCTATCTCGGACATCCTGATTATATCTATGCCTATACCAAAAAACTTCACGGTTTCCAGCCTTATCCGGATGGATTGATCCGTTTTTCCAATATGTATAAAAATTGACGTTTGCCCCCTGTTTTGAAGCGTGGGCAGAAAGAAAAGTTTTGTTCCACGGTTGCAACCGGCATGATTAGAAACCGTTTTCATAAGTCGGAAAAACATCTTGGAGAAGTTAAAGAATTTGCCAAGACAATGAATTTGCCAAGACAATGAATTTGCCAAGACAATGAATTTGTTAAGCCAATGAATCTTCTAGGATAGGGAATCTTCCAAGATAGCGAATTGTCTGAGGCATTGAATTTTTTAAACAAAGAATTTTTTCTTTAGCGGCAGGACCAAAATTTTTGCGGTTAAAAAAGTAATTTCGAAAATGATCTGACGAAAAATGCCGCTTCATAAACGCCGTTTCTGCCTTTCTTCATGTCAAAGACCGAAGAATGAATACGCGTTTAAGGGTAAAAAGAGTTTGAGAGACGCTGGCATTCATAGTTTTAATTATTACATGTGGTACACATTGATCATTGCAAACCATTTGCAGCAAAAAGATTGGAGATAAAAAATATGTCAAAAACGGCGTTGCTGGAGTGGACCGGTTTTGAAGGTCTGCCTGATTTTTCAAAAATTCATGACGAAGATTTCAAGCCAGCTTTTGAAGAAGCATTAAAAGATGCCGAAGCCGAAATTGAACAAATTGCGGCCTCTCCGGAACCTGCCACGATTGACGGTTTTTTGCAGTCGTTCGAGCTTGCAGGCAAATCTCTCGACCATGTATGTTCTGTTTTCTTTCTCCGTTCGGGTGCCTATAGCAATGATCTCATTCAGCAATTGGAACAGGATTTTGTACCGAAGCTATCGCGTTATTCTTCAAAATTGATGATGGATCCGCGACTTTTTGCAAAAATTGATGCCCTCCATGAGGAAGCAAAAAAAGCAAAATTCGATGCCGAGACCACGCGTGTGATCGAACTCACATGGAAAGGGTTTGTCCGGAACGGTGCACTTCTTGATGAAAAGAATAAAAAAAGACTGGCCGAGATAAACGAGCGATTGGCTTTGCTTGGCGCACAGTTCGGCCAACATGTATTGAATGATGAAGCAGACTGGGTTCTTTATCTCGAAAAGAAAGATCTGGCTGGACTTCCGGACGATCTTATTGCGACAATGAAAGAGACGGCAAAGGAAAGGGGAAAACCGGATTCCTATGCACTGACGCTTGCGCGTTCGGTTGTGGAGCCGTTTCTGACTTTTTCCGACCGGCGGGACTTGCGCCAGATTGCCTTTGAAGCCTGGGCAAAGCGTGGCGAAAATGGCAATAAAAATGACAACCGGAAGATCATCAGCGAGATAGTGGCATTGCGTGATGAAAAAGCAAAGCTTCTTGGATTCAAATCCTTTGCTGCATTCAAACTCGACAACACAATGGCCAAAACGCCCGACAATGTCATGAAGCTTTTAATGCCTGTCTGGAAGCGGGCTGTTGCAAAGGCTCAAAAAGAAGCAGAAGAGCTGCAAAAACTGGCAGCTGAAACAGGAAGCAATGACGAATTGGCTGCTTGGGATTGGCGCTATTATGCGGAGAAACTGCGCACCAAATTATTCTCGTTCGATGAAGCATCGGTCAAAGTCTATTTTGAACTGAATAAAATGATTGAAGCCGCTTTTGCGACCGCAAAGAAGCTTTTCGGTGTCACTTTTGAAGAAAAGCATGGCGTACCGCTTTGGCATGAAGATGCACGGCTTTTCGAGGTCAAAAATCCTGATGGCAGCTTACGCGGTCTTTTCATTGGAGATTATTTTGCCCGCCCGAGCAAACGCTCAGGTGCATGGATGAGCGAATTACAAACCGAACATCATCTCGGAAAAGGGCGCAAACCGATCATCTATAATATTTGTAACTTCGCCAAGCCGCCCAAGGGAAAACCGGCACTTTTGTCGTTGGATGATGCGCGAACCCTGTTTCACGAATTCGGACATGCTCTCCATGGATTGCTATCGGAAGTTAAATGGCCATCTGTTTCGGGAACCTCTGTGGCAAGAGATTTTGTCGAACTTCCTTCGCAATTGTTCGAGCATTGGGTTACTGTTCCGGAAACATTGAAAACTTACGCAAGAAACGTAAAAACCGGTGAACCCATGCCGCAGGACTTGCTCGACAAGGTTCTCGCTGCACGCACGTTCAATGGTGGTTTTGATGCTGTCGAATTTACTGCTTCCGCACTTGTCGACATGGCTTTCCATGAAGGTGGAAAAGTTGATGACCCGACTGAATTCGAGAAAAAAGAATTGCAAAAATTGGGTATGCCGAAGGCAATCATTATGCGCCACCGTCCACCCCATTTCACGCATGTATTTACCGGTGACGGTTATTCAGCGGGCTATTACTCTTATATGTGGGCAGAAGTCCTTGATTCGGATGCGTTCGAGGCTTTTGAAGAAACCGGCAATGCCTTTGACCCGAAAACAGCTGAAAAACTGAAAAAATATATTTATTCGGCCGGTGGCAGTCGTGATCCGGAAGAACTTTATAAAGCTTTCCGCGGCCGCTTGCCGAGCCCGGATGCTTTGATGAGAAAACGGGGTATTTGAGTAGCGGAGCCTCGTTATAGGTATTGATTAACCGAAAGGAGAAAATTTCCCTCCTTTCGGTTTTAAAGGTTTTATCTAGTGGTGTTTTTTGGTTAAAACTCTGCCAGAAGATGCTTCTTTTGAAAATTCGTCATTCAAATTGCAGTTATAAACGAAAGAAGCCGACCTGAATTTGATATAAAAAAGTGAGGGAAATAGCGCATAGGAAAAGCTTGTTTCCATCACTTTGACAGCTTACTCATGCAGGAGTAAGAATTATTGGAAAAACTCTAAAATTCGGATTTTGAAAAATGGAAAAGTTCACAACACTGACGGGTGTTGCAGCCCCAATGCCGGTTGTCAATATCGATACCGATATGATTATTCCAAAAAATTATTTGAAAACGATCAAGCGGACGGGGCTGGGCAAAGGGCTTTTTGCAGATATGCGTTATCGTGATGACGGATCTGAAAACCCTGATTTCGTTTTGAATAAACCCGCTTACCGTCATGCCAAAATCATTGTCGCCGGAGATAATTTCGGTTGTGGTTCGTCTCGTGAACATGCGCCTTGGGCATTGGCCGATTTCGGGATACGTTGTGTTATTTCGACTTCATTTGCCGATATTTTTTATAACAATTGTTTCAAAAACGGTATTTTGCCAATCATTGTCAGTCCGGAAGCTTTACAAAAGCTGATGGACGATGCAGAACGCGGTGCTAATGCAACCATGACCATCGACCTTGAGAAAAAGGAAATCCATGGACCTGATGGTGGAACATTGAAGTTCGATCTTGACGAATTTCGCCGGCACTGTCTGTTGAACGGACTTGACGATATTGGACTGACTATGCGCAAGGTGTCCGAAATTGATTCTTTTGAAAAAAAGAATGCAAAGGAACATCCATGGGCTTGAATTAACGAGCTTTAAAAAAATAAATCGGATTTTGAATTAGCCGCTTTAGAGCGAGCTAAATGGACTACGTTTTTGATAGCTGCAATGGAGCATGTAATTTAATATGGCTAGACCAGACCATAGTCATAACTGGGCCTCTCGCCTCTCTCCAAGTTTGAAGGAAATCGATTCAATTGCCCGGAATTCTTTCGCCAATTTGCCATCAAGATTTCGGGTTCTTTGTAAGGACCTTGTTATAAGTGTCACGGATTTTCCTGATGACCAGATGATGGATGATATGGGACTGGAATCTCCGTTCGAGCTTTTAGGCTTGTTTGAAGGACAAGGAATTAGCGAGCGGTTTTCTCTGAATACTGGCAATGAAACCAACCGGATTACATTGTTCAGGCGCCCAATCCTTGATTATTGGTCCGAAAATGATGAAGCGCTAGGCGATATCGTGACTCATGTTCTTATTCAGGAAATCGGCCGTAACTTCGGTTTGTCGGACGACACATTGGACGAAATAGAAGAAGCTGTCGAATAAGATCGAAGTAAAAAGTTAAGATCACTGTTTGTCTGGCTTATTCGCATTTGCTGCAATAGGGGGCTACTTGTTATTTCCCGATCGTTAGGTTTTTTAACGTTCACTCAATTCCATGTAATGCCGACCGTAAAAATCGGACAGAATAGTTTCAAGACCTGTTTTATTCAAAAATTTTCCGCCCCGTCCTCAGAAAGTCGGAAAAACATTGTTGTTCACCAAGGCGGTTCGCAATCAATCCTCTGAAATAAATGGTTATGAAAATGAGTAGAGGGGCGCTCGTTGCTTTTATGAACAATTTTACATCGGTCTATTGAACAGTCGAAAAATTGTCAGCACGACCTGCGTGTTTACCGTTTCGTGGAACCCAGGAATCTTCATCTTTCATAGGTTTCGGGTTTTCAAGATCACCGAGAAGACCATTATTCTGTCCCGCCATGTCATAAAATCCAACAGGTGCAATCCGGTCGACATCGCGTGGTAAAACAGAAATGACAGGCCCGTTCGGATCGACTTTGATATTGTCCTTGTCATCTTTGGAATTCAAATTGAAAATGCCGTCCAAAGGTTTTTCAAGGTAGAAAGCGAGTTTCTTTTTGCCAGCAGATGTAAAATTTATCCCGTCATTGGCGCGCAGTCGAGCTGTCTGTCCGTTTACATCATAACCGGAAAGCGCGAAATCTCCTTGTTCATCAACAAAACCTTCCCATACATCAATAAAGTGTCCGCCAGCTGCTTCCACTTGTTGCTTATAAAGTCTGTTGAAAGATGCTATTGCAACGCTCAAGTCCCGATCTTTGAAAGACGGATTGCCCAACCATAAGAACGGTTTGCCGGTTTGCTTGAGAGTGTTTGTAAGTGCTGTAATCCGTTGACGATAATTGTCTTTCCATTCACTGGCATTGACATCAATGGTTTCGCCATTCATTTTGATAGGTTGATCATCATTGGCACCAAGTGCCATGACAATGACATCCGGTTTTTCTTTTGCAACCAACTTCGGAATATTGTCTATCCAATTATAGTGGCTGTCGCGAACGAGACCGGATGACAGATTTGTTGAAATCAAAACAACAATATCGGTGTTTTCTGCGTAGAGCTGGCTTAACCCATCACCGGCAGCATTGGCAACAAAATCGCCCAAGACCAGAATGCGTTTTGCGTTCTGTGCTTTCTGGTTGGCTTTTTGTGGTGCAGGCGTTTTGATAACGCGTTTTTTCTTCACCGGCGGTGGTGGCGGTGGATAGACCGGCTGCACTTCCTGTTTGCGCCCGAAGATAATATCAAAAATATTTCTTGCATCTGCGACTGCCGGTGCAAATGCCAATACAATAACTGGAAACAGAAACAGGACAAAACGTGCGAGTCTTTTCATCAACAATTTTCCGGAATTAACGGCTACGAAGAATTGTCAATAATTCACGGCTCGGATTTCCATCAACGGGCAAACCATTGCGACTTTGAAAAGTCTCGATTGCTTTTTTGGTTACTTCTCCGTTTTTACCGTCAATATTGCCGTGGTAGTACCCCATTTTATTCAGTCTCGTTTGTAGTTCCTGACGTTCCTGAATAGTGAGTGGCGAAAACGGTCTGTTCCAATCTTTGACCAATCCCGGCCGGCCGGCAATGCGGTCAGAAAGTAGACCCACAGCCAAAGCGTAACGGTCGGCACTATTGTAACGCTTTATGACAAAGAAATTTTTAGTAACCAGAAATACCGGCCCCTTCCGGCCATCGGGCAATTTCAAATTTGCTTTATCGGAAGGGTAGGGGAAGGGTTTGCCATTCGCCCGCTTTACGCCCATTTTTGTCCATTCGGAAAGAGGTAACGAGCCGGGGGGAAATTTACCATTTTCGGGAAGCAGAACTTCATAGCCCCAAGGGCGTCCCTCTTGCCAACCATTTTTCTTTAACAGATTGGCTGCTGTTGCCAGAGCATCAGGAACCGAGGTCCAGATATCGCGCTTTCCATCCCCATCCATGTCAACAGCGTAGATAAGGTAACTTGTCGGAATAAATTGTGTGTGCCCGAGCGCTCCCGCCCATGAACCTTGTAAATGGGCGCGATCAATATCTCCGGACTGAAGAATTTTCAAAGCGGCAATAAGCTGCGTTTGTGCATATTTTGCTCTGCGTTTGTCACCATATCCAAGGGTAGCAAGCGATCGAATGGCGTCGCGCATAGCAGTATCACGATCCATTGCCTCACCGAAATCGGATTCAATTGACCATATTGCCAAAAGTATATTGCGATCGACACCAAAACGTTTTTCAATCGCACTGAGCCACTTTGCCCATTTTTTCCCATGGGCACGACCGGTTGCAATAGCATTGTCCTGCACCCGATTATCGAAATAGTTCCACGTCGGATCTGTAAACTCAGGTTGATAAGCTGCTTTTTTCAAGACTTCCGGATCCGGAGAATCAACCCCCTTGAAAGCGAGATTGAACGTTGCCGGCGTAATGCCGGCGTTCAAAGCAGTTGTTTTGAAGGCGGCAATCCAGCGCCTAAAGGCGATATCCGAACCATTTGCCAAAGCAGGCAAAGAACAAAATGCACCGATGAAACAGGCGCCGCCGAAAACTGCAAACCGTCTGGTTATCCGGCTATCGGTTATTTGAGGGAAACTATTTGTTTTTATTTTCATCTGTGCTCCGCCTGATAAAAGCAACAATTCGATTAAAAATGCCTCATCCCTATATTAAACCGATTTTCCGAATTTTTTGAATATTTTATCGTAAATTTTAATGAAGTTGATGAAATCCGGAAAATAGCATTCTTGTTGTGAAATTGACAATTTATTTAGCCTTTGGATAGTAAAATGTCATCACTTAAGATTGCAGGTTGCGAAAAAAGATGATGACAACAAAACCAAATTTTGTCACCTTTCGCATTATACAATGAAAAAAGTTGAATTGAACGGAATAAATTCGGGAGAGCAGTTTGAAAAAAATCCGTAAAGCAGTCTTCCCCGTAGCGGGACTTGGAACACGTTTCTTACCGGCAACCAAAACTGTTCCAAAGGAAATGCTTACCGTTGTCGACAAACCCGTCATTCAATATGTGGTTGACGAAGCCCGCGAAGCCGGCATTGAGCACCTGATTTTTGTGACCGGGCGCAACAAAGCGGTTATCGAGGATTATTTCGACGCGCAGGTCGAACTTTATACGACACTTGCAGAACGTGGGAAAAAGGAAGAATTGGCCCATCTAAAGGACCTTCAACCACAGCCCGGTACGACGTCTTTTACCCGTCAACAACAACCTTTAGGGTTGGGGCACGCAGTTTGGTGTGCTCGCGAACTTGTTGGAAACGAACCTTTTGCTCTTCTGTTGCCGGATATGGTCATGCAAGCAGAAAAAGGGTGTCTTTCGGAAATGGTTCGCCTTTATGAAGCAACCGGCGGCAATATCGTTGCTGTTCAGGAATGCGATCCGGAAGAAGCACATAAATATGGTATTGTTGGTAAAGGTAAAGCGGTCGCTCACGGGTTTGAAATAACCCAGATGGTGGAAAAACCGGCAAAAGGTACGGCTCCGTCCAACCTCTATATCAACGGGCGATATATTTTGCAGCCGGAAATTTTCGATATTCTGTCGCGGCAAGAAAAAGGCGCAGGCAACGAAATCCAGTTGACGGATGGTATGCGTTCACTTGCACAAGATCAGAAGTTTTATGGCTACCGTTTTGAAGGTGCGACATATGATTGTGGCTCCAAAACCGGATTTATCGAAGCAAATGTAGCATTTGCTCTTTCGCGAGACGATATGCGTGATAAGGTTCTTGGCCCGTTAACGACATTGGTCGCGAATATAAAAAAATAAAACTATAGTAGACGTCAGACCCGATTTGCTTTATCAAATCGGGTCATGATGACAAATAAAACCCCTCATTTTTCTGCTGATGATGCAGTCAAATCTGCAAAACATACCATCTCTGTCGAGAGTGCAGGGCTTGAAGCCATAAAAAAAGCTTTGGAAGATGGTCTTTCTAAGCCTTTTGCCGAAGCTGTCAAAAGCATTCTTCAATCCAAAGGTAGGGTTATTGTTACCGGGCTCGGGAAGAGTGGCCATATCGGTACAAAAATAGCCGCAACTCTTGCCTCTACCGGAACACCGGCATTTTTTGTCCATGCTGCCGAAGCAAACCATGGTGATCTCGGAATGATCGAAGTGGGGGATGTCATCCTTGCAATATCCTGGTCGGGTGAGACTGTTGAACTCGGCGGAATATTGAATCATGCTGCCCGCTTCCGTATCCCCCTTATTGCGCTCACATCGGGCGCGCATTCTGCTTTGGGGCAAGCAGCCGATATTTTATTACTCCTGCCAAAAGTGGAAGAAGCTTGCCCGCATGGCCTTGCTCCGACAACGTCTACCACGATGCAGCTTGCTATGGGCGATGCTTTGGCAGTGGCCCTTCTTACAATGCGTGGCTTTACTGCCAGCGATTTTAAAATTTTCCATCCCGGCGGTTCTCTCGGAGCAAATTTGAAATTTATCCGTGATATTATGCATCGTGGCGACCGTATTCCGATTGTCAAAAGCGGAACACCGATGAAAGAAGCCATGCAAGTGCTTATAGAAAAACACTTTGGTTGTGTCGCGGTTGTCGATGCCGACGGCAATTTGAAAGGCATCGTCACAGATGGCGATCTTGCTCGAAATATCAATCGGGACCTTTCAAAACTTACGGTCAATGATGTTATGACAAAAGACCCCAAAACGGTTACTCCCGATATGATGGTCGGTGCAGCAACCGCCTTGATCAACGACCATAAAATTGGTGCGCTTCTGGTTGTTGAAAACAAGAAACCGGTTGGTCTTGTTCATTTTCATGATTTGTTACGAATTGGCGCGATTTAAAAACATTATCACTACTTTAATTCGATCTTTGTTGACTAGTAAAAATCATTAATTTATTTAAAATTATAGATAAAATTGAATTTTATTTATAGTTTTACCTATTATAATATATTTTAATTTAAGGTTTTTCTTTTATAAATATTTGTTTCGGAAAATTGCATAATGCACAAATTGAGTTTATCCTTCAATTCCCATGTCTAAGTCGGGCATGGGACTATGCATAAAAACTATTATGTGGAGGATTTTTAATGACGCCTGAACTTAATTTTATCGACGGGAAGCTCGTTGATTGCAAAGGATGCAACACGATTCCTGTTACCAATCCTTCAACTGATGAAGTTATTGGAGAAATTTATGAAACGCCGAAGGGGGAAGTTGACAGAGCTGTTGCAGCAGCCAAAAAAGCGCAACCGGCATGGGAGAAATTACCGGCAATAGAACGCGCAAAATTTTTAAAACAGATTGCCCAGAAGGTGCGCGAGCATGCGGACGAGGTCGCAAACATTCTGGTGAGAGAGCAGGGAAAAACCCAGGCACTTGCCAAGGTGGAAGCGAATTTTACTGCCGACTATATGGATTATATGGCAGGTTGGGCGCGCCGCATTGAAGGGGAAATTATCCCTTCGGACCGTCCGGGTGAAACCATTTTATTGATGCGACAGGCGATCGGCGTTGTGGGCGGTATTTTGCCGTGGAATTTTCCGTTCTTCCTGATTGCTCGGAAGATGGCGCCAGCACTTCTTGTCGGCAATACAATTGTCATCAAACCAAGTGTCGAAACGCCGCTCAATGCTTCTATTTTTGCTAAAATCGTTGCCAATACAGATTTGCCGAAAGGCGTGTTCAATATGGTCTTCGGGCGTGGTTCGACCACCGGTCAGAATATTTGCGAAAATCCGGATGTAGGGCTTGTAAGCTTTACCGGTTCTGTCGACACCGGCGTTCGTATTATGTCCGCAGCGGCAAAGAACATTACAAAAGTCAATCTGGAACTCGGTGGTAAAGCACCGGCAATTGTTGCCAAAGATGCCGATCTTGACCTTGCGGTTCGTGCTATTCTTGCGTCACGTGTTATCAATACGGGGCAGGTTTGTAACTGTGCAGAACGGGTTTATGTCGATAGAGCTATAGAAGCCGAATTTCTCGAGCGAATGAGCAAAGCTATGAAAGCGGTACGCTATGGCAATCCGGAAAAAATGGCCGACGCCGACATGGGACCGTTGATTAATAAAGCAGCCTTGTCTTCAGTTTCCGGTTTTGTCGACATTGCACTTAAAGAAGGTGCCGAATGTCTTGTCGGTGGTGAACCTGCTGACATAAAGCAAGGTAACTTCTACCAGCCGACATTGCTTGCCCACTGCAAACAGAATATGGAAATTGTCCAAAAAGAGGTTTTCGGGCCAGTTTTGCCGGTCGTTGCATTTGATACAATTGATGACGCTATTGAAATGGCTAATGACACGATTTATGGCCTCACATCATCCATTTATACCAAAGATCTTTCGACGGCCATGCGCGCATCAAATGAACTCCGTTTTGGAGAAACCTACATCAACCGCGAGAATTTCGAAGCTATGCAAGGTTTCCATGCAGGAACTAAAAAATCAGGTATTGGTGGAGCCGACGGAAAGCATGGCATACTTGAATATACCCATACTCATGTTGTTTATATACAAAATTGAATAACGGGTAAATTCAATTTTCAAAAACATTGGAAGCATCTATCAAAGTTGCTTCCAATGAGGAAAATATATTCATAAAAATATAAAAAATTATTTATTAAAAATTTTTATTCTATTATATATAATTTAATAAATAAAAAATTACTAAAATATATTGTTACAATATATAATATACATTAATTAATATTAATTGCATATTTATGTAATTGTTTTCAATGACATTTTACGAAATATAGAAGAATTTTTTTCTAATTAAACTGAAAAATAGATATATATATTTTATTCAATTGTTGCTATAGGTAATAATTATCTTTGTATTTCTTCTAAAGAAAATGGATAAATAAAGTGATCATGTAAAAAGGAAAGATCATGTTGCACCGACCGCAACCAATTGCCGATGAAGAACGGCTAACGCGTATCCGTCGTTTGCGTGGAAAAATGGCGGCTGAAAATGTCGATGCGATATTTTTGGGAGCAACATCCAATCTACGATATTTTACCGGTCTTGAGTGGGGTATGAGCGAGCGCCTGTGCGGTGTACTGATCTCTCATGAAAAGCTGACCTATATCGTTCCGGCATTCGAACATTCGAGATTGGAAGAACTGCCGCATTTGTCGGGAGATATTGTCGTCTGGCAGGAAGACGAAAGCCCATTCGACAAAATAACCAGACTTTTGCATCCGAAAGGCATATTGGCTGTCGATGAAGCAATTCCTACGAGTTTCTTTCTTGCGCTGGTATCGTTGATCGGTCAATCCCGTTTAACCGGTGCCGGTCAATTCACGACAAATTTGCGGATGGAAAAATCCGAAAACGAAATTGCGCTTATCCAATATGCGATGGATGTTACTTTGGAAGTGCAAAAACGTGTGCGTGATTTTTTGCATCCTGGGGTTTCTTCATACGAGGTTACAAAATTTATTGATGAGGCTCATCGCAAGCTTTGCGGAAACGGTTCGAGCTTTTCAATTGTCTCATTTGGAAAGGCCACTTCGATACCTCATGGCGTTGAAAGTGAACAAATATTGCAAAAACAGGATCCGGTGCTGATTGATATAGGCACAACGGTAGAAGGATATAATTCCGATATTACACGAACCTATATGATTGGTGATGTGACGGACGATTTCGCTAAAAAGTGGGATATAGAAAAGCAATTGCAAAATATTGTTTTCAATGCCTGCAAAATTGGTGGTCGTGCGGCAGATGTGGACAATGCCGGACGAAAAGCGTTGGAAATGTTCGATCTGGGGCCGAATTATCTGTTGCCGGGGATACCTCATCGCATTGGACATGGTCTTGGCCTTGATATTCATGAAGAACCTTATGTTTCCCGTCATGACAACACCATTTTGAAGCCGGGTATGTGCTTTTCCGATGAGCCGACCCTGATCTTCCCCGGTAAATTGGGTATCCGTCTGGAAGACGCGATCTATATGACAAAAGACGGGCCGAAGTGGTTTACACAACCGGCTCTTGGTCCAGCAACTATTTAAAGCACGAATGATAATTCGATAAAAATCGACCAAGCATAAAAGAGAGGAACTGTCATGAAAATATTAAGAACAATTGCGCTGGCAAGCTTATCCGTGGCAAGCGTTGCAGCACTTTCTTTATCGGCAAATGCAAAAACGCTGGTTTATTGTTCGGAAGCCTCGCCTGAAGGCTTCGATCCGGGTCCATATACAACAGGAACGACTTTCGATGCCAGTGCGCATACAATTTATAACGGTCTCGTTGTTTTTAAAAAAGGAACAACCGAAGTTATGCCGTCACTCGCCGAGAGTTGGGATATTTCACCAGATGGTTTGGAATATACATTGCATTTGAGAAAAGGGGTGCATTTTCAAAAAACTCCCTATTTTACACCATCTCGTGAATTCAATGCGGATGATGTTGTGTTTTCGTTTGAACGGCAGTGGAAGAAAGATCATCCCTGGTACAGTTATGCACCCGGCGTGTCGTGGCAATATTTTGATAGCATGGGATTTGGCAATCTTCTCAAGGACGTAAAAAAGATTGATGATCATACAGTCAAAATCACACTGAACCAGCCGGAAGCAGCATTTTTGGCCGATTTGGCAATGAGCTTTATTTCGATTCTGTCGAAAGAATATGCGGATAAGCTGCAGGCGGCCGGAAAAATGCTGGAGATCAATTCGAAACCGGTGGGAACAGGACCATTTATACTGGTTTCCTATCAAAAAGATGCCGTGATCCGTTACAAAGCAAACCCTGATTATTTCAGGGGAAAACAACCGCTTGATAATTTGGTTTTTGCCATCACAACAGACCCGTCAGTGCGCGCACAAAAGCTGAAAGCCGGCGAGTGTCAGGTGATGGCGAATCCGGCGCCGGCCGATGTGGCCGAGTTGAAGGCCAATGCGAACCTTGTTGTAAAGGAACAGCCGGGTCTTAATGTTGCTTATCTCGCTTACAATACGGTTCAACCACCTTTTGATAAAGTGGAAGTGCGTCAGGCTTTGAATATGGCAATTAATAAGAAAAATATTCTGGAAGCCGTTTATGCAGAATCGGGCACTGCTGCCAAAACGCCGATACCCCCCACAATGTGGTCCTATAACAAATCCATCGAAGACGATAAATATGATCCTGAAGCGGCCAAAGCAATGCTCGACAAAGCAGGTGTTAAAGACCTGAAAATGAAGATTTGGGCAATGCCGGTCAGCCGCCCCTATATGCCAAATGCCCGACGTGCTGCAGAATTGATGCAGGCCGATTTGGGAAAAATTGGTATCAAAGTCGAGATCGCCTCGATGGAATGGGGTGAATACGTTCAACGTTTGCATGACAAGAACCGTGATGGCGCTGTCATGTTAGGGTGGACAGGCGATAATGGCGATCCGGATAACTTCCTGAGTGTACTGGCTTCATGCGCTTCAGTCGGCAGTCAAAATTTTGCCAATTGGTGTTACGAACCGTTTGAAAAAGTTATTTCAGAAGGAAAAATAACGACAGATCACCAAAAACGCGTCGAACTTTATGAGCAGGCACAGCTTATCTTCAAGCAACAAGCTCCTTGGTTTGTCATCGCAAATTCAACGGTGGCTATGCCAATGTCTAAAAAAGTAAAAAACTATGTCATTGATCCTGTTGGGGCTCATCGATTTGACAATGTTGATATAGATGAGTAAAGAAATCACGAATGGTTGAACATAGATTATATATCTATGTTCAATCTGAATTTTATTAAAATAAATCTTAGTTTTTGGTTACAATAAAAATATTTGTAACCACTAATCATATGTAAATATATTAATAGAATAATACGGGTAAAAAATGAAGTTATTGAAAGAACTTGTACTTTCGGTTGGAATGGCTACAGCACTTTTTGCAATTTCCAATGCAGCATCGGCAAAAAATCTGGTCTATTGTTCGGAAGCATCTCCGGAAGGTTTTGATCCGGCGCTTTATTCAAACGGAACAGCATTTGATGCATCAGCATGGACTGTCTATAATCGGCTGGTAGAATTTGATCCGGATAAACCGGGCGTTTTCCCGGGTCTTGCCGAAAGTTGGCAAATATCCGATGACGGGAAAGAATACACGTTCCGGTTGCGAAAAAATGTAAAATTTCAAAAGACTGCTTTTTTTACCCCGACGCGACCATTGAATGCGGATGATGTGATTTTCACTTTTGATCGCGCTAGAAATCCGAACAATCCTTGGCATGCCTACACGTCCGGTATTCGCTATCAGTATTTTGAAAGCATGGGGCTTAACACGCTCATCAAGGATATCGTGAAAGTCGATGACCAAACGGTCAAATTCATTCTTGAGAGACCGGATGCTCCCTTTCTTGCCGATCTCGCCATGGCATTTTTATCGATTAATTCGCTTGAATATGCTCAACAATTGGAAAAGCAGGGAAAACAGGAACAGTTCAATCTTCAACCGGTCGGAACAGGCCCATTTTCTTTTGTCGCATATCAAAAAGACGCATTGATACGTTATAAAGCAAATAGCGACTATTATGCGGGAAAGCCGAAAATAGACAATCTTGTTTTTGCGATCACGACAGATCCGGCCGTTCGCGCTCAAAAGTTGAAGGCCGGCGAATGTGATGTCATGTCTTATCCGGCTCCTGCCGATATTGCTGAATTGAAATCAAATCCGGATTTGAAAGTTGTCGAGGGACCGGGATTGAATATAGCCTATATGGCTTATAATACGACAATGCCTCCCTTTGACAATGTTGATGTAAGGCGCGCACTCAATATGTCGGTCAATAAAAAGGCCATTATTGATGCTGTTTTTGATGGTGCGGCAACAGTCGCAAAAAATCCAATGCCACCGACAATGTGGGGGTATAATGACAATGTCAAGGATGATGCATATGATCCGGAAAAAGCCAAACAGATGTTGGAAGCTGCCGGTGTCAAGAACTTCAAAATGAAGATTTGGGCAATGCCGATAAGTCGGCCTTATATGCCTAACGCACGACGCGCTGCGGAGCTTATTCAATCCGATTTCAAAAAAGTTGGTGTAGATGCCGAAATCGTCTCTATGGAATGGGGCGAATATATGAAAGCGGGTAAAGCCAAGGATCGTGACGGTGCCATTATTATCGGCTGGACGGGAGATAATGGCGATCCGGATAACTTCCTTGGTGTTCTGCTCTCATGCATTGGAAGAGGGACTACGAATTTTGCGAATTGGTGCAGTAAGCCATTTGATGATCTCATTGAAAAGGGTAAGTCTGTCACCGACCAGCAAGAGCGTGCGAAACTTTATGAGCAAGCCCAGTTGATATTCAAAGACCAGGCTCCGTGGCTAACGCTCGATCATTCAACCGTATTTATGCCAATGAGAAAAAACGTAACCGGCTTCAAACTCTATTCGGTATCTGGCTATCGTTTCGAACATGTGGATATCGAAAATTAACTGTCAATTGACGCACGGATAAGGGCAGCCATTAGATTGAACAGCATGGGGTCGCAGGCATTATGCTTCAATATTTGTTGAAAAAAATAGGTTATATCATTCCTACTTTTATAGGAATTACACTTGTTTCTTTCATTTTTGTACACACCTTGCCGGGTGATCCTGTGCTTTTGATGGCGGGCGAACGTGGCATGTCTGAAGAACGCCATGCCCAACTAATGGCCGAATTCGGTTTCGATCGTCCTTATTGGCAACAATATCTCGATTATCTGTGGGGTGTCCTTCATGGCAATCTGGGCACCTCTTTCGTTTCCAAACGCAGTGTCGCCGAAGAGTTCTTTACACTTTTTCCGGCGACGCTGGAATTGGCAATTTGTGCCATCATCATTGCTATATTTCTGGGAATTGTTATCGGGGTGATAGCTTCCGTCAAGCGTGGCTCGTGGTTTGACCAGACGTCAATGGGATTAGCTCTTACAGGCTATTCCATGCCAATTTTCTGGTGGGGTCTTTTGCTGATCATGCTCTTTAGTGGAAAATTGGGTTGGACGCCGGTTTCAGGTCGGATTTCTTTACTCTATTATTTCGATCAGCCCACCGGTTTTATGCTGATTGATAGCTGGCTGTCGGGAGAGGAGGGGGCTTTTGAGTCTGCCGTTTCCCACCTGATTTTACCGACATTGGTTTTGGCAACAGTTCCTCTTGCAGTGATTGCTCGCCAAACGCGTTCGGCCATGCTTGAGGTTTTGGGTGAAGACTATGTGCGCACAGCAAAGGCAAAAGGCTTGAGCACTTTTCGTGTTGTTGCAATTCATGCATTACGTAATGCCTTTATTCCGATTGTAACAACAATCGGTTTGCAGATCGGAATGCTGATGGGCGGGGCGATTCTTACGGAGACAATTTTCTCCTGGCCGGGAATTGGAAAGTGGATGATCGATTCAATTTCGAGAAGAGATTACGAATCCGTACAGGGTGGATTACTCATGATTGCTGTGCTTGTGATGGTGGTCAATCTCGTTGTCGATTTACTTTATGGATTTATCAATCCGAGGGTAAGACATAGCCAGGGTTTATCATGATGAATAGTAAAGCTGACAGAAATATATCAGCCGATATCAGGCGTCAGGCTTGGAGAGAATTCTGGTTCTCCTTCAGTATGAATCGTGGAGCCGTGATCGGTCTTGTTGTGTTTTGCGCTATTATTCTTCTCGCTCTGATTGCCCCGTTGATTGCTCCTTACGGATATGACGAGCAGTTTCGTGATGCAATGCAAAGACCGCCGGCTTGGCAGGCGGGCGGAACGTGGAATTTCATTCTGGGAACTGATGCGGTTGGGCGGGATATTTTATCTCGTCTTCTCCATGGTGCGCGCTATTCACTGCTTGTAGGCGTGGTTGTTTCGCTTGCGGCCATGATCGTCGGCATCATTGTCGGCGTTATTGCCGGTTATATTGGCGGCATGATCGAAGTCATCATTATGCGTATCATGGATATCATCCTTGCTTTTCCTTCGCTCCTTCTGGCTTTGGTCCTCGTCAATATCGTCGGTTATGGTTTGCAAGGTGCAATCATTGCAACGGCAGTTGCGCTCCAGCCCCATTTTGTCCGACTTGCACGTGCTGCAGTTCTTTCGGAAAAGAATCGTGAATATGTCATAGCCGCAAAACTTGCAGGTGCTGGCCGCGGTCGCTTGATGTTCAAGACCATTCTCCCGAATTGTATGGCTCCCATTATCGTACAGGGAACGTTTTCTTTTTCGAATGCCATTCTTGATGTAGCTGCATTAGGTTTCCTTGGCATGGGGGCGCAAGCTCCCACACCGGAATGGGGAACAATGTTGGCCGATGCGCGCGAATTCATTTCAAGTGCATGGTGGATTGTTACATTTCCCGGTCTTGCAATATTGATACTTGTTTTGGCAATCAACCTTATGGGGGATGGCTTACGTGACGCACTCGATCCGAAATTGAAAAGGAGCTGAAGATGGCGTTGCTCGAAATCCGCAATCTTAGTGTATATTTCGAAACCGCAAGCGGGCCTTTTTATGCAGTGAAAGGCATAGATATCACCGTAAATAACGGCGAAATACTTGCAATTGTTGGTGAATCCGGCTCTGGTAAATCGGTGAGCATGCTGGCTGTCATGGGGCTATTGCCAAAAAGTGCCAAAATCAGTGCCGACAAGATGATGTTTGAAAATATCGATCTTATGAAGCTTACGGATCATCAAAGACGCCGGATCATCGGCAATGAAATTTCAATGATCTTTCAGGAACCGATAGCAAGCCTCAATCCTTGTTTCACAGTCGGTTATCAGCTTGAAGAAGTATTGAAAGCCCATCTCAAGCTCGGTCGTAAACAACGGATTGAGAAAATTATCGAACTGTTCCACCTTGTCGGTTTAACCGAGCCCGAACGCAGATTGAAGAGTTTTCCTCATCAATTATCCGGCGGTCAATGCCAAAGAATTATGATTGCCATGGCAATTGCATGTAACCCGAAATTACTGATTGCCGACGAGCCGACAACGGCACTTGACGTTACTATACAGAAGCAGATTCTCGATCTTATTTTGGATCTCCAAAAAAGCCAGAATATGGGGGTTATTCTTATCACCCATGATATGGGCGTTGTGGCTGAAACGGCAGATCGCGTTGTGGTGCAGTATAAGGGAGAAAAAATGGAAGAGGCCGATGTGCTTTCCTTGTTCGAAACGCCCAAAAATGCCTATACCAAAGCTCTTCTGGCAGCCCTTCCGGAAAATGCCCATGGCAATCGACTTGTAACGGTTGCAGATTTTATGCACACGCACGGAGATGCTTTATGAGCGATTTCATAATAGAAGCTAAAGATATCGTACGTGATTATCCCATTTCCGGCGGTTTGTTCGGAAAAAGAAAAATTTTACACGCTGTCAATCATGTTTCGTTTGGTGTCGAACGTGGAAAAACCTTGGCTGTCGTCGGGGAATCCGGATGCGGAAAATCGACTTTGGCCCGGATTCTCAGCCTGATTGATCCGCAAACGAGCGGCGAGCTCGTCATTGACGGAGAAAATATTGATATTGCGCAAAAAAAAGTAACGACAGCAATGCGCCGGAAGGTGCAGATTGTATTTCAAAATCCTTATGGATCACTCAATCCCAGACAAAAAATAGGTGATGCCCTCACCGAACCTTTATTGCTGAACACCACATTATCGGCCAAAGAACGGGAGCAGCAAGCAAAACAAATGCTCGAGAGAGTGGGGCTTTCCGAAATACATTACTATCGATATCCTCATATGTTTTCAGGCGGTCAGAGGCAGCGTATTGCAATTGCACGTTCTTTAATGCTTCGGCCGAAAATCGTTGTTCTTGACGAGCCGGTTTCAGCTCTCGATTTGTCCGTTCAGGCTCAGGTGCTCAATTTGCTTGCCGATTTACAGGAGGAATTCGGCCTTACCTATGTTTTTATCAGTCACGATCTGTCGGTCGTGCGCTACATCGCCAACACTGTCATGGTCATGTATTTTGGGGAAATTGTAGAATATGGCACAAGAGACAGAATTTTTTCTCATCCCGAGCATGATTATACTAAAAAACTTTTTGCAGCCACACCAATAGCCAGTGTAGAGGCTATACGTGCACGAATTGAAAAGAAAAATAATGTTCAAAACGTTGAAAATTTATATTGATAATTCATTTTATACGATTTTAAAAATATATATATATTTATATAATTCATAATGTTATTTAATTAAAAATAATTATACTTGTAGAATGGAAAATATAAAATTATTCAGGAATAATATATTTTAAAATAATTTTTCAATTTTGTAATTATAATAATTATAAAGAATCTAAAATCGTTAAATAATTTAAAAATATAATTTAAAAGTTATAAAAAATTTAGTATAATCTCCACGTTAGAAGGTTCTGTAATTGAAGCTGAAAGGTGGTGCATTATGGCAAAAATGAAAGCTGCGGTATTTGTAGAAAAAAACCGGATTGTTTTGGAAGATAAACCCGTTCCCGATATAGGTCCGTTGGACGCTTTGATCCGTATTACAACAACGACGATTTGTGGAACCGATATCCACATTTTGAAAGGCGAATATCCGGTCGAAAAAGGCCTGACGATTGGTCATGAACCGGTCGGAATTATTGAAAAGCTTGGTTCGGAAGTCAAAGGTTTTCGTGAGGGGCAACGTGTTATTGCCGGCGCCATTACACCGAGCGGCATTTCGAATGCATGTATGTGCGGATGTGGTTCGCAAGATGGCCCGCATACGAAACATGGCTTTGAAGCGATGGGCGGCTGGAAATTCGGCAATACGATTGACGGTGCGCAAGCCGAATTTTTACGCGTCAATGATGCGGCAGCAAATTTGTGCGCCATTCCCGACAATCTTACCGATGAACAGGTATTGATGTGTCCCGACATTATGTCGACCGGTTTTTCCGGTGCCGAACGTGGCGGAGTTAAAATCGGTGACATCGTTGTTGTCTGGGCATTGGGGCCGATCGGCTTGTGTGCTGTTGCCGGTGCAAAATTATGCGGTGCGACAACAATTATCGGTGTCGATACAGTTCCGGCACGTATGGAAATGGCTAAAAAGCTCGGTGCCACCCGTGTTGTCGATTTCAAAGCCTGCAATGCCGTTGAAGAAATCATGAGCCTGACGGATGGGCGTGGCGTTGACGTTGCTATTGAAGCTTTGGGGACACAACCGACGTTCGAATCTTGTCTGAATGTTCTTCGCCCCGGCGGTACATTGTCCAGCTTGGGCGTTTATTCCAATGACCTGAAAATACCACTGGCAGGTTATCGCGCAGGTCTCGGAGATATTGACATTGTGAGTGGTCTTTGCCCCGGCGGTAAAGAACGTATGCGCCGTTTAATGAATGTTGTTGAAAATGGTAGCGTTGATTTACGTTCGCTCGTTACACATACTTATAAACTGGATGATATAGAAAAGGCTTATGATCTGTTTGCCCATCAGCGCGACGGGGTCATGAAAATCGCAATCAAAACAGGCGCCTGAACAAGTTCAGGATAAGTTATAAAAAAGCGGGCTGAAAAGCCCGCTTTTTTAATGCATGGAAATTATTTGCTTTCTTTTTTCCGCTTTATGGCAGCACGTACGCCTGCTGCATAATCCGGATGGACTTTTTCAAAGTGTCCAAGTTGACGCTCGATGATGAAATCAGGAACGCCTTCCATTGCATCGGCAATGTTGGAGAAAAGACGGTTTTTCTGGTCCTGATCGAACAGATTGAACAGTGCCGTTACCTGACTGTAATCGTCATTACCGGCCCGATGATCGTAACGATAAGCGTCGCCGGTAATTTTTAACGGCGGCTCTTGCGCCGATTTATCTTCAACCGGTCCATTGAAGGAATTCGGTTCGTAATAAGCGTCGACATTATTAGTTGAATGGCCGCCATAAGTGTTCATTTGCCCGTCACGATGGTAGTTATGAACAGGGCAAACGGGTTTGTTTACCGGAATTTGTTCATAATGCGTGCCCAAACGATAACGGTGCGCATCCGCATAAGAGAAGATACGGGCCTGCAACATTTTATCGGGAGAATAACCGATACCGGGAACGATATTGGAAGGCGAGAAAGCAGCCTCTTCGATTTCTGCAAAATAATCGTCAGGATTGCGGTTTAATTCCATAATACCAATATCCATTGGCGGATAATCTTTATGAGGCCAGACTTTTGTCAGATCGAACGGGTTATAGGGCGTTTTGTCTGCATCTGCTTCAGGCATAATCTGAACCTGAACTTTCCAGCGCGGGAAGTTGCCACTTTCAATGGCATTGTAAAGTGCTTCCTGTGAACTTTCGCGTGTCTTTCCTACAAGCTCTTTTGCTTCGGCATTGGTATAGAATTTATGCCCCTGCATTGTCTTGAAATGGAACTTGACCCAGAAACGTTCACCTTTGTCGTTCCACAATGAATAGGTATGCGAACCATAACCGTTCATATGCATGGTATCAATCGGCAATCCGCGGTCGGACATCAGAATAGTGACCTGATGCAGACTTTCCGGCGAAAGCGACCAGAAATCCCATTGGGCTGTGTTCGAACGCAAGTTTGTACGCGGATGACGCTTTTGCGTATGAATGAAATCAGGAAACTTATAGGCATCCCGAACGAAAAATACCGGAGTGTTATTGCCAACGAGATCCCAGTTTCCTTCGGATGTATAGAATTTCAGTGCAAAACCACGAACGTCACGTTCTGCATCTGCTGCACCGCGCTCTCCGGCAACAGTAGAAAAACGGCCGAGCATCGGCGTTTCCGTCCCGGGTTTGAATACGGCGGCTTTTGTATAGCGGGTAATGTCGCCGGTGATCTTTAATACACCATGTGCACCGACACCCTTGGCATGGACAGTGCGCTCGGGGATACGTTCCCGATTTTGATGTGCCAATTTTTCCAATAATTGATAATCCTGAATCAATACCGGACCACGAGGACCAGCTGTAATAGAATTCTGATTATCAGGTACAGCTGCACCTGCTGTTGTCGTTAATGTAATCCGCTCGCTCATGAAAGCCTCCAGTCTGTGAATGTTCAAATTTTCTTACCTAAGAAGATAGAGCAAATTTAAATTAATTCTAATTTTAATTTGTTTAAATTCTTATTAGAAAAAATTATGGCAAAGTGCATTATCATTGACGGAATTTATGAATGTGTTGACATCATTCATTTTTACATATTTGCAAACGGCACGGGGAAGAGTTTTTAGCGGGTAAAAATGTCGTTATTTCATGAAGTTACATAAAAACAAGATTTCATAACGCTTGCTTGAAAGATCGTGCTGTATCGATAACAGTTTTTTAAAAGTATAAACGGCACGTTCAACTATCAATTGGAATTGAGAAAATGATAAATAATATTTTTTCAAAAAAATATGATTTTACAAGAATTGAAAATTAATATATCATAATAAAATGGATGTTTTTGATTTATTTTTGCAATAAAATGTTAATTTTATTGTATGAATGAAATCATTATTTTTAATAAAAGATAGCTCGAAAATTGGTAATATAATAGCTATCTAGATGATTTATTTTCATAAAATTATATTCGATAGTCCATCGACAAGAAGACGGGAAACTTTATGGAACAGCCGATACTTGCCCTAGTTGACTCTTCAATTTATTGGAAATCGGTTTGTGACCTGGCTATTTGGGCTTCTCGCGCATTCAATGTTCCGGTCAGATTGCTGAATGTTCTTGATAAAATGTCTCATGAAGTTGCAATTCCGGACGATATTGCAAAGGATATTGATAATCGTTTTCTAGTAGATTTCGTTGGTAAAGTGCGGGACGAAACGGCAAGCTACGCCCGATTGATGCAAGAATTGGGACAAACCGTACTTGATAATGCAAAATCCTACATTGAAAGACATGAGAAAGTTATTGTTGATACCAGATTGCGCTATGACAGCCTTGCTGATGCAATCGGCTTTTACGGCAAAACGTCTTCATTGATTATCATCGGCAAGCAAGGTCAGCAAACGTCTATCAATGACGGATATAGCAAAGTAGGCAATAATTTCGAAACAATCGTACGCGCTGCTCGAAAGCCGGTTTTAGCGGCTTCAATAGAGGTAAGGCCGATCAAAAAAGCGCTGTTGCTTTATGATGAATATTTCGGTCTCAATTTGGTTGTTGATTATCTTAAACGTTATCATAGTATTTTTGATAAACCGGTTATGATTGCCGTTTCACAAAACAATTTCCAATTGGTAGAGAAAGATATTGATTATATCGAAAAAGTGTCAAAACAAGAAAATATTGCCTTGTCATTATTGGCAGTTAATGAAGACTTCAATGAAGAAATTCTAAATAATATTGCTTATGAAAATAACATAGATCTACTTATCATTAATGCGTTTACGGAATCAAAAATTAAAAATATGTTATTCGGTTCGGTGCATAAAATACTTATACAGAAAATAAAAGTTCCAATACTTATTGTCAGGTAAGTGAAACGACGAATAGCGTTAGATTAGAAATAACACGAACGAACTTTGTTTTGCCTTGGACAGGGATTGCCTAAGACAATGATTGCATAAGACAATGATTGCATAAGACGGGGATTGCATAAGACGGGGATCGTATAAGATTGTGATCACACAGTATTTGGAGCCACAGTGCATCGAAAGGAAAACTGGAAGCCGAAACATAGGGGGAAATGTTTCGGCCTCCAATGATCATCTCTCTTACAAGACGATCAAAGAAAAAATGACATAGTTACAGATTGAGCGCTCACTATATTTTCTAACTAAAAAATTCAGTAAGAAAATTTAACAGCAAGCTCTCAATCTCTGTAATTGGCAGTCAACCCTCCGGCAAGGTACTGCCTGGTTCTTTTTCAGAACAATACTATTAATATGCAATTGGTTGAATAAAATCCAATTGCTTTTTATTTTAAATTGTATAAGAAAAAATTATCATGTTTACCATAAGACAGCTTCGTTATTTTCAGATTTTAGCCAATACGGGTCATTTCGGAGAGGCATCCGAAAAATTGGGCATTTCACAACCCGCACTCTCGGTACAAATTGCTGAAATGGAAAAATTAGCCGGATCGCCGCTTTTTGAACGGACATCCAAGCGCATTATATTGACGCCACTTGGTTGCAATTTTCTCCCTATTATCAACGATATTCTGGCAAGATTATCTGTCTTGGGGGATATTGTTGCGGCACATGAATCGCCTCTGAGTTATCCGATCAAACTTGGTATCATTCCGACGGTCGCGCCTTATATATTGCCGTCGGTTTTGCCGAAAGTGCGTCATTTATATCCGTCTTTGGCACTTCAAATTCAGGAAGCAAAGACCGATAGGCTTGTTGAATTGCTGCGCAATGGTCATATAGACACTATCGTTGCGGCAACACCAGTCGAGGATGGAGAATTTGTCTCCGAACCGATTTTCGACGATAATTTTTATTATGCTTTGCCGCGGGACGACCCGCAATCTGTGTATAAAAATGTTCGGGAGGGTGATGTCGATACCGGAAAATTGTTGTTGCTGGAGGAAGGGCATTGTCTGCGCGATCAAACACTCGAAGCGTGTCAGACCAAAAAATATCGACATGATATCACTGCCTCATCATTGACTACTTTGATGCAACTCGTTGCCAATGGTATTGGTATAACGATTATTCCCCAAATTGCTGTTTCGACAGAAGCACGGTTGGATAATATCAGCGTTGTAGCCTTCGAAGGTGAGACGCCGCAGCGCCACATTTGCCTCTTCTGGAGAAGACGTTCGCGCCGGAGCAAGGACTTCAAGTTGTTGGCTGACCTTCTAAAGTCAATGGCCATCCCGATTCTTGATCAGGCAAGAAATTTTATCGTGTGATGCTCACTGGAAAAACTTGTTTGATTATGGAAAGGCTCTCATCACTTTAGGCTAGAAAGCGGGAGGACGTTTCAGCATAACCGCTTTTGTCTGTGAGAAAGTAATTACGAACTAAATTGAAATGGGAACTTTCCGATTAAAAGGGAGCAAGCCCGTTTAGCAAAAATAAATCCGCCTTTTTTAAATGACGTCAGGTGCTAGGGACTTTGGCTTTAAGGCCTCGCCAAAACGGTCAAACGGATTTGTCCGGATTACGTAGAAGATTGAGACTATCCGTTTCAAGATTCACATCTGTTTCGGTGAAGCTCAACAGACCAAAGCATAGCCTATGTTTCATCAATTGGATTTGAAATAGCTGTCTGTTCAGGATGATCGCTCAAAATCAATCTCCCGTAATTCTGTTCTGTGTCTCATGAACGATCAAGCTCGTAGCCTTCAACCATCAGCCGATTTTTAAGAAGATGAGAAGAAATCAGAGGAAGTGGTCAGACAGATTGCTGCACCGAACTAACGTTGAAATACCCCTTGTCGGCATTTCGGGCAGACAAGGGGGATTACATTTTAAAAAACGTCAATTACAAAATCGCACTTGGATAATTCGGGCTTTCACGAGTAATCGACACATTATGGGTGTGGCTTTCGTTAAGACCCGCATTGGTAATGCGAACAAATGTCGCTTTTTTGCGGAATTCTTCGAGGTTAGGGGCACCGAGATATCCCATTGATGCGCGCAGGCCGCCAGCCAATTGGTGAAGAACAGAGGCGGCCGGACCTTTATAAGCAACCTGACCTTCAATACCTTCGGGTACAAGTTTTAATTCGTCTTTCACATCTGCCTGAAAATAACGGTCGGCCGAACCGCGAGCCATTGCGCCAACGGATCCCATGCCACGATATGCTTTGAACGAACGACCTTTATAAAGATAAACTTCACCGGGGCTTTCTTCCGTGCCGGCAAGCAGTGAACCAATCATGACAGCGCGGGCACCTGCTGCCAAAGCTTTGGCAAGGTCGCCCGAATATTTGATACCGCCATCCGCAATAATAGGAATACCGGCTTTGTCGGCAACTTCGACAGCTCCCATAATAGCGGACAATTGCGGCACACCGACACCGGCTACAATACGGGTTGTGCAAATCGACCCTGGTCCAATGCCGACTTTCACTGCATCAGCACCGCAATCGATAAGCGCTTGCGTCGCTTCGGGTGTGGCAACATTACCGGCCATAATGGCTGTTGAACCGGCAATCTTTTTAATTTCTTTAACGGCATCAAGTACACGTTGTGAATGGCCATGAGCAGTATCAATCACCAGAATATCGACACCGGCATCAATAAGCCGTTCTGCGCGTTCCATACCATCGTGACCAACAGTACTTGCCGCCCCGACGCGCAAACGCCCGTGAGCATCTTTTGCCGCATTCGGGTTAAGGCGTGACTTTTCGATGTCTTTTACGGTTATCAAACCAACGCAACGCCCTTCATTATCAACAACCAGAAGCTTTTCAATGCGGTTTTGATGAAGGAGTCTTTTAGCTTCGTCATGTTGAACATTTTCACGCACAGTCACGAGGTTTTCCCGTGTCATCAATTCATAAATTTTCTGTTTTGGATCGGAAGCGAAACGAACATCACGATTGGTCAAAATCCCGACAAGGCGGCCGGGACCTTTCTCTCCGTTTTCAACAACAGGAATACCTGAAATGCCGTGTGCTGCCATAAGCGCTTTGGCTTCTTCCAAGGTGGCTTCGGGCCCGATGGTGACGGGGTTGACAACCATACCGGATTCGAATTTCTTGACCTGACGGACCTCTTCAGCCTGTTCTGACGGTGTCATATTGCGGTGAATAACGCCCATCCCGCCGGATTGTGCCATGGCAATTGCCAATCTCGACTCGGTTACCGTATCCATTGCCGCCGATAAAAGTGGCATGTTCAAGACTATGTCGGTCGCAACGGTTGTTTTAAGATCAACCTGTCCCGGCATAACTTCAGAATGGGCAGGCTGTAAAAGCACATCGTCAAATGTCAGTGCTTCTCTACCTGTTGCTGTTTCGATGATTTTTGCCATGTCCAATATTCCTTTAAAAACGAACGCGCCGCTGGAACAAAAGTACCACGGCATATTCGTATTGCTTCTTATGGATTGGCGCTGGTTCGTAACACGCGGGGACAGAATTGGAAAGGGGGGTGGCAATCACATTTTAAGTTATCACACTTTAATTTGGTTTATTTTTTTAAAAAATCCGCAAATCATCTTATCCGATAACCAAAAAAGTTGCATTCATTTAATCTTTTGGCGGATAACGAAAGGAAGTTTTATTTAGCATTTGGCGGCGTTTATTTTTCGCAAAATTCTGAACGATTATTTTATTCGATACGCGGATGTTCCATCTTTAAAAAATTGTACGGGTGCGTGGGCGATTTCCTGATTATGTCAGTCGTCTCTCGTCAAAGATCAGGGGGGCTTCCACCAAAAATAGACGAGAGTCGAAGAACTACTTTGGTTGCTCAATTTCAGCGAAACCAAACTTATCTAAAACGTTAACACCGACGGGTTTGATGCCCCCTCTCGGGGAGAAAGGTTAAGATCAGACGCGTCCAATATAATGGAGGGACTGGCCAAAATATTTTGCCCATAAATAGCGTGATGCATAGCTGATCAAAGAGGAAGATTTCCTGAAATCATTGAAAGACTTTTATCCATTCGGGATGCTTTTTGTGGCACCTATCGAATAGTTGGATTTCAAGCAAGACGAACTTGTGGGTTTCAAGCCAAGCCTAATAAATGAGGTATTTGCGCACACATTATTTTCTCACAATGCAGACTATTTTTCTTACAATTGGGATTGGATAGGCAACCAACTTATCAATTTGGCAAAAGCGCGCCGCCATATCGGACTTTCCGGTTCACGTTTCGCAATGCATGGCTTTTCATCTTCAACATAATCCCAATAAATCCGGTTTTTGCTATCAAGATGAAGATGATAGCTCATTTCCTCGGTTGTTTCTTCGGCAAAAAGCTTGTTCAACCTTTCGGAGATCGGCGGACATTCAAACAAAATACCCATCTCTGTGTTCAATGAAGCCGAACGCGGGTCGAAATTGAAAGAACCGATAAAAGCTGTTTTGCCGTCGATCAGAAACGCCTTGGTATGAAGGCTTGCGCGGCGGGAACCGAACAGGCGCAAGCGATGCGGGCCACCATTTGGCTTCAGCTCGTAGAGTTTTGCTCCACCTTTCAGAAGTGGCTTGCGATAAGGCGCATATCCACCATGGACTGCTGCGACGTCGGTCGCTGCCAATGAATTGGTAAGTATACGGACATCTGCACCATTTCTTACGAGCTTGCAAAGCCGTTCGGTTCCGGCTTTCCCGGGAACGAAATAGGGAGATGTTATCTGCAACTCGGTTTTTGCGCTGTCAATTAATGGCGAAAACACCGTCATCAACCAGTTTTCCGGTCTATGCCCCAGAGCTTTTTCGGGAGGGTCGGAAACAACATCAACCGCAACAACCGGAAAAAGCTTATGCTGCGGTTTGATAAAATGCTCGAAATTCATATGGGCGCGGACATAGTCAAGATAAGGTTTTGCGTTTTCCGAGTCATGAAATTGCGTGAGTTTGTTTTTCCAATAATTGATATCGCGGGCTTTTTTGGGCACCGCCAAAGCGTGGATGGGCAATGCCACGGCGCTGTTCCAGAATGAATCGAAAATCGTTTCAACCTTTTTGACCGAAGGGCCGACAAGCATCAAATCAAGGTCGCGAAAATTGGAGGCCTTGCCTGCACCAAAATAGGCATCGGCAATATTACGCCCGCCTACAAAAGCGATGCGTCCATCGATAATAAAAGCTTTGTTGTGCATTCTGCGGGTGACTGTCAATGCACGTAACATCATTTCAAGACCGCGTCTCAAACCACCGTTTCGCGCCCGTCCGGGATTGAACATGCGTATTTCTATATTCGGATGTTTATCAAGCGCCACATAGGCAGGATCACGCCCCTGTGCATTAATATCGTCAAGCAGCATACGAACGCGCACACCTCTATCGGCAGCATCCATCACTTCTTTCAAAAGAAGGCGGCCTGTCAGGTCATCATCCCAGATATAATACATGAGATCAAGACTGCGACCGGCAAGCTCGGTTCCGACAGCGCGACCGGCAAAAGCATCAAGATTACTGATGAAAAGCGACAAACCGTCTTTTTCAACGCCTAATCCGTTTTCCCGTTTAGCCAAATCTTCGATTTTCTGGTCTATTTTTGTGTGATCTTCATCTATCTTCAACGCAAAGGAATTTTCGCCGCGCGCACTTTTGGCAAAACGCCCATAAGCATAGACAGCCAGCATAGAGGCCAACGCAAAGACGATAACAATGACGATTGCGAAATGTAGAATATTCAAAGAAAAGGCTCTCTTATTTCAGAAAACAAGGTAATCTAATATAATCACTCAATGCCGTCTATTCATTTCCTGAATTAACAATTTTAAAAAAATGTTGAAACGCTTCAAGGCATTATAAAAGACAAACAGAAACGTATAACAATTTCACAATCTTCTTGGAGGAGAAATGTGGGTGGTGACCTTCCGATTTTTCATTTGTTCGTTGTTTAAAGAAGTTTGACCAAGTGCGTAAAACCCTTTTTGTCAATAAATGAAAAATCGGAATGATATGTCCATTTCGACATCATGGTCTTCAAAACGTGTTGTTCAATCTGAAAGCAAAAACGGTTATTGATCTGAGGAAATAAATCGCTCTTCCTTTTCCCATAAAATAATGGATAAAAATAAAGGAGCCGGTGAGCGATAGATATCAATGACGAACCGGAAATAAATTCACCCGATGTTGCCAATTGTTTTTGTACGCCAAAAGTTGCAAAACATATCGGCATAAAAATATTCTATGGGTGGTCAAATGGTTGAACAAACGGAAGAATTGTCGCCTTATTGGCGGCGAAATCTCGTTATATCGGCTTTTGGCGCTTTTACGACTATTGTCGGAATGACTGTCCTTTTGCCCTTTTTGCCACTTTTTGTCGAAGAAATCGGAGTGAGCGACCCTAAAGCTGTTTCGGAATGGTCAGGCATTGCCTATGCAGCGACGTTTTTTTCCGCAGCTCTTGTTGCGCCTTTGTGGGGGCGTTTGGGCGACCGTTACGGACGTAAACTCATGTTGGTTCGTGCAAGTTTCGGAACGGCAATTTCGATCGGATTGATGGGCTTTGTTACAAGCATTTCACAATTGGTTTTATTGCGATTATTGACGGGACTAGCCGGAGGTTACGCTTCGGGAGCTGCCATTCTTGCGGCTACGCAAACGCCAAAAGATAAAACCGGATGGGCATTGGGCGTTATTTCGTCTGGCGTTATGGCGGGCAATTTTATCGGCCCTCTCATTGGCGGTATTTTACCGGATTACATCGGCATAAGAACGTGTTTTGTCGCTATCGGAATTCTGATTTTTATAACTTTTATCATTACGACATTTGCAATTAGTGAAAATCGTAAGGTCTTTGTTGATCGGCGTCGTAAAAAAGCCAAGGGTGTGCTGAAGCGTAGTCTCTTTAATCACAGTGTCCGTGCGATGTTGCTAACCGGAGCACTTCTAACATTTGCCAATCTGTCAATCGAGCCGATTATAACAATTTACGTTAATACTCTGTCAAGAGGAGGAGCGAGCGTAACTTTCTGGGCAGGTCTTGTCATGTCAATGACAGCATTAGGAAGCGCATTATCTGCAAGTTTGGTCGGGCGGCTCGCTGATCGTGTCGGGCATTGGAAAGTATTGGTCGGGGCAATGATCCTATCTACTATTCTCGTCTTGCCGCAAGCATTTGTCGCGTCCGCATGGATGTTGGTTGTACTGCGCTTTCTGCTCGGTCTGGCGCTTGGTGGTTTAATTCCCTGTGTAACCGCTATTTTGCGTCATCTCGTGCCGGATTATGCTGTGGGGACAGTTCTGGGACTTTCTGTTTCGTCGCAATATGTGGGGCAGGTTCTGGGACCTGTTTGCGGTGGTTTTATTGGTGGGTGGTTTGGCATTCGTCCGGTCTTTTTTGTGACCACCCTCATTATTCTCTTTGCAATTGTCGTAAACCTGAGAGTTTATCAAAAACGTGAAAAGGCGTGAGACCACACAAATATCGGAAATATGTTTATAGCCACAGCTTGAAACGTGCCGAGAAAACGGCGAATGGTGAATTCAAACACTAACACTGTTAGAAAAAGGCGGTCAGAGACCGCCTTTTTTACAAAACATCATATGCCTTTTCAAATCGTGACCTTTTGATAAAAGGCAGTTCAATCCGAACCGTTTTAATGGTCGGAGGCAACTGACGCTCCAATGCCGGTTTCAGAACGGATTTGCTGAGCAGGGAAACCGGCACGATCTTCCTGTGCTCGACTGGACTTGTCGGTTATTGAAAATAACCAAACGCCGCCAAAGCCTAAGATCATGGAAAAGAGCGCTGGTGATGTGTAGGGGAAGAGGACTGACTCCGGAGAAAAACCGAAGGTTGATACCCACACGGCCGGCGAGACAATTGTCAGCCCCACGGAAGATATCAAACCAAGAAAACCTCCGATGACCGCACCTCGTGTTGTGCATTTTTTCCACAGAATGGAGAGCAAAAGCACAGGGAAATTTGCTGATGCGGCAATAGCAAAAGCAAGCGCCACCATAAAAGCCACATTCTGTTGCTCGAACACAATGCCAAGCAGGATAGCGACGATGCCGATGATGACCGTAGCAATACGGGAGATACGTAGCTCCACGTCACTCGACGCGGCTCCTTTTTTCAAAACCATATTGAAAATGTCATGGGATATTGCTGTTGCACCCGAAAGGGTGAGACCGGCAACGACAGCCAGAATAGTCGCAAAAGCAACTGCCGAGATAAAACCGTAGAACATATTTCCGCCGACCGCCTTTCCGACCATGACTGCGGCCATATTTGCGGCTCCTGCACCACTTGAAAGGGGCGCTGAAAGTATCGGATCGGAGAGGACAAGTGCAATAGCACCAAAACCGATGATAAAGATAACGATATAGAAATATCCGTTCCAGATCGTTGCCCACAAAACCGACTTTCGAGCTTCTTTTGCATTCGGAACAGTGAAAAAACGCATCAGAATATGGGGAAGGCCGGCGGTACCGAACATTAATGCCATACCGAAGGAAATAGCCGAAATCGGGTCCTTTATAAAACCACCGGGAGCCATAATGGATTGTCCGGCGGCAATTGCTTCCGGAGATGTCGGATCAACAGCATTTTTTTGGGCAAATAATGTCGCTTTGACATTAACGGCCGCCTGAAAGAAATTTTCAAAGCTGAAATTGAATTTTAACAAGATCATGAACGCCATGAAGGTGACACCGATAAGAAGCAATACGGCTTTGATAATCTGCACCCATGTTGTCGCCGTCATGCCACCAAAAAGCACATAGATCATCATCAAAACACCGACAAGAATTACGGCATAAAGATAATCCAGTCCGAACAGAAGTTTGATAAGCTGGCCGGCACCAACCATCTGTGCGATGAGATAAAAAGCAACAACAGCGAGTGTCCCGCAGGCTGCAAAGATACGTATCGGAACAGTGGCAAAACGGAACCCCGCAACATCGGCAAAATTGAAGCGACCAAGGTTACGTAACCTTTCCGCCACAAGAAACATGACAATAGGCCAACCGACAAGAAAGCCGACGGCATAGATCAATCCGTCGTAACCGACGCTCATGACCATAGCCGAAATCCCGAGAAAGGAAGCGGCAGACATAAAGTCACCGGCAATGGCCAAACCGTTCTGGAAGCCGGTTATGCCGCCACCAGCGGTATAAAAATCCGCTCGCGACCGGGTTCTGTTTGCCGCCCATTTGGTAATCCAGAGGGTCAGAGCAACAAACACAAAAAACATGATGATTGCCGACCAGTTGGTGGCTTGTTTGGGAAGCTCGCCGCCAATCGCGTCAGCCTTTGCATTCATTCCGGCGAGAAGAGAAAAAACAGCCACATTGATGGCTGAAACAACCGGTTTTTTATAAAGATAAAAGAGGTTCATTTCTTGACCTCCTTTTTAATCTCGTCGGTATAATGGTCATAACTGCTATTTGCGATCAGAATATAGATTGCAGTCAACAGAACCATGACCACAATCACACCGATGCCAATCGGAATGGCAATCGTTGTAACGCCGGTACCAATGCGTAAACTCAGAAATTGCTTGTCAAAGGCAATGAGTGCAATCCAGCCATAATAAACAATCAGGGCAATAACAGTGAGAACGCCGCCGAGTCTGTTACGCTTTTTTCTCAACGTTATATAGGCGGGGTTCGCCTCAATTCGGGCGATAGTTTCTTTATCCATAACGGCTCCTCCTCCGTGACAGGCATGTTTTTCAAAGTCAGGTAGACATTGTTACGTGTCATAGCTGGTATTCGCTACAACTGTTACTCGCCATAGCAGTTACTCGCTTTGGCTATAAATGAATATTCAAAAACGAAAACCGGATGCTTTATCTGCAACCGTCCACGTTTTAGATAAATAGATACACTCTCTATTTTACATAGAGACAATAAACCATTATATTTTTTGAAAAATTATTTTAATTTCAGGTAACAAAACCTCCTGTTTTTTCACACATACCTGTTTTTAAAGAATATTAAGTGAAATGAACTTAAGGCCTCCTCTTAATTCCTTCCGTTCGATTAAAAAGCATTATTCAAATATGTTCTTATGTCAATATAGGCGGTAACGTATTTCAGTTTTTTAATAGTATTCACTATTCAACTTTTCGTATAATGATATCAATACATTGAATTTATTAGTGAAATTGTCCTTGCAAATAAACAGTAAAAACCATCCGTCGTTCTATAAAAAGAGAAAAATATCGCAGTTTCAAAGACATCTAAAACCTAAAAGATTTGTTTTCATCACCAATTGATATATTTTTTTAAAGTTGCATAGCGAGAAATGATGTAAAATGTTCTATAGCAAAATGACAGTTATAGAAAATGACATTTGTCATTGAAAATCTATTGGTTTGAACTTCCGGATTTATAAAACGACTAGGGCGAAACAGAATGAATATGACGATCAAACGTGTCTATGAACCATATTCGGGAGATGACGGTTGGCGGGTCTTGATCGATCGTCTTTGGCCAAGAGGGCTTTCCAAAGAGAAAGCCCATATTGATGATTGGCAAAAGGAATTGGCACCGAGCAATGATTTGCGTCATTGGTTCAACCATGATGTTGCCAAATGGAAAGAGTTCGAAAGCCGTTATATTTCAGAACTGGATACACAATCGGATGTCGTTGGATTTTTTCTTTCTTCCCTGAAAAAACACGCGCATGTAACTTTATTATATGCAGCGCATGACGAAGAGCATAACAACGCGGTTGTGCTTCTCAATTATCTGGAAAACCGTATTTCCCGGGATTGAGAATATTGTCAGGGTCGAGAGCCTGTTTGATTGTCCACATGAAATCAACAGCGTCGCCAAGTTCCATACGCAAATATTTTGTCTTGCGTTGCCCTATACCATGTTCACCTGTACAAGTGCCGCCCATTGATATGGCCCGTTCCGACAGCCTTTCGGTAAATTCATAGATGCGTTTTTCCTCCCGCTCATTGTCTTTCGGGTAGCCAACAAAAACATGAAAGTTTCCGTCACCGACATGACCGATGATTGGGCCGATCAAATTATGTTCCTTCAGGTCTTTTTGCGTTTCGGTGACACAATCGGCAAGACGCGAAATAGGCACACAGACATCTGTAGAAAACACGTCGCATTCAGGCAAACTTGCCTCGGCAGCCCATAAAGCACTATGACGGGCTTTCCAGAGCCGGGCACGTTTTTCCGGGTCGGTTGATTGCTCGAAATTGGTCGAACCATGGGCAGCGGCAATCTCGCTGAAAGTGGCAGCCTCGCTTGCAACGCTCGCCTCATCGCCATGGAACTCGACGCAAAGTGTCGGGCGTGGATCCAGGCTCAAACCGGAATAGGCGTTACATGCCTTGACCATAAATTCATCCATCAATTCGACACGTGCGAAGGGAATGGAACACTGGATGGATTCGATGACAGTATTACAAGCGTCTCCAATTGTTGCAAAAGTGCAAATGCCACTCGAAACGACTTCGGGTATCGGATGCAGCCTTATTGTGAGTTCGGTAAAAAGCCCGAGTGTGCCTTCCGAGCCGACGAGGAGGCGTGTCAGATCATAACCGGCGGCAGATTTTTTGGCTCTGCTTGCTGTGCGGATGAGGCGGCCATCGGCCATGACCGCCTCAGCACATAAAACAGCCTCTCTCATTGTTCCGTAACGAACAGCGCTGGTCCCAGACGCGCGTGTGGCCGCCATACCTCCGATCGAGGCATTTGCACCGGGGTCAATCGGAAAAAACAAACCGCTATCACGCAACCAGCTATTCAGTTTTTCTCGCGTAATGCCCGGTTGCACCGTGATTGTCATATCTTCCGGCGAAAAAGATACAACCTGATCCATTTTTGAAAAATCGATACTGATACCCCCATAAGGAGCATTCAACTGCCCTTCAAGCGAGCTTCCCACGCCAAAACCGATAATCGGCATTTTGTGACGGGCGCAAATTTTAACCGTCTTGACCACATCATCTTTTGACAAAGCATAAACAACGCCATCAGGCACTTCGTGCCGCAATTTTGTTTCATTGTGCGAGTGGGTATCACGAACTGAAAGATTATCGCTGAAACGATTGCCGAAGGCCGTTTCCAATTCTTTACACACTTGAGCTACGGTCTTCCTATCTAATTTAGCCATTCTCTACACTCCTCTCCCTGTATTGGATAGCTAACGCGATAAATAGACACGTTTTAATATCGCTTTTCAATAAAAATATTCTAGTTTGTTGTTTATTATTATAATAATTTAATAATATATTTTTATTTTATTTTATTTTTATATTTGAAATACATTATATAATTTTAAAAAATATTTTAATGTCAGATATTTAAGTGAATAGCGCTTTGTTCGGAAACTGCTTTCAAGCGCCGCGATCGTCGGATTTTTGTTGGCGCAGGGGTAATGAGTTGGCGCGCCTATCAAAACATCACGTTGCTATTATTCGTGAAGAATGAAAAACGGAAACACTTTTGGTAGCTGAAGATGATAACGAGTTTTAAAAGACTATTATGATATTCTGTTATGCGGATTGTAAGTTTTAATAAAATAAATAAACCGAAATAAAATCCCGAAAATAAAATAAGATCATAAAATAAAAGAAAGCTGCCTATTTACTCAAAAACAGGCAGCCGATGATAAGTCAATTTTTATCAAATATGCCGGAATGAAGCGAAGCTGAAAATTATTGTTTTGAATTCATTGGTTGGACAGCCGCTTCACTTTTGATTGTCAATAGTCTTCAAATCCATATTTTCCGGGGTTGAGAATATTGTCAGGGTCGAGAGCTTTTTTAATAGCCCGCATATAATCGACAGCATCTCCGAGTTCGAGCCGCAAATATTTTGCTTTTCTTTGCCCGATGCCATGTTCACCTGTGCAAGTTCCATCCATCGAAATTGCCCTTTCGGACAATCTTTCGGAAAATTCGTAGACCTTCTTTTCTTCTTCTTTATTACCTTTGTGATAGCCGAGAAGAACATGGAAGTTTCCATCACCGACATGACCGACCATTGGTCCGATCAGGTGGTGCTCCTGAAGGTCTTTCTGTGTTTCACCCACGCAATCTGCGAGCCGCGAAATAGGGACACAGGCGTCAGTGGAAAATACATCGCAATCCGGCAGGCTTGCCTGAGCAGCCCAAAAGGCTTCGTGGCGCGCTTTCCAGAGTTCGGCGCGTTTATCCGGATCGGTCGAATGTTTGAAATCTTTTGATCCATGGCTTGCTGCTATTTCACCAAAGAGTGAAACTTGTGCGGCAACGCTGGTTTTATCACCATGGAATTCGACACAAAGTGTGGGAAGGGGATCAAGTTTCAATCCCGAATAAGCGTTACAGGCTTTTGTCATGAATTCATCAAGAAGTTCAACACGTGCGAAGGGAATAGCGCATTGAATTGATTCAATAACTGCATTGCAAGCATCGGTTACAGTCGGGAAAGTGCAAGCGCCGCACGAAACCACTTCCGGAAGCGGATGCAGACGCAAGGTAATTTCGGTAAAAATACCGAGTGTCCCTTCAGAGCCAACGAGAAGACGGGTGAGGTCATAGCCGGCGGCCGATTTTTTTGCACGGCTTGCCGTACGAATAATTCTCCCGTCTGCCATAACTGCTTCAGCACTTAAAACAGCTTCTCTCATCGTGCCGTAGCGCACGGCATTGGTTCCGGATGCACGTGTCGAGGCCATGCCACCAATTGATGCATCGGCACCGGGGTCGATCGGGAAGAACAGACCACTGTCGCGCAGCCAGCTATTCAAAGTTTCGCGGGTAATTCCGGGCTGGACAGTTATCGTCATATCTTCAGGTGAAAAAGAAACAACCTGATCCATTTTTGAAAAATCAATGCTGATACCACCTTTCGGGGCATTGAGCTGCCCCTCAATGGAGCTTCCGGCCCCAAAAGGAATAATCGGCATTTTGTGCTTGGCGCAAATCTTTACGATCTTTACAACATCGTCTTTGTTGGTTGCATAGACAACGCCATCAGGAGTTTGTTGATAAAGTGCGGTCACATTATGGGAATGAGCCTGACGGACAGAAAGATTGCGGCTGAACCGGTCTCCGAAAGCCGCTTTCAATTCTTCACAAACACGATCTATTGTCGCTTCATCGCAGTGTTTTGCCATTCTTTTTACTTTCTCTTTGGGTGGGCAATTTTCTTTTGCCACTTTCGCGCCAAGCGCAAGAAATTGCAATGATATTTCAAAATATTATGATTGATAATGGGCTTCCGCGATAATTTTTTTAAAGGATTGAAAATTTATTCCAAAGGAATGGCTGCATTTGTTTATCCATTGTGAAATCGTTTCTGTTAATGCACACTGGTTCGATGACAAAATGTTTTGGTGAATGTCAACTTCACCCGTCATTCCAGCATGATTATTTTGGCTGTTCAACGAGGATGCAAGTGACAGACTTAATTCGCATCTATCTCCGTGCTTTTTGTAAATGCTCTCACTTCTGGTCAATCCGATTTAAAACGTTTCATTCAATATGATGAGCGGCGAAGATTGACCCGATCTTCTAATAAGATTGGCGAGAACACTGTTAGCCTACAAACGGGGTCTGAAACGTTTCAAACGCAATGCATTGGAAAGCACAAAGACACTTGAAATTGCCATAGCCGCTGCTGATAACATTGGCGATAATTGTACGCCCCAGACGGGATAGAAAATTCCGGCTGCAACAGGAATGAGCAAAACATTATAACCGAATGCCCAGAACAAATTCTGCTTGATGTTGCGGATTGTTGCTTTTGAAATGGCAATCGCATTGACAACGCCTGTCGGGTCGCCCGACATCAATACAACATCGGCACTTTCAATAGCAACATCGGCACCGGTCCCGATGGCAATACCGGTATCGGCAGCGGCAAGTGCCGGCGCATCATTGATGCCATCACCGACAAAGGCGACCCGCCGTTCAGACCCGCGAATTTTTTCCACAGCATCTACTTTTCCTGCCGGAAGCACTTCGGCGACGATTTCTGAAATACCGAGTTTTGAGCCGATTGTTTTTGCTGTGTTACGATTATCTCCTGTGACGAGCGCTGTTGCGACGCCCATGTTTTGAAGTTCGGCAATCGTTTTTCCCGAATTCTGTTTGACAGGATCTTCAACTGCAAAAATTGCAGCCGCCTTATTGTCTATTGCCGCGTAAAAGGGCGTCATGCCTTCATTGCCGAAAATCTCGGCATCTTTGGAAAAGCCGGAGATATCGACATTTATCTCGTTCATATAACGGTCGGCCCCGATAATGACTTCTCGTCCATTTACTTTGCCGGAAATACCAAATCCGGGTTTGGAATTGAATTCTTCAACAGCCGAAAGGGTTATTCCGGCCTTTTTTGCAGCTTCATTCAAAGCCTCGCCAATTGGGTGTTCGGAGCGTAGTTCTACTGCGGCAACATCTGCCAATGTTTGTCTTTCATCAAATCCCTTGGCTGTAATTATTTTATTCAAAACAGGTTTACCCACCGTCAGTGTGCCGGTTTTGTCAAAAGCTACAATATCGGTATCACGCAATGTTTGTAATGCATCGCCGCGACGGAACAGAATACCGAGAGTGGCTGCCCGACCTGTGCCCACCATGATAGATGTCGGCGTTGCAAGACCCATTGCACAAGGGCAGGCGATAATGAGGACCGTTACGCCGGCAATAAGAGCATGGGGAAATTGTGGAGCAGGGCCGACAAAAAACCAGATAAAAAACGTAACAATTGCGGCCGCAAAAACAGCAGGGACAAACCAGCCTGTTACCTTATCAACCAAAGCCTGAATAGGAAGTTTTGCACTTTGTGCGTCTTCGACCATTTTCTGGATCTGTGCAATAAGTGTATCGCCCCCGATCTTTTCGGCACGAAACGTCAAGGAGCCATTGCCATTGACAGTTCCACCATAAACCTTGTCGCCTTCTTTCTTGACAACGGGCAGAGGTTCGCCCGTCATCATGGATTCATCAACGTTGGAGTTGCCGCTTATGACAGAGCCATCAACAGGGAATTTTTCTCCCGGCCGCATAACAATCATGTCGCCGACGACGACATCATCAAGTGCGACATCTTTTTCTTCATTGTTTCTTAAAACATGTGCTGTTTTCGGTTTCAAACCGGCAAGCATACGGATGGCTTCGCTGGTGCGTCCACGTGCGCCTGCTTCAAGATAACGGCCAAGCAGGATCAAGGTGACGATAACGGCTGCTGCCTCGAAATAAACATTGTTGGTGCCCTCCGGCATATAAGCGCCTGCGAAGGTTGCAACGGTGGAATAGGACCAAGCCGCAAATGAACCGACGGCAACAAGCGAATTCATATCCGGCGTGGCACGAAATAGATTGGGAATGCCGGATTTGAAAAACCTCCAACCGGGGCCGAAGAGCACAAGTGTTGTCAAAATAAATTCGACAAGGCGGGAAGGGAACATACCAATCGTCGTCATGACAAAATGATGGAATGGCGGTATGATATGACCGCCCATTTCGAGAACGAAAACCGGAATAGTGAGAATAAGAGCTATAACCAGAGAGCGGCCGAGTTTGTGCGCTTCAACGGCTTGTCTGTCGACTTGCTTATGATTATTGACGGGCTTTGCACCATAACCGGCTTTTGCAACAGCTTTCTCCAGCGCATCAATTGTCGTGACATTTTTAAGCATCTCAACATGGGCACGGTTTGTTGCGAGATTAACAACAGCAGTCTTTACCCCGTCTACCGAAAGCAGAGCCTTTTCAACGCGGCGCACACAAGAAGCGCAACTCATACCTTCGATATCAAGGTCAACCGGCTGATAACCTACATCGTAACCGGCTTTCTCGACCGCATGCACAAGCTCGTTGATACCAAGTTTATTGCGGCTCGTAACGTCCGCTTTTTCTGTCGCCAGATTGACGACAGCATTGTCTACGCCTTCAACTTTTTTGAGCGCTTTTTCGACGTGACGGACACAAGATGCACAAGTCATCCCTTCAATATCAAGCTCGATATGAAAATTATCATTTGCCGGAGATTGACCGGTTTTTTCCGTTTGTGAAGTTGTTGTCATGAAACGCACCTTTCACATCAAGAGATAATGGTTCCCCTTATGGGAAGGTCAAGAGAAAAAAGATGAAAAAAGCCTTATCCGGAGTGAACCGGATAAGGCCTTGATAAAAGATCAAACTATTTACGACGACAAAATCAATATGTGTCGTTGATACGTGCTACAGCGTGGAAGTCGATCGCACGACCTCTAAGTTCTGCAACCCGCGAAACTTCCTGCTTTTTCTCCAGACCGGAAACAAAGACCACATTCGGTACTTTACGCAATTCCTCATCGGGACCGAGCGTATCAGAATTTGTTAAAGAAGCCGGTATTCTATTTTCATTTTCCGAAATGATATTTTTCACGTCTTCTTCATCAGGGCGGTCGACTTTCGGTGCGGTTTTGGGTGCTTCAGCAGATTTGTTTGTGTCAAGTGCTGCAACAGTTGAACTGTCCGGAGATTGGGCATCATCCGCATCTGCATAATCATCGTCTTCTTCATAATCGTCATCCGGTACAGCGATGATCTCGTTTGCTTCGATCAGTGCAGTCAAATCGTCCCCCGGAACCTTATCAGACGACTTTTCGGTCTCAGCCCCATTGTTGGCGATAGCAAGGGCAACTTTATCAGCCTCATCCTGACGCAAAGGTCTTGATTCCGGCAAAGGAACCGACGCCAATTTGACTGTCGTCTCTTTATCCTCGCCTTCATCCGGTTTGAAGGTCGGTACCGGTACATTAGCATAAGCCATAACCGGTGCGTCGTTGGTCTCTTCCTCGTCTTCGTCTGTCGGTTTCATGTTCTTGCCACGCAAAGGCGAAGATTCGGGAAGGGGTGCGTCCTTTTTGGGTAATGAAACCACTGTCGTTGTCTTTGGCTCTTCGGCTATGACCGGAGCACTCGGTTGAACGCGCACAGGTTGCTCGGTTGATTGTTCTTGCGAATTTCTACGCCCGAAAAGACTGCTCAAAAAACCGCGTTTTTGAGGAGCAGGTGCTGCACTGGCATAAACAACCGGTGCTCCCCGACGGGCGAGCCATTCGGCTTTTGCCTCATTATATCCAGCAAGCGGTTTGCCGTCGCTTGGTATATACATAGTCTTGCCATCGGGAAATAATGCCATTAACTCGCTGCGGCTCATACGCGGCCAATGGCGCACATTGCCCACATCCATATGTACGAAAGGCGAACCAGAACGCGGATAGTAGCCCACACCGCCAACCTGTTGTTTCAAACCGATAGCACGCAATTTGGCGAGATTGACATCAGGTAGATAGAAGTCCATGGCATGGCCAAGCGTATGCTGACTGTTTTTGGCAACGCCACTATTGGGCGAACGTGAACGCAACATATTGTTGGTTGCCGGTGAACGATAGGCGGAAACAACATTGATATATTCGCGCGACCCGCTGGTGCGATAAACAGACCAGATGAGATCGAACAAACGCGGATCCATATTCGTTGGTTCATTGCGCCGCCAATCACGCAAGAACACATTGAGCCGCTTCAAACCGGCCTGATCATATTTGCCATCGCGTTTGAAAACAATTTCGGCTTTTTCACCGGTATGGACGTAATAGAGCTTCAAAGACCTTGTTTCAGCCTTTGCTGCAACCGGTGTCAACATAAAGGACAAAGCTGTACCCATTGCCATGAAGGCCAATGACAAACGACGAAATGTCCAAAATGATTTTTTCAAACCGTCAACCACCATTCGTAAAACCTGCCCTGTTACCCGCGGATGAGACGCGATAATCAAAACGTGGTGTTCAATTAACTCGCTCCCCGACCATCTGAAATCGGCTTTATAGTTAGTAAAGCCTAACCCAGAATGGTTAACAGCAGCTTTATATGTGAGCCAGCAAAACAATGGTGCTGGTCAAATACGACTATACCATGGCAAAAATGCCACAGAAGAGAACAAATATCAAAAACTCAGTAACATTTTGTTACGATGGTTAATTTTTTCTTTTTATTGACATATTTCTGCGCAGCATCTCTGCCGGTTCATCTCTAATATTGGGATTGAACCGTCCCAAGACAAGTCAAAATCCTCGTTTTTGATCTATGTGGAGACAATGAGATGCCTTGGAGATGCCTTGGAGATGCCTTGACGGGGGCGTTATGACGGCGTTGGAAAGCAATGATAATCGCAACATGTCCTGACAATAGTGTGCAAATAATATTTCGTAAAAGCGGCCAATGCAGAACAGATTATCATTGTAAATATTCTCTAACGGATATTCCAACCAGAACTTGCAAATGAAATTTTAATTTTATCTCTGGTGATTGTTTGTCTCGGCGGCAAACATAAAAAATTCGTCAATCTATAATTAATAATCACATTCACCAATCGGCGACTTTAATAATCGCCAGTTTAAAAATCCGTTATGTGAAAAGCGGATTGAATTTTGCATTAAAACGCAACGCGGAGGAAAGTCCGAATTTGTACGCTTTCGAAATGAAAATCGCGAACATAGGTTTGTTTTGTTAAACAGGATAGTTTCGTTATTGCTCAATAAGCTGAAGTGCGAAGGGGGCGGGCGGTTCTTTCGCTTATACAGAAAAATAGAAAAAATCGATTGAGGTTAGCAAATTACGAGTGCAATTTTGGTTCTTGCGTTTTGTCGTCAATGAAAAACAAATAAAAAGTGGTGACAAAAATATTTGTCACCACCAAGTCGTCATGCTGCATTAAAATTATGCTGTGCCGACCTTTGCTGGCCAGTCTTATTTAGTCTTATTTTCAGCTTGCCCGTTTTCAGCTTGCCCGTTTTCAACTTGCTCGGCGCAATGTCTCGGTCTCTTTTCGACTTTCAGCATGATATTCATCAAGCTTGCGGTAAAGTGTTGAACGACCGATTCCGAGGCGACGGGCCGCTTCGCTCATGCGCCCACGATAATGGTTCACTGTGCGTTCAATGATTTCCCGTTCAAGTTCATTATAGGCACGAACCTGACCGTTATCGTCAATAAGATGAACGGAATACCGGTCATTTTTTTCTGCTATTTCAACCGGTGCATTGCTTCTGAAATCGGCAAGCTGATTTCCGGTCAATTGCGGGAAGTCACGAATTGTTAAAAGTGGTCCCTGGCTCAGCAATACGGCACGAAAAAGCACATTTTCCAATTCACCAACATTTCCTGGCCAATCATGCTGCAATAAAAGCGACAATGCCGAACCTGCCACACCATGTACATGCGGCTGCCCACTTTCAACGACAATATGTTCAATAGCACGCTGTGCAATATCGGCAAAATCGTCACGCCGTTCGCGAAGCGGGGGCACAATAACATGGCATTCTCTCAATAGATCGTAGAATTCCTTCAGAAACAGGCCGTCTTCGACAAGCCCCTGAAGCCGTGACGTTGAAATAGTTGTCAAACGGAACTTGGGTTCTTCGCCTTTTTCAGCTTCCTTGCGTTTCTTCAGAAAATCCACCCACCGTTTCTGCTGATTGATTTCAAGCCGGTCGATCTCGCAAAGACAAATTGTTCCATGATCAATCGCATTGATATGCGGCAGAATTTTTGTTTCCCACTTTTTTGCATCCTGCAGGGGATCGGAAATCGGCACACATTGGATACGGACAAATTTACCTGTTGCGTAAGGACTTTCGTGGTGGATAACGCGGGCAAGTGTCTCTCTACCGGTTCCTTTTTCTCCTTCGATGAGAAGATTTTTAGTCGATAAAGCAGCTTGTTTTGCCCGTTCAAAAGGCTCTTTCATTGCTTCACTATTTGCGTAAAGGTCAGAGAACCGCAAGTGGTTTTCCTGTTGGCGACGAATATAATGCACTTCACGCTCATAGGTATTGTTGATCGAGAGATTGCCGAGTGTCACACTCAATCTTAGTGATGTAATCGGATAAACGAGATAATCAACGGCACCCGCCTTCAGACTTTTCTGAAGGAGTTCCTCATTTTCTACATCGGACATGACAACGAGTGGGGCGGCAAATCCGGTAACGCGGATTGTTGAAATGAGATCGGTTCCGCCAAGGTCACTCATCATCAAATCGACCAATGCAAATGAAATATTACGGCGTTTACGCAACAAATCGAGTGTGCGTAATCCATTTTCTGCTTCAATTACACGATATCCGAGAGCACGAAGAATGGAAGAAGTGTTGGCTCGTTTACCATAGTCTTCGGCTGCTACTAGTATAGGACCCATCATTGCTTTCATCATCTCCTTTGTGAGGACGAAAACGCATAGATAGGCGTTTGGTTGCAAAACATAGGTGTACCTCGTTTGCCCCGCAAGCGTCAGACTACTATCAATCTGATGATTACATGCAACAGAAAAGAGAATTTTTTCCAAAAAAAAAGCTTTTCCGTTGATTTCCATCAAAAGCGACATATTGATTGAGCTATAACATGTTGATACAGCTGTTATCAGTTGTTTTTTTGCCGCTTGATGTCGGTTTTTTGGAGCAAACCTGATGAAACCTATTGCGTCCACTCTTTGTCTTACTGCAATGGCTTTTGCCCTTGCCGCTTGTAATCTTTCACAAAATTATGGCCAGCGTCCTTCGGTGCAGAATATTCCGACAGGAATTGACGGCCAGTGGGTCGATAAAAATGGTATCGTATCGTCGTTCAGAAACGGTATCTTCGAGACGCGTTCGTCCGATACAAAAGAAAAGCTTTCAGAAGGAAATTATCGTTTCAGTAATCCGCAACTTGTCGAAATCGAGATGCGCTCCATCGTGCGCGGAACTGTTTCACGCGTCAATTGCGCAATATCGAACAACTCGATGCAGCTCTTGTGCACCTCAAGCAGCGGTTCGCAATTTTCTTTAAACAGAAAAATTTAATAAAAAACGGAAAGATCAGACTGGAATTTTATGGCAGATCAAAAAAGTAAGGTTGGCGTTCTCCTGATTAATCTGGGAACGCCAGAAGGTACCGATTCAACAAATGTTCGCAAATATTTGCGTGAATTTTTGTCAGATCGACGGGTAATAGAATGGCCACGCATTTTATGGTACCCGATTCTCTATGGAATTGTTCTCAACGTACGACCGAAAAAGTCCGGTGCACTTTATAAGCGTATCTGGAATTATGAATTGAACGAGTCGCCTTTGCGCACTTATACACGTGCTCAGGCTGAAAAGCTCGGTCCGCTCCTTGATGAGACGAATGTCGAGGTCTATTGGGCCATGCGCTATGGCAAGCCTTCGATTGACGAGGTACTCGGCACTATGATCGAGAAGGGGTGCGAAAAAGTTCTGTTTTTCCCTCTTTACCCTCAATATTCTGCGACAACAACGGCAACGGTACTCGACGCAGTATTCGCAAGCCTTGAAAAACGTCGTTATCAACCGGCTATACGCTCTGTTCCGCCTTATAGTGATGATCCTGTTTATATTGACGCGCTCGCCCATTCGGTCGAGACACATTTGAAGACACTCGAATTTGTTCCGGAAAAGATCATTGCGTCCTATCACGGTATTCCTCAATCCTACGCAAAAAGGGGTGACCCTTATCCGGAAGAGTGCGTGCGCACAACCGAAGCTTTGCGTAAACGCCTTGGAATGGACGAGAACAAGCTCATTATGTCCTTCCAATCACGCTTTGGCCCTGAGGAATGGTTGCAGCCTTATACAGCCGCGACCGTTGAAAAACTTGCGAAAGAAGGCGTCAAATCTATCGCAGTCTTCAATCCGGGTTTTGTCGTTGATTGTTTGGAAACAGTCGATGAAATGGGCCATGAAGCGCAAAAGACATTCAAAGAAAATGGCGGAGTGAATTTTGTCCATATTCCCTGCCTGAATGACAGTGAAGACGGCATGAAAGTCATCGCCCATCTTGTAAAAAGAGAGCTTCAGGGCTGGGTTTGAACTATTGCTGACATTTTGAAACACTTGCATTGATCATTAAACGGGGGAAAGCTGCCTACCATCGCTGTTTGTAGCTTTCCGCTGGCAAATAAAACTGTAACGATACGAATACTGATCTCGATATTTTTTAAGGGAGAAGAATGTGTTCGGTTTTAATATCGCCTTATTGTTGTTGGTTGTGCTGGTTGTTGCAACATTGTTTGCGGGAATCAAGCAGGTTCCGCAGGGCTATCAATATACAGTTGAACGTTTCGGCCGCTATACCAAAACCTTGATGCCGGGACTTAATTTGATTGTTCCGTTTTTTGACCGCATAGGCGCGCGCGTCAATATGAAGGAGCAGGTGCTTGATATTCCCACTCAGGAAGTTATTACCCGCGATAACGCAACTGTTTCAGTTGATGCAGTGGCGTTTTTCCAAGTGCTGAATGCTGCCCAATCTGCCTATCAGGTATCGGATTTGAATTATGCGGTCTTAAACCTCAATATGACGAATATTCGTACTGTTGTCGGTTCAATGGATCTTGACGAGCTTTTATCCAACCGCAATACGATCAATGAAAAGCTTTTGCATGTGGTTGATGAAGCAGCCCATCCATGGGGCTTGAAGATGACCCGAATTGAAATAAAAGATATCCAGCCGCCGCGTGATCTGGTCGACGCTATGGGCCGGCAGATGAAAGCCGAACGCGACAAGCGCGCACAAGTTCTTGAAGCCGAAGGCGATCGCAATGCCAATATTTTGCGGGCGGAAGGTTTCAAACAGGCACAGATTCTGGAAGCAGAGGGAAAGCGGGAAGCCGCCTATCGGCAGGCAGAAGCGCGTGAGCGTCTGGCAGAAGCAGAGGCAAAAGCAACATTGGTTTTGTCCGAAGCCATTGCGAAGGGAAATGTTCAGGCAATCAATTATTTTGTTGCGCAAAAATATACCGATGCCCTTGCCTCTATTGGTACAGCCAACAACCAGAAGGTTGTGTTGATGCCAATGGAAGCTTCATCGCTTATCGGCTCTCTTGGTGGCATCGGTGCCATTGCAAAAGAAGTTTTCGGTTCCTCACAAGAGAAAAAATAAAGTTTCTGGCAGAACCGGAAATTGCGTTTTTATCATGGTTGTCGCATGCAGCTTTAACAAGCGGTTTTGACCAGTCGGCATATGGTAAAATCCCTAAGGAGTTTCATCGCTTGTAAAAGGTTGAATTTTTTAACAAGTTCAAAGACTCTAGATAATCCGCAGTGAAAGCTGGCCTTCAGAAGGAACAAGGATGTTTGATTTATTGATGACCTTGGGAGCATGGAACTGGGTTGTATTAGGATTTATCCTGCTCCTTTTTGAACTCATTTTCCCGGGCGTATTTTTTGTCTGGTTCGGTCTCGGTGCTCTGTTGACGGCACTTGTTTCTTTGCTTTTTTACAACCTGCCATGGATTGCACACTGGGAAGTGGAAGTCATTTTTTTCCTGATATTTTCTATCATCATGGTGTTGATCGGTCGTAATTTTTTTCGCCGCGACCGCGAAACCGACGAGCCGTTATTAAACAGGAGAACCGACCAGATCATTGGCAAAAAAGTTGTTCTTGAGGAACCCGTTCGCGATGGCAAAGGGCGCGTCCGTATTGATGATACGATATGGCGCATCAAAGGGCCTGATCTTCCTGAGGGCACGGAAGTCAAAGTGGTTGCCTTCGATAATGGTGTTTTCACAATTGAAAAGGCCTGAATTCAAGGCCACGTTGTGATCCGCCTGTCTTTGATGTGTTTTGCTGGTAAAACCTTATCAATGTTGGACATTTTTTGATGTGCTTCTTTTTCGACCGGTCAGGCTCTCCTCTTTTCCGACAAAGCTTCCGGATTTCATTTTTCAAACTGTGATAAATAAAGCTATCAACGTGATCTTTTTTTTCGTGAACGGTTTTCCTTTTTAATAAATTCGTTTATTCCCTGTACTGGAACATCAAGCAGGAATTGAAAAAACTATGCGACTGGGTGGGCGCCTTCAGGCGGCAATTGAAGTATTGCAGGATATCAAATCGCGTCGGCGACCGGCTGCGGAAGCACTTAAAGACTGGGGACTTTCGCATAGATTTGCTGGCGCGGGTGACAGGGCTGCAATCGGCAATATTGTTTATGACGCCTTGCGGGAACGTTATTTGCTTGAATGGCGTATGGATAGTTATGATCCGCATGACATAGCCTTTGGTGCATTGTTGGAAGATGGTGGGCTTTCGCTTGATGAACTTGCGCGTAGTCTTGATGGAGACCGTTTTGCACCGGAACCATTGAGTGAACATAGCCGCAATATGTGGCTCACCAAAAATATTGACGAAGCGCCCGATTATATTCGGGGAAACCTGCCGCAATGGTGTGTTCCTCTATTTCAGGATATTTTCGGCTCCCATTGGCTTGATGAAGCTGTCGCATTGGCAAAACGTCCACCACTTGATTTACGTGTGAACCGCTTGAAGGCAAAACCCGAAAAGGTTATGCGTGAACTTGCCCAAACAGGTGCCAAACCGGTCTCATGGTTCGATAACGCTTTACGCATTCCACCGATCGAGAAATTGAAACGGCATCCTAATGTGCAGGCAGAGCCGGCCTTCCAAAAAGGCTATTTTGAAGTGCAGGATCTCGGATCGCAAATCGTCGCAAGACTTGCCGGAGCAAAAGTCGGTATGCAAGTGCTTGACTATTGTGCCGGCGCTGGTGGAAAAACATTGGCTATGGCGGCGGATATGGAAAACCGTGGTCAAATTCACTGTTATGACGCGGAAAAAGCCCGTCTTGCTCCGATTTTTGAACGTCTGCGCCGCTCCGGTGTGCGCAATGTTCAACCGCACGTCAATATAAGTGAACTTGACGCATTAAAAGAGCAAATGGATATTGTGCTGCTTGATGCGCCTTGCACGGGTACGGGAACGTGGCGCCGCCGTCCGGATGCCAAATGGCGCTTGACAGAAGGCCAGCTTGAACGCCGTATTGCTGAACAGAAAAACGTTTTAAATGCAACTTTACCTTATCTCAAAACTGGCGGTCATCTCGTCTATATTACATGTTCGCTGCTTTCTTCCGAAAATGACAAACAAATAGCGGCTTTTCTTGCCGAGAATTCGCAATTCAAAGAAATCGACATGAAAAATTTGTGGCAGCAACATTTCGGGAAAGATGCACCAAGGCCGGTATTCCCTGAACATGGGCTGGTTTTATCTCCGGCAAGTACAGATACGGACGGCTTTTTTATATCGGTCCTTGAAAAACATTAAACATAGTTATGAGGTCAAGCATGTGGGGTGGAAAATCGGTTCTTTTTCTGATGGCAACCGAACTGGAATATGGCGAGCACCTCAAAAAGCTCATTAAACCGCACATTATTGGCGTGGGGCCGATCGAGGCCGCGATCAATACGACAAAAATTTTAAGTGCTATGAAAAACGAGAACCGCTTGCCCGATCTTGTTGTCTCGCTCGGTTCGAGTGGCTCACAAAAGCTTGAACAAACAGAAGTTTATCAGGTGTCATCTGTGAGCTGGCGCGATATGGATGCGACGGTACTGGGTGTCGAAAAGGGGGTAACGCCTTTTGTTGATCTGCCCGCAACTGTGAAAATGCCGACATTGATACCCGATTTCCCGTCTGCAAACCTATCGACCGGCGGCAATGTTGTTTCCGGTGATGGCTATAAAAATATAAAAACCGATATGGTTGATATGGAAACTTATGCCGTATTGCGAAGTTGCCAGACATTCAATGTTCCTTTGTTCGGATTGCGGGGTATCTCCGATGGTCAAAAGGAGCTGGAACATGCAATGGATTGGCGCCAATATTTGCATATTGTTGATGAAAAACTGGCAAATGCACTGAAGCTTCTCGATAAGGTGCTGGAACAACCGGAAAAATGAAATTCCGGAAAGTTGGAATTAAAGCCTGTCGGAAATAATCAGCCAATCATTTTTAGGTGGTTTATCGTTTAAAAACTGTTTTCTTATCAATCACCCGATTGCATTTCTCCAAAAGACTCTTTAAAGGCTTTCTATGAGCACGATACATCCTGACACAATTCTGATTATAGATTTCGGTTCGCAAGTAACCCAGCTTATTGCACGCCGTGTGCGTGAAGCCGGTGTCTATTCGGAAATCGTACCGTTCCAGTCTGCCGCAGACGCTTTCAAGCGTATCAAGCCGAAAGCGGTTATTCTTTCCGGATCTCCCCATTCAACCGTTGATATAGGGTCTCCGAGAGCACCGCAAGAGATATTCAATGCGGGAATTCCTGTTCTTGGTATCTGTTATGGCGAACAGACAATGTGCGCGCAACTTGGCGGCAAAGTTGAAGCAGGGCATGAACGCGAGTTCGGGCGCGCAGATCTCACCGTTGAAGAAGATAGTGCTCTCTTTCAAGGCATATGGAAAAAAGGAACCCATCATCAGGTCTGGATGAGCCATGGTGACAGGGTTACCGCTTTGCCGGAAGGCTTCAAAGTTATCGGCACCTCGAAAGGTGCGCCCTTTGCCGCGATTTCTGATGAAAAACGCCACTTTTATGCCGTGCAATTCCATCCGGAAGTTGTTCATACTTTGGATGGCGCCCGTCTTTTGCAGAATTTCGTCCACAATATAGCCGGTATCAAAGGCGACTGGTCGATGAAAGCCTATCGCGAACAGGCCATTTCTGCCATTCGCCGGCAGGTGGGTAAGGGGCGCGTTATCTGCGGCCTTTCAGGCGGGGTTGATTCGTCTGTTGCGGCGGTGCTTATTCATGAAGCCATCGGCAATCAGTTGACATGCATTTTTGTTGATCATGGTTTGATGCGCAAAAATGAAGCCGAAGAGGTCGTCTCGATGTTTCGCGAGACCTATAATATTCCGCTTGTTCATGTTGACGCATCCGATCTTTTTATCAATGCGCTTGAAGGGGTGAGTGACCCTGAAAAGAAGCGCAAGATTATCGGCCGCCTGTTTATCGAAGTTTTTGAAAAAGAAGCCAAAAAGCTTGGTGGTGCAGAATTTCTGGCACAGGGTACGCTTTATCCGGATGTGATCGAAAGCGTGTCATTCTCAGGTGGTCCCTCGGTTACCATCAAAAGCCATCACAATGTTGGCGGTTTGCCGGAACGCATGAATATGAAACTGGTCGAACCGCTGCGCGAACTTTTCAAAGATGAAGTTCGCGCTCTGGGGCGTGAGCTCGGTTTGCCGGAAAAGTTTATCGGCCGTCATCCTTTCCCCGGTCCCGGCCTTGCTATTCGTTGCCCTGGAGGGGTGACGAGAGAGAAACTTAATATTTTGCGTGAGGCGGATGCGGTTTATCTTGATGAAATTCGCAAAGCCGGCCTTTATGATAAAATCTGGCAAGCTTTTGCTGTTCTCCTTCCGGTACAAACGGTGGGTGTCATGGGTGACGGGCGAACATATGAATATGTTTGCGCGTTAAGAGCGGTGACTTCCGTCGACGGAATGACAGCCGACTTTTATCGTTACGATATGGATTTTCTGGCACAAGCTGCTAACCGCATTATTAACGAAGTGCGCGGTATCAATCGCGTCGTCTACGATATTACGTCGAAACCACCGGGAACAATCGAGTGGGAATAAAATAAACCGAATATTCGAGAATATTCTAAATGCCATTGAAGAACAGGTTTCCTCAATGGCATGTTATATCAATGAAATTAAAAATGTTATATGTTTGGGAATAAAGAAAAAATATTTTGCAATTTATTTTTTCGGTTCATATAAATATTCACCGGATGGAATGCCAAACACAATCATCCTTTTAAATTTTGACGTGTGTGTCAAATATCGTTCTATTTTGTAATGATACTGAGCAAGATTTTCACTCATAAAATCATCTAATTGAGTAAATATGTTTTTTTCCGTGCAAAAACTAAAAGACTTCACCCAACCGTAATACTTTTTCCCTATCTTATCCACGACATAAGATTTAGTATAAAATTTATGTAAGTCAGCATCCTTTTGTAGATATTCACGTATGTGTTTTAACGATATATCAAATATTTCTTTTACTTCTTTTTTTAAGTTTTTGATGGATTGAGCACTAGGAACACATCGGTTTTTTTGCAATGTACAACCGAGAAAGTTAATGCCGTTAGAACATTTTCCAGTTTCGGCTTTATTATTATTTTTGTCAGGTTCGTATAAATCGAATCCAAGATTAACAAGTTGTGATTTGGCATATGAAAATGCTTTGAGTAGGTCAGATTCATTTTTGGAAACCATTAATATATCGTCGATGTATCTTACACAAATAACATTCATTTCATTTATTTTATGATCAAAATCATATAATAAAACATTTCCTGCAAACGCGGATAAAGAAGACCCCTGCGCTACACCAATCCCATTGTGAGGAAAAAGGGAAGTGTAAGAATTTAATTCTTTTTCGTTGCTTAGTTCAACACTGAGTGCTTTTTTGAATAATTCAGATAGATCGATATCATTTGTTTCTGTTCTTACGATATTAACAACGGTATCGACAGGAATTTTCGTGAAAAATGCTTTTATATCTGATTTATAGAAATATTCACATCCGTTTTTAATCGCATGATTTATTAGATTAATTGCAGGGCGGACACCACCATACGGCGAGAGTAAACTACCAACACCATAACGAGAATTATTTATTCTGTTTATCTTGCCTAATCGGACATCTTGTATCGCTGTAGAACTATTTTTAGTCAACGCCGAGGTGCGTGGTTGGAGAACTTGTAAAATTGCGCGAGCAACCACTCTATTTTTGATGCTTCCAATAGCTATCGGGCGCGGATCCTTTCCTTCTCTTTGTCTTTTGCGTTTATCTTTTAAAACCCCTTTAACAGGATCGAACTTAAATTTTTTTTGTCTCAGTTGAGTGATAATGGTCTTTAGATATCTTTGGTGGTCAGTTTCAAAATTGATCGCTTCTGCCTGAATATCATGATTGCTTGAGCGAAGCGCACTCTCCTTAACATGTCGCCATGCAGAAAACATATTACTTTCAGAACGAACTTCGTTATAAAGTGAGGTTTTCATTCTCAAATCGAGCTCTCCCTTACATACTCACCCGATCATTGAAGCAGCACATCGTCTAATGAGCACGGAAATACCGAGCAGCAAGACACCGAGGCAGCACAAGCAACCTTGGCGTGTTCAACATGAAGTGTAACCTGAAAGTTTATATTCATGGTCACCAAGCAACTAATGTCAAACATAGACGCTACAGCAATTATGCATAAGCATAAACTGGTACATTCCTCTAAGAGGATTGTTTTTTCATGGCGAAAAGTCCTATTCTTCCATCATCGACCATAACAGGTTTTTGTCAAAGTCAAGCACTTTATGCCAAGGCCAAGCCGACCAAATGAAAATCCGTATAGCTGTTCGGGAGTCATAAGTATTCACAGCGAATGTATCAATGATCAAGCTTAACATATCTCTTGAGCACGGAAATACCGAGCAGCAAGACACCGAGGCAGCACAAGCAACCTTGGCGTGTTCAACATGAAGTGTAACCTGAAAGTTTATATTCATGGTCACAACATGAATCATGCCAAACAAGACGGTAAGACTATATAATTAATTAAGACAATTTTCAAGTTAAATAAAATATTTTAAGAATTATGCTGAAACATACCGCATCAATAAAGCATAATTCAATTGAACATCTTCAGGGATGGGAATGTAGACAATATGCCCGTCACCGGGTGCTACAGTAATGTCTTCGTTCTTTTTATTTTTCAGTGATTTTATCGTAAAATTGATATTGCCATCCGGCGTCATCATTTCCACTTTGTCATTCAATTCAAAGCGGTTTTTAACAGTGACTTCCGCAAGTCCGTTCACGCGTTTTCCGCTAAATTCGCCAACAAATTGCTGGCGGCCGGGAAGCGATGAGCCGGTAGCATAATTCTGGTATTCTTTATGTTTATGGCGCTGCAAAAAGCCTTCGGTATAACCGCGGTGGGCAAGGGATTCCAGAACCACCATCAAATTGTCGTCAAAGGGGCGGCCGGCCAGAGCATCATCAATCGCCTTGCGATAAACCTGTGCAGTGCGAGCAACATAATAATGCGATTTCGTGCGCCCTTCGATTTTTAACGAATTGACACCGATGTTGATCAGCTTTTCGACATATTGGACAGCGCGAAGGTCTTTCGAATTCATGATATATGTACCATGTTCGTCTTCAAACGCGGTCATTTCGGCTTCCGGCCGATTTGCTTCATGAAGCACAAATACTTTGTCGGTGGTTGGCCCTTCGCCAAGGTCGGGCTGAATTTCTCCGCCTACTGTCTCTTCAACTTTGACAATTTCGCCAAGTTCATTCTCGACGCCTTCCTCAACACCATATTTCCAGCGACAGGCATTCGTGCACGTTCCCTGATTGGCATCGCGGTGGTTGATATAGCCAGAGAGAAGACAACGTCCTGAATAGGCCATGCATAATGCACCATGAACAAAGACTTCCAACTCGATGTCGGGAACATTTTCACGGATTTCTTCAATTTCTTTCAGTGACAATTCCCTTGAGAGAATGACGCGTGTCAATCCCATGCTTTTCCAGAACTTGACCGTTGCCCAATTCACAGCATTCGATTGTACCGAAAGGTGAATATCGACATCGGGAAAATTTTCCCGCACCATCATAATCAGTCCCGGATCGGACATGATGAGAGCATCGGGATTCATGTCGATAACCGGTTTTAACTCGCTCACAAAACTTTTAAGCTTGCTGTTGTGGGGGGCAATGTTGACGACAACATAGAATTTTTTGCCCTCAGAATGGGCTTCGTCAATGCCGATCTTCAAATTTTCTTCATGATTGAATTCATTATTGCGCACTCGCAAGCTATAACGGGGCTGGCCTGCATAAACCGCATCCGCACCATAGGCAAAAGCGTAACGCATAGATTTCAATGTGCCCGCAGGACTTAACAATTCGGTTTTATGAAGTTTTGACATTGATTGAAAGAGCCTTGAAAATTGAGCTGTTGTTTAGCAGAACTGACCTATCCGTTCAACCTGTCAGGAAACATAATTTCAGGAGATCAATCTTCATTACAACATCCGGTTTTACCGGAATTGAACATTGAAGCGAGAGTAAACAGCATGCAGAATTTTAAAAAATACAATTTAAAATAGGCGAGTAAAAAGCATGGGTGAGACTGCGAGGGTAAAAATACGGGCAAAGAAACTATGCGCTATAACGATCGAACTTTTTATTCATGCAAAAATCGTCATTATACGCCTTAAACGGCCGCGGCTTAGGAGGCCAAGTTAGGGGTCATAGTTTAGACGGCCAATTTGATCGAAGCAGGATGAAAGTAAACTTCAATCACAAAAATAGGCCCATTGGAGAAGTGCCTGACGCTGGCGCGGACGACAGAAAAAATCACCGGGGTCACAGTTTTTCCTAAGCTGGGCGACATGGCGGCGCATCTGCTTCCAACGTTTGATCTGCCGCTCATCTTCGCCTTCGATACGGCGGCCCGAATAATAACGGCAATACCATTGGAACCAGCCGCGCGGATCATATTTATAAATCCAGCCTTTAGCCTTCCAATAGACAAGCGGTTTTCCGGCCAATACACCGTAATAATTCATGTCCGCCCGTTTGCCTTCAGGCGATAATTTTGCTTTTTGAAACCAGTTTGACGGAAATTCGTTTCTGCAATCGGTCATATATTTTCCGCCGAAAACGCCCATTTCCAACATTTGCTTAGGGGTTAACTGCGGTTCAAAATCTGCTGAAAAGTTTTTTCCCTCTTCACACACGCGTTCATAGCGATAGCCATGTTGCATTTTGTCGTTAACCTCTACCCATAAAGACATGGAATATTGCCCCATTGTTTGAACGAATAAACGAATAGTTATGTCGGAAGATAAAAAGTCCAGCGTCCGGACAAAAAGAGAATGAACGCGGTATTATCGTTCACGGTGGTGAAGGTTCTTGTTTTTTCAACCGGAACAGGCTTGAGGGATTATCCCCCATCGTATGGATGAAGAACAATCCCTCCTCAAACTCAGAATTTAATTCTTAAACCTACTGTGCCACCAAAGCTGTAATTATCGCTGACATTTTTGAAAGCACCGCGTATATTTGTTTCGCCATAGAGTGACCAATTATCATTATTCCAATTATAACTGCCACCCAATCCAAGTCCGGCCTGAAAATCTTCATTTTCATTCCGGAACGAAGTGCCGGAAACATCCACTTTCGTTCCATCAAGAAACTCGTAATAAAGATTGCCTATGCCATATAGGAGTGCGCGACGCCGGTCTCCGCTATCGGATATCCACGTTTTATCTCTGCTGAAAGCGAGGCCGGCACGGCCTTCCAGACTGTCACCGTCTTTCAGAGATACTTTTGTGCTTAAGCCATCACGAAAACTGTCGAAATCTATTGACGAATAAGAAAGTTGGATTTGCGGTGTTATATCCCATGTTTCTGTCAATTTTAACCGATGACCGGCCTCTGCCGAAAGAGCGTAGCCAAAACCATTTTCGTTTTTTGTATCCGAACGGGTAAAATTCTTGGAATTGAAATCGGTTTCATACCAGGTGGCTTGCGATTGTAAATCTACATAGCTGCCATTGAAACCATACCATGTAGCTGCAGCCCCTATACCATATCCGTCCGCCTCGACTTTGCCATGCCCGTCATCGGAGCGCACAGAGGCTTCCGCACGACCGAAATGACCGCTCAAAGATCCAATCAGGATTCCGTTGGCATTTTCGACGAGTGCACCATCAATGCCGCTTTGCATGCGCCATAGATCAAGATCATAATGTTCATCTGTCGGCGAATGTGAGGGGGTTACTTTGCCTGTGCTCCCTTCCATGCGTCCCCAAAAACCGCTGTGTTCAATAAGCTTCGAGGCTTGATCGGAAAGATGAACTTCATTTACCGTATTATCGGTTCCATCCGTCCAAAAGCGGTTACCAACTCGTTGCTGTAAGGTAGACAAACGATTGAGACTTGTGAGTACTTGAGGATAAGCTTCATAAAGCGGGACTGACGGGCCGTAATAAGGTTTCGTAGGCAAGGTTTCCCCACCAGTATCACCACCGCCGGTGCCTGTGCCAGTGCCAGTGCCATTATTTCCTCCATCCGGAGTGGAGGTATCTTCCGGCGAACGAAGATACCAGTCATAGACGAATTCATCGTCCCCATAAACATCGCGGTTACCGGATTTTTTTGCCGGTCCACGCTTGAGCAAATAGGCATAAGCAGTGTCGGAACCGGCAACAGCCATGACGCCGTCATCACGTTGATATCCACGTCCCCAGCCGCTACCGATAACAAAGCTGTCTTCTCCGGTTGTTGCGCCATTTATTGCATCAACGACTTTTATGCCTTCATATGCGGTTTTTTTACTTAACCTACCGAATATTAAATCATCGATATAAAGTTTTGTCTTTCCAGAGGCGGTTCCGCCGTCAATAACAAGCCGGTCAGAAGCGGCGCCGTCGCCATTAAGATCGCTGTTAAGGCGAATTCCACCATTGTTTCCGACATAATCACCTTTGACGATCAGCTTGTCTGTAATATTGTCATTGGTCGTATCTCCCATATCGATTATACCGCCATTGGTAAGAATGACCTTCGAGGAAGCTCTTAACGCGCTTTCGCTAAAGATGGTGGGAGCAGAGTTATTTCCTTGATAATCATTGTGGTTGATAGCCAATACGCTATTGTTCTCAATGAGAAAATCAAGATTATCTCTACTTTTTATATCATCGGTTAATGTAAGTTTTGCGCCATCGGCAAGTTTTATTTTCCTCCAATTATCACCGAAGTTGACACCGCGTGCGAGGTCATCGACAGCAAATGAACCACCTTTAATAATACTACGGGAGAGGGTAAGTTCTTTATCGTTTCCATTGCCGGCCAATGCGTGTTTGAACCTGCCGGTATCAGCAATATTAGCAATGGTCGCCTGATCACCATCACCTCCGCCCATATCGAATCCGCCAGACCAAATGCCGCCCGACCATATGAGATTATCTTTTCCATCGCCAGCCTGTACAAGCCCCCGCACCTCGGACAAAGGGTTTGTAAAAACAAGTGTATCGCCATTTTGACTGCCTTTGACGGCCAGCACGTCATCGGCTTTTGCAAGTAAACGCCCGCTATTGGTAAATTTGGTTCCGTCAGGCGAATTTGATGACCTGTTCGTTAAATTGACCAAGAGGGCATTTTCCGTGTCGGATTGAATTGTTCCGGCATTTTCAGATGATGAAGAGGTTCCTGCTAACCAGCCGGAGCCGGTGGCATTGTTATCCATCGTCACAGTTGCATAGTTTTTTACAATCCCTGTTGTATTGGTGCGTATACCGGTTGCATTCCCTGTGACATTGATTGTGTAGCCAGACCCTATAATGGCATTGGAATTTAAAATCGCATCATTCAATTGTGCATTGCGGAAATCATAGCCAACACCATTGGCTGCAACATTGATTGTCACCGTGGAAGCACGTAATGTTTCATTTTCATCAACATAACCTGTTACAAGACCGACTGCTGTGCGTATACCGGAGCCGCTCCCTCCCACATTGATAACGGAGCCTTTGAACGCTATAGGTGCCGCAAAATCTGGATCTGTCGAAATAATATTATTTTCAACCCCGTTCCCCGTGCCGGTTCCAACCGTGATCTTGTCACCGCCTAATATTATCCCTTTAGCATCCGAATTTAACAAAACGCCGTGAGCGCTTCCGAAGACATTGATTTCCCCTTGATTTCCGGAAGCATTCACGAAAGCGTTTTTCTCAAGGTAAATACCGGCAATTCCGTCATTGACAGTTATCTTGCCGGTGTTAACAATGTTCGCCTGCGTGTCTCTGCCAGCCAATCCTTCAATATGGAGTCCGATTCCATTGGCGACGCTAATATTTTCATAATTTTCCAGACGCCCACCTTCAATCACATGGATTCCGGTCGCATTAATGCCGTTTGTCATGTCAATGGTGCCGCGATTGACCAGAAGGGCACTGTTGCGTGTGATGAAACCGGTTACGTTTTTGGCGTTGGTTGTGATATCTGCATAATTGGTGAGTTTGGTTGAACTATATTCTTCATTGCTATAGCTCGAATCGATCATATGGTAACGGCCGTCCACAATGCCGCCAATTGCTCCCTCTCCGGTAAGATAAATTTTACGTTCAAGTTGATCTTCAGCACTGATTTGGCCTATGGCACCACCATTAATAAAAACAGCAGTAGCTCCCTTCTTATTAACGGTAAGATGAGCATCTCTGGTTTCGATCGTTGTTTGGCGCCCATTGATATCGGCGCCGGAACCTTCAATAATGACGCTATCTTCTCCGGATGCCGTCAAATTCTCGCCATGTCCATAAAAGCTGGCACCTCCATCCATCCGGAATAGATTGGATTGTTCCGCTTTGACTTCCATATTCTGAGCGCTATTTTCAATCTCGCTTCCTGCTCCATAGACATAAAACGCGATTTGTCGCTTACCCGTCACAAAAGTCGGATTGGCATTTTCTGTTACGCTTGCATAACCGCCGTCACGAACGTAGACCCCTACAGCACCGTCTCCGGTGAGGTCGATGGTACCGTCAATAAAAGCTCTTGCACGGTGCGTCGCGTCAGGATGACCTTCCACCCATACACCGTAATTGCGTATCAATTTGTCAGTTTGTGCGGAGCTCGAAACAACCACATGACTGGTGCTGGTCAATGTTGCGGTTGCATCATCAATACCTGTTTGTTGCACATTTGTTGAAAGAACGTAAACGCCAACACCATTAATCCCGTTCAGTTTAATCGTTCCGTTATTAATGACATTATTGACAATATCATCGCCGTTTTTTGCGATTGTACCGTTGTTAATAACCTTCATCCCGTAGTTGCGTGCCGCAGCGCTGCCAGCTGTCGGGGCTGCTGCGCCGTTTATCTCTATCGTACCATTATTGACCAGTTTGAGAGCGTGATAGTCTTCAGCTTTAATCGGGATATCGGCAGCCATAGCGGCTGCGTTTTGCATGTTTTTACCGATAATGATGGAGCCATTATTTGTCGCTGTCGCATTACTTGAAGCCATAATGCCGTAAAATTGGGTATTATTGGCGTTCGTTGTATCACTCACAATATCGGTATTGCTATATTGGGCGGCCCTGCCGATATAAATAGTTCCCGAAGAATTGTTGGTGAAACTTGAATAAAGCGAGTCTATGGCAACTCCGGCAACTTTTCCTGGCAGGCCGTCATTGTTAACGCCAACATTGATAATTCCATCATTCGTTGCTATGGCGACGCTATGAAGATAAATCCCGTTGCTATATGCGACTGATTGTTCATTCGAACGGCTGACAGCAACATTTATTATCCCTTCATTATGAAATGTGCCACCAAAGAATGCCTCTACAGCCGAACCGGAATAAAATTCTTTGTCATTTTGACTATTGTTGACGTTTGTGTCCCGCACAACCGATTCGCGAAATCCGGAATTGATGACACCGAAATTGTTGCCAGTCGTATGAGGGCTGTTATCGTCGTTAGGGTCGCGGTTTGAACCCAGAATAACAGCAGAATTTCCGCGAGCCGAAACAATTCCTCCTTTTTCGATTAATACTTCACTCCCGCCTTCTGCGACGAGTGCTCCCGACTTCTCTGACGGGTCAAAGCTAACATCAATTTGACCTGTCGAAGTAACAACAATTTTCCCCCCGTTACTCGCATACATAGCACGGGTATTGCCTTGGTCTTCGAAAATTTTATCATGTTCAGGTATTGTGGATCCGAGACTTGTTATAGGTAACGATTTGAATTCCGGTTGTGCAGCAGCGAATGCATTATCGTAAGCCTGTTGGGTTTTCAGGTTAGGAAACCTCTGATCTTGTAAAGCATTGACGAGTTCCCGATTGTAGGCTTTTAGCTCTTCGACATTTTTAATTACACGGGTTGTTCCATCATATCCGGTAAATGAATGAGGAAAAACAGGAACTGAAATTTCACGGACAATGGCATTTTTGTTCAAAGTAAAGGCGCGGGATTCAAAAGAATTTTTCGATGCCCAGTTTACGACACTGCCTTCTCCATCTGCCCATGTCAAATTCGAATTCTTAAGAGCGAGATAAACGGTTTTTTTGGGGTCCAAAAAACCGTTTCCTCTAAAATCCTCCAGATTAACGGTTAACTCTCCGCCATTTTCAGCTTTACCAAAACCCGCGCTAATATATTGATTATCATCAACTTGTTCAGGCGTCAGATATTTGGCATCTCCCCAGTCGGAAACTTCGAAAGAGTGGTCCGGATAAACATTTACTGTAGAAACTTGTCCTCCAGCATCAGTTATCGTCGTGATTTCATTCTTGGCTCCCATTGAAAGATGGGTTTTGCCATTTGTACTGCTATCAAGATCTCCAAGTCGGTGCAATTCTTCACTTACGCCGCGTTTTCCCTGTGCAAGCGAGGAGAGATCGCCTTTGATGTCAAGTTTGTTTCCTGCTCCGGAAACCAGCGCTGCACCTACATAATGATCACTTGTTTGCGGATTGAATGTTTCACTTGTAACAATACATGTATTATCAATAGCTGCCTCGCCGCCTGACCAGTCAGAACCAACATTGCAAACCGAAGTCGCATAAAGAGGAAAAGTGCTAAAACAGAAAGAAAAGCTCGTGGCACCGCAAAAGATGATAGCCTTATAGGAAAATGGGGCATATTTCTTTTTGCGAGTATGAAACCTTATCATAAACAGTTCCTTCATTACATATTTGTCCGGAACAGTGTTTTGACTGAATTTTTATTTCCAGATACTTGGATCGTCATACTAAAGTGGATATTGGAAATGCGCCCGGATAGATAAATATTGGATGTTCTTTACTAACTGTAAAACTTGAAACAAACGCATCACAAATTCAGCTTTTTCAGCAAAGCAGTACTGAGTGTATAACTGACGAAATTGAAATTCAATGATCTGAATCAAAATATCAATGTTTTAAACAAGAATAAAAAGAACAAGTGACCCGAATTATTTTGCCAAATAACGAAAGAGCAGGTATCTCTATTCAAAATAGAGAGCATTTGACGTAAAAAATCCGGTCCCACAGTACAAAGCATAGAAGCAGAATGCCAGTCAGTGATGATATAGTCATTCAGTCATTGAAGATATAGTCATCATAAATCAAAAAACGACGATAGCTCGCTGTCTATATTCATATTGGCAGAAATTTTTTCAATGGAATGATAGCGATGCTTTGCGGCTTTTGTCAGAGATCGATTGTTACTTCGAAGCCTTGTGAGCTACCGGTTCTTGGAGACCGATAGGTAATTTTGATTGGCATAGTCTTTTCCAAAGCTTCAACAATAGACAAGCCAAGGCCGGAACCTTCTTTGTGATTGTCTCCACGATAAAAACGTTGGTGCAATAATTTCAGTTTTGAAAGGGGAATAACAGGGCAATCATTGGCTATAACAATATTGTCCCGATTGATTGTTATATCGACAGATGAACCTTCCGAACTATAATTCAACGCGTTTTCCAAAAGATTGCGCACAATTACGCCGAACGCATCGCCATTAAGATGTTTGCCGAGTACATCGGTATTATAATGTGTGACAAGTCGTCCCCTTGTCAGATTGGCACGGTTGAAATCCTCGACCACTGCATCAATAAACGGGATGAGATCGACAACTTTTTCACTTGTTCCGAGCTGAGTGTCTGCACGAGCAAGCTGAAGAAGTTTTTCGCTTAGACGACGTAAACGTTGTAGAGCAAGTTCCACTTCTTTTGCTCTTCCATGATAACGTTTGGGGGTTTCTTCGATAAGAACCTGTGTATGCGCCAAAGCCGCCGCGATAGGTGTTCGTATCTCATGTGCACTATTAGAGGTGAAGGATCGTTCTGCCTCCAGAGCCGATTTCAATTTCGCCAGAAGACTATTGACCGAACCGATAATGGGCTGAAATTCTTCCGGCATGGATTGCGAGCGTATGGCCTGCATATTGCCCGTGTCTTTTTTGGCAATCGTTTCGCTCAGTTTCTTTATCGGACGCAATTGGTTGCGAACGATAAAACCTATTGCAAGCATACTGAGCGGGATGATAAGTATAGCAGGAATGAGCATTGCCGTCATTGCCTCGCGGGCGGCTTCCCGTCTTTCGGAAAGTCGGTCGGCAACTTGAATGAGATAATCGCCATCCTGACTGACGAGGGAATAGACCCGCCATTTCTTTGTTTTAAAAAAACCGGTTTTTAGAGGTACACCATAGGGGTTAGCAGGCGCATCTTCCGAACGCATAACCATTTTTCCATTGCGGTCAAGGACCTGATAAGTTGTGTATTCTGCCGGTGTCGAGTGATTATCTGTTCTAACGAGAAGGTCGGAATCCTTGTCATTATCGCGCACGTCTTCCAGAGCGAGAGGAAGAAGACGTTCGGCGGTTACCTGTAGTGTGCCATCGAAAGACTCCCCGTACTCCTCATACATAACAAAAGCGGCCATGAGACAAGCAATAACCCAGAAAACCAGATTGGCGCAGGTCGCAGAAACGATAACACGTCGTGTGAGACTTTTCTCGCTCCTTTTAAAACTCAACATAGACTATACCCGCGACCATGATGTGTCTTGATGCGGTCTTTACCGATTTTCTTGCGTAAACGACTTATATAGACTTCAACTGTATTGCTTTCGACTTCCGAACCGAATGCATAGATTGTATCTTCAATCTGTGCTTTGGTGACAAGCATATTCGGATGGCTTGCCATATGTTCGATAATGGCCCATTCACGGGCACTCAATTCGACTTCTTTATTGTCAATAAAAATCCGTTTATTTTCCATGTCCAAAGTCATAGAGCCGATTTTTATTTCCGATTTTGAAAGACCATTTGTTCTGCGGGCGACAGCGCCAATTCGGGCAGTGAGCTCATAAAGGTCGAACGGTTTGACAATGTAATCATCAGCACCGCTGTTCAGACCTTCGATCCGTTCACTGATCTGGTCGTGGGCGGTCAATATTACCACAGGGGACGTTAAATTTTTCGTGCGGATATTTTTCAAAAAATCCAGCCCGCTTCCATCCGGTAGACGTAAATCGAGCAATATAAAATCGTAGCGCGTGGTTGAAACGGCCGCATAGGCATCTTCAAGAGTTTCAGCCCAGTCGACCGCGTTGTTCTGGTTAACGAGATGGTCACGCACCGCGCGTCCGAGCGATTTGTCATCTTCAATCAGCAATACGCGCATGTTTCATTTTTCCAATGCTATCTGACTGGATTGGCATGATCTGAAGAGATCAAGCCGGTCATCTATTAATGTTGTTTTTACATTCATCATGGTCAAGACGGAAGGAAAAAGATTGTCATGTGACATTTGTTTTGATTCAGCATCTTTGCGTATACATCCCAAATCGAGATTCATCGTCTTTGCAAAGGGTGAAGACATCCACAAAATAAATGGAATATGGGTCTGTTCTTTCGGTGCAATCGAATAGGGCATACCGTGTAGATATAAACCGTTTTCGCCCAGAGATTCGCCATGGTCGGACATATAGATCATAGCTGAATCAAATTTGCCCGTGCGCTGGTTTAACGCGTCGATAATCTGGCTTAAAAAATAATCGGTATAAAGAATAGTATTGTCATAAGCATTGCGGATTTCTTCCGGCTTGCACTCACTGAAAACAGTCTTTCTGCAATCGGGGCGAAAATGTCTGAATGTTTCCGGATAACGTTCGAAATAGGCAGGGCCGTGGCTACCTAATTGGTGGATGAACAACACGCTGTCATGGTCAATATTGTCGAGCCATTGCCCGAGTTTTTTAAGCATAATGCCATCCTGACATTCGCCTTCAATGCAGAATTCAGGATCTTTAAGCCCATAGAAAGATACGTTCTTGACGCGGTCTGCCACACCTTTGCTACCGGTGTTATTTTCCCACCATTCGACGTTAATTCCGGCGCTTTTCAAAATATCGGGAAGACTATTGGTTGATAAAGCGCGAGCTATCGAGAATTCTTTGCGAGGAAAAGGTGAAAACATGCATGGAAGCGATTGTGCTGTCGCGGTACCACATGAAGTCGTGTTCGGGAAATAGATTATATCCCGCTTTTTTAATTCCGGATTGGTTTCTTTATCATAGCCTTGCAGCGAAAAATTCTCCGCCCGTGCTGTTTCGCCGGCAACCACTATGGTAACGCGCGGGCGACCGTTTTGCGGTTCGAACGGCACTACTTTGGCATCAAGCCCTATTTGTTTGAATACGCGTGTTTTCGCATGCTCCCTGCGGGTCACATATTTTACTGCATGACCGATAGGAAGAATAGGGTTGACAATACGGACTATCTCATTGTGCTCGCGTAATGTTGAAATCAATTGACGCGATGTAATCAACGTACAAAAAACGGCAATCAACAAACAGGGGACAATAATCGAGAGATTAACAAATACCTTCTTTATCAATGGAAAATGTTTGATTTTTATCCACAAAATAAGCAAAGAAGGGACAATGCCTGTTAATGCAAGATGGAAGAAGAATGCAGGCGTAAGCAGGTTGGATGCCTCTGCCGAAGTGGTCTCTACAGCATTGGCAATCATATCGCGGTCGATAATTGTTCCGAATTCATCAGTAAACCAGCTTGCGATGCTGCCTACCATAATGAAAATTATAAAAACCGGCTTGATGAGATATTTGACCGAAAATGTTACCGTGAGTGCAATAAACAAACAGGCAACGCCGACAGCAATCGCCATAATCGGTGCAAAATCATAATTGAACGCCTGTAAAACATGTTGCCAAAAGGTCCGGTTAAAAATCAGAAGCATGTAAATTGCAACGATAATTGACAAAGTTACACTGCTCATTGCGGGGCGATATTTCAAAATAGAGCGAAACATGTGTCACCTCACAACATTAGCGGGATAGGAATAGGAAAAAGACGCTCTGACAGAAAATGGTTTGACATATTGGGACGGAAATTTTTCGCATTTTCCTTGTTTGTCAGACCATTCTTTCAATTTGTCCATTTCACTTCTTGCAATGGACAAATCATTTTGGAAGGACGTAAGTTTTTTCAAGCGTTCGAAAAGTCTTTCCGAATAATGTTCGTCAACTTCCACAGCACTGACACTATGGACACCGCAAATGACGCGGCTTTCAGCAAGGCTGCGCGCATGGGTAAAAATGGCCGCACGCCGCTCAGGGAAAAATTCAACCAGCAAGCGTGCAATTGTCCACCCTTCCATGGCGTGACCGGACGGATAATCATATCCCGAGGGCTTTGTGCACGAAGCGCCTCCATAAGCGATATAAGGACGAGGAATTCTAAATTCTTTTTTGGAGTGTCGTGTCAGTCTTTCTGCGTCATCATCGATTTTTGTGAAAAGCTTGACGAAATTCGGCATATTTTTCGGGTCCAATTGATGTCCCGCCGCACAGCTAAAGCCATGAATAAGCTCCGCTTGGGTTGCGTTAGCGTCATTTATTGCCTGTTTCCAACGTGCACTGTCTTTATAGCTACGGGTTTTTAAAAAAATTTTTTCATCACGCTGTTGTTCGGCACTTCCAAAGGGAGGAGGGGTGACGTCAAGCATCATACGTTGCTCGCCAAAACGGTTCAGATAGCCGTTTCCGCTCAAATAATAACCACTGCAAAACAATGTCGCACTGCCAAGAACGGCAATCGTAAGTTTTCGAGTTTTACGCATTCGCAGAATCCTTGTTTGATCTGCTATCTAAGCGCTAAAACTGACAGTATCCTGAATGGAAAAGAAAACTTTGGATTGAAAAAATGGAAAGGCTTGAGCTCGCGGGAAGGCTGTAATTCCGGGTATTTTTCAGAAAAAATGAACAAAATTTAGTAATTTTACCCGATTTTATCTCTTAAAAATTTCATTTATTTACGAGCTTTTGTCGAATTTTGAGAAAAGGCAGATTGTTAGCGAATTTCATAAGGACAAGAAAACGGCGCATTTTATGAGATTAACGAAAGTTCCAGAAAACGCCGTAGCGGTTTTCCAAGCTGTCATAGAGGTAATATTATTCGGACCGGTATTTTCATTATCTTGTTACAATCGAATAATCGTTTCCTTTCTTTCTTGAATATTCATCATCTTTTGCCTAACACATTCAATATATCGCCATGGAGAGACGGGAAATGCAGAACAGTTCACTGAAAAAAGGTCTGAGCAAACGGCATGTTTTTTTTATAGCTCTTGGTTCTGCTATCGGAACGGGATTATTTTACGGCTCGGCCGGAGCCATTAAAGTAGCAGGTCCCAGTGTCCTTCTGGCTTATTGCATTTCAGGTGTTATGGCATTCATGGTCATGCGGGCGTTGGGTGAAATGGTCCTTCACAATCCACTTCCCGGGTCTTTCGGCCGGTATGCATCCAATTATATGAGCCCGTTTTCCGGTTTTCTCACGGGCTGGACCTATGTTTTTGAAATGGTACTGGTTTGTCTTGCCGACATTACCGCTTTTGCAACTTATATGGGGTTCTGGTTTCCCGAGGTTTCGCCTTGGTTATGGACGCTCGGTATCACTCTTGTCATAACCGGTTTGAACCTCACCGCTGTCAAAATTTATGGTGAAATGGAATTTTGGCTATCCGTCGTCAAAATCGGAGCCATTATAGCCATGATCATTGCCGGTTTCGGAATTATGTTATTCGGCTTCGGTACAGCAACACATGAAGCAACCGGTATTCATAATCTTTGGAGCAATGGCGGCTTTATGCCAAATGGCTGGGAAGGTTTTATTGCTTCTTTCAGCGTGGTTGTGTTCGCTTTCGGTGGAATTGAAATTATCGGCCTTATGGCTGTCGAAGTGAAAGATGCCGATCGGAATATTCCAAAGGCAATCAATGCTATTCCATTCCGTATCCTGTTTTTCTATGTAGCAACGCTTGCTATTTTGATGTCGCTTTATCCCTGGAACAAGATTGGCCTTGAAGGCAGCCCCTTTGTTACGATTTTTGAAAGTCTTGGTATCAAATATGCGGCGAATATCCTCAATATTGTTGTGATAACTGCTGCAATTTCTGCCATCAACAGCGACTTATACGGTGCGGGCCGCATGTTGCATGGCCTTGCCGAAGATGGACATGCCCCTAAAAAACTCAATTTTGTTTCAAAAAACGGAATTCCGGTGTTGTCGGTTTTAGCAATGTTCTGTGTGTTGGTTATTGGCGTGGTGCTCAATTATTTTGTCCATGACAAACTGTTTTTCCTGATCGCTGCTATGGCAACATTTGCGACAGTCTTTGTCTGGCTGATGATTTTGCTTTCACAAGTTTGTATGCGACTTAAAATGTCAAAAGCCGAACAGAAAAACTTGCGTTATCAAATTCCGTTCTGGCCGGTTGGTCCAATCATTGCTATTCTTTTCATGATTTTTATCATTGTGCTTCTCGGATTTTTTGAAGATACAGCACCTGCACTCATCGTCGGTATCATATGGATTGTATTAATGTTGGTCTGCTATTTTGTTATGAAGCGTACAGGCAATGAAGCAAACCATGCCAACTTGAAATAACCTTCAAAACTTGAAGCAGTTTCCAAGCCACCAAGAAGTCTTTTGGTGAGGTGTAAGGGCAAAGAGGAAATTTCGAAGGCCAAAAGATTTATCGGGTAGAAAACGGTTTTTGGCATATTCCCTTTCGGAAAGGAGAAATGGGGCTTTTGTGCGCTAAAGTGAGCGAAAGTAGCAAAAAGTCGAAATTGTGCCGTTCCATTGCTTCAAAACGTCTTGAAGATGCTTGTATGGTCGGCCCCTTGTTGAAAGTCCCTCGATTTGAAAGCCTATAGGGTAACAAAAGGACCGGCTTTGAAATAGTGGGAATCGATCATTCGAACGATTGGCGATCATCAAAACAGAGCAGAAAAGTTAAACAGACTATAGCAAACGGCTTCAGATTAAATTGACCAGAAAATTTCAGGTCTATAACGCGATATTATTTGCTTCGGCATAATTCATCAGCCACGATCGCAATGTTGCGGTGGTCGTTTTTTCGAGTTCGGCGAGCAAAGCTTTTTGTAAATCTCCGATATCAAGCCTGAGCAACATGGCCTTGATTGGACCGATGGCTGACGGGGTCATGGAAATGCGGGTAAAGCCAAGTCCCAAAAGTGCCAAAGCAAGCAATGGTTTACCGGCCATTTCACCGCAGAGGGTCACCGGCGTGTTATTGCGCTCACCTGCTTCGATGATTTTGCGTAAAGCGCGTAGGAACGGGGCAGAAAGTTGATCAAAACGATGGGCTATCTCAGAATTTCCCCGATCGATTGCCATCATAAATTGAAAAAGATCATTGGAGCCGACGGAAACAAAGTCGACAACACGCATGAGTTCATCAAGCTGGAACAAGAGTGCCGGTACTTCAACCATAGCGCCCAATTTCAGCCGCGTTGGCATTGCATGACCAAAACGCGTAAGATAAGCAACCTCGCGCTCGATAAGCTTGCGGGTGTGGTATATTTCACCGACCTCTGTCACCATTGGCAGCATGACGCGCAATTCCCGTCCTCCCGAGGCTTTCAGCAAAGCGCGCAATTGCGTTCTCATCAATGCGGGTTTGTCAAGTGTCAGGCGGATAGCACGCCAGCCGAGGGCAGGGTTTTCTTCTTTGCCTTTGATGCGGAAATAGGGCAATACCTTATCTCCACCGATATCCAGCGTCCGGAAGGTAACCGGCTTGTCGCCAATTTCCTTATAGACATTGCGATAGAGTTTTTCCTGTTCGTGGGCACGAGGGAATGTCGAGGCAATCATGAACTGCAATTCAGTGCGGAAAAGACCAATGCCTTCTGCGCCCGATTCATCAAGTTGGGGTAGATCGACGAGGAGCCCCGCATTGATGAGCAAAGTTATGTGGCGGCCATCCTTTGTATTGGCCGGTACATCCCGCAAATTGCGATAGAGTTTTTGTTTACGGGCACGAAACCGCGCCTTTTCAACGAAAGCACTTTCAACATCCGCTACAGGGCGCAGGTAAACTTTGCCGTCATCACCGTCGATTATTACGGAGTCGCCATTTTCCGATAAAGAAACGACCCCTTTGACTTGCCCCACAACCGGTATCGACATGGCACGAGCAACAATAGCAACATGGCTTGTCGATGCGCCGTCTTCCAATACAAGGCCACGAATACGTTCACGCGGATAATCCAATAATTCGGCCGCTCCCATCGAGCGTGCGACAATAATTGAATCAGTGGGTAAATCGGCATTGATTGTTTCGCGCGTGCGTCCCATCAACTGATAAAGCAGGCGATTGGCGAGATCGTCAAAGTCTGACAATCGTTCGCGCAAATAAGGGTCCGTCAAGTGAACCATGCGTGCACGCGTATCACTTTGAACTTTTTCAACTGCCGCTTCCGCAGTCAAACCGTTTTTGATTGCTTCTTCAAGCCGCCTTATCCAGCCGCGGTCATTGGCAAACATACGATAGGTTTCAAGAATTTCGCGGTGCTCACCTTCACTTGCTACATCGCTTCTTGAAAGCATGTCATCAATTGATAGACGTAACGAGTTGATTGCTTTTGTGAGCTTCTCGATTTCCGCATTGCTGTTTTCATTGAAGAGGTTCGTCACAACAAGACGCGGTTCGTGAAGAACAATATGGCCAAGGCCGATGCCTTCGTTAAGTGATTGGCCGACAAGCGTGAACGGGCGGCGCATGTCAACATCGACATTGGGACGGGTAAGCCTTGGAAGATCACCGGCAGCAACCATTTCTGCAAGCACCATGGCAACAGTTTCCAGTGCCTCCACTTCCTCGTCACTATAACCACGTTTGTTGCGGTTCTGGACAACAAGAACACCTAATGTGCGGCCAGCACGTAAGATTGGAACACCAAGAAATGAAGAATAGATTTCTTCACCGGTTTCAGGAAGATAGGCAAATGCCGGATGTTTTCTTGCATCTGTCAGGTTGAGCGGACGGGCAGTGGCTGCAATGGTTCCCACCAAGCCTTGCCCCAGACGTAATTCCGAAAGGTGGACAGCGCCGGGATTAAGGCCTTCTGTCGCATAAAGTTCCAACATATTGTCGGAACGCAAAACATAGAACGAGCAAACCTCTGCGTCCATATTGCGAGCGATTTCACGAACAATAAGGTCAAGTCGTTCTTGCGAGTCCATGGCACGTGCCATAAACTCGCGTAGCCGTTTCAGAATAACTTTGGGGCCTACATGGGTCTCCCGCATAATTTATCATATCTCCCGTTATGATAGTTAAGTCTCATGCTCATGATATTAAAAGGTCAACCCGCTTTATTATTCCCAAGACAAACCGGTAGGTTTATCCCTTAGCCTTTATCCAAGCCATAAACAGTATGTAAGGTTCGTACAGCCAATTCGGTATAGGCATTGTCGATCAAAATTGAAATCTTGATTTCAGATGTCGTGATCGCACGGATATTGATACCTTTTTCAGCCAATGCTTTGAACGCTGTCGCAGCAACGCCGGCATGACTGCGCATACCAATGCCGATGATTGAAACCTTTGCGAGATCTGTTTCCGACTGGATAACATCGAAACCGATTTCTTTTTTGTTGGCTTCGAGTGTCGCAACAGCTTTGCCAATGTCGGTTGCCGGTACAGTAAATGTCATATCGGTTTTGGAACCGTCTTCCGAAATATTCTGCACAATCATATCAACATTAACATGTTCCTCGGCCAATGGTCCGAATATTGCTGCCGAAATACCCGGTCGATCTGCCAAACGGCGTAAAGAAATTTGTGCCTCTTCTTTGGCAAAAGCAATGCCTGTGACAACCTGTTGTTCCACGATTTCATCCTCGTCGCAAATGAGTGTTCCGGGTGGATTGATAGGGTCCCCCATGCCCGGAGCATCGGGATCCTCGAAACTCGAACGCACAAATGTGCGTACTTTATGAACCATTGCAAGTTCGACCGAGCGCACCTGCAAAACCTTGGCACCAAGAGAAGCCATTTCCAGCATTTCTTCGAATGCTACTTTTGGTAGACGACGCGCTTTGGGGTCAATTCGCGGGTCTGTTGTATATACCCCGTCAACATCGGTATAGATATCGCATCTATCCGCTTTGACTGCGGCAGCAACGGCAACAGCACTGGTATCCGACCCGCCGCGGCCGAGTGTGGTAATGCGTTTATCAGGTCCGATGCCTTGAAAACCCGCAATGACAGCAACTTGACCTTCTTTAAACCGCTGGATTAATTGTGAACCGTCAATTTTTGTAATGCGTGCAGCACCGTGAGCATTATCTGTCTCTATCGGAATTTGCCAACCGAGCCATGAGCGCGCATTGATTCCCATGGACTGCAAGGTAATAGCCAGAAGTCCGGCGGTTACCTGTTCACCCGAGGCAACAACGACATCATATTCGCGGGCGTCATGCATTGGCGAAGCTTCACGTGTCCACCCGACGAGTTCGTTTGTTTTACCAGCCATTGCCGAGACAACGACAGCAACTTCATTGCCAGCATCAACTTCACGTTTGACGTGGCGCGCAACATTTTTGATGCGCTCGATATTGGCGACTGAAGTTCCACCGAATTTCATGACTATGCGCGCCATTTAAACAACTCTTGCCTCTAATTTTTAAAATTGTTCCAACGCCAAGCCTGATAGGCCTTTTGGCTATGCTGACATAGCCAATAATGAGAATTTACGCAAGACTGACATATTTACTTGTTTGTCTCTTGACTTTGCCCCATTTAAGACAGAACTCATAAATGTAATCTTATAGGAGAGCCCCCTATGGCAGAAGCCCAACGTACCACGATAGATCAGGCAGAAGTAGATCATTTTTCGCGCATTGCTGCAGAATGGTGGAATCCGCAAGGAAAATTCCGCCCTCTCCATAAATTCAATCCGGCGCGCCTTTCCTATATCAAGGAAAAGGTTTGCGAGGCTTTCGACCGTGATCCCAAGGATGCCGAACCTTTAAAAGGAATACGTTTTCTTGATATTGGTTGTGGTGGCGGACTTCTTTGTGAACCGATGGCACGTCTTGGTGCCGATGTCGTGGGTGCCGATGCTTCAACCACCAATATTGAAGTGGCAAAACTCCACGCGACTCAATCAGGCTTGACTATAGATTACCGTGCAACAACGGCTGAAGATTTGGCAAAAGCCGGAGAACAATTTGATGTTGTCCTGAATATGGAAGTGGTCGAACATGTTTCCGATGTTGATCTCTTCATGTCAGAAAGTGCCAGAATGGTGAAGCCCCAAGGCCTTATGTTTGTTGCAACATTGAACCGGACACTGAAATCGTGGGGACTGGCCATTATCGGAGCTGAATATATTTTACGGTGGTTACCGAAAGGAACACACGATTATAACAAGTTTCTGACGCCCGACGAAATTACAGAAAAGCTGAATACGGCCGGCCTTACGGTAATAGACAAATTGGGAATTACCTATAATCCATTTAAAGATAGCTGGAACCGGTCGAAAGATACGGATGTCAATTATATGTTGCTGGCCCGGCGGCTGAAATAAGCATAAAATTCGGAAAAAACCGGATATTTGCCGGAAGATCAGTTTTCATCTTCCGGCAATGGTGCAAGCGGCATGACCGGAATGCCGTCATCGACGAGTGAAGAGACCTCTTCCGAACTTGCCTCACCATAGATCGGGCGTTCTTTAACTTCCTTGAAATGAATGCGCCTTGCTTCCTCGGCAAAATGGTCACCGACATATTCGGCATTTTTGCGCACTTGGCGGGTAAGTTTGCGCATTTCTTCAATTATTCTTTTTTGCTCTTGATTGAGCCCCATTCCGACCTGTCCATGTTTTCTGGAAGTAGAAACTGCAGGAGCCATCAATGTTTTATCTATGACGTTTGAGTCGCAAACAGGACAGTGAATGAGGCCGGCTTTTTTCTGATTTAAAAAATCATCATTATTCCGGAACCAACCGTCGAATTCATGAGCGTGATCACAATGGAGCGAAAAACGGATCATTATTTTTCGCCGGAAAGAAGTGTGTCGAGCTTGCCGTTTCTTTCAAGCTCATAAAGATCATCGCAACCGCCAATATGTCTTTCACCAATAAAAATTTGCGGGAAAGTATTGCGGCCATGTGCACGTTTCACCATTTCTGCGCGTCTTTCGCCGGAACCGTCAATTTCTTCATACTGAACGTTTTTTGATTGCAACAATTCGATAGCACTCTCGCAATAAGGACAGTGAGGACGGGTGTAAATCGTTACATGCGGCATTTTCTTCTCCATTGTCGCTATATAAGTGCCTTTCGATTTTTCCTCAAGAGGTCGGATCTTCATATAATTCCGGCAATACGCGTGAAAAGGTAAGGACATCAACACTTTTGGCTCCTCCTCGCAGAAGTGCCTTTGTTGCCGAGCGGACAGTCGAACCGGTTGTAAAGACATCATCCACAAGCAGGACGTGTTTGTCTTTAATTTTTGCTCTTTCCTTTTCTGGAACAATGAATGCACCGATCATATTCCGTTGACGGGCTTTTTTGAGAAGCCCCACTTGCTGGCGGGTGTTTTTTCTTCGTCTGAGAAGGAATGGTTGCAGTGGCTTTCCGCTTCTTTTGGCAATATGGCGGGAAAGCTCGTTAGCCTGATTATATGTACGTTTTAAAAAACGGCGGTAATGCAAAGGAATAGGCACGATGACATCAGCGTCATCAAGAAGTTCCTTGCCGGCAATGATCATCCATTCGGCCATGGACGGTGCAAGATCTGTCCTGTCACCATATTTAAGCCGCGCAACGAGGCTGCGAGCAAGTCCGAAATGGGCAACGGCCGAGCGCGCACGTTGAAACGGGGGAGGTGTTTGCAAGGCTTCCCCGCTTAAAAAACCTTCTCCCGGGTCGTAAGTGAATGGCGTTCCCATAACAGGGCAATAAGGCTTGGTTATAAAGTGTAATTTCTGCCAGCATTCTGCGCATATCGTACCGCTTTTCTCGACAAAAGCACCACATCCCGGACATGTTGGAGGAAACAGCACATTCATGACATGTTCCCCGAATTTTACCAAAGTTTTCCGTTCGAGATAATGGGCCTTTAACAATCTTTTTGACCTTTTTAGACAAACGACTGCATTCGCAATGAAAATTTCCGGGATATTGTTAAAACGACCTATTTGGGTTTATTCTGAACAATGATTACGAACGGATCCGTCAATCTTTCCAGAATAATTGATGACGGTTAAAATACAATATAGCGAATAATGACAGATTTTCTTATTTTTGACCAGAATAGAATTGAACAGTTTCGAAGCCGCGCTTTCACACGTTACGGTAACAAAGGCGATTTTCTACTTAGACGTATCACCGACGAGTTACAGGAAAGGTTGCAGACGGTTGATCGAAAATTTAGCCATGCTGTAGACCTTTTCGGACATACCGGAGCAGGAGCTGAAGCACTCGTCAACTCGGGAAAAGTTTCTAGTGTCGATAGTGTTGAAAGTGACAACCGCTACACAAATGGCAAACACGTCTTTTTGCGGCGTGATCGGGAAATTATAGATTTGCCGGCCGGGTCTTATGATCTTGCTATTTCGCTTTTGTCACTCAGCATAACGAATGACGTTCCCGGAGTACTTACGCAGATTCGCAACAGTTTGAAGCCGGATGGCCTTTTTCTGGGGGTTATGGCAGGCGCGGGGACATTAGGCGAATTGCGAGAAGCTATGCTTGAGGCTGAAAATGAGCTTTACGGGGGAGCAAGCCCGAGGATCTACCCGTTCGTTGATATTCGGGATGCTGGCGGCTTGCTGCAAAGGGCCGGTTTTGCAATGCCGGTGAGCGACGTGGAAAATTTGACTGTCCGTTATGATACGGTTTTTCATCTTATTGATGATTTGCGTGCTATGGGGATGCAGAATGCACTCATTGGACGTTCCCATCGTCCTGTAAGTAGAAGATTTTTTCAGCGTGTTGCCGAAATTTATGCAGACCGTTTTAGTGATAATGATGGCCGTATCCGCGCAAGTTTTTCATTTATCTGGCTTTCGGGATGGGCACCGGACAAAAGTCAGCAAAAACCGGCCCGTCCGGGAACTGCAACAATATCCCTTGCCGATGTTCTAGGCGATAAATCGGCCCATTGATAGCGCCTGACATTTCGATAAACTTTCATTTATCTTTGAAAGTTGGATCAAGCGTTTCAAGTTTTTCGCAGGTAATCAAAGAGGAATTCGGGCGCAACCGTTTCTATGACGGATGGTTTGCTTCCTCAACTATTGCTCAATTTCTTATCGTTATCGGATTCAAAAACCGATTTATCGGTTTCGTGTAAAATCTGGCTGGTGATTGTTGCGGCCGTCATAGCGCCATTTACATTCAAAGCCGTGCGGCCCATGTCGATCAATGGCTCGATAGAGATGAGCAATGCAACAAGTGTAACCGGCAAGCCCATTGTTGGCAAAACAATAAGGGCTGCAAATGTTGCACCACCACCAACGCCCGCAACGCCGATCGAACTTAATGTGACAATACCGACAAGTGTCGCGATCCAGACAGGATCAAGCGGATTGATGCCGACAGTTGGTGCTACCATGGTGGCAAGCATGGCCGGATAGAGGCCGGCACAACCATTTTGACCTATTGTGGCACCGAAAGATGCAGCAAAACCGGCAATTGATTGCGGAACGCCTATGCGTTCGGTCAAAGCTTCAATATTTAAGGGAATACTGGCGGCACTTGACCTACTGGTAAAGGCAAATGTCAGTACCGGCATAACTTTAGAAAAGAAACGCAGCGGATTAATGCCCGAAAGACCGAGCAGTAGTCCATGAACGCAAAACATAATCGCAAGCCCCAGATAGGAAGCGACGATAAATGCCAGCAATTTCAGAATATCCTCGGCATTGGAGGTCGCTGCAACCTTTGTCATGAGAGCGAGAACGCCATAGGGGGTAAGCAGGATGACAAGGCGAACCAGTTTCATAACCCAGGCTTGCAGCGTATCGATTGCCGAAATGACACCTTTTCCCTTTTCGGGTTTGTCTTTCATCAGGCGTATAGCAGCTGCACCAAGAAAAGCTGCGAAAATAACGACACTGATAATCGAAGTAGGATTAGCACCGGTGAGATCGGCAAACGGATTTTTCGGTATGAAAGAAAGGATGAGTTGCGGAATACTCATATCGGCAACTTTTGACATGTAATTGGTTTGAATAGCACTCAGTCGGGCAGTTTCGGCGGTTCCTTGAACCAGTCCTTCAGCCGAGAGGCCAAAGAGATTGACCATCATCACACCGACAAAAGCCGCGATCAATGTGGTAAACAAAAGAATGCCTATGGTGATTGTGCTGATTTTGCCAAGTGACGAAGCCGAATGAAGACGGGCTACCGCAGACAGGATGGACGCAAAAACCAGTGGCATGACGATCATTTGCAAAAGCAGGACATAACCGTTGCCAACAATATTAAACCATTCGATGGATTTTTTTAATTGCGCATTGTCGAGACCGTAAATGGACTGCAATATGATTCCGAAGATGACGCCAATAACAAGCCCGATCAAAACCCGACGCGAAAGACTCCAGCCTGTTCTTGCAGTTCTGGCAAGTGCAACGAGTAACAGAATGAATACGACGAGATTGGCAATAAATCCGATAAGCATGTAAAAACTGCCCCTTGATACGGTATAAAACACAACAGTGCAGGGACTATCCCTTCAATGACGATATAGGGGGCAGAGGCACTTATCTCAAAGAAAAATATTCTAATAAAATAACTTTTTAGGCGACTTTATCCTACTTTAAAACTTCTAATTAGAATTTTTTACGTCGTCTATTTGAGGAATAGGCGATTGGTTGACTGAACCTGTCATTGTAGAATAATCAACTTTATTTTGGAAAATTGATTGGGTGAATTCCGCATCCTTACGATCGGCAAGCATTGGTACAAGAATGAGACCAAGTGCAACAGCCACAGAACCGAAAAGTAATACTATTCGCAAAATACCCGTCCCTGCTGATTGAGTAAGGTCATTATGATCTATTTTTGAAAACTCTTGGTGACGCATGATATTTCTCCAGAGTAACCGAGATACATGCTAAAAGTCACCTGTTAATAACCACTTAACAGCGGTTCAATCCGGTACAATCTGGCTTAAACAAAGTAAATAATCGGTTAAAGCAACAAATCTTTTAAAAGCGGCAGAAGCGGCTTGTCGGCGGGAGGCATTTCATAATGATCAAGATCGGCGGCCCGAACCCATTTGAGATTTTGGCCTTCAGCACCCCTTGCTATTCCTTGATAACGTCGACAAATATAAAGCGGCATCAATAAATGGAATTTTTCGTAAGAATAGCTTGCGAAAGTGAAAGGCGAAAGGCAATCTTCTTTCACTTTAATTGCTAATTCTTCGTCAAGTTCGCGGATAAGTGCCTGTTCAGGCGTTTCTTCGGGTTCCAATTTACCTCCGGGAAATTCCCATAGTCCAGCCAGTGACTTACCTTTCGGACGTTCAGCCAGCAAAACCCGGTTATCTTCATCGATCAAGGCACAGGCAACCACGATGAGGATCGTTTTCAGATTTGTCAAACGCCTGGCCTCCAATATTGATAATGGTAGACTGTTTTGAAACCGGCATTGGTGTAAAGGCGCCAGGCGGCACTATTTAAAGTTTCGACCTGTAACCATAGTCTTTCAATGGGTACGTCGGCGGTCTTCCGCCTGATTGTACTGATAAGACTTTGCAGTGCCAAACCACCAAGCCCGCGGCCGCGCAAATTCGGCACGATTGCAAAATCAATAAGACCGACTTGACCGAAATCATTTACAGTAATGATATTGCCAATCACCTGGTCATCCCGTTCAAGCTGGTAAAATGTGGGTTTGCCCTTGATACGTTTCAGAAGTTTGAGAAAAATTTCTGCATAGCGATTTTCATGTGTGTGGTTACTGACAGTCAATTTGCTATAGTCTTCGATATTGATGTCTTTGAGTTTGACATCCGACCCCGAAACATGTGGGATTGGCTCAAGGACCATTACGGCCACATCCTTGAAGTTTGCCCAACCATTTTGTTTTAGCTCGTCAAAAAGTTCCAGTGGAGCAAGCGGCGTCAATCGCAACGGTCTTTTGTAGACGCCGTTATCGAAACATAGATGTTTAACTCTTTCTTCGAGATTGTTCTTATCATCAGGATCGAGCGGGGTTACCGAATTGATGCGGGCCGAGGGAATATCCGTTGTCGAACGGCAGACCCAGACACCATCATAAAATTCTTTTTCTGTTGGCCAGGCTCGTGAAGAGAGTGCTTCAAGCCTGCGTATCTCGGCCAGAGTTGCGCTCCGGCGTTCTCTATTATCAACTTCTGTAGTCACCATTAATCTCGACATATTCTTTCGTCAAATCACAAGACCATATTGTTGCACAGCCATTTCCCAAACCGATATCGGCTTTAATGACTATATGAGTGCCTTTCATATAGTTCGAGGCTTCCTCTTCACTATAATCGGGATCACGTTCTCCATCAACGGCCAAGCGATGTGGACCGAACCATATTGCCAATCGGTCACGGTTAGCCTCGACGCCGGCTTTACCGACAGCCATGACCACGCGACCCCAATTGGCATCTTCCCCTGCCACCGCTGTTTTTACCAATGGGGAATTGGCAATGGAGCGGGCAATGATTTTGGCTGCGTCATTTGTTGTTGCACCTTCAACTCTGACTTCGATCAGGTGGTGCGCACCTTCACCGTCGGTGACAACTTGCAAAGAAAGTTCGTGCAAAATTTCATAAATTCCATCGGCAAGCACTTGATAACGCGGGTCATTTTTTTGATTAAGCGGTCTGATATTTCCCTCAGCCGTACCGGTAGCAAACAAAAGGAGCGTATCAGATGTCGAGGTGTCGCTATCAACAGTAATGGCATTGAATGTGTCGCGAACTTTATCCGACAATATTTCTTGTAATATTGCAGCATCCACAGGAGCATCGGTTACTATGAAGGATAGCATAGTCCCCATATTCGGAGCGATCATGCCGGCACCTTTGGCAATGCCATTGATAATGACGGGATGCCCGCCAAAATCGATTGTCCGCGTTGCAAGCTTCGGGAACGTATCCGTTGTCATAATGGCTTTAACGGCATCAAGCCAACTGTCTTCTTTTGCATTTTTTGCCATTTCAGGCAAAAGACCGATAAAGCGCGAAGCATCCATCGGCTCACCGATAACTCCGGTGGAGGCAAGATAAATTTCCTCTGTTTTCGATCCGAGACAATCGGCTGCCGCTTTCGCCGTGGCCTCTGTTGCTGCAATACCCTTTTTGCCGGTAAAGGCATTGGCATTGCCGGAATTTATGACGACGCCACGCGCTACTCCATGAGAAAGAATTTTCCTGCAATGATCGACAGGTGCCGATGGACATTTTGAACGGGTAAACACACCTGCGACATTGGCTGCTTCGTCGAATATAATAAAAAGGAGATCCGTGCGCCCTTTGTATTTGATGCCGGCTTCAGTCGTTTGAAGACGCACACCTTTTATCGGAGGCAATTTAGCAAAAGTTTTTGGTGCGAGCGGCGAAATTTTAACGGTCATAGAAAAGTCTCGAATGACAATAAAGAGAATAAAAATAATAATGCCGGACAAGCTGTTTGAAAAGGCATTTGTCCGGCATTATTGTATGCAAAGCGAAACTTATTGATCTTCTTCTTCCTGAGACTGGTCTTCGTCTTGAGACTGGTCTTCGGGCGAGCCGGTGCCATCGCTTTTTGTCTTGGTCATGAGCTTGGCAACTTCTTCGTCAGGATATTTGACATCCATTTTGTTACGCAGATCGGCAATCAATTTGGAATAACGCTCACGCGCAATCACATTGCGAATTGTGTCTTTGATATCAGCCAATGCCGGTGGCTGTTTGGTACGGCGATCTTCCACCTTAATGATGTGCCAACCGAACGGGCTTTCGACCGGTGTTTTTGTATATTCGCCAACTTTCAAACCAAAGGCGGCATCTTCAAAGGGCTTGACCATCTGTCCGCGTGTAAAGTAACCAAGATCGCCACCCGTAGCAGCCGAACCGTCGGTGGATTTTGTCTTGGCAATTTCGTCGAATTTACCGCCCTTATCCAAGCTCTTGATAATGTCCTCAGCTTCTTTTTTGGACTTTACCAGAATGTGGCGGGCATGGACTTCTTCTTCTTTTGGCAAGCTGGCAATTTCTTTATCATAACGTGCTTTGACATCGTCATCGGTAATTTTGTCAACGATCGAGTTTTTGAAATAAATTTGCTGAAGAACATTGTCTCGCATGATAGCCATACGTTTTTCGTATTCCGGCGTCTTGTCCAAACCTTCCTTAACGGCTGCATCGGAAAGTGTTTTCATATCGATATATATTTTCAACACTGTGATCCGGCGTTGTTGGTCCTTCAAACGGGCAAGTCCCGGATCCATATCATTTGCCATCGCATCAAGTTCGCCCGCCGTAATATTTTTCCCGTCGACAACAGCCATAACATGTGACGGATCGACCGGTTTTTCAGGTGCTGCTTCTTGCGCACTTGTCGGATCAGGTAGCTTGGATTGAGGAGCAGAATCTGTTGCAGCCGGCTTGTCAGCTGTGGATTGAGGAGCATTTTGTGCTATTGATGTTAGGCTGGTGCCCAATAGCAGAGCCGACGACAGCAAAAAGGTGGTGGGGATGAATTTCATTAACTGTCTCCTTAAGAACGCAAGTACGTTCTGGACTGAAATAATGGGTTAAACTGGGACCTTTCATAGCATTTTGTTTTCGCAATTGGGAAAAATGTTAGCAATTTGGCACAAGAATTCACATCTTTTCTGTTGAAAATTTGTTCTTTACGTCATTATTAGCTCTTAAACTGCAACCGAAGTTTAAAAGCCCCTTTACTTTTGTTCTATTATGTCTGATTGGCAGACAAACTGTGCTCTTACTGTTGACAGGTAATGTCTCGACACCTATCTCTGTCGTGAACATTGGGGTGACTTTAAGAGTTTGCAAGACTTCGATCGGTACTTGAGCCGGTTCCGGTTGCATGGACGGCCATTGAAGATTAAAGGGTGTACGTCACTCAACGGGCGTTGATAAACGCCAACAACTAACATCGGAAAGGACCAGAAATGGTCAGTTTAGGCGGCATTGCGCGCAAAATATTCGGTTCGGCATTCGAACGTCGCATCAAGTCTCTTCGGCCAAAAGTTGCCGAGATCAATGCTCTTGAAGAGCAAATGCAGGCATTGAGCGATAGTGAATTACGTCAGAAAACCGATGAATTCCGTAAAAGATTACAACAGGGAGAAACGCTTGATTCTCTCCTGCCTGAAGCCTTTGCAACGGCAAGAGAAGCCTCTAAACGGGTTTTCGGGTTGCGCCCCTTCGATGTCCAGCTGATTGGCGGTATCGTTTTGAATAATCGCGGCATTGCGGAAATGCGTACCGGTGAAGGTAAAACCCTGATGGCGACATTGCCGGTCTATCTCAATGCTCTTGAAGGCAAAGGGGTGCACGTCGTCACGGTCAATGACTATCTGGCAAAACGTGATGCCGAAACGATGGGGAAGCTTTACGGTTTTCTTGGTCTTACAACAGGCGTTATTGTTCATGACCTTGATAACGACCAGCGTCGCGCTGCTTATGCCTGCGATATCACCTATGGCACCAACAATGAACTCGGCTTCGATTATCTGCGTGACAATATGACATTTGATCGTAGCCAGATGGTTCAGCGAGGACATCACTACGCGATTGTCGACGAAGTTGATTCTATTCTGATTGATGAAGCTAGAACCCCGCTTATCATTTCCGGACCGCTTGAAGATCGTACCGATTTTTATAAACAGATTGATACTTTTATTCCGCCGCTGAAGCCGGAAGATTATGAAATCGACGAAAAGCAGAAGACGGCGACTTTTACCGAAGTCGGAACAGAAAAAGTTGAGAAAATGCTTGCCGAGGCAGGGCTGTTAAAAGGCCATGGCCTTTATGACATCGAAAATGTCAAGATTGTGCATCACATCAACAATGCGTTGAAGGCTCATAAATTGTTTACGCGCGACAAAGATTATATTGTGCGTAACGGCGAAGTCATGATTATTGACGAATTTACCGGCCGTATGATGCCGGGACGGCGCTATTCGGAAGGGCTTCATCAGGCTTTGGAAGCCAAGGAACATGTCGCTATCCAGCCGGAAAACCAGACACTTGCTTCAATCACTTTCCAGAACTATTTCCGCATGTATGACAAATTGGCCGGTATGACCGGTACAGCGGCAACCGAAGCGGAAGAATTCGGCAATATTTATGGCCTCGAGGTTATCGAAATTCCGACCAATCTGCCGGTTAAACGTATCGACGAGAATGACGAAGTCTATCGCACGGTCGAAGAAAAATATCAGGCAATTGTTCGCGATATTCGTGCTTCCCATGAACGTGGGCAGCCTATTCTGGTTGGCACGACGTCAATCGAAAAATCCGAACATCTGGCCGATCGCCTGCGGAAAGACGGTATTACCGGTTTTAATGTATTGAATGCCCGTTATCATGAGCAGGAAGCTTATATCGTAGCCCAGGCGGGTGTGCCGGGGGCGATTACGATTGCCACCAATATGGCCGGCCGTGGTACCGATATCCAGCTTGGTGGCAATGTCGAAATGCGCGTTGAACAGGAATTGAAAGATGTTCCCGAAGGCCCCGAACGCGATGCCAAGATTGCAGCAATCAAAGAAGATGTTGCCAAATTGAAAGAAAAGGCGCTCGCTGCCGGTGGTCTTTACGTTCTGGCAACAGAACGCCATGAAAGCCGGCGTATTGATAACCAGTTGCGCGGTCGTTCCGGCCGTCAGGGCGACCCCGGACGGTCGAAATTCTATTTGTCATTGCAAGATGATTTGATGCGCATTTTCGGTTCCAACCGCATGGATGGAATGTTGCAAAAGCTTGGCTTGAAAGAAGGCGAGGCCATCACCCATCCGTGGATTAACAAGGCACTCGAAAAAGCGCAGAAAAAGGTTGAGGCACGGAACTACGAAATTCGTAAAAATCTTCTGAAATATGACGATGTCATGAATGACCAACGTAAGGTTATTTTTGAACAACGTATGGAAGTTATGGATTCCAAAGACCTTACCGATATGATCGCCGAAATGCGCGATGAAGTCATAGAGGACCTCGTCGAAAAATACGTGCCGCACGGTACATATTCGGAACAATGGGATGCTATCGGACTTCGCGACAAATTGCGTGAATTGTTCAATCTTGATTTACCCATCGAGGATTGGGCGAAGGAAGAAGGTATTGCCGAAGAACAGATAATGGAACGCGTCAAGAACGTCATGGACGAGCGCGCAAAAGAACGTGCAGAACGGTTCGGGCCCGAAGTTATGGCCTATTTCCGCAAGGCCATGTTGCTTGAGAGCATTGATACATTATGGCGCGAACATTTGGTTAATCTCGACCATTTGCGTTCAGTCGTCGGATTCCGCGGTTATGGACAGCGTGATCCGCTTAACGAATATAAAACTGAATCTTTCGAACTCTTCCAGGCAATGCTTGCCAATTTGCGGCGTGACGTTATTTCCAAGCTCATGCGGTTTGAAATAGTCGAACAACCGGCCGAACCGGCTCCGCTTCCCGAAATGCATGCCGATCATCCGGAATTTAACGGTCAGGACGATGCGGAAGGCATGATTTCGGTAGGTACTGAAAGTGATACCGTTGTTGCACCGTCGAAACGTGATCCGAAAGATCCGACCACATGGGGCAAAGTGGGGCGCAATGAACTTTGTCCGTGCGGGTCGGGCAAAAAATACAAGCATTGTCACGGATCTTTTGTTTGACACGCCTGATTGATCTGATGTTGCTATTGTGACAATTCTTAAAAATCACGATAGTGTATAGTCTGCATATCGGCATTCAAAAGATGTTCGATGTCGATATAAACAACGTGATTTCGCGCGGTCATTTTATTTTGTCATGGAAGTTTTCCGGCAAAACGATCGAGCAATGCTCAAGGTTTTTATTGATGTAGAGTTTTAACAAGTGATCTACTTTCTTGAAACTGAAGTGTGGGGTATAATCTTGAATGTAAAATTCTACTTTTTCCTTGCATAAGATTGAATTATCGGTTCTAAAGATATGATGGAAGATAAACCCGATTATGAAAAAGAATTACGAAAAAGTGGCCTTAGAATAACAAGGCAACGGCGTATTATTCTTGATCTTCTCAATAATAATCTCGATCACCCCAATGCTTTCGAGCTTTTTAAACGTGCAAGTGAACAAGACCCGACAATTTCATTGTCGACTGTCTATCGTACGATGAAGGCTCTTGAGGAAGTTGGTGCAATTGAACGGCACGAGTTTGAAGGCGGTCCGTCACGCTTCGAACAGAAAAACCGCGAGCATCACGACCATCTCATTGATATCGACACCGGCGAGGTTATCGAATTCCGCTCCGATCTCATTGAAAAATTACAAGAAGAAATCGCCCATTCATTGGGTTATGACATTATCCACCATCGGTTCGAACTTTATGGTAAAAAGCGCAAGCACCAATAACGAACCGCGCGGGTTTCGGTTCTAGCCATCAGATATCGGCAACATGAAAAAAGGCGCTTGTAATTTTTTTATTCATTTAACATAAGTGCTTTTTAGATTGGCAAGCGGCTTGGGCTGCATTATCACACATTTGCCCGGTTCTGATCGGTGAGCGGGGAATTTGGTCCATATCAACATATAGGCTTTTAAAAATATGGTTGCATTACCGCAAGAGCGTATGAATCAGCTCGAAAAACATTTCGAGATGATCGAAAGCGAAATGGCAAATAATCCCGATGCCGAGACCTATGTGAAGCTCGCCTCGGAATATTCGGAATTGCAACATATTGTCGGTCTGATACGTGAACTCAATAAGGCTCACCATGAAGAGGCCGATCTTGAGGCAATGCTGGAAGATCATTCGATCGATTCCGAAATGCGTGGCCTCGCAGAAGAAGAATTACCCGAAATCAAAGCCAAAATTGCCAAACTGGAACATGATGTTCAAATCGAACTGCTTCCCAAAGATGCAGCCGACGAAAAAAGCGCCATTCTGGAAATACGCGCAGGTACTGGGGGGTCGGAAGCTGCCCTTTTTGCGGGCGATCTTTTCCGTATGTATGAACGTTATGCGAGTTTGCACGGTTGGAAAGTTGAAGTGGTTTCCGCAAGCGAAGGTGATGTTGGCGGATATAAGGAAATTATCGCTTCTGTCACAGGCAAGGGCGTGTTTTCGCGGCTGAAATTCGAGTCCGGTGTGCACCGTGTGCAACGTGTTCCGGAAACGGAAGCCGGCGGACGAATTCATACTTCGGCAGCAACTGTTGCGGTTTTACCGGAAGCCGAAGAAATTGATGTTGAAATCAAGCCGGAAGATATAAGGATTGATACCATGCGGGCTTCCGGCGCTGGTGGCCAGCACGTCAACACAACCGATTCTGCTGTGCGTATCACCCACCTGCCGACCGGTATAATGGTCGTGCAAGCTGAAAAATCCCAACACCAGAACCGTGCGCGCGCTATGCAAATTTTGCGTGCGCGACTTTATGACATGGAGCGCCAAAAAGCTGACAGTGAACGCTCGGCTTCCCGTAAAAGTCAGGTTGGCTCGGGGGACCGGTCCGAGCGCATAAGAACCTATAACTTTCCTCAAGGTCGTGTGACAGACCACAGGATAAATCTTACGCTCTATAAGCTTGACAGGGTTATGGAAGGCGAACTTGACGAGTTGATTGACGCATTGATTGCCGATCATCAAGCGACCTTGCTTGCGGAACTGGGTAATAACGGCTGATTATGGCAAGTCTTTCCGATGTTTTGAAAAAAACAAGAAAACTGTTCCGCGATAGAAAACTGGACAATGCCGATCTTGATGCACGTCTTCTGGTCGAGTTTTTCACATCGACAACGCGCACAGATGAAATACTCAACCCCGATTTTCAAGTGAGCGATGACGCGTTGCAACGGCTTGATAGGGCGGTTTTTGAACGTCTGCATGGTAAGCCGGTCTACCGCATTATCGGAAAACGGGAATTTTACGGGATAGAGTTTAAGCTATCTGTCGATACTCTTGAACCGAGAGATGATACAGAAGCGCTTGTCGATATGGTGTTACCGGAAATTCATGCCATAATCGGACAATGTGGCGAAGCCGGAATTGTCGATATGGGAACCGGAACAGGGGCCATTGCCATTGCTCTTCTGGCAAATGTCGATAGGCTCAAGGCAATGGCTGTCGACATCAGCGATAACGCCTTGGAAACAGCTTCATTAAATGCGAAGAATGCAGAAGTAGCAGACCGTTTTACGCCTTTAAAAAGTGACTGGTTTTTTAATCTTTCAGGAAAGTTCGATATGATTATATCGAACCCGCCTTATATTCGGGAAAGTCAAATTTCTTCACTTGCGACAGAGGTAAAAAAATACGACCCCTTGAGGGCATTGTCGGGTGGGGAAGACGGGCTTCAATTTTATCGGAAACTCGCAAAAGAAGGCCGACCATTTTTGAAACCGCATGGACTGATTGCGGTTGAAATTGGTAAAGGTCAGGAAGAAGACGTGATTGCTCTTTTTTCAGAGAGTGGTTTTAAATTAAAAAAGACGCGCAAAGACCTGAATGGTATTTTGCGCGCCTTGTTATTTTCCTGAACGTGAAACTCACGCTCTCTGTATTTTACGTGATCTGCTACTCTTCAATAAAAAATTCAGGCCAGCTCACGGCGCCGTAACAAATAGCAGAACCCGAACGCGATGATGACAAGCGTGCCGGTGAAAGCAATAACCATGTCCCAACCTCCATGGAACCAGAACCAGCCGCCAAATGCACCAATGAAGCTCGATCCCATGTAGTAGAACAGAAGGTAAAGTGCTGTCGCATGTCCTTTGGCTCCGACGGCAATGCGGCCAACCCAACTGCTTGCCACCGCATGGGCGGAGAAAAAGCCTATGGTTACACAAATTATGCCAACAATAAACCAGAACAGACTATTGGTCAGTGTCAAAACCAGCCCTAAAGCCAGAATCGCAACAGAAATGAACAATAGAGAACTACGGTGATATTTGTTGGTCAAATTTCCGGCAATCGGTGAAACAATAATACCTGAAACGTAACTCAAAAAGATGAATCCTATCTCTGTCGGGCTAAGGAAGAACGGTGCTCCGCTCATACGAAAGCCTGTATAGTTCAAAATCGCAACGAAATCACCGAACACCAAAGCGATGAAGAGATAAATATAAAGCAATCTTATCGAACCGATATGACCTATCCAGGCTCTTATGTGGTGATGGATATTGATGCCGTGAACGGCAACAAAGTTCTTGGATGGTGGCAACAGGAAATAGAAAGCGATGGCTGCAATGAGATCAATAATGCCGATAATAGCCAACGCCCATTGCCAATTGAACCATTCGATGAGGCTGCCCATACCAACCCGGCCCATCATGCCGCCAAATGCCGTACCTCCGACATAAAGTCCCATAATTTTTCCGAACCCTCGAGGAGCAATTTCTTCGGCAAGATAGGCCATAGCAACGGCTGGCACGCCCCCGAGGAGAATGCCTTCCAGTGCACGTGCGACAAGAAGCCAATGCCAGCTTGTTGCAAGCGCCGCGACGATGTTTAGAACAGAAGCACCGATCATTGATGCGGTCATTAAACCGCGGCGGCCGAGCGCTTCGGAAAAGGCACTTGAAAGGAGAATGGAAAAGGCCAGAAAGCCGGTTGATATAGAAAGCGCCAACGAACTGTTCGCTGGCGTTATGTGATAATGGTTTGCGAAAGATGGTAGTAGTGGCTGAACGCAATAAAGAAGAGAAAAAGTTGCGAAGCCGGCAAAAAACATTGCCACACTTATGCGCTTATATAAAGTCGTTCCGCTTTGTACACCAGGTTCAGCCTTTGTGGCTGTTGAGGTAGTCATTTTATACTCCGAATATCTACCTCCCCCCGATTAAATGTCCGCTATTTCGGCGGGTGGCTCTAGTGTAATTTCATAAAAATCTAAATTCAATTTATATAATTGGACCGTCAACAAAAAGTGACTTTTTAAAACGGAAATTTGCCTCATCCTTTTTTCGGGACAGGTTCAAAAATTGTACATAATCCGATTTGATTTTTTAAAACATATTGACGCAAATCTTGTGAGTGATACTACATCTAGTGTTCGAGGTTCTCTTTGATTCGAAATTTGGGATTCGAAATTTGGGATTCGAAATCGCGGATTTGAAATCGGGTGAAAGAGCTAAGAGGGAATTCGGTAATTCATCAAAAAGCCGAAGCTGCCCCCGCAACTGTAAATGGTAAGTCAAAACCTTATGCCACTGGGGTTACCCCGGGAAGGTGGTTTTGGCGCTTCAAGCCATGAGCCAGGAGACCTGCCTTGAATTGAATGTCAACAGACGGGGTGTTCTGGTTATGGCCTTTCCGGACGTGTTTTGTACGGATGTGGGCTTTGCCATATCCCCCACATTGCTTCGGGAAGGAAGTTTTATGTCCAAGATTCTCTATTATTTTTTCTGACCGGATAAAGTCCGCCTTATCGACGCAACTTTTAAAAAACGTCTCTTATGCTGCTTTCTCAACCAAGAAAGCTGGCGGGATTTTGCAACCAGAAATCAGGAAAAAATCATGACAATTACAATTTACAGCAGACCATTTTGCGTACAATGCAAAGCAACATACAAAGCATTGGATAATAAACATATTTCCTACGATATTGTGGATATTTCCAAAGATGCGGAGGCTTTGTCTTATATCGAAAGTTTGGGATATAAAATGTTGCCGGTGGTCATTGCCGGAAACAATCACTGGGCCGGTTTCCAACCTGATAAAATAAACGGGCTCGAATGATATGGCACTCCTTGTTTATTATTCGAGCGCGACCGGCAATACCGATTATTTTGTGCAACAAATCGGTGAACCGTCTTTAAGACTTTTCAAAAAAACAGCGATTCCGAAAGTGGTTGAACCCTACGTTCTGGTGGTGCCGACTTACGCCGGTGCCAAAGGCGATGGAGCAGTGCCCAAAACCGTCATCAATTTTCTCAATGATGAAGAGAACAGGCAATTTCTTAAAGGCGTTATTGCCGGTGGCAATCGTAATTTCGGCTGGGCTTATGCACTTGCCGGAAAAGTCATCTCTCAAAAGTGTCGTGTGCCCTGGCTTTATAGTTTCGAGCTCAGGGGGACAACAGAAGACGTGAACCTTGTCAGACAAGGATTAGGAAAATTATGGAAACAGATAGCCCAGAAAAAACAGACACTTTAGATAGTGACAAAAATTATCATTCCCAAAATTATCTTTCCGAAGATTATCATTCATTAAATGCAATGCTCAATCTCTTTGACGAAGATGGGTGCATCCAGTTCGATAAAGATCGTGAAGCAGTGCGGCAATATTTTTTGCAGCATGTCAATCAGAATACGGTATTTTTTCATGATCTTGAAGAAAAGATCGATTATCTCCTGCGTGAAGGATATTACGAGAAAACCGTTTTTGATTGTTATGATTTTGCTTTTATCAAAAAAGCTTTCAAACGTGCTTATGCGTTCAAATTCCGCTTTCCCACGTTTCTTGGCGCCTTCAAATATTATACGAGTTACACGCTGAAGACTTTCGACGGGAAAAGATATCTCGAACGTTACGAAGATCGTGTCGTTATGGTGGCATTGACACTTGCTACAGGCGACAAAAAATTTTGCGAAAGGCTTGTCGATGAAATGATGAGCGGTCGCTTTCAACCGGCAACGCCGACATTTCTCAATGCTGGTAAAAAACAACGTGGAGAACTTGTTTCCTGTTTTCTTCTGCGTGTTGAAGACAATATGGAATCGATCGGTCGCGCAATTAATTCTTCTTTGCAATTGTCCAAACGCGGTGGTGGGGTTGCTTTGTGCCTCACCAATATCAGAGAACAAGGCGCACCGATCAAAAAAATACAAAACCAGTCGTCCGGTATTGTGCCGGTTATGAAACTTCTTGAAGATGCATTTTCTTACGCCAATCAATTGGGCGCAAGGCAGGGGGCAGGGGCGGTTTATTTAAGTGCCCATCATCCCGATATTATGCGTTTTCTGGATACCAAACGGGAAAATGCCGATGAAAAAATCCGCATCAAAACGCTCTCCCTTGGTGTGGTCATCCCCGATATTACTTTCGAGCTTGCGCGCAATAACGAGGATATGTACCTTTTCTCACCCTATGATGTAGAAAAAGTCACGGGTAAAGCCTTATCCGACATATCTTTGAGCGAACATTATCGCAAATTCGTCGACGACCCGCGCATAACCAAGAAAAAAATCAATGCCCGCGATTTTTTTCAAACTCTGGCCGAAATCCAGTTTGAATCGGGTTATCCCTATATTGTGTTCGAAGATGCGGTCAATCGCGCCAACCCCATTGCCGGACGCATCAATATGAGCAATCTTTGCTCCGAAATTCTTCAGGTCAATGAGCCGAGCACATTGAATGCCGATTTGAGCTATCGTCACATCGGTAACGATATTTCGTGCAATCTCGGTTCGCTCAATATTGCTAAAGCTTTTCAGTCCGACGATTTCGGTAAAACGGTTGAAACAGCGGTCCGGGCTTTAACAGCAGTTTCTGAAATGAGCGATATTGTTTGTGTACCATCCATTGAAAAGGGCAATCGCGAGGCGCACGCTATCGGCCTCGGTCAAATGAATTTGCATGGCTTTCTTGCTAAAGAGCACATTTATTATGGCTCTCCGGAAGCACTCGATTTCACCAATCTCTATTTTTATACAGTTGCCTTCCATGCGTTGAGAAGCTCGAACCTTATTGCCAAAGAAAAGGGTAAAACATTTCAAGGCTTTGAACAATCAGCCTATGCTGATGGGCGTGCGTTTAAAAAATATCTCACTCAAAAGTTCGAGCCGGAAACACAACGCATCAAACAGCTTTTTGCTGACCGGAATTTCGTGATTCCTACTGTGAAAGACTGGCAGGAGCTTGAGCAATCGGTCAAAAAATGGGGGCTTTACAACCGTTATTTACAGGCGGTTCCGCCCACCGGCTCGATTTCCTATATCAATAATGCCACAGCGTCCATTCACCCGATTGTTGCAAAAATAGAAATACGCAAAGAAGGCAAGATCGGTCGTGTCTATTATCCGGCACCTTATATGACCAATGATAATCTTGAATATTATCAGGACGCCTATGAAATAGGTCCGGAAAAGATCATTGATACCTATGCTGCAGCCAGTCAGCATGTCGATCAAGGCTTGTCATTAACGCTTTTTTTCCCCGATACGGCCACGACGCGCGATATCAACAAAGCGCAAATCTACGCGTGGAAGAAAAAACTCAAAACCATCTATTACGTGCGGCTACGCCAAAAAGCCTTGAGCGGGACCGAAGTCGAAACCTGTGTTTCCTGTAGCCTTTAAGGATAATTTCCGATGCTAACAAACCATTTAAAAACTATTCCGGCGATCAACTGGAACAAAATTGAAGATGATAAAGACCTTGAAGTCTGGAACAGATTGACAGGAAATTTCTGGCTTCCTGAAAAAGTACCGCTTTCCAATGATGTCTCGTCATGGGCAAGTTTGACACCGGCAGAACAGCAATTGACCATCCGCGTATTCACCGGACTTACTCTTCTTGACACAATGCAGAATTTTGTAGGCGCCATTTCGCTTTTGCCGGATGCAATCACTCCGCACGAGGAAGCGGTGCTCACCAATATTGCTTTTATGGAAGCAGTCCATGCCCGTTCCTATTCGTCGATATTTTCGACGTTATGCCTGACAAAGGATGTCGACGAAGCCTATCGCTGGTCTGAAGAGAATGCTTTTCTTCAGAAAAAAGCGGCACTCGTTCTTGATTATTATAACGGTAGCGATGCTTTGAAACGGAAAATTGCCTCGGTTTTTCTGGAAAGTTTTTTGTTCTATTCCGGCTTTTATTTGCCGATGTATTGGTCAAGTCGGGCAAAACTTACCAATACCGCTGACCTAATCAGGCTTATCATTCGTGATGAAGCAGTGCATGGTTATTATATCGGTTACAAGTTTCAAATCGGCTTCAACAAGCTTTCTCAAAGCGAGCAGAATGAAATGAAAGATTTTACCTATACGCTTTTGATGGAGCTTTACGACATCGAAACAAGATATACCGAACAACTCTATGACGGGGTGGGGTTAACCGAAGAAGTGAAAGTGTTTTTGCATTATAACGCGAATAAGGCATTGATGAATTTGGGATTCGAGCCTTTGTTTCCTCCCGATATCTGCAAGGTCAATCCTGCTATTCTTTCAGCTCTTTCGCCGAATGCAGATGAAAACCATGATTTCTTTTCAGGCTCCGGTTCGTCCTATGTGATTGGTAAAGCCGTCGCAACGGAAGATTCAGACTGGGATTTTTGAATTGACTGTTAAAACAAAAGAGGAGGGGAGGCTCTCCTCTTTTTTGTTGTGCCGGTGAGAGGATAAAAAACGCAAACGACCGTTCAATTTAAGCTTTATTGAAAGGGATGATGCTTCTTCGTAAAGGAAGACTATCCACCTGACAAATAGGAAAAAATGAACCTTTATCCGCAATGAATTTTCGGTCAGGAAGCTTCAAATGTGCTCCTTCAATTCATGAAGAGATATGTTTCCATGAAACGCAAGGATCAACTGCGATTATATGACAGCGAAGCTATCAACTTCCGTCGGCCATGTGCAAAGGATATCAAGCGGAGGTTGATCATGATAAAAACAGAATGATTATCGGTCTGGACGATACTGTGTTTAATTCCCGGAGCGGGCAATCGGAAAACGCGAAAGGCTGATCACACAGGATTCAATAATTTCCTGACGATAACGATAGAGCTTGGCCGGCCTTCCACCTGTTTGGGTTTCGCGCTCGCCTACTTCTTCGATAATTCCCTGCTGTTCTGTCAAACGACGAAAGTTCGGTTTGTGAAGCCGTCTTCCTATAATTGCTTCTACCGTTTTTTGTAACTGTAACAGTGTGAATTTTTCCGGTAACAGTTCAAAGATCACAGCTCTATATTTTATTTTTCTTCTGAGCCGTCCGATAGCAGTCGCTAAAATTCGACGGTCATCTGCAAACATTGGCGTTCCCGCATAAAGATTGCCGCCAGCTTCGGCAATGAGACCCGCTTCATATAGAATTTCATATCTTTGGAGGATAAAATCCTCGTGCCACGAAAAGCCGTTACATCCGAAAAGAAAAGAAATTCTGCGTTTCTTGAAGTCACAATGGATCTTGTCTTTTTCTGCCCAAAGATTGAGCGCATCAATAATTTCGTCGACACATGGATGCTTTCCGCTTCGGCAATCGTCCCAAGGGAAATGCTCATACCAATCATGCCATTCGGCGTTTTGGGAAAAATCATCTTGCTGCCGCACCAAGCCCAGATAGCTGATCGATATTGTCCGTGTACCGCTATCCGGACAGACAGGCAAACGATTGGAGAATGTGTAAAGTTGTTCGAGAAATCCAACGGGATGCCCCGTTTTTGTATTTATCCAGTCACGTAAAGAAGCTTCCAAGCTTTGTTGCTCGAATTCTAATGGTCCGGATGGAAGTTTTTGTTCTGGTCCAACTGTAATAACTTTGGGCTGACCGTTCGTAACGGCGGCAATAACGGCAATAAGTTCGATTTTTGAAAGCGTTGATGGGGTAGTCAAGATTGTCATTTTCGATTTTTGATCTGTAGTTTATAGAAGGCGAAAATATAAATCGGTTTTCATGTCCGATCTAAAATCTCGTTTCGGATGAAATCCCTTGAGATACCAAGGGAAAGAGTGGATTTTCACCCCCATATAGCGTAGCAAACCGATCAGCCAAGTCTAAATTTAAGAAAAATGCAATTTAATTTTAAATAACGAATATTCAATTATATCCTGTCTGAAAAATATAAAAGTTTTTTGAATAATTATTATGTTACGTAAAAAATACGCCCAATCTGCTCGTTCCGGTTCCGTATCGTTGTTACAATTATTAATTAGTCGGTTAATGAAAAACCCGATTTGAAATATAAACAAAAATTTAATATTAGCAACTGTTAAGTAGAAAAATATTGTATTACCATTTTGAAAAAACGCTGTTTTCAAATGGAAATGGTTAATAAAGCATTCTCGTATTGGGTTTCTAGCGATAATAGAGGCTTGAGAATAAATAAATAGGAAAGCTTGAGCGTGAACACAAAAAAACCGGCTCGAAGGCCGGTTTTCGTTAAAAATAACTTCGCAATGCTTTCAATGACGATTTACCGGTGATCCATCGCCAAAATGGGCTTCATTGATAGCTCCGCCATGCGTTGCTTCACCGGATTTTTGTGCATGACCAATGACATAGCTGTCTTCGACGGAACCATCTCCAAATCCATTTGCCCGTGTATAGGCACGTGAATTACCTGTATAACCTTTGTTCATGCCGGATTGGGCAGTAGAGCCAATGACATAATTGTTGGCCGGCGAACCATCGTCAAAAGCATAACCACTGGCATAGGCGCTGCTTACACCACATAAACTTGCAAGCGCAATAAACATTAATTTTTTCATTTCATTCACCGTTTTTAGGAGCCCTTAGCTGTGGCTAACGACTTTAATTGCAATTGGATCAATCTGGATATATTTTCCAAACTCTCTATTGCTTATATCTTCATCGCGGCTATCAATCTCAAATCACTTTAAAATGTATCAATCACGGAAAAGTGATAATTTAAAATATAGCAAAAACAACAAGTTAATATTTGTTAAGTCCTATCCAACAGGGGGTTATCAAGTCAGTATCACGGTTTTTTTGAACTGGCTTCACAAACGGCTGGTTGGCATTTTTGGACCTGTCACAAAGTCAATTTTTTGCCTTCGCAAGTTGCAAACTCTGTTCGAATCTTGCAGTTTCCTGTTTCTTCAATTCTTCCGATTTAATCCGGAGAAGATATGACGGGTGAAAAGTGACAAGAACCGGTATTTTTTCTTCTGTCTCGATTATTTTCCCCACTAAGCCGGTTAACGGTTCGTTCACCCCAGTGAGTGAAAACAGGGCGGTTTTCCCCATGGCGACGATAAGCTTCGGTTTGACAATATCGATTTCTTTCATGAGCCACCAGCGACAATGTTCAACCTCGCTCCGATCTGCTCTTTTATGGAGGCGCTTGCGACCTTTGAGCTCATATTTGAAATGTTTGACAGCGTTGGTGATGTAAACCTCATCCCGTTGGATACCGACTTTCTCTATTGTTTTTTCAAAGATTTGCCCGGCCGGCCCGACAAATGGCCGACCGGCAAGATCTTCACGGTCGCCCGGTTGTTCTCCAACAATCATAAGAGAAGCATGTGCAGGCCCTTCACCACAGACAGCCTGCGTTGCTGAACAATGCAACGGGCAACGATTGCATGATTTGATACCTTTATTGAGATCATCCAAAGTTCCAAGCGTTGCTTGTGACTTTAAATTCGTATGCAAGATATTCTGAGCACACCTTTCCGCTAAGCGGGAATGAAAGCGAGGAGGTGGCAGAACCGGTTGTTTTTCCATTGTTTCAATGCGCTTGTCAGCATTTCCAACGAGACTATCGATGATTTCCGCTTCCGGAAGGTTGCTCCAGTATTTTTTCGGCATATGACTTTGCATGGTTTTGACTTTCAGTCTTGCCGGATTAAAAATACTGGCAAAATAGGTTTTCCAGAGCTCTTCGGTTTCATCTTTATTTTGCGGCTTTTTAAATATTGGTTCGCCAAAAAACAGTCTTTTGTTAAAATAGAATGCACTGCCTTTCGGCGTTAGAATTTGCCAATCCATGTCACCGAAACGCCGGCAGAAAAACGGTATAGCTTCCGCAATAATGAAATGCTGAGGTTCATACCAGGCGGTAAAACAACGCCTGACGGTGTCATCACCAAGGCTGTTAATTTCTTTGAAACGTAGAAATGCATGCATATGGTGGATATCATGGCAAACAGCCTTTTGCCGTGATAGGGCTGTGGCGGTGTCAATGTCGTAAATTTTTTCAAGAAGAGTTTTGTCCTGCTGCAAGCGGTAAAGAAGGCGGTATAAAAGGGCCGGCGAATCTTCGCTTTCGTGGCAGATGACATTTTTCGCAAGATTGATGAACTGCTTTGGCACCAGAAATTCTTGGCCTTCTTGTGTGGTCAGATATTTTTCTGAAGGTTGGGAGGGAGGCTCGCCGTCAAACAACGTCGGGGCCGAATGATAATGCCAAAACACATTTTCCGGACATAGGCCTTCCTGTAATAGCAAACGTGCTTTTGTTCGCCACTCGTCAAAATCTCCCTGTTTTTTCAAAACAATCGTTTTCATGATGAAAAAAGATCTAGTTGGGTCGGTCGCGCACGAAAACGCTCGGCAAGGTGCGAACTGTCGAGAAGGCTTTTGGGAGTCCAGCGTTCGGCAGTCACAAATGGTTTTATTTTTTCAAGGCTGATATGAAAGGTTTTCAGATCTGCAAAATCGAGCCGTTTGAATCGGCGCGCTGCCAATATCCGTTTAACATTGCGCACACCAAGGCCGGGAACACGTAACAACATTTCCTTGTCCGCCTTGTTGATATCAACCGGAAAAAGATGCCGATTTTGTAATGCCCAGGCGAGTTTAGGGTCAAATTCAAGTTGGAGCATGCCACCATTTGCGTTCGAGGTCAGCTCTTCCATTGAAAATCCATAGAACCGGTAAAGCCAATCGGCTTGATAAAGCCGGTGTTCCCTTAAAAGCGGCGGGCGCTTGACGGGAAGCAGGTTGGAAGCATCCGGAATCGGGCTGAAGGCCGAATAATAGACGCGTTTCAGTCGATAACCCGAATATAGCTCGGCGCTTGATTGCAAAATCGTCGCATCATTGGCGTCGTCGGCACCGATGATCATTTGGGTGGATTGGCCGGCAGGCGCGAAACGTTGCGTTTTTTTCGTCTGCAATGTTGCGTCCTTCGAGGCTTCGATATCAATCCTGACATTTGCCATGGCTTGCTTGATTGTCAGGATCTTTTTTTGCGGAGCAAAGCGGTTGATGCTTTTTTCTGTTGGCAATTCGACATTGATAGACAATCGATCTGCATAACGTCCGGCTTCTTTGATAAGCGTGTCCGAAGCATCCGGAATGGTTTTCAAATGGATATAGCCGCCAAAATGGTGAATGGTTCGCAAATCGCGGGCAACTTTAACCAATTCCTCCATTGTGTGGTCGGGAGAACGGATAATGCCGGAAGAAAGAAACAAGCCTTCAATGTAATTTCTGCGGTAAAATTCGAGCGTTAAAAACACCACCTCGTCCGTAGTGAAACGCGCCCGCTCGACATTGCTTGACGACCGGTTGACACAATAGGCACAATCAAAAATACAAAAATTGGTGAGCAGAATTTTTAACAGGGAAACGCAGCGCCCGTCGGGCGTGAAGGAATGGCAAATTCCCATATTCGCCGTTGACCCCAAGCCGTTTTTTGTGGGCGACTGACGCGTCGAACCGCTTGATGCACAGGAGGCATCATATTTGGCAGCATCTGCCAGAATTGCCAATTTCTGTTTGAGCGTTTTGACCATGTTTGTTCACTGTTTGTTCTATACACGAATATAGACGTGAAGGGGAGGAAGTAAAGGAAAAACAGGAAGTCACGGTGAACTCAAATCAACATTTTTCCAGAGGGCAAATTCAAGTCAGTTAATTTTGTTCCAATTGGTCAGACTGTTTCGCATTGTGTTTCACTTTGTAACGATATTGCGAGACATTGAATAATAGAAATTTTGGATACGATCGTTGAAACCGGTAATTAGCCGATTTTTTTGAAAATTAAAAAGTTGCGAGAGCGGTATGGCGAAGTTTTTTACGCAGGAAACGTTCTTGCAACGAGGTTTTAATGCGGGAAATGTTCTTTATCCGGCTTCGCGAGTCCTTTTGCGTTTACGAAATTTCAGCCATAAACCATAGCTCAATCCGAAGATAGCAGACATCAGGGATCCGCAAAGAATCGCGAATTTTGCCGCTTCTAATTGTCGAGGGTCATTGAAGGCTAAAGTGGCTGTAAAAATAGCCATAGTAAAACCGATACCACCCAATAATCCGACGAGTATCATTCCGCGCCATTTTACTCCCGAAGGGAGATTGCAAAGCCCGAAACGGACGGCGAGAAAACTTATGAGCACAATGCCCAAAGGTTTACCGATAGCAAGGCCCAGTCCTGTTCCAGCTATAATGATGAAAGAGAAATGATCTGCAAAATCGACATTGGAAATATTGATCCCTGCATTCGCCAGAGCAAAGAGCGGCATAATGACGAATAACACCCAAGGACTTAAGGCATTAACAAGTCTTGATACGGGAGCGTCAATTGCAGCTTCGCTCTTACGTATTTCAAGAAGAGCAAATTGGTGCTTTAAAGGGCTGTCTTCAGGCTTTTCATTTTTCAATATTTCCAAAGCGTAGGACAGTCGGTCAACAGGCGCGATCAGAGATCGGGGTGCAAGTGCCGGTGTCAGTAACCCTAATATAACACCTGAAAGGGAAGGGTGGATTCCGCATATCATAAGTCCGAGCCAGAGGAGAGCGGCGGGAAGGACATAAACCAGTGCCGAGTTAATCCCTATCCATTGCAAAAAAACGAGGATAATAATTGCAAGACATGCAATGGGCAGGCCCGTAAGATCAAAACTACCAGAATAAAAAATCGCTATAATCAAAATGGCGATAATGTCGTCTATAGTGGCGAGCGCAAGCAAAACGATTCTTAAATTATTTGGAACCGATTTGCCCAGAAGAGCCAAAATCCCGATCGCAAAAGCTATGTCGGTTGCAGTGGGTACAGCCCAGCCGTGGCTGGTCTCCGGACCATGATTGATAGAAAAATAAATGATCGCCGGCATGATAACGCCGCCGACAGCTGCAACCAAAGGCAACAAAGCCTGACGGAATTTTGACAATGCGCCATCATGGATTTCTCGTCTTATCTCCATGCCTGCGACAAGGAAAAAGAGTGTCATTAAGCCGTCATTGACCAGAAAGTGCAGATCATTGGAAAGGGAAAATCCAAAGGCTTCTATTGAAATTTTTTGGTGCCAGAAGTTCTGGTAAGCGGTCGCATAAGTTGAATTGGCAAGCAAGAGCGCAACCATTGTTGCAATAACGAGAGCAACGCCCGCCATAGCTTCAATATGAAGTAGATTGCGACAGCTTGAAAATATCTTTTCGGCAAAAACAGATGCGCGGTTCGGCAGGCGGTGAGACATATTTTTCATGGCAAGTTCCTCTGTGCTGGCGGCCCGACCAGCTTGAAACCTGCCCGTAAACAATTTACCGGACACCCGACATTTTTATATCCAAACAAGGGAGAATATACAAGCCAACAATATTATTTATGGCGTTCGAAATTTGAAGCTTTAATATGTAGATAAAATTTCTAAAGTGCCCAACTTAAAGAGAGAAATTCAAATATATTTTGATTCTTACAAGAGTGTGATTGATTATATGAAATAATACGACACGATATATAGAGAATTATCTATTAGATAATTCTCTATATAATTATATTTCACCATTTAATTTTCATTTTTTACGACAAGATCGACTTTATTGAGCGCGCCTGCCAGATCATTTTGCAATGCTGTTTCGAGATCTGTTGCTGTGAGTCCTTTATCGTCTTTGGCTTTGATTGATATTTTGAGTGTTCCCGGTTTTTTTGCAAAAGCACCGAAAGCAGCTGATATCTTTTGTGCTTCTTCGTGATCTTTCAAAAGCATTGCGGGACTCTTCGTCATAACCACATAAAAGTCGTCATAAAGTTCTTTCTTGAGATCGTGTTTATTGTCGTTCAAGTTCTGGGCAAGATAGGTAAACAATTTGTCGATGAAGCCGAAATCGGAATAACGCATATCCGCTTTAGTGATGCCAATTTGGTTTGCAGCATCAAGCATTGCTTGTTTGTCGCCCGAAAAGAGTTCTGAACCGGCATTGATAATTGTTGCGGACATTTCGCCTGAACCAATGCCATCTGCGTTAAATGACAGATCATTAAGGGAAAGAGTTTGACGACCGGAATTATAAGAGAAATCAAGTTTGCCCGAGATATCCAGTGTTTTGAACCCCATATTTCTAAACATTTCGAAACTTTTCTGAGGCATTTCGCTGGTGTTTAATGAAAAACCATCCAGTTTCACTAACAAACTTTCAGGAACAGCTTGTTTCCATTCTCTTGGTTGGAGTTCGAACGAATTCAGGCTTGCTTTGACTGTTGGTAAATCGATATCAGCTTTTTCAACTTCGGCATCAATGGCCGTAATTGCAGATACTATCGTTGCCAGCAACTCATTCCTTGCCGCTTTTTCACCTTTTTCATTACCACTTTTTTTAGCTTCCAGATAGGCACGTGCAAGATCTTCAGGCACGGCTTCCATCGGACGCATTTTTAGCCCGGCGGTTTTAAACTTGTTGAGCGAAAAATGAGCATTGCGGTTGGTGCCCTCAAAGACATCGATTGCAATATCGCCGAGTTCTACAGGTCCGAAGATAGTCCGACCAATTTTGTCCGGTTTTACTTTACCGGCCAAAATTGCATAGGTGTAAGCAAGATCAATATCACTCGCTTGCAAGGCATTGCTTTTGCCAATCAGCCGAAGGTTATCGTGTTCGCTCACATTGGAATTGGGCAAACCGACATTTGTGCTCATGCCTTCAATGCCGACAGAGCCGATATTGCCAGCCTTCAAACTTGAAAGCCAGAAGCCCTTGATATCAAGTTTTTCTGTCTCGCCTTGAGGATTGGACAGGGACACCTCTATATTCGGCGCATTGATTGACGATAGACCAACGCGCAACAAAGTTTGTAAAACGTTGGATGCAATAGATGTATCCTTATCTTTGAGGGTGACCCCATTCAATGTCATTTCAGGCACAACGACATGGATATTGTCCCGTTTCAAATCAATATTATAAATTGTAAATGAACCGGGGACAAAGCCAACAGGAGGGCGACCGGAAACGGCACCTATTTTGAGAGAGACACCGGCTGGCACAGGTAAGCTGACATTCTTCAGGTTGACATTGCCAGCGACGGTCACTTCTGATTGTTCGGCTTTGACACCATGTTTTTTCATCTCGTCTTTGACAAAACTGTTCAGATATGGAGCGGCCATATAAAAGGCTCCGACACCCAATATGGCCAGAATGACCACGCCTCCAATGATATAAATTAACCAGCGTTTAAATGTTGCTATTAACCAGCCACTGAAATTGGCCATTACATTTTTCCAGTCTTAATGTGTTGTATCTGCACTCACGTCTATTTTATCGACTAAAGTTGCAGGAAATTGCTTTATTGCCGCAAAATCGGCTATGCCGATACCATCTTTTGATTTAGCTACAGCATGGACATTGATAGTTCCACCGTTTTCTATAAAGTTTTGCACTGCTTCGCCAGATTTTTGGGAATTTTCCGCACCAAGGAAAAGTGCAATTGCCAATCTGGCTTTGATAGCTGCCTCTCTGCGTTTGTTGGCAAAATTTTCGCCTGTATTCGCATCATAAAATTTTGCATAACGATCAAGATAGTTATCAGCATCTACCGTTACATGCAGATCATTTATGTGTATAACCATAGCAGATGCTATTATCATCGCTACATTGTCTGAAAATAATTCCGGGCTGACATTTGAAAGTGTGCCCTTGAGGGACGCAGTTGCCATGTCCTGATAACCTAGAGTGTTGTTGAAATTAATTTTTTGGCTGTCACGATCCCAGTTGGCATCAAAGGCCCCATTGAATTTGATGGTTTTATAGCCGAGGTCTTTCAAAACACTGGACTCTTTTAGCGGATCGTAAGACGGGGATAAAATAAAATTCATTGCCTTTACACGATCACTTTCAACAGGGTACTCGAAATCTTTTACTACCGCTTTCAAAGATGTCGGTATAATTCCTTTGCCGAAATTGGCAGTGGCGTCAAATGCCCCCAATGTAAAGAGATTCTCTTCACTGTTTTTGGATGAGGGGTCGGAAAATTTAACACCGGATGTATGGATGTTTTTGAATTGTGGCATGAATATCGTAGATTGAGGTTCCGAAAATGATTTATAAAGAGCATCATAATCGGCATTACCCGAGCTAATGGCGTGATTCAAAACATCAATAAAGTCATTCAACTGCTCCGAACGCAGGTCCGTTATTGAAAAACTATCTACTACTAAAGCACGTAGGTCTTCTCCGCTGGCTTCATAACCATTCAGGCTAATATCCACACGTCCATTCCGATAAGTAACAGAAAAATTTTTCTGCTTCGAAGTTAGGTCGGAAAATTTTTGAGACACTCCTTCAACATGCATATCCATAAATCCGACCGACGAAAGTATGGCGAGACGCTTGAGAAAAATTTCGTTCTCTTTTGTTTCCTTGACGTCATCAATGGAAGCAGATTGGCCAAGTTCGTCCATGAAACTGCTCAATGAAAAAGGTAGATGACGCAACGACAGTTTTGTTCCCCAAATAGTTTGGGCGGTAGACAGAGAGTTGTTTCCGTCTTCGTCTGGTTGGTTGATTATAATGTCATGAATTGACCAGCCATTTGCGACATCTTTGAACGGATTTTCAGCGTTGGAGCCAGATGAAGCTTCGTTAAAATAGCTAATCAGATAACCGAAATCGAGGTTGTTTATTTCACTCTTACCGAATTCTGTCTTGGCAAATTTTGTATTTACCGAGGAGGCACTTTTTTTGCTTAATAGATATTCACCGGACATACTATCGGCTGTCACCTTTTTGATGAGACCCTTCGCAATGTCATCAAAAATAACGTTGTTATAAGAATAGGTTGCTCCATTTGTTTCTTTTCCATCGGTCCAGATCACAGTCGGAGCAACAATTTTTTTCGCTGTAATATTTCGAATATCGAAAAAATATTGATTGTCAGATGTTTTTGAGTCATTGAGCGCAAAGTTTTCCAAAGTCATAATCGGAATAGACAGTTTGCTTTGACCTAACCAATAGCTGATTTTTTCAAGTTCGAGTTTTTTACTGGTTTTGCCGGAAAAATTGACTTCACCCTTGATTGTCTCGACTTGTAGACTTCTATCTTTGGAAAAATTGATCTTGGCGTCATGAATAGTAAAATGACGCCGCCAATTGACATCAAGCGAACTGAAGCTGACGCCATTTTCTCTGAGAAAATTTTCAACGTGTTTTTGTGCAGAACGAGCTAGATAGACAACAAATCCACCCGCTATGATAGCCAGAACAATGATGCTGATAATAATTTTTGGCCAAGGTGACTTTTGGGTTCCCTTGTCGATGATTTGTTCGCTCATCCCGTTTCCCCTCGGTTGAAAAGGTTAAAATACAACACACGTTGTTCTGTCTTCCATAATGGAAATAAATTGCGGCTTTATTCTGGATAAACAATGCATAATATAACGAAGCCACAGAGTCTTGTTCTTTTTTTTATTGCTAACGGTCAATTCACCGGTCACCGGCTTCGGTCGATAGCAATTTTCGGGCATTCCCTATAAAATCCTTGTTGATAATATCAGTTTCGACTTATGAAAGGCCGCTTGTCTTTTAGAAGGGCCAACGCCATAGGCGGGTATATCTGATCTGCTAATATATAAGTCGGCCTCGAATTTAGGAAATGGTGGTTAGCGGGCTGATGACAGAGACAATGATAGGCCAATTTGAGGCTACAATTCCATGGCGGCACCATGTGATATTCGAAAATATCGGGAACTTTACATTATAAAACCCTTATTGGCGGTATTTCTGTAAGGAAATTAAAACGGTTATTCTCTCCCGATTTTGACGTAAAAAATAAGAAATTGGCAGGGAAAAGGGGCGGGGAAATATCATTATTTGCAGCGATGCAGACAATATTTGATCAAGATTTGATCAAGCTTGTCACGCGGTCTGTCATTGTCGTGTCATTGAACTTCTTTCTGATAGAAATGACCTGCTCTTTAAGGATTATTATTATTGCATTAAAGCGGCACATATCCGAGCTTTGCCGGTGACCAAACTTCTTGAAGTCTGTTGATGTACCAAAATCTTAAATTCCGTCGATATGATTGCGTTTGTTGCGAAAAACTTCCGATTAATCAATCCGCTCTTTTTAAAATTCTTGGGGTATTAAAACATCGTAATCTAAACACTAAAGCCGACAAAGCTCATTCTGTTTTGATACAGCATTCGATCAATTTGAAATGCAGCTTTGAAAGTTGCGGTCAAGCGGTAACAGCTTCGCGTTTTATATATTTATGAACAGCTTTACCCAGATTTTTTTCCAGATGGACAGCAGGTGGTCTGATACCGTGTGAAATAAGGTCTTTCAGAACCTGTTCGGAGGCGCCGCAAATGACGAGGGTAATGCCTTGTTTTTTTGCTTTTCCGGCAAGACTTTCAATCGTATTTGCACCTGTTGCATCAAGAAATGGTACCTGGGCAAAATCGAGAATCATGGTCCGGTAATTGTCGCCAATCCGGTCAAGAACCGAGCCGATCGAAGCAGCCGCACCAAAGAAAAAGGCGCCTGAAATATGGTAGACAACGGTTCGGCTGTCTTTTTGCAAGTCATTGTCGAACTGGGCATTTGACGTATTGGCACTATCCGCTCTGTCTTCTGCAACCAGCGGGCGATCAGCTGTGACGCTTGCGGCTTTCGACATACGGTGGATAAATAATAAAGCACCCAAAGCAAAACCGATAATAATAGCTTCGGTTACGTTGCGGAAAATTGTCAATGACAGCGATACAAGAAGGACAACAGCATCGCCCGCAGACGCCTTGAGAAGAAGTGAAATTGCGCGTTTGTCAATCATATTCCAGGAAATAATGGCAAGTATTCCCGCAAGACATGCCAGCGGAATAAAATTTGCAAGAGGCGCCAATGCGACGAGGAACAACAGCAAAAAGATTGAATGACAAATACCGGAAATAGGGCTTCTTGCTCCTGCGCGAATATTGGTGGCGGTACGTGCAATAGCACCCGTTACACAAATACCGGCAAATAGGGCAGAGGCTATATTTCCCACGCCTTGTGCGACGAGCTCGCAATTCGACCGGTGGCGGCGCCCCGTCATGCCGTCGGCAACAACTGCCGACAAAAGCGATTCAATTGCTCCAAGTAATGTGAATGTCATTGCATCTGGGAAAACGGCTTTGATTTTTTCAAAAGTAAAATCGGGCAGATGCGGATGAGGTAAAGCGGATGGCATCGTACCGAATTTCGAGCCTATGGTAACAATGTCGAGATTGAAAAAAGCTGTTATAGCGCCGCCGAAAATGATTGAAAGAACCATGCCGGGCCAATTCGGCAATAGTTTTTTTAAAACCGTAATAAAAATGATTGTCCCCGCGCAGAAAACGATAGAAAGGAAGCTGCATGTTTCGATATTTTGCCAGATGAAAGGGAGTTTTTCTAAAATTGGCCCCGGCTCTTTTTCAGTGAGATTGAGCCCTAGCATGTTGATCAGTTGGCTTGAAAAAATAATGACAGCAATACCCGCAGTAAACCCCACAGTAACAGGATAGGGGATGAACTTGATATAAGTGCCAAGCCGCAGATAACCGACAGCCATCAGCATAATTCCAGACATCACTGTCGCAAGAAATAACCCGTCCATCCCGTGCTCGGCGACGGTTGTCGAAACGACAATGATAAAGGCTCCGGCGGGGCCACCGATTTGAAAACGGCTTCCGCCAAGAAGAGCTATAAAAAAACCACCTACAATGGAAGTATATAATCCCTGTACAGGTGAAGCACCGGAGGCTATGGCGATAGCAATTGAAAGAGGCAAAGCAACGATCGCAACGGTAAGACCGGCGATGACATCGGCGCGGAAATCAGCAAGATGATAGCCTTCGCGGAAGACTGTTACAAGCTTTGGCTGGAAAAGCTCGCTAAAGGATAAGGTATCGACAGCCTTTTTGGATCGCGCCATGATCTAACACAAAATGATTTGGGAAAAAGTATTTCTTGATGCATAGCACGGTTGTTTTTATCGATCTACTTTATTTAAACAAAAATACCTTTACTCACATAAAGTTTATGGCACGTCACAGTATGAAAATAATATCATATTTATTATTTTTGCGAAAAATGCATGCAACGGAAGTGTAACACATGCGGATATCCGAAGAACAAGCTCATGAAACCGGAATGACACATCAAGCCCGTTGGGTCGCTGTTCTCGTTGCGGCTGCGTTTTTCATGGAAAATCTTGATGCAACCGTTATTGCAACGGCATTGCCTGCAATGGGCAAAACATTTGCAACAGATCCTGTAAATATAAACACCGGCATGAGTGCCTATATGCTCACACTCGGTGTCTTTATTCCTGCAAGCGGTTGGCTGACAGACAGGTTCGGTTCGCGTTCTATGTTTTCATTAGCCGTTCTCACTTTTACCTTTGCGTCTTTATTATGCGGACTATCGCCCAATTTGACTTTTTTCATTTGTGCCCGCATCTTGCAAGGCATGGGTGGTGCACTCATGGTTCCGGTCGGTCGCCTCGTTGTTTTGCGTCAAACCCCGAAGAACAAGCTTGTCGAAGCAATTGCTCTTCTCACCTGGCCGGGATTGGTCGCACCGATTTTGGGGCCGCCGCTCGGTGGTTTTATCGCCCAATATTTTCACTGGAGCCTGATTTTTTATCTCAATATTCCGTTAGGTTTTATTATTCTTCTTTTCAGTTTGAAAATCTTTCCTGATGAAAAAAGTGAAGCACCGCGATCTTTCGATCTTATGGGGTTCCTGCTTACAGGCATAGGACTTGCCACCCTTCTTTTTGCTGCAGAAAAAGTCGGTGATAGCCATGGTCTCACACCACTTGTTATCGCTTGTTTTGTTATTGGTGTGACACTGCTTTCATGGAGTATTTTTCATCTTGAACATGCCAAGGCACCGCTTGTATCGTTAAAAGCTCTGTCTTATCAAACATTTGCTGTCTCGATATATGGCGGGACAGGTTTCAGAATGACATCCAATGCCGTAATCTTTATCCTGCCGTTGATGGCCCAATTGGCGATGGGTTTTACATCGACCGAGGCTGGGTTTCTATTAATGCCGATTTTCGCCGGTACTCTTGCAATCAAACCGTTTACAACTCCGCTTATGCGTTATTTCGGTTTCAAGCGCACACTCGTTGTCAATTGTCTTTTCAATGCATTATTTATTGCCCTATGTGGAACCTTTTCACGCGGAATGCCGGTTTCATTGATGGTGGTCGTGCTGACGTTGAGTGGCGTGTTCCGTTCTATCCAGTTTACGGCTTTGAATACAATTGCATTTGCCGATGTTCCTGGCGAAGAAATGAACGGTGCCAACACGTTGTTTTCAACAATTTTTCAATTGAGTATAGGTCTTGGAATTGCATTGGGCGCAATATGTTTGCGAGCCGCCGCTCAGATAACCGGTGCCGAACTTGAAATGTCCCTCCTACCATTCAAACTAGCATTTTATATCGTTGCTTTTATAAGCCTCCTGCCATTATGGGGATTGTTACGCTTGAAACACAATGCAGGAGATCTTGTCGCCGGACATGTGAAGAGCTAGATTTTAAAAAAGCCATAGGCCACTTTCGGGAACAGGTCGGCCGAGGAGATGAATAAAAGAGGTGGGTGGCATCTTATTATGACAGCAGATCAGATTATGGCTTTTTCCATCATTGGTCTCATGATGGCAGTCTTCATATGGGATCGCTTTCGCTACGATGTTGTAGCAGTCTTGACGTTATTGCTTGCCTGTGCGGTCGGTATTGTTAGTCCGAAAGAGGCCTTTAAGGGATTTAGCGACGACATCGTGATTATCGTTGCAAGTGCCTTACTTGTCAGTGCAGGGGTCGCTCGTTCTGGAATAATGGAACTTATCATCCAACGCGTATGGCCGGATGTTAAATCTGTTCGGCTGCAACTTTGTTTTCTGGTTATCGTGGTCACGGTACTTTCGGCTTTTGTCAAAAATATCGGTGCTTTGGCCATTATGCTGCCGATTGCATTCCAGTTCGCCCGCCGCTCCAATGTCTCGCCTTCGATTTTTCTTATGCCTATGTCATTCGGTGCGTTGCTCGGGGGGTTGATGACGCAGATTGGCACCTCGCCCAATGTTGTCGTTTCTGCCATGCGAGAGCATCTTGTCGGTAAAAGTTTTACTATGTTCGATTTTACACCGGTCGGTGCAACTGTTGCCGCTGTCGGTGTACTTTATCTCGTTTTTTTCTCATGGTTGGTGCCGGCACGCGTGCGTAAATCTGCGTCGCCTGCCAATGGCCTCGCTAGCCGTGATTATATCTCGGAAGCTCGGGTCGTCAGCGGTTCGACCGTCATTGGTAAACAAATCTCTGATCTCGTCAAGCCGGCGGCAGGGGATGCCATGGTTTTACAAATTATCAGAAACAAGAACCTTATCTCTCCATTGCCGGATTTCGCGTTGGCTGAGGGAGACACAGTTGTTCTTGAAGGCACGCATAGTGGTCTCGATTCGGTCATCAATGCTGCAAAACTGGATATAGCCAAAGGTCGTGATGTCCAGACAGGTGACAAATTGCGACAGATAGATGTTGTCGAAGCAGTTGTCACCGACAATTCCCCCCTTATAGGTATTAATGCAAAAAGACTTAATCTCTTTGATCGTTATGATGTCAATTTGTTAGCCTTGAGTCGCCCTCAGGAACGCGTAAGACAAAGACTGGGAGATATTGTTTTCAGGCTTGGTGATGTGATTGTTTTGCAGGGACGGGATGATATCATTCCGGATTTGCTGCAAGAATTGAAATGTCTTCCGCTCGCCAAGCGTAACATCATGTTTGGCAGTTTGCGGCATGGATTGGTGCCCTTGACTATCCTGTTTATTGCAATTGCGGCAACCGCACTGCAAATTGTTCCGGTCGCACTTGCTTTTTTTGCAGCAGCCGTTGCCATGATCGTTTTTCGGGTCATACCCGCAAGAGATGCTTATCAGGCACTTGATGGTCAGATATTGGTTATGCTTGCAGCACTGATACCGGTGAGCGAGACATTGGAAAAAACCGGCTGCACAAAAATTATCGGTCATTGGCTCAGTATGTTTGCATCATCGCTGCCGCCTTCCGGTGCGCTGGCGGTTATTCTCGTTGCCGCAATGCTCGTTACTCCATTTCTCAATAATGCGGCAACAGTCATGGTCATGGCACCGATTGCAACGAGCTTTGCCGAATCGCTTCAATTCAAACCAGAAGCATTTTTAATGGCTGTTGCAATCGGTGCGGGATGTGATTTTCTGACCCCCATTGGTCATCAGTGTAATATGCTCGTTATGGGGCCGGGTGGTTATCATTTCAGCGATTATCCACGGCTTGGTGCGCCTTTAAGTTTTCTCATAGCGGTGGTTTCAGTTCCGATGTTGATGTGGGTGTGGCCGCTTACATGATGACCATCGGTTTTAAGCTCAAGTTTAAGCAAGCACTCAATCAGGTCAGGTTGAGCTGGAAGGATGCTCTATGTGCTGGCCTTGCTGCCGGTCTTGCATGGTTTATCTCGGTCCATTTTCTTGACCATGAACACCCGATCTATGCGGCAATGACGGCGCTTATCTGCTTGGCTCCGGGGGTCCCCAGCCATGGGCGTCAGGCAATCTATGTATTGATCGGCGTGTTGACAGGTGTGGCAGTCGGAGAGTTGACATTGCTCCTTCCTCCCATGCCGACCGAGGTGCGTATTGCTATTGTGGGATTTGCGGGGATGACGATTGCATCGGCTTATTCCATTGTTCCGGCCATTATTATTCAGGCAGGCATTTCGGCAGTTATGGTTTTTGCGTTAGGAGCAGATGTTGCCGGCTGGACCCGCGCGATCGATGTCGCTGTCGGAACGTCGATAGGTCTCATTTTCAGCCAAATCCTGTTTACGCCCGATCCACTGAAAACCCTGCATTTGGCAGTGGAACGGTTTTTTAAAGAAGTGGCTTTGAATTTCACACTCGCAGCCGATGCGCTTGAGAGAAACGATGTTTCGGATGCTATCAAAGCAATGAAGAGTTGCAGCCGTACCCATTCGGCACTGATCGGGCTAATCGGAGCAATTGACGTAGCGCGCTCGAATGCCCGTTGGACATTGCGCGGACGATTATCGTCACGCGAAGTCGTTTCACTTTCTGCCCGCTACGATCAGTCAGGCATCAGACTTTACGCTTCGTCGCTTCTTTTTTGTGAGGCCATGGTAAACGCGATACGCAAAGGGCGGGAAGCGCCACCCGAATGGCTGATAGAGGCGCTAAAACTCATTGTCGAAAATTGTCATTTTATTGCTGGCGAAGCACAACTCGGGCAGGAATTTGTTTTTCCAGATCGCTCAGGCAGAGCCGAAGCGTCACTCACATGGCGCGAATGCGTGATTGACATTGAAATGGTAGAAACGACACTTGCACGTTTCTATAAAAGCAGGACAAGGAGAAATCGTCTTGCCGCTTACCGGAAAAAGCAAATTCTTGACGCCGTGAGAGAACAAATTGCTGAACGTAAACGTGCTGAAGCTCTTCTTACCGATGAAGAAGATAAAAAGTTGTAAAAAAAGAAGGGGATGATCTTATTGTGACCTTTTTTCATGATAAGGACTACCATCTTTGTTAAATTATGCTTAAAAGCCCTAGAACGCCGTTTTTGACAGGAAAAGATAATGTCGAATGAAAGTTTTATTCGTGAGGTGAATGAAGAGATCCGTCAGGAGAAGGCGAAAGCCTTGTGGGGGAATTATGGCCCTTATCTTATTCTGGCAGCTGTTATTCTTGTGCTCGGTACCGGCATTTATCAAATTTATGACCACTGGCAATCGTCGAAAGCCGGACGTATCGGGGATACACTGCTCATTAGCTTCGATCTTTCTGACGAGCGTAATTTTGATGAAGCATTGACAAAACTTGATGATGTTGAGAAATCCGGTTTTGGCGATTATCCTTTTTTAGCGGTTTTAAGAAAAGCGGCAATATTCATGAAACAAGGCGACGCTACCAAAGCAGTAGCCGAATTTGACAAGGTCGCCGATAACAAAAATGCTCCGGAAATTTTACAAAAAGTTGCCAAGATTCGGGCAGCCTATGTTCTTGTTGACAGTGGTTCTTTCGAAGATGTCGAAAAACGCGTGAAAGATCTTGCAACCGATGTTGATTCAACACGCATTATGGCTCGTGAAGCTCTCGGGCTTTCAGCTTACAAAGCCGGAAAAATGGACGATGCCCGTTATTATTTCCAGAAGATCGTCGATGAAGGCATGGACGGTTTCAAAGCCACAGAACGTTCGCGTCTTATGCTTGAACTTATGCAAAGCTCCGGTGCTATAGCCAAGGAATAGAAAATGGGTTTGACCATTGCAATTGTCGGTCGTCCCAATGTAGGCAAATCGACACTGTTTAACCGTCTCGTCGGACAAAAATTGGCTCTTGTTGATGACACACCAGGTGTGACGAGAGATCGACGGCGCCATGCTGCTCGCCTGATGGATTTACGATTTGATGTCATTGATACCGCAGGCCTCGAAGAAGCCAAAAGCGATACACTGGAAGGGCGTATGCGTGCCCAGACCAAAGCGGCCATTGATGAAGCGGATCTTATTCTTTTTGTACTTGATGCAAAAAGTGGCATGACGTCCAGTGATTTGAATTTTGCCTCACTCGTTCGCAAGTCGGGTAAGCCGATTGTATTGGTTGCCAATAAAGCGGAGTCGAAACAGGCAACAGCAGGATTTTATGAAGCATGGTCTCTCGGCCTTGGCGAGCCATGTCCGATTTCTGCTGAACATGGGCTCGGCCTTCAGGATTTGCGCGACGCTATAGTTGAAGCGGTGGGGAAAGAAAAGGCCTTCGCTCGAACTCTTGAAGACGAAAAGCTTCGTCAGGACAAAACGACCTTTGGCGAAGATATTGACGACCCTGAAGCGGATGAACCGGCTTATGATTCGACAAAACCTTTGCGTATTGCAATTGTCGGCCGACCGAATGCCGGAAAATCAACGCTCATCAATACAATGCTTGGTCAAGACCGTTTGTTGACCGGTCCCGAAGCAGGAATTACCCGTGATTCGATTTCGGTCGATTGGCGTTGGAAAGATCGTGAGATCAAACTTTATGATACTGCCGGCTTGCGAAGGAAGTCGAAAGTCGAGGGAAAACTCGAAAAGCTTTCGGTAGCCGAAACATTGCGTGCTATCCGTTTTGCCGAAGTTGTTATCATTGTCCTTGATGCGACAATCCCGTTTGAAAAACAGGATTTGCAAATAGCCGATCTTGTAATTCGCGAGGGTCGTGCGCCGGTCATTGCTTTTAATAAATGGGATTTGATTGAAAACAGGCAGGAGACGCTAGCCCGATTACACGAGGAATGTGCGCGGCTTTTACCGCAAGTGCGGGGTTTGAGGGCTGTTCCTGTATCCGGCGAAAGAGGTGAGGGAATAGCCCGCCTCATGGAAAACGTCGAGCTGGTTCACCGTATCTGGAATCGCCGTATATCAACCGGTAAGCTCAACAGGTGGCTAGCAGAAATAACAGCCTATCATCCGGCGCCGGCAGTTTCCGGGCGACGTTTGAAGGTGAAATATATTACACAGATTAAAACTCGCCCACCTGTGTTTGTTATTTCGTGTTCTCGACCTGAGGCTATGCCTCAGTCCTATCTGCGCTATCTTGTAAACGGCTTGCGTGATTCTTTTGACATGCCGGGCGTACCGATAAGGCTGACAATGACCACCTCTGACAATCCGTTTGCCGGACGAGCTAAAAAACGCTGAGTCGTTTTTTAAAAAAATATCGTTTGCACATTATTCAGGAATATTAACAAATCGGCTTTGTGGTTTCGAAAAATGCCGATAAACGCACTATTTTGTCGTTAACCATTTTAGTAAATTAAGGAAAAATTAATCAATAAAATCAACGAATAAGGTGGTTTTTGTTAACCATAAATAAAGGTTGATCAGGCTATCTTCACTCACACAGAAAACAAGTTTTTCTTTTTGTTTTGCGTAAGCGTATTTGCGTTGGAGTGATGTGGTGTTTGAAGTATCTTTCATACCGTCTTTGCGCCGTCATGGTAACAAAGGAAAGCGCAGTGATGTGCTTCGCACCGCATCCTCTTATTACACGCCAGAGGGGCGTTTCTACGAAGCGCCAGTCGTTCTGAAGCAAGAAAAACGGAAATTCCGTGTTTTGCCGCTTTTTCTTGGAGCAAGCCTTTCGGTTTTTGCTCTATCATCCATGTACAAGCTTGATATGGATGGGGGCTTTTCATCTCAAAAATCGTTTTTGGCACATGATTCGAGAAATAAATCGACCAATGCCTCTTCGCTCATTGATCCAATGACGGCGTCCAATATGGAATTAAGCGGAAATGTCCGCTCACATTCATTTAGCCAGAAAAAAATTGACCTCGCTTCCGATAATTATGCTTCCAATCTTGATGCTAAGCAAGAAAAGAGCAAAGCTCTGGAAGATGCAGAGGAAGAAAGTTACGATATATCCTATAGTGACCCGGAATGGTTTATGACTAGCGGGAAAATTACGCCGTTTTCGGAAAGTTTCCAACAAGTCGGTTCATTCGAGATGGCACAAGGAACAGCTTCTGAAAATAAAGCGCCACAAAATGATATCGAGAAGAAAGATAAAGCCGATCAAAAATCAGGGGTAAAAATAGCTCTCGTCATTCCGCAAAAAAAACCGGTCGCGAAACTTCCCGTTCCGAAGATTCTTAAAAACCTCGTTACCAATGACAATCCTGACGTGATGGCTCTTGCCTATGCTCCTGCCAATGCGAAGGTTGATACCAGTGCATTCGATAGCGTGCTAACGGAAAAACATTCCCAGATCGACCGTAACGGTCGTTTTATTCCTCCGATCGGGCGTAATGATCATGCCTGGGCCGCCACACCTTTGCCGCCTGAGGCTTTTTCGGCAAAAGAGCAGAAATGTCTGGCAGAAGCCGTTTATTTCGAGTCCCGCGGAGAATCAATAAAGGGACAAGCGGCTGTGGCTCAGGTTGTTTTGAACAGAGTGAGAAATCCGGCCTATCCGAATACGATTTGTGGTGTCGTTTACCAGAACACCAACTGGATCAATCATTGCCAGTTTTCATTTGCTTGTGATGGCCGCAAACACAAAGTAACCGAAATGGCGCAATGGACTGTTGCCGAACAAGTTGCACGGGCTGTTTCGGCTGGTCAGATATGGTTCCCCGAAGTCGGTTCGGCTACACACTACCATGCCGTCTATGTTCGCCCCCGCTGGGCACGCACAATGATAAAAGTGGACAAAATAGGCTTGCATATTTTTTATCGCACCCGCTATGGCGGCTGGATTTGATATTAGATTTATTCTTTCACCATGAAAAAACATTGAAAAACAATATGTTGCGAATGCATTTCCGATTTTTTTGCCAACAAAATGAAGTTAATGGAAGCCTTTACTTTCCCATTTAAAGAAAATTCCTTTTGATCTAGGGGAATGGCCGCTTGACGAATGCCTCTAGTAACAATATGTTGCGCCCAAACTCTAGAGGTCAGACCTTTACTTTGCATTTGGGATTAAGGGGCCAAATATGGCGAAAGGTGATAAACCTGATAAGCCTGAGAGAGGTACTCGAATACCGGGGCAGGGGGACAGTCCTGAACCTTCGGATCTGGAAATACGCAGGCGAAATCTGCAAGAAAAATTGGCGCGTTATAGCTCGACCAAAAAACCGGATCAGGAAGAGGAGGAATCTGGGCCGCCAAAGGGGATGGCGCAAGCAATCAGACTATCCAGTGAATTTTTGGCTGGTGTTGTGGTTGGTGTTATACTAGGGTTAGGAGTTGATCAATTGGCAGGAACATCGCCGTGGGGATTGATTATTTTTCTTTTCCTTGGATTTTCTGCCGGAGTATTGAACATATTACGGTCGGTGGGGGCTGTGGCTCCCAGTCAAATTGGCAAAAACGGCGCATCGCGCCAAGATGATGGGCCTAATAAGCCCGAGTAAAAGAGGTTAAGGTGTCAGCGAGCGGTCCAGATCCTATTCATCAGTTTCAGATGTCTAAGCTGATCAATATTTCTTTCGGAAATATGGATTTATCATTCACCAATGTTTCGCTCTTTATGGCAATAACAGTGGTTTTCTCCTCAATGTTCCTGTTTGCATCTTCATCAAGTCGTGGAATTGTCCCGACCCGGATGCAATCAATCTCGGAAATTACCTATGAATTTGTTGCCAATATGTTGCGCGGTTCGGCGGGGGCACAAGGAATGCGGTTTTTCCCGCTTGTGTTTTCGATATTCATATTTGTGCTTGTAGCCAACTTTTTAGGTCTTTTCCCTTATTTCTATACCGTTACATCGCAGATCGCCATTACATTTGCTCTTGCAATGCTGGTCATTTTCACCGTGGTTATTTACGGTTTTATCAAGAACGGGTTCGGATTTTTGAGATTGTTTGTTCCGTCCGGTGTGCCGGTTATCATCTTGCCACTGGTGACAATAATCGAAGTTATATCGTTTCTGTCTCGTCCAATTAGCCTCTCCGTTCGTCTTTTTGCCAACATGTTGGCAGGACACATTACACTGAAAGTGTTTGCCGGTTTTGTTGTCTCTATGATAGGCTTGGGGGCGGCCGGCATCGGTGGCTCGATCCTGCCTCTGATAATGACTGTTGCAGTCACTGCACTTGAGGTTCTTGTGGCTTTTCTTCAAGCCTATGTTTTTACTATTCTAACCTGTATGTACCTTGCTGATGCGGTGCATCCCGGACATTGATGAAACTGGTGGGCTTCCACCGCTTTTAAATGCGATTTTGCTTCAAAGGAGAATGATATGGAATTAGCACTCGCAGCAAAATATATAGGCGCTGGTCTCGCCTGCTTTGGTATGGCAGGTACAGCTCTCGGCCTAGGTAACATTTTTGGTAGCTATCTTTCGGGTGCTCTTCGCAATCCGTCTGCTGCCGATGGTCAGTTTGCACGTTTGGTTTTCGGCTTTGCTGTTACAGAAGCTTTGGGCATTTTCTCGTTGCTCGTTGCTATTCTGCTTCTCTTCGCTGTCTGATAAGTAAATGCCTTTGGCTATTGCATTTGGCGAGGCAGGCGTAAAGCCTGCCACACGCTCTTTCGCTGGAGCCAAGAGCAAAAAAAGAAAAACCTTAAGCTGCCGCAAGGCTGTTACCATTTGTTTTTCAAAAGCATTGGAGCTTGTGAGAGGGTAAAACGGGATGTTTCTATCTAGCGCACTTGCGCAAACTGTCGAAACGCCAGTAGAACATGCGGGCGAAGCTGCACAACATGCAGGGCGTGTTTTTCCGCCTTTTGATTTTTCATACTACGAATCGCATATATTCTGGCTCATTATTTGTTTTGGCCTGTTTTATATATTCATATCCAGGGTCATTGTTCCGCGTATTGGTGGTACAATTGAAATCCGACGGGATAGAATTGCTTCCGACCATGATAAAGCGGAACGTATGAATATGGAGCGTGAAAGCGCCATTGCTTCCTATGAACGTGAGCTTTCTGAAGCGCGCTCTCGTGCTATTGCAATTGCACAAAGCTCCGCCGATGAAATTCGCAACAAGGTTGATGAAGAACGTAAAAAGTCGGAAGCCGAGCTTGATAAAAAGCTGGCAGAATCCGAAGAGAGAATTAAAAAAATCCGAAACAACGCTATGGGTAATGTTAATAAGATTGCCGAGACGACAGCAGCAGAGATTGTTGAAGAACTGATCGGGAAAAAGGTCAGCGCTTCGGATGCAACGGCAGCGGTCAAGGCAGTAAGCGGTTTGGAGTAAAAAGTCATGATGACAGATACGTTCTGGGCGCTGATAGGATTGCTGCTTTTTATTGCCGTTCTTGTCTATTACAAAGTGCCGGCACTTCTTAATAGTTTTCTGGACAAACGTGCCGAACTCATTCGCAGCGAACTTGATGAGGCACGTCGTACGCGTGAAGAAGCCCAGGAACTTCTGGCTGTTTATCAGGCGAAACGCGAACAGGCGGAAAAGGAAGCAAAAGAGATCATTGCGGCTGCAAAACGTGAAGCTGAATTGCTTGCAAAAGACGCTCACCAGAAAATGGCTGATTATGTCGCCCGTCGTAACAAGATGGCAGAACAAAAAATTGCTCATGCGGAATCGGAAGCAATCGACGCCGTTAAAGCATCAGTTGTTGATATTGCTGTCGCTGCGGCAAAAGAAATGCTGGTCAAGGAAATTGACGATAAAAAATCTGCAAGTCTTATTAAGGACTCGCTAGCTGATGTCAAAGCCCACCTTAATTAAAATTCCGTCTTGAATAACGGGACCAAAGATCACGGAAAACCACGCTTCAAGCGTGGTTTTTTTATGCCGTTCAATAACAAAGTTTTTCAGGATTGGGAAAAGAGTTTGAACATTATTCGTTTGAACCTACTAATAGAGAAAAGTGCACCTTCCGCAATAATTCACTTGTCTTTTTGAGACCTCTCGCGGCTTTGACACGCACACCCGAACCGGTGTTTGATACGGCAAAAAATTTCGGTTAGCGAATAGATTTCGGAAGAATTCGTGTAGTCGAATAAATTTTAAAGTGGCTTGACCAAAGTTTTTTCCGAAGAGATTTGTTTTTTCGAAGCGTGATCGTAACCGTAAAATTATGGAGGAATTAACGGTAAACGGGCTTTATCCTCAAACTGACGATGGTAAGTTGCATAGCTACACAAAAGGGTAACAGTGTGGTCAGACTATTTTTAAGCAGGATGACGAGAACCTTCTCTTCAAGAAATAGCTGCGGTCGATAACCATCTGAGCTGAAAATTATTTTCTTCCTTCTTTATTAAAATTTTTGGCTTTACGAATTTATGACGTTAGAATGAGATTCATCTCGTTAGATGAAAAACTGACACGTTCGAGGTGTTGTGACATGGCAAACGTGTTAAAAGCTTTCGATAGTGAAAAATGCGGAAATTAAGTACCTTAAGCACGATAAATCAAGCATATTACGACGAGGATATAATATTTTATTTAGAAAGTGAAATTTGATCCATTCAACTTTTAATATGCTGAATGTCATATTGAGCATAGGAATAATACCATTGAATTAAAGACAAATAATTATATTATAAATTTTAATATCAAATAGAAAACTATAGAGGGAGAGGATAATTCTCATGGCAAAGAATGAAAAAACGTCAAAGGAAGTGGCAAAAAAAGCATCGAAAATATTGAAAGATCCTAAATCAAACAAAGCGCAAAAATCCACTGCCGGATCTGCCTTAACTCAAACGCCGGATAAAAACAAAACTAAAACACCCGCTAAAAAAAAGAAAAAATCCGATCATAAAAAAGCTTAGAAATCCAAAAACAAGCGTGCCGGATAAATTCTATATAACGAGTTTTTGCTAAGTCTATAGGTCCATTGGCTTTTCATTAATAAATACCAGCGATAAAGTGTGACGTTTCAAGACGAGGATAAAGCACGAAGTTTAATGCCGTTGCTGAAGCGTGACGTTTAATGCCGCCGATAGCAGCGGGATACTGAAACAGAAATGGCAATATAATTCGTGCCATAGAGCCGAACCGAGGAGCTCAAAAAGTTATTTAACTCTTTCTTTCTGGCTTTGAACAGATTTTGCAACTCAATTTTCGGCACTTGATTTCCCGTTATCAAACTTCTTTCAATTGCGTGTGAAAGCTCCCGTTTGAAAACCTTAAACTAGGGCTGCTTGGGGAATAAGCAGAAAAGGAAAATGGTAGTGGGGACATGAAAAAATAGGGCCAAGAAACTCTATTTGGCGTGTTTTTACTTTTTTCAAGTCGGGGGTAAAGTATTTCGCAATTGTGGTTGATAGTTTGTAGAACTATATCTTGCCGGATTTTTATAGTGCGATTTTTTTTAAAGTTCCGGAAAAATCTCATGGCGGTGGCGAACACTTAAATATTTTTCTTTGCGTCATGGACAAATTGTAGAAACCAAAGCTAAAATATCTTCTGGTTAGAGCTTATATATAGTAAAACACTTTTTAACAGTTTGAAGCTTTTGTGACGTTGATTGTCAAAATTGGAGCGTTTAGAGGGATATAAAATGTTTAAAGCTGGCAATATTGTTCGGTTAAAATCCGGCGGTCCTAAAATGACTGTCGATAAAGTCAATAATAGCAAAATTTCTTGCGTATGGTTCAAGGATGAACATTTGAAGACGGCAATTTTCCGCAAAGATACGCTTGAACTCGTGGACGAGGGAGAGAAGCACAAATCTTCAAAGAACAAAGGCAAGATCAAAATCGAAGAAAATGGCAGAGCCATGGCTACGTTCAAGGCTGCGAAAAAAGCCGAGAAAAAGTCGGTTTAAATTTGTGCCGTTAAAAGCATCCGGTTTAACAAAAAGCCGCTTTGAATTTTTGCAAAACCGCTTTGAAACCTCTTTTGATTAAAACAACCAGAACGTTTTAAAGCGGTATTTTTATTACCCCCATTTTTCGTGTTGTTTTACATCATTTTACATGGGGGTATCTGGCGCAATTCAAGTCCCTGTAGAGTTCATTCCTTTTGACCGAACTAGTGCATCACCAATCAATAGCGTTCCTATCTTAATATGAAATCGACCGGTTCAACAGGTTTTGGAAGAGGAAGCCCTATAGCTGCGCAAACGTCACGCTCGATGATTGTTGCCATGGCATAAACTGGAAGGACATTATCGAGATTACTGAACGGTCTTTCCAATTCGTCGCTCAGGGCGTCAAGGCCAAATAGCGTATAAGCAACAAGAAGGCTTGCAACTGGTGTCCACCAACCGAGTATATCAGTGAAACCGAACGGAATAAGAAAACAATATATATAAGCCGTGCGATGGAGGAGAAGCGTGTATGCGAAGGGCACGCGTGTATTATTCAATCTCTCGCATGAAGTCTGGTTTTCATTAAGCTCGGTCAAGCTTTTATCAAACATTTGATACTGGATATCGCTCAGAGCTTGTTGGCTATGCAAAGTTGCAAGGCGCTTCGAAATCTCGTTCAGGATGAACGAAGGCTTATTATGGCTTTCCTGATAAGCTCTTATGAATTCTTCCGGATAGTTAGAAATCAACGAGGGAAGGGATGATGTACCCTTTAAATGGTCAACAAGGCTGTGGGAAAATGCGGACGTGAGCTCCAGTAGAGTTTTCCGTTCAGTTTCATGTTTCGCCAATACAGCGGTTTGGCGAATGAGATCGCGAGAGCCGGAAATAATTTTTCCCCAAACTTTTCGTCCTTCCCACCACCGGTCATAACAGGCATTGTTGCGGAAGCCCAGAAAGGTCGACAGCGCAATGCCAAGCATCATGAACGCGGTCCCGTTATTATAGGTCGGTATAACGCGGGGATAAAAATGGTGGGCTAATACCAAGGCGGTTGAAAGAATTAGAATTGCGACAAGTTGTGGTGCAATGGCCGGAAGAATAGAGCCATGCAATACGAAAAAAAGCCGCAAAAAACCCGGCCGTTTACGGATAATCATTTCATTCTCCGCTGCCGGTAAAACAATATCCAATCACCGGCAACTCTTAAATTTTATAATATTCTTTGTGGCCGTTTGAGGGCAATAAAGTGCGGGCACCGCCCTACAAACCCGATTTTGAAAACAATTCAAATCGGGGCTTGATCAGGCGGATTCCCTTGTAACTTTCAACCGGCAAGTTTGGAAAAATCGGCCACCTTTCCAGTCACTGTTGTGATGCGTTGCAAGAGTGACAACCGGTTTGCCCTTACTGCGTCATTATTGTCATTGACGAGTACTTTTTCAAAAAATGCATCAACAGGCTGACGTAATCCCGCAAGCACGAGCAAAGCTCCAGAAAAATCATTGGAAGCAATGTGGGATTTCACCTTGTTTTCAGCATCGACGATAGCGTTGAAAAGTGATTTTTCTTCTTCTTCAATGAAAAGCTCGGGATCAACTTTGTCAGCAATCCGGGTTTTTTTCTTGATCTCGGCTTCCAGAATATTGAACGCACGTTTGAAGCCGGCAATCAGATTATTCCCGTCATCAGTATTAATGAAGGAAATCAAGGCCTCGACGCGACGGGCAACCTGCAAGAGATCATCGTCATCATCTTGCATGACTGCATCGATAGCATCGTGGCGGGCACCTTCGTCTTTGAGATAAACTTTGAGGCGCTCATGGAAGAAGGATAAAAGATCGGCGAGTACCGGCTCGGTTTTTGCAGCCACTTCCTTCTCGAGCTTCTTTTCCTCCATTGAAAGTGCATTATCGACATCTTCTGCGGCGTCGGTTTCTTTTGCGTTTTCATGACGCAAACCATCTTCATAGAGGCTCAATGCGCGTTCTATCGTGTGGCGTGAAATAAGACCGATTGCCTGTTTGAAAATCGGCATAAGATGGATTGTCCAATCGCGCGCAAGGAGCAGGCGGATGACACCGAGACATGCACGCCGCAGCGCAAAAGGATCTTTCGAACCTGTCGGCTTTTCGTCGATAAGCCAGAAGCCTACAAGAGTGTCAATCTTGTCGGCAAGGGCAACGGCAATTGAAACAGGGGCACGCGGAACGCTGTCCGTTGGTCCTTGAGGCTTATAATGTTCTTCGATAGCTGCAGCAACGCTTGGGTCTTCGCCTTGAAGAAGAGCATATTTATGCCCCATGACGCCTTGGAGTTCGGGAAATTCGCCAACGGCTTCTGTTTGCAAATCGGCTTTTGCAAGGAGTGCAGCGCGTTTGGCAAGTTTGGCATCGGCACCAACCGGCGGAGCAATGATTGAAGAAAGAGCGGTAATGCGCTCGACTCTTGCCCCTTGTGTGCCGAGTTTCGCGTGAAAGGTTACATTCAAATGGTCAAGGCGCGCCATACGTTGGTCAAGCGGCTTCTTCAAATCAAGGCCAAGTTTTTCAGCCGACAGAGAAAGCTCGGAAAGATCGGGCAGGTTGTGTTGGTCGGTATGCCAGAAATACAAGGCATCCGACAAACGCGCCCGCACAACTTTGGCATTGCCTCGTGCTATTTCTTTGCCACCATCCGGAGCAACAATATTGGATACCAATATGAAGTGATTGGATAGTTTTTGCTCTTCCCCCTGTTTACGGGTGACAAAGCATTTTTGATTGATACGGATGGTGAGCCGGATGATTTCGGCAGGAATTTGCAAAAAGCTTTCCTCGAATTCACCCATAAGAACGACAGGCCATTCAACAAGGTTTGATACTTCTTCGGCCAGTCCCTCATCCTCGACCAACTCAAGCCCCTTGGCAAAACATAGATTGCGTGCATCGGCAAGGATGATTTCTTTGCGGCGGTCGCCATCCAGAATGACTTTCTCGTTTTCGAGCTTCGTTACATAGTCTTCAAAACGACGAACTTCGATCGGCTTGCCATCGCTCAAAAAACGGTGGCCATAGGTTATGTTGTTGCTCTTAAGTCCTGCCACCTCGAAAGGAACGACTTCCGTTGCATCATTTTCAGGCCCGAAAACGCACAGAATGTTTTTCAATGGACGGACCCAGCGCAAGGCATTCTGTTTTGTTGATTGCTTGCCCCAGCGCATGGATTTCGGCCAAGGAAAACTGCGAATGATATCGGGCATGATATCGGCAATAATTTCTTCGGCACTGCGCCCTTTTTTGGTAATTCGGGCAATATAGAAATCCCCTTTCTTGGGGTCGGTTTTAACTTCTGCCTCGCTTATATCGCTCAATCCGGCAGAGCGTAAAAAACCGTTTATGGCTTGCTCGGGAGCTTTTACGCTCGGGCCTTTGCGCTCTTCATGAACGTCTTTCGAACGGGCACTCAAACCTCTGATATCGAGTGTCAAGCGCCGTGGTGTCCAATATCCGCGCGCTGCTTCGTAAACAAGACCATTGTCAACAAGTCCGTTGGTGACCAGTTTTTTCAGGTCGCCTGCCGCTTTACGCTGCATACGAGCGGGGATTTCTTCACTTAAAAGTTCCAGAAGAAGGTCGGGCATCAGGCTTCTCCTTTGTAATTTGCGCCACCGGCGTCGGTTAACAGAAAAGCTTCACCACAACGGCGCGCAAGATCGCGAACCCGCAAAATATAGCTTTGTCGTTCGGTAACAGATATGACACCGCGCGCTTGTAAAAGATTGAAGACGTGACTGGCTTTGATACATTGGTCATAAGCCGGCATGACACAAAGGTGAAGTCCGCCTTTTTCTTGAGGTTTTCCTGCTTCCAGAATAGCCGCGCATTCGCGTTCTGCATCAATGAAATGGCGGTGCAAAAGTTCGGTATCGGCAAATTCGAAATTGAAACGCGAATATTCCTGCTCTGCTTGCAGGAATATATCTCCGTAGCTTATTTTATCTTCACCTTCGCGTCCGTTGAAATTCAAATCATAAACATTGTCAACGCCTTGGATGTACATTGCGAGCCGTTCCAGACCATAGGTGAGCTCTCCCGAAACGGGAGAACATTCAATGCCGCAAATCTGCTGAAAGTAAGTGAATTGCGATACTTCCATACCGTCGCACCAGCATTCCCAGCCAAGCCCCCATGCTCCCAAGGTCGGGCTTTCCCAGTCATCTTCAACAAATCGCACATCATGGAGATGTGTATCAAGTCCGATAGCCCGCAAAGATCCGAGATAAAGATCCTGTAAATCATCCGGTGAAGGTTTGAGCAAAACCTGGAATTGATAATAATGTTGTAAACGGTTCGGATTTTCACCATAGCGACCGTCGGTCGGACGGCGCGAAGGTTGTACATAGGCAGCTTTCCATGGGCGAGGTCCCAGTGACCGCAAGGTTGTCGCCGGATGAAAAGTACCAGCTCCAACTTCCATGTCATATGGCTGCAAAACAGCGCAACCATATTGCGCCCAGTAATTCTGCAACGTCAGGATAAGACCCTGAAAAGAGCGTTTCGGATCAAGATATTCGGGTAGGCTCACGATATTACCCTTTTGAGATTGATAAAAACATATCCGGAAAGGGAAATTCCGGCATGAAAAATGTCTATGCTTTCACGCCCCTATGGTCAAGAGACGAGAGAAATCAAAACAGTAATAGAGCAACAGCTTTGCCCGTTTAATTTTGCTTGCTATCGGTTTTTTCGGCAGATTTTTCCAATGCCGGTGTTTTTAGACCGGATTTCAACTTTTCCTGAATTTTTGTCAATTCTTCCGGTTCGGGTTTTCCGGCAATTGCATGATTCCACTGGAATGTGGCTTCAAGTTTGCGTCCGACCATCCAATAAGCGTCACCAAGGTGGTCATTAATGGTTGCGTCTTCGGGTCGTAATTTAACCGCGTTTTCCAGCGTTTTGACGGCCTCGTCATAGCGACCGAGTTTATAATAGGCCCATCCGAGAGAGTCGACGATATAGCCGTCTTGTGCCCGCAGTTCGGCTGCTTTCTTGACCATATTCAAAGCTTCATCAAGTTTTTCATTGCGATCGATTAATGAATAGCCAAGATAGTTCAAAACCTGCGGCTGGTTAGGATAGAGCTCCAGCGCTTTTCGAAAGTCCGGTTCGGCTTTATCCCATTCTTTCAAGCGCTCTTCCGCCATACCGCGTTGATAGAGCATCAACCAGTTTTCTTGTTCAAGATGCGGAATGCGGGAAATTGCACGGTCCATTACGGCAGCGGCTTTGTCATAAGCTTTATCTTGCATATAGACGCCGGTCATTGCCATTGAAATACGTTGGTCTTCCGGAAATTCTTTTTCAAGTGCTGAAAGGTGACGAATGGCTTCTTCGCTCTTTCCTGTGTCAGCCAGAATAAGCGCAAGTCTCAGCTCCGCATCCCGATAATAAGGTGATTTTACCGGTATCTCCTGATAGATGTCGATCGCGCGGTTGTTTTCTTCCAGTTTGGAGGAAATATCGGCAAGCTGGAAAAGTGTTGCGTCATTGTGGGGACGCATTGCTTCAGACAATTGGAGGAAAATACGTGCAAACGCCTCCGCACCCCCACGGTTAATGGCTGTGCCGAGATCATAAAGCACTTCGCTCGCACCTTCTTGCGGTGTTTTGATCACCATATCCAGAGAACTTCCGTCTTCAATCCGTTGACGGATGTTTTTCAATGCATCACGTCCGGTAAGCATTTTCTCGCCTTCGCGTAAGGTGGCGAGTGCTTCATCGCGTTTATCGTTGTGCAATTGAAACGATGCATAAGAAATAATGATACGTTCATAGGTGTCAGGTGCGGCAGCACCACCTTGTCGGTCGTTTAACGCCTGCTTGTAGTAGCGCTCTGCCTCATCTTTATGTCCGGCAAGATCGTTCATCAGCGCCATATGATAACTTAGAAACAAATCATACCAAACCGGTCCGAGAAGATCTTTGACTTCTTGAATGGCGCCTTTTGTATTTCCGCGTCCGAATGTTGCCCATGCTCCCATCAATCCGGACGAAAGTTTATCCATGTCGGAGGGATCGGAAAATTCGAGTTCGCTTTTCGCGCCAATGTAATTTTTTCTGATAAAGGCATCACTTGCAAGTGTAAGCCTGACATAGCGTTCCACATCGGCATTCCCTTTGAGCCGTTTTGCCTGTTTGACAGCGTCTTTGAACTCGCCTGCAGACAAAAGGGTTAAAAGCATATCCTGCTGCATGGATACGTTATCCGGTTCAAAACCGAGAGCCTGTTTGAAATAGGAAATAGCAAGATCGACATTGTTGTCGCTGGCTGCGATGCGACCTGCCAAATAAGCTCCGGCAAACGAACCCGCTTTGACAGGCTCTTCTTTTTTTGCAAAAGCGGAGGTTGTCATCAATATCGTTCCGGCAGCCAAAAGTGCAATCAGGCGAGTCATTTTCGCGGCTTGCATAGAAAAGATCCTTTTTCCAACATAAAACAGGTTGGCAACCTTTATAGGATATATCCAGCCAATTTGTTTAAAAATTCCATCAATTCCCCGTCATTTTTATAAGAATTTATAAGAGCGCTGTTTTTGAGGAAATTTAATTCACACGAGAAATACAAAACTCGATCACTTCGCACAATGCTGCTTTTTCCTTGCTGGGGTTGAGCCCGTCAAGAGCCTTCAATGCCTCATTGCCATGATGGCGCGCTGCTTTGATCGTATCTTCAAGACTATGATGTTGCTTCATGAGTTTCAGCGCATGGGCTAGCGCATCATCATCATTTTTTCCCTCTTCGAGAGATTGTTTCCAGAAGTTTTTTTCTTCATCGTCTCCACGAATATAGGAAAGAATAACAGGCATAGTAATTTTGCCTTCGCGGAAATCATCTCCGGTATTTTTACCCAGATTTTTGGAATTGCCGCCATAGTCAAGTGCGTCATCGACAAGCTGAAAAGCAAGTCCGAGCGAAGTCCCGTAATGTCTCAAAGCCTGACGTTCTTTTTCCCCACATCCTGCAATGATAGGGCCGACTTCTGCTGCCGCAGAAAAAAGCGCAGCAGTCTTGGCATTGATAACTTTGAGATACTCGTCTTCTGTTGTGGTCAGATGCTTTGCAGCCGCAAGCTGCATAACTTCACCTTCTGCGATAATCGCGGCAGCATTGGCAAGCACCGACAAAGCGTCCATTGAATTGACTTCAACCATCATTTTGAATGCTTGTCCAAGCAAAAAGTCGCCGACGAGAACACTCGCCTCATTGCCCCAGATCATTCTGGCGGTCGATTTTCCCCGACGCATATCGCTATCATCGACAACATCGTCATGAAGAAGAGTTGCTGTGTGCATAAATTCAACTGCTGTTGCCAGCTTGATATGCCCTGATCCCTGATAACCGAACAAGCGTGCAGAAGCGAGGGTCAACATCGGTCTCAATCTCTTGCCACCGGAAGAAATAAGATGGTTCGAGACTTCAGGAATCATTTCCACATCGGAACCGGCCATAGCAATGATAAGTTCATTTACTTTTTGCATATCATCTTTTGTAATATCGATAAGCGGCTTTATAGACGCCTGATATTCGACTTTTTGACCTGTTTTGTTCTCAGCAACCAATGCCCATTCTCCTGGAAATTTCCTGATTTTTTGCCCGCACCTTAATGAAGCAATTCTATCAACTCAAGCAAGATGTTATTTAAGATAGAGCGTTTTGGAAAAAAATTCAGGAAAAAATACCATTTTCTTCTTCGTCCGGCTGCCCTTCAAAAAGAAAATATGCAAGATAGTTTTATGATTGAATTGTTTGACACCAACGACATTGTTCTCATTTCATTTGTCGAAAGCCTTATGAAATCGGAGGGGATTGTTTATTTTGTAACCGATCAGAACACCAGCGTTGCAGAAGGGTCTCTCGGAGCAATCACACGGCGCTTTCTTGTCGGCGAAGAATATGCTGAAGAAGCAAGGCAAATTATGGTAGATGCAGGCTTGGCCCATGAACTATCACAAAGACAATAAATTGGATACTTCCTCCTTGAACGAAACGATCGATGTCTTCCATCGTGGTGGATTTTATCTGGTTCAGCCCAAAAGTGGCGGGCACCGTTCAGGCATGGATGCAATGTTGCTGGGCGGGCTCGTGCCAACCGATTTCAAGGGAAAAATTGTCGATCTTGGCGCCGGTGCCGGTGCAGCAGGCTTTGCTGTTGCCTCCCGGTGTAAAAATGTCGAGGTCACTCTCGTTGAACGCGCTGCGGAAATGGTCAATTTTGCGAGAAAAAGTATTGCACTTGCAGAAAACGCGGCAATTGCGCCACGGATCAATGTTATTTTGGCCGATGTAACTTTAAGGGGCAAGCAAAGACAAGAGGCGGGGCTTTCTGACAATGCTTTCGATTTTGCAATCATGAATCCGCCTTTTAATTCACCTTTTGACCGTAAAACACCCGACAATTTGAAAGCCGAAGCGCATGTTATGTCTGATCATATGTTTGAAGACTGGATTCGTACGGCTGCGGCAATTATAAGACCATCGGGCTATTTGGGGTTAGTTGCGCGGCCACAATCTTTGTCAGAAATTCTGAAGGCGTTCGAAGGACGTTTTGGTGATGTTCTGGTATTTCCGGTGCATTCGCGCAAAAACAGCGCAGCAATCCGCATTCTTGTTCATGCCAAGAGAGCAAGCAAAGCGCCTCTTTCCCTGATGCCCGCACTTTACATTCATGACGATGATCTTCATGCTTTTTCGCCACTTGTCGATGCAATCAATAATGGTAAAATGAGTATTTGGCAGAGTATTTGAGCGGAATTTTAACAAAATATTGCTTTTTGCCATTTACATCTTAAATGACAATGGTGCATTTTTTGAGCCATTAAAGCAGATCTTTTGTCAGGAGTTTAAACTTTGTCAGGCTTTTTCAAACGTTTTATTCCACGCCGTTTCCGTTCCAATGCTGTCGAGATTCCGGTTGTGCGGTTGCAGGGGATGATTATGGAAGCTTCTTCCCCTTTGCGCCAAACTTTATCGCTTAGTTCTTGTGCAAACGCTCTTGAAAAAGCATTCTCCGACAAAGAAGCTCCAGCTGTCGCTATTTCTGTCAATTCTCCGGGTGGCTCTCCTGTTCAATCGCGCCTGATTTACCGTCGCATTCGTGACCTTGCGGAAGAAAAACATAAACGCGTTCTCGTCTTTGTTGAAGATGTTGCTGCATCCGGCGGCTATATGATTGCTTGTGCCGGCGACGAAATTTTTGCAGATCCATCTTCGGTTGTGGGCTCAATTGGTGTAGTTTCCGCATCATTCGGTTTTCCTGAATTGCTCAAAAAAATCGGCGTTGAGCGCCGCGTTTACACAGCCGGCAAAAACAAAGTTTCGCTTGACCCGTTCCAGCCTGAAAAAAAAGCGGATGTTGATCACTTGAAAGCTCTCCAACTTGAAATTCATGAAACCTTTATCAATCTCGTCAAGGAAAGTCGGGGTTCCAAACTTGCCGATGACCCCAATTTGTTTACCGGCATGTTCTGGACGGGCAAAAAGGGTAAGGAGCTCGGACTTGTTGATGAACTTTCCGATTTGCGTTCTCTAATCAAACAACGCTATGGACACGATGCCAAAATGCGTCTTGTTTCAGCTTCCAGAAGCTTGTTGGGACGCAAAACTCCGGCCATTTCGGCGGGCTTGGTCTCGTCAACTGTTGATGGTCTTATCCAATCGGCAGAAGAACGGGCTTTGTGGCAGCGCTATGGACTTTAAAAAGACAAATTTTGTAGGAAGATATAACAATAATCGTTTCAAGACTTGATTTGCGCTCATTAATTATCAAATAATGACATGGGAGCTAAAGGTGAAAATGTTGAGATTAGTTATTTATGGTCTGATTTGTGCAGCCGCGCTTTATGCCTATCGTGCTTTCAAGCGTGAATCTGAACGCGTCGCTTTGCGTGTAAAACATGCCGAGGATGAACGCCGCACAGGTGCAAATGGTACATTGGTGAAAGATCCCGAAACGGGTGAATATTACGTTGAACGGGATTAAACGTGCCTTTCAAGGTTGCAAAATCCGCAACAATTGTAACACCGATTAAAATCAATCTGGCGCTCCATGTGGTGGGGGAGCGCAACGATGGTTATCACCTTCTTGATAGTCTGGTCTGTTTCAGCTTTGAAGGTGATGTTCTCTCTTATAAACCCGCCAAAACAAATAGTTTTTCCATTGTCGGGCCTCAATCTGTCGCGCTCACAGCTGATGCGAACAATCTGGTTTCAAGAGCACGCGATATTTTTGTTAAAAAATTTCCTTCAAAGTCTGAACCTTGTCAGCTCATCCTTGAGAAAAATCTGCCTGTTGCTTCCGGCATCGGTGGCGGCTCCGGCGATGCTGCCGGTGTATTTGCTCTCTTAAAACAGCAATGGCAAATTGATGCTTCTAATGAAGAGCTTTTTGAGCTCGGTTTGACATTGGGGGCCGATGTACCGATGTGCCTTTCGGCCTTTTTAAATCGCCAATCGCTTCGTGTCTCGGGTATCGGCGAAAAACTTCAGCCGGTTGATTGTTGTAGAATTCCGATGGTGCTTGTCAATCACGGGCAGTCCATTTCGACACCGGAAATTTTTAAGCTTTTAGGCAATAAAAAAAGCCTGCCTCTTGATATAAATTTTGCAAAATTGATAAATCTTCATTCACTTGTGAATGAACTCAAAAAAACACATAACGACCTTTATGAATGTGCACGCGCGCTTGCACCGGAACTTGATGATGTTTTGGGACTACTTGATGGGAACGGCGCTCTTCTCTCTCGTATGTCGGGGTCAGGTGCGACTTGTTTCGGTATTTACGAAAATATCAAGAGAGCTGAAGAGGCGGCAAGCAAGATAAAATCACAAAAACCGGACTGGTTTGTAAAAGCAGTCGAGACAACGGGCAAAATAGACGAATAATCAGGAATGAAAATCATGAGTCATATTGATGAAAAAGCTAAAATGGAATCGCTTAATATTGCGGTTTTATCAGTGTCGGATACACGTAACTCCAGCGATGACCGGTCCGGAGATGTTCTGGAAGAACGTATCAAATCGGCAGGCCATAATTTGGCTAAACGGGATATTGTTCGCGATGAAATTCCGGAAATCCGCAAAAAAATTGTTGATTGGGCAGCTGATCCCGATGTTGAAATTATCATCACGACCGGTAGTACTGGTTTTACCGGACGCGATGTTACACCGGAAGCAATCGAGCCACTTTTTGACAAGCGGATGGATGGTTTTTCGGCTATGTTTCATAAAGTTTCCTATGAGACAATCGGCATGGTGACAATCCAGTCCCGCGCAACAGCAGGACTTATCAATGGAACATTTGTTTTTTGCCTACCTGGTTCAACAGGTGCCTGCAAGGATGCATGGGATAATATATTGAAAGGCGAGCTTGATAGTCGCCAGCGCCCACATAATCTGGTTATGCTTATGCCACGCTTGACAGAACGGTAAGAATACTGATTGATTTTCCTGTCATCTGTTGATGAAAAACGGCTCTTTTAACAAACGGGAGAGCCGTTTATTTTTGTTTTGCCGGTAGAAAAATCTGTATCGGTAAAACCACCGGCCTAAGACTGTTTATCGCTTTTTTTAAGGCTGATTCATTGTTGGCATTCTCAATAAGTTTTTCTTTCAACACGAGAAAACCGCACTCCATCAAACGGGGTTTTCTGAAAAATTTTGTCAGTAGAGATGTTTTTGATAAATCGACAGAGCGGAAACGTGCAGGATTTGTCTCCTTCTCGACATAACGACTTAAAATTTCCCGCCATTGGTCGAGTAACCGTGCACCTGGTGTCAGAAAAAGCAACCATGTGCTTTTGGCAGCCATGATCGCATCACCTAGTGTGCTTTTGGGGAGATAGCGACAGCCGGTATCATTGGCAACAGTCTGCAAGACATTGCTGTGATTTTCAGACCAAAGAATGACCTCGCTAACAAGACCGAACACGCTCCCCGATACAAGCATTGCTAGTGTATCGGCAAGAGGATCTATGTCTTCATTCGCGTGAATAATTACACTAACCATATTGTTTCAATTAAAGCATTATGCCCGCAAAAGCACGCAAATTTATGTTCTTGTTTTGTTCCTATTAACATGATAGATCGGAAGGATGGGAAAAGCAATGATCAATCAACATCTGGTAAATGTCATGGCAAAGGCCGACCAATTGGCTTTCAACGCGATGTCGACCGATGGTGGAAGAATGTTGCTTGATCAATCTTTACTTCGTACAGAGGCTCAACAAACAAGGGGAAGGGGAGCGGCGCTCAATCCTGCCGGAAGGTTCGAGAAACAGTCAGGCGAACGGTTTTATGACGGTTGGGATTTGGATGAACAGCTTTCTCCGCTTCAAACGTCTGTGGAAACCGAAAAAGCCCGTACGATTATTACGCACAATGATTCGCCCGATATTTTCTTTGATCGCTCGATCAATCCTTATCGTGGGTGCGAACATGGTTGTATCTATTGTTTTGCACGCCCGACCCATTCTTATATGGGGCTCTCTGCGGGAATTGATTTTGAAACAAAATTATTTGCCAAACCCGACGCGGCAAAACTTCTGGAACGGGAATTGTCAAAACCTGATTATAAAGTTCGGCCAATTGCTATTGGAACCAACACAGACCCTTACCAGCCAATCGAGAAAAAATGGCAGATTATGCGGCAAATTCTTGATGTATTGGATCAATGCAACCATCCGGTTTGTATCACAACGAAATCGGCACTTATTGTAAGGGATTGCGATATTCTTGAAAGAATGACTGAGCGAAAGCTTGTCCGCGTGGCTTTATCCATCACAACATTGGACAGAAAGCTTGCCCGCCTCATGGAACCACGCGCTGCAACACCTGAACGACGTTTATGGGCAATCAAGGAATTGACAAAAAAGGGCGTGCCCGTAAGCGTTATGATGGCGCCGGTTATTCCCGGATTGAATGACCACGAAATAGAAAATGTTTTGACGAGAGCAAAAGAGGCCGGTGCGATTGACGCCGGTTACGTTATGCTCAGATTACCTTATGAGGTTGCTCCGCTCTTTAAAGACTGGTTATTGCGCGAATATCCCGACCGTTACAGGCGGGTTATGCAGCTTCTGCGTGATATGCGCGGTGGCAAGGATTATGATGCGGATTGGAAAACGCGTATGTCCGGCGAGGGGCCGTTTGCCAAACTTGTTGCCGACCGTTTTCGTCTGGCACGACAGAGACTGGGGTTGCATGAACGCCACCAAAAGCTCGAGATCGGGCTTTTCAGACCGCCGTTGAAGGTAGCAAAACAGTTGTCATTTCTTTTTGACGACAAAATTTGATGAACATTTTTTCTGAACGTTTGCGAATTGCCAGACTTGCGCAAAAACTCTGGTAATGCGATTAGATTGTCCATGTCTCACAAAAACAATGATTTGCCGCTATTCCACGATATTCCTTCAATGCCCGATTATTCGATCGAGGAACGTCTTATTGCAAAAGGCTATCAGAATATAGCCGGAGTGGACGAAGTCGGGCGGGGACCCTTGGCCGGTCCTGTGGTGACAGCTGCAGTCATTCTTGACCGGAATAACATACCCGAAGGCTTAAATGATTCCAAAAAGCTTTCGGCAAAGAAACGCGAAGCACTTTATGACAGGATTTTGCGTTCGGCATTGGCCGTATCCATTTGCAGCCTGTCGGCAAGTGAAATTGATCACACAGATATCAGAAAAGCTGCTCTTGAAGCCATGAGACGAGCAGTGTGCAGCCTGTCTGTCAAAGTAGATTATGTTCTGGTGGACGGGCGCGATATTCCCCCAAAACTTGTTTATCCCGCTCAGGCACTGATAAAAGGTGACGGGCGCTCCCAATCTATTGCGGCGGCATCCATTATAGCAAAAGTCACGCGTGACCGGTTAATGGAAAAAGTGGGGGAAGTTTATCCTGCTTACGGTTTTGAAAAACATGCCGGATATGCAACAGCATTCCACCGCGCGGCAATAGAACATGAAGGGCCTGTCAAAAGATTGCATCGCTTCAGTTTTGCCCCGATCAAGGGTGCGTTCTAGAGGGTTGATATGATGATTATTCTTGCCTCGTCAAAAGACGCTGTTTCAAAGGCTGTTTTCTATCTTGATAAAGGGGAGCTCGTGGCTCTACCGACCGAGACTGTCTACGGGCTTGCGGCTGATGCGACAAATGGAAAAGCAGTTGCCAATATATTCAAAACCAAAGGACGCCCGCAGTTCAACCCGCTGATCGCGCATGTCAGCGGTATGGATATGGCGGAAGATATTGTCGAGATTGATGATATTTCAAAAAAGCTGATGGACGCTTTCTGGCCGGGGCCTTTAACATTTGTTTTGCCGCTCAAAAATGAAACTTCGATAGACCCACTTACCAGTGCGGGTTTAAAGACGCTCGCCGTTCGCAATCCTGTCGGTATATTCGCAACAATAGTAAAAGAACTCGGCCGGCCGGTTGCAGCACCAAGCGCAAATATTTCCGGCCGTTTGAGCAGTACAACTGCACAGGATGTTGCCGATATGTTTGGCGAAAAAGTGCCGCTTATCATTGATGGCGGCCCGACACGTGTCGGTGTTGAATCCACAATTATCAAGGTCGTGGGCGACCATATTTATCTGCTTCGTCCGGGTGGGCTCGCACCTGAGAAAATTGAAAAACAAACAGGGCTCAAGCTTGAACGTGTAGACCAGCGAGCAGCTATCGAAGCTCCGGGTATGTTGAAATCCCATTATGCACCCAATGCATTTGTGAGACTTGACGCCAAAGACGTCAAAAACGGTGAAGCACTTTTAGCATTCGGAAAACAACAAACCCGAAATGCCGGAAGTGCTGTGGCAACGCTTAATTTGAGCGAAGAGGGCAATCTTGACGAGGCGGCCAGCAATCTGTTCCATTATTTGAAGGAACTTGATAGAAAAGATGTTAAATGTATAGCTGTCGAGCCGATACCCTTTACCGGCTTGGGCGAGGCTATTAATGACCGGCTTCAACGCGCGGCAGCACCAAGGAAATAGAAATGATAGACAAAAAGCTGATTGAACGTTTTATAGAAATTGTCGGTGTCAATCACGCTTTGGTAGATCAGGGTGTGATTTCATCCTATCTTGTCGAACAACGCGGTCTTTATCATGGGCGCACCCCGCTTGTATTGCGCCCATCCTCTCCAAAAGAGGTTTCGGAAATTATGAAGCTTGCGAGCGCAACCGGGACGCCCATTGTTCCACAAGGGGGGAATACCGGTCTTGTCGGGGCGCAACAACCGGATGAAAGTGCTAACGAGATTATTGTTTCTATGGAGCGGTTGAACAGGATCCGCTCGATTGATGTCGAAGGTAATCTGGCATTGGTCGAAGCCGGAGTGGTTCTCCATACATTACAGGAAAAAGTTGACGAGAAGGGGCGCTTTTTTCCTTTGTCACTTGGTTCGGAAGGCTCTTGTCAGATCGGGGGCAATCTTTCCTCCAATGCCGGTGGCACGGATGTTCTTGCCTATGGCAATACGCGCGAACTCTGTCTGGGGCTAGAAGTTGTCCTTCCGGACGGGCGCATTCTCGACGATTTGCGCTATGTCAAAAAAGATAATAGCGGCTATGATTTGAAAGATTTGTTTATCGGTGCAGAAGGAACGCTTGGTATTATCACCGCTGCCGTTATGAAGCTTTTTCCAAAACCGCAAGGAAAAGCGGTCGCCTATGCGGGCATGAAAAGTCCGGAAAAAGCGTTAGAACTTCTGCTTCTTGCCCAGAAAAAAGCCGGTTCCATGTTGACCGGTTTTGAACTTATGGCCAAGGTCGGCATGGAAATGTCTCTAAACTATGTCAAAGGCGCACGTGCACCACTCGAGCGTGAAAGTGAATGGTATGTGCTTCTAGACCTTTCGTCTTCCCATAGTGACGGTGAAGCGAATAATACGATGGAAGATATTCTTTCAGATGCACTTCAACAGGGCATTATAGAAGATGCATCCATTGCGCAGTCGGTGAGCCAGCAGAAGGAATTCTGGCGGCTTCGCGAAGATATGTCACCAGCCCAGAAATTGGAGGGTGGGTCGATCAAACACGATATTTCGGTTCCGATCGCCTCTATTCCCGATTTTATCAGCGAGGCGGCAAAAATTATCGAAACGATCTCGCCCGGTGCCCGCATTGTCTGCTTTGGTCATATGGGCGATGGAAACCTGCATTATAATGTCTCGCAACCGGTTGGTGCCGACAAGCAAGCCTATCTTTCCCTTTGGGGCGAAATGAATCACCGTATCCATACATTGGTTATGAGCTATAATGGGTCATTTTCGGCCGAACATGGGATTGGACAATTAAAGCGCAAGGAGCTTGTTGCCTTCAAATCTCCGGTAGCACTTTCTCTGATGCGCTCGATCAAACAGCTATTTGACCCGAAAAACATTATGAATCCGGGAAAAATGCTATAAGTTTTGGTGAATAATAACTTAAAGTGCTGTTTGTAATTCGATAACCAAAAAACAAACCAATAATTTTTTAACCTAACCTTTTAACAAACCGATTAACAAACCCCGCTATGGTGATTCCCGATTGAATTGACGAGGATATTGGGGACGAATTCTATGGCCACTCAATGGGCTAATCGGGCAAAAGCAGGACTTGAACTCAGGCTGGATCCCTGCCATCTGCCACAATATGTTTCTTTCGACGTGCAAGGCAAAACTGTTGTTTGTTCATTGAATGAGCGTGGTGCGGCATTAAAAATAGAAAATGGAAGCAGTACTTCACGTGTATCGCGTCTGGTACTCGCCCATCAATTCAGAGGCGTTGCGGCGCGCGCTGTTATGACCTCTTCAGGGCAAAAAGCAGTGTCACTTGAACTCTTGCATCGAAATCATGAAGCCTGCGTACCACTTCTGGTTTCGCGTGATCTTGATGATGTGCTCCTCGACTGGCGCCTTTGGGCAGATATTTATGATCTTCCAATGTTGCTGGTTAATGACGATGGAACGGTTATCCCCGTCAAGGATCGGTCGCCGCTCGAGCATTTTTTCGGCAAAAAGCCGCATGAGAACAAGCGGAAAAACTTTCTATTGAGATGCCGTGGCTACTCTTTGGGAATAAGACTGGTTATCAATAATCAGGTCATGCTTGGATAAGGCTATTCTTGCAATATTTTTTTGCGAAGAGGGGGGGCACTTCTTGCGGCTAACTGTCATTGTTAGAGCAAAAGCGAGAAGCAATCGCATTTTTTGCTTTGCTTGAACCATTTGCGGAAAACGCGGAATTCGTAATCGAAAATCACGTTTGGGAAAAAGCTCTTTGCCTGCAAGCTTATCCACAGAAGCCGGTTATAGCTCATAATAGTCGGTTGGCTATTTCAATAAAAAATACATGGAAATTTTCCTGAATAAATTTCCCCAACGAAATTTTCTCTAACAAATTTTTTTTGCCATTTGACAATGGACCGGTGTTAAGCTTACCAGCTAGATATGTCCGGAGGATTGAATGACGCGGCAGATTGTTTTTATACTTGAGAAGCAGGATGCGATCGAGGCACTCAAAGCCTATTATCGCGATCACGCGCTATCAAGACAGACATTTGTCCGGCTCCTCCTGCTGTGGATTGTCGCTGTTGCTTTGATGTCGGCTGTTCTGGTTATGATCGACGGAGCCGACTGGTATCAGAATTGGGGTCATTCACTTTATCGTATTTCAGCCATTTATGCTGCGATTATCATTGCTATCTGGGCATTGAACTATTTTGTTCTTATCCCTCACCATGTCCAACAATTGGTGAAACATGACAAGCAGATCGGGCTTGAACAAACATGGGTATGGGATGACCATGCAGTAGCAATAAAGAGCTCCTATATCAGAGGGACATACCCGTTCCGTTTATTTTCCGGCTGGCGAGAATATCCGACTTTTATTGCCCTTTACATCTCGCCTAAGAAATTTAACGTATTGCCGAAAGCTCCCATAGATGACGAGCAACTGGAAGATCTGCGCACTATTTTTAAACGCGAAATAGCGGCCGAAGAAAAATAGATTTTTGTTTTTTGATAAAAATTTTCAAAGGCCAACTGACAGATAGTATAAAATGACAGGAACCGCTGCATTAAGAACAGCATGTTCTGACGATTATGGGCGAAAGCTCGCTTCTCGAAAAAACAATTATAAAAATCTGAAAAAGTTTATTTTAAAATGTCGCAGGTATCGGACAAATCCGCCGCCCCCGAATTTTCTTGCTGTTTTTTAAAAAAACGCTCATATCGCTGTTTATAAAATGAACGTTCGGTTCGCTTTGAATTTCAGACAGATTATGATTATCCCACAAAGCTATAGCGCAAAACATGAGCAAAGTTTTTCAAGGAAAAGCATTCGTTTTTTCGAATTCGGCTTAGGGGCGACCAAACAAACCGCTGCCCGCAGGAAGTACCGTTCGATTTATCGTTTCCCCAGTGCTGAAATTTCAGCTTGCTTTAGATTCTTCCCGTTCGATTGCACGCCAGCCGATATCATGGCGATAAAAGCCTTCCGGCCAGTCAATCAATTTTATTGCTTGATAGGCTTTTTGTTGGGCCTCTTTTACCGTTTTTCCGGTTGCAGTAACATTCAAAACCCTGCCGCCATTAGCGATAACTTTTCCGTCTTTCAAAGCGGTACCGGCGTGAAAAACTTTGACGTCAGGTAATTTATCCGCTTTTTCTATGCCGGAAATAATACTGCCACGTTGGGGTGCTTGCGGATAACCTTTCGCCGCCATAACCACAGTCAAAGCTTTATCGGTTGTCCAGTTGAGTTCGACATCTTCAAGATGACCTTTTGCAACAGAAGAGAGGACAGGCAACAGATCGCTTTTTAGCCGCATCATCAGAACCTGACATTCGGGGTCGCCAAAGCGGACATTGAATTCGATCAGTTCAGGGCCTTTTTTCGTAATCATCAAGCCCACAAACAATACGCCGCTGAATGGGCAACCAAGATCGGCCATGCCACGAATGGTGGGCTCGACGATTTCATTCATAACGCGTTTTGTCATGTCTTCGGTCATGACAGGGGCCGGTGAATAGGCTCCCATGCCACCGGTATTGGCTCCCTTATCGCCATCACCAACACGTTTATGATCTTGTGCAGAGCCGAAAGGAATGGCTGTTTTCCCGTCACAAAGGCAAAAGAAACTCGCTTCTTCACCTTCAAGAAATTCTTCTACAACAATTTCAATTCCGGCTTTTCCGAAGGCACCATCGAAACATGCATCAACCGCATCAAGCGCTTCACCTATTGTTAAGGCGACTGTCACACCTTTACCGGCAGCCAAGCCATCGGCTTTGATGACGATCGGCGCGCCTTTTTTCCTGATATAATCCTTGGCCTCGTTTGCATTTTTAAAGCGTTGGTAAGCGCCGGTCGGAATATTGTATTTTGCGCACAAGTCTTTGGTAAAACCTTTGGATCCTTCAAGCCGCGCGGCGAGTTTACTTGGCCCGACAACAAGAAGTCCATTATCCCGAAGGGAATCTGCAAGGCCGTCGACGAGTGGAGCTTCCGGTCCTATGACAACAAGTTCCACAGTATTTTTCTTGCAAAATTCGACAACAGCCTTATGGTTTTTTACATCAAGTTCGATATTATCGCCCAATGTCAGGGTTCCGGGATTTCCAGGAGCACAGAAAAGTTTGCCAAGAAGCGGGGAAGACGAAATTTTATATGCCAATGCATGTTCGCGTCCGCCTGAACCGATGAGAAGAACGTTCATTACTTGCTCCTGTTGAAGAAGATGTTAAAACCCTTATTCTTGTCATAGAAACGAAATGCTTTAGCTTCAAGGTAAAAGGTGTGCTGTCATAAATGGTAAACAACAAAAATATTGCTTCCGAAAGCTTGAGCACTCATGAAGCACTTCAGCAACAGGGCGTGAGAGGACGTGTCTTTGACGCGCCGTCAGGGCATTGGGTTTATCGCTTGTTACCACGGTCTCTGTGGCCTTATGCCCAGTTATCACGTTGGGACAGACCAATCGGCTGGAAACTTCTGATGTGGCCGTGTTTCTGGTCGGTAATTCTGGCAATGGATGCGAAGGGCTTTGCATCTCATCCGCACCCATATCCGGTTGCTTTGGCAATATGGTATCTTTTCCTTTTCTTTATTGGTGCTGTCGCCATGCGAGGGGCTGGGTGCACATGGAATGATCTCGTCGACCAGAAAATCGATAATAAAGTGGAACGCACCCGCTCAAGGCCTTTGCCATCGGGTCAGGTCAGCCGCCTTCAGGCGAAAATTTTTATGGGGCTGCAATGTCTCATCGGGCTTCTCGTACTGGTTCAATTCAATCTGTTCAGCATTATTTTAGGTGTTTCATCGCTTGTTATTGTCGCAATCTACCCGTTTATGAAACGCGTGACATACTGGCCGCAGTTTTTTTTAGGCCTTGCCTTCAATTGGGGGGCTCTAATGGGGTGGGCGGCAATTTACGGCCGTCTTGATTATGCACCTGTGATCCTTTATTTCGGCTCGGTCTTATGGACGATAGGCTATGACACGATCTATGCCCATCAGGATAAAGAAGATGATGCGATTGTTGGTGTGCGCTCGACTGCAAGACTTTTTGGTGAAAAAACCAAAGCCGCACTTATCATTTTTTATGGCGGATTTATTTTATTGAGCCTTGCTGCATTTCTTTCGGCTGGTGTGCCGACTTTAGCTTATCTTGGCCTTATACTTGCGGCTATCCACATGTTTTATCAAATTATCACAATTGATATCGATAATAATAGCGAGTGCCTCAGATTGTTCAAATCGAATTCGACAGTTGGCTGTTTAATCTTTCTTGGCCTCGTGCTTGGAGCGGCAACACGTTATTTCTAAAAACAACCATTGCCGCTAAGTGAAGCAGAGTTTTTTGTAAGCGGCTTGTTAAATCCGTCCGGCTTTACCGATATTTTTTGCCGATGAAGAGAATGCTCAAGGGTATAGGCGGTGTTTTTCCCATGATTTAGCATCAGGCGAAGGACGGGAAAAAACCACGCGGTCATGAAGCCTGAAAGGTCTGTCGTGCCAGAATTCGATTGAAAGCGGTTTGATTCTGAAGCCGGACCAGTAGGGTGGACGGGGTATATTACCAATGGCGTATTTTGCCGTGTATTCGGCAACAGCTTTTTCCAGCGCAAAGCGGCTTTCGAGTGGTCGTGATTGTTTCGATGCCCACGCACCGATGCGGCTGCCACGTGCGCGTGATTGATAATAGGCATCAGCTTCTTCGTCGCTTACCTTTTCAACGAGTCCGCGCACTCTCACTTGCCTACGTAACGATTTCCAGTGCAAACATAATGCTGCCTTCATAGAAGAAAGTATTTCCCGTCCCTTGTTGCTTTCATAATTGGTGTAGAAGACAAAACCGTCCGCACCAAAAGCTTTCAAAAGAACCATGCGCACATCGGGAAGGCCTGTCGGGTCCACTGTAGCAAGTGCCATAGCATTCGGGTCGTTTATTTCGGTTTTTGTTGCATCTTCCATCCAAATTTTAAAAAGTGCAAAAGGTTCATTTGCCTCGACAAAGTCACCACTTGTTAACGTTTCATCTGTCATAATGCACCCGAATTATGTGTTTTCCATATTATAGCGTGTTGTCAAACTACCTGGCCGACGCGGAAAAAAGTGGACTATGGAAGCTTTTTTTAATTTGATGAGCCGGCTTGGTCGTTTTGTTATTTTTGTCACGATCACTTGGTTATTGCAAGGCTGTATCATATCAGGTGATAAACTTGATAAAATGGGCGCCACTGCAATGCCGGACAATTCCGTGGATTATTCGATGATGACCGGTTCGGTGGCTTCGCAATCCACATTGACGAGCGACCCCATTATCCAGTCTGACCAACTTGTTATTCGTGACGAGATCAAGGCAATTGAAAACGTGAATGCTTCTCCTAAAGAAGTAAAGTGGGATAATACCATAACGGGAAGCGAAGGAACAATCAGTTCGATTGTCGAAAGTAAAGATAAGGGCCGTAAATGCCGCAAGTTCCAGGCGACCCGTTCGGCTTATGACGGAGAAAATCTCTATCACGGTGAAATCTGTGAAATGGCTCCTGATGTCTGGACAATGATCACCTTTGATATGGCTCATTAATGTCCTTGTTCGACTTGTTCAAAAAGCACTTAAAAAAACATGAAATGATCTGGTATTTTTGTTCTTTGATAGGCATATAGAGAATGAGGTATTTTTCTGCCCTTCGAGGTGGAACAGATTTTTATAAAGCCGTCTTGAGGGAATGCCCTTTTTTCGGCTGGAAAGAGGATAAATATGCGTGATCCCTATACGGTTCTGGGTGTGGCGCGCACTGCCAAACCGCAAGAGATTAAATCTGCATTCAGAAAACTGGCAAAACAATATCACCCTGATCTTCACAAAGGCGATAAGACTGCTCAGGATAAATTTGCCGAAGTCAATCAGGCCTATGAAATTCTTGGCGATAAAGACAAAAAAGAAAAATTTGATCGTGGCGAGATTGATGCCGAAGGCAAGCCCGTTTTTCAAGGCTTTGGTGGTGGTCAAGGCTTTGGTGGCGGGCAGGGCTTTGGCGGCGCGCAGGGTTTTGGCGGCCGCGGCAATCCGTTTGGCAATGGCACCAGTCATTTTGAATTCAGGTCCGGGGGCGGCAAAGGTGGCTTTGATGCCGGCGATATTTTCCGGGATCTTTTTGGTGCAGGAAATGGCGCCAATAGAGGTGGCGGATTTTCCGGTTTTGGCAGCCGCAGCCGTGCGCAAGCGCAGCAGCACGGAGCTGATATCCATGCAAGACTGGATGTAACTTTGGAGCAGCTTGTCGGAGCCGAGAAAGTCGAAGCCATTTTTCCGAATGGTAAAAAGCTTAAAATCAAACTTCCCGATTATGTCGAGGATGGCCAGACAATCCGGCTGAAAGGGCAAGGTGAAACTGTTCCTTATGGCCAGGCCGGAGATGCATTGGTAACAATTCACATCAAGCCTCATCCCCACATCCACCTTGAAGGAAGAGCGCTTCACATAGATTTGCCGGTCTCTCTCAAAGATGCGGTTCTGGGCGCTAAAAAACCGGTTGATACGCTTGACGGCCGCGTCATGTTGACAATACCAGCCTGGTCGAGCTCCGATAAGGTTTTGCGCTTGAAAGGAAGGGGACTACCCCTCAGAACAGGTGGTCGGGATGATCTTTATGTTCATGTCCGCATTATGTTGCCGGAAGGTGGAGATGCCGGACTTGAACAATTTATCAAAATGCAATCTTGAAGATCATAAATCGGGTTGATTGGATAAACGATAGGAATAAAAGCGGGAACGAGGATTGTCATGAGGTTCAGTTTTTGTCTCGCTTTTTTTCTGCTGACGATTTTTTGTTCATCAGCTTTGGCCGAAAATTTCACTAAAGGCGATATTACTGTCGAAAGCCCGTGGGTTCAAAAATCCGATACGGGTGAAAAACGTGCAGAAGGTTTCGCTCTCATTCATAATGGCGGTTTTAATGAAGATCGCTTGGTGTCAATAACCTCTGACATTTCCGATCATGTGGTTATTCACGAAACAATCAAACAATATGGTAAGGTCAAGATGCAAAAGCTCAAGGAACCTCTTACCATTGAACCGAACGGCTATCTTGAATTGAAGCCCGGTGATTATCATTTCATGTTTTACAACTGTCAGGATGAATTGCGTGAAGGCGAGTTCGTTCCGGCTATTTTGCATTTTGAAAAAAATGGTGACGTCAAAGTCAATTTCGCAATTGAAGTTAAAGACGATAAACCGGATAACCCCTGATTGTTGCAGTTCTGCAATTTTTTAAGCCATTACATGATATCAATTGCTCAAGATCATATTGATCAATAAGCCAATCCCGATGGTTGACGATCCCGATATTTGATAATGCCATTTTACAGTAATTTTCTTTCTTCCCGCTATCATGATCATATTTATGAGCCGGAGCCGCTTGATCAATTCATTTCTGTTTTTCTCGTCAAATGACGAGAAATGATAAGACCGACGTCAGGAAATCTTAAAAGAACGGCGACTTCTCCAGTTTGATGAACTGGCCTTCCAGTTACTTGTTTAACCAAAACAGTTGAATTGAACGGTTCATGCCGCCTTTTGGAGGGAGAAACCAACATTTTTAAAGCTGCTTTGCTTCAACCGAAATGGATGAACGGATGAGCAAATTTCATTCTTAAAAAATGGAAAACAAAGCGAATTTGAACGTTTTTCCGTGTTTGCGTTGCATAATTGTTGGTTTTCACGAACAAATTGCACCTATTGCTTGAAGAAAAGTGCAAGCTATGTCATAGGGCAAAAAGCGAAAACTGATATCAAGCAATTATGAGGCAATACCAATGGGTGACAGTAACGGTTTGTTGCGTGGCAAGCGCGGTTTAATTCTCGGGCTTGCAAATAATCATTCAATTGCATGGGGTATCGCAAAAGCTGCACACAAAGCGGGTGCCGAGCTTGCTTTTACCTACCAAGGGGAAGCACTGAAAAAACGTGTTGTACCGCTTGCAGAAGAGGTCGGGGGATTTGTTTGTGGCCATTGTGATGTCACAGATGCAGCGTCAATTGATGCGGCATTCGATGCGGTAAAACAGAAATGGGGAAAAATTGACTTTCTCGTTCATGCAATCGGCTTTTCCGACAAGGACGAACTGACGGGGCGTTATGTTGATACAACTGAAGCAAACTTCAACATGACGATGAATATTTCAGTTTATTCTCTAACAGCAGTAACCCAAAGGGCAGAAAAATTGATGCCCGATGGCGGTTCGATTTTGACATTGACCTATTATGGCTCGGAAAAAGTTATGCCGAACTATAACGTTATGGGCGTTGCCAAGGCCGCTCTTGAAGCAAGTGTCAAATATCTTGCAGTTGATCTCGGACCTAAAAAAATTCGTGTCAATGCTGTTTCGGCTGGCCCGATCAAAACATTGGCTGCTTCGGGAATCGGTGACTTCCGGTATATTCTCAAATGGAATGAATACAATGCGCCCCTTCGTCGGACGGTTACGATTGATGAAGTTGGCGATTCTGCGCTTTATCTTCTTTCAGATTTGTCCCGTTCGGTAACCGGCGAAGTTCATCACGTTGATGCCGGATATCATGTTATCGGCATGAAAGCAGTCGATGCACCGGATATTTCTGTTGTAAAGGATTGATAAAGTGTCCAAGCGTCCACTTATTTATTTTTCCCGTCACGGTCAGACGGATTGGAATATTACCAAACGCATACAAGGCCAGATAGATCGCGATATTACCGAATATGGGCGCCAGCAGGCTGCCCGTAATGGCCGTTTATTAAAAGAATTATTGGGCGATGCCAAAGGCTTTGATTTTGTTGCAAGCCCTTTGCGTAGAACACGCGAAACGATGGAAATCATTCGTGGTGAAATGGGGCTCGATATTCGCGGCTATCGCACCGATCCACAGTTAATGGAGATGCATTTCGGTGACTGGCAGGGGACAACCGAGGATGATATTGCCAAAGTCCACCCTGAACTCATTGCAGCCCGTGTTGCAGACAAGTGGAATTTTTTGCCCCCCGGTGAAAAGGCAGAAAGCTATGCCATGCTTGCCAAGCGTGTAAAAGACTGGGTCGAAAAGGTTGAAGGCAATACGGTTTGTGTCACCCATGGCGGGTGCTTGCGGTCAATCATGCATATTTACGGCGGGTTGAGCGAACCGGAAGCCGCCAATTTTATGGTCGATCAGGACCGCATTTTACGTTTTGATGAAAACGGGCTGGAATGGCTTTAAATTACCGTCCGGCGTTATGACAAAACAATTCTATGCACACCAAATTCGTCAGACAGAATTGGTGTGCACCCGTGGGAATTGGTGTGTAACTGCGGGATTTTATGAGTAATTGCGGGATTTCGTTCGTTTTATTTAATAAAATAACTGCCGGTCGGGAACGATCATCAACTTTCTTGTGGCTCGATATCGGTAATATAGCGATTATTTCCCTCTGTGTCATAAAATACGATGACTTTCATTCCTTCACTCAAAACAGAATAATCGAATTCACCTGGCAAACTGTAAGTTTTTCCATTATCGAGTTCGATTGTGTTATTATCCTGATTGATAGCTGTTATCGTTCCTTTGACGTCATCGGCAAAAGCTAAGGCTGGGAAAAGAAATGTTGCTAGTATCCCCGCAAAAACCAGTTTTCTCATATTAGCCCTTTCAAAATCGTCAATTGTAAAACTGCAAGTAATCGCAAATCCAAATGGTTGCAAACCGAAGCCATTGCAAACCCAAATCATTGCAAAACCAAATCATTGCAAAACCAAATCATTGCAAATGAATGACAGGCGATTGTGTCGAAACCATAGCCATTGGTCAATCAAAAATAGAATATTCAAAATCACATAATGGTTTTCCCGTATAACGGGCACATTTTTGTCCCGATATGTGGTTCTTTGAATGTCGACGACCGGAAATGTGGAAAAAATCCGGTTATTGATCAAAATTGCTTCAATCTTGGTTTTCACTGTTTGACCACGAACCAAAAGCTCAATAGAACAAACAATGTTGAAAAGTTGGATTGGCGTTTTTATGTCATATAATACATTCGGTAAACTCTTCCGCGTTACGACATGGGGCGAAAGCCATGGGCCTGCATTGGGCTGCGTTATTGACGGTTGCCCTCCGGGGATAAAGTTCTCGGTGGCGGAGGTGCAAGCCTATCTTGATAAACGCAAACCCGGACAATCCCGCTATACGACCCAGCGTCGTGAAGCTGATAAGGTCAAAATATTGTCTGGGGTGTTACCCTGTGACGACGGGGAAAAATTGATCACAACCGGAACGCCGATTTCCATGATGATCGAGAACACCGATCAGCGGTCGAAAGATTATGGGAATCTTGCCCGCGAATATCGTCCCGGACACGCCGATTATACTTATGATGTCAAATATGGTATCCGTGATTATCGTGGCGGCGGGCGTTCTTCTGCACGCGAGACTGCAGCCCGCGTTGCTGCCGGCGCAATAGCCCGAAAAGTTGTTCCAAATCTCCGTGTGCGTGGAGCCGTGATTGCTATTGGTGCAATCGATATTGACCGTTCCCGTTGGGATTGGAATGAGGTTGATAATAATCCGTTTTTTACCCCCGATAAGATCGCTGCTGAAAAATTCGCAACTTATCTTGATGAAATTCGTAAGAAAGGTTCGTCAATCGGTGCTACAGTCGAAATTGTAGCAGACAATGTACCTGCCGGGCTTGGCGCGCCGATTTACGGGAAACTTGATCAGGATATTGCATCCTTTCTCATGTCGATCAATGCAGTCAAGGCCGTTGAAATCGGTGAAGGATTTAACGCTGCCCGCTTGACAGGCGAAGAAAATGCCGACGAAATGCGGCATGGGGAAAATGGGCGACCGGTTTTTTTAAGCAATCATGCCGGTGGTATACTGGGAGGTATTTCTAACGGCGAACCGGTTATTGCGCGTTTTGCAGTCAAACCGACATCATCGATATTGACACCACGCCGTTCAGTGGATGTTGATGGCAATAATGTTGATGTAGTGACAAAAGGGCGGCACGATCCTTGTGTTGGAATAAGGGCTGTACCAGTAGGGGAAGCGATGGTGGCTTGTGCCATTGCCGACCATTATCTTAGACATCGCGGCCAAACAGGCCGGATCTGAAAGGACTATTATGACATTCAACCAGAAATCGGTCGTGGACGCTATAAGAGCATTCGAGCGCGGTGAAATTGTTGCGGTTACAGATGATAATGGCCGTGAAAATGAAGGTGACCTTATTGTTGCAGCCGTTCATTGCACACCCGAAAAAATGGCCTTTATTGTGCGGAATACGTCCGGAATTATTTGCGCGCCGATGACCGGCGAGGAAGCAAAACGGCTCAATCTTGCCCCTATGGTATCAAATAATGATTCGGCTCATCACACAGCCTTTACTGTAACAGTTGATTTTCTGCATGGTACGACAACAGGTATTTCTGCCGAGGACCGGACGTTGACAGTGAGGAATCTCGCAAATCCGAACGCGAGTGCGTCCGATTTCAGCCGTCCGGGACACGTATTTCCACTTATTGCCCGTGAAGGTGGCGTGTTGATGCGCTCCGGCCACACGGAAGCGGCTGTCGATTTGTGCAAACTTGCAAATCTTCCTCCGGTCGGAGTGATTGGCGAATTGATGAATGATGACGGAACTGTCAAACATGGTCCTGAGGTAAGAAAATTTGCGGAAGAACATAATCTTCATGTCGTGACAGTGGCTGATCTTATAGCCTACCGTCAGCGCAAGGAAACGCTCATCGAACATGTTGACGAGATGAAAGTCGATACACTTGTCGGGCCCGCTGTTGCCCACAGCTATCAATTGCCGTGGGAGCCGATGCAACATGTTGCCGTTGTTTTTGGCGATATCCGCGACGGTGAAAATATTCCCGTTCGTCTGCAACGGGAAAATGTTGTCGCCGATGTCTTTGGCAAGAAGCACGAGATTGAAGCTGTGCTGCGGCGGATGGCCGAAACAGAAAAGCGCGGTGTTTTTGTCTATCTCAGAGCCGGATCTGTCGGCGTCGGTTCTGCCGACGAGAACCGTGATCGCGAAATGGCTATGGAAGGGCTTGAGACACATGAACAGGCTGTCGAGCGTGAGGAAGAATGGCGCCAGATCGGTCTGGGAGCGCAGATTCTCAAAAGCCTCGGTATTACCTCGGTTATTCTTTATGCCTCGCGCGAGCGCCATTATGTTGGCCTTGAAGGTTTTGGTATCCATATAGAAAAAACAGATATTTTGTGAGGCTTAAATGGCAGAACAGAAAGATAATGCCGATGTTTCTCAAATGAGTTTCGAGAAAGCACTTGGCGCGTTGGAAGAAATTGTTGAAAAACTCGAGCGCGGCGATGTCGCGCTTGATGAAACAATTCGCATATATGAGCGTGGAGAAGCTTTGAAAAAACATTGTGACAAGCTTTTGAAAGAAGCTGAAAACAAGGTTGATAAAATTCGTTTGTCGCGCGAGGGAGAGCCGGAAGGGCTTGAACCTCTTGATGCCGAACAATAAGCGGAATTTAGAATAAAAATTTTACAAGATAGGGGCCGCCGCCCCAAACAAGTGTCCAAGCGGCTGCCCCGATGATATTGGCGACCAGAAATTTTGGAAAAGCCATTCCTCCGGAACCGGCAATAAGACCGTTCAATTGGCGCAAAATTACAATGAAACGGGCTGTAGCAACGAAGAAAAAGCCACGTTTATCAAGCATATTTTGAAACTTTTCGAGCCGTTCCGGTGTGAGTTTTATGTAATGTCCGTAGCGCAATAGAAGTTTTTCGCCGCCGAAATGGCCTATAGCATAACCAGTGCAATCGCCAAGCACACTTCCTGAAAAAGCACAAAGCAGCATTGGCAGCAGATCGAGCTTTCCGGCAGCGGCGAGCAGAGAGCCGGCGATAAGGCCGCTTTCTCCCGGGACAGGAGCGCCAAATGATTCGAAATAGAGGATGAAGAAATAGGCAAACGGGCCATATTGCGAAATCCAATGTTGTAAATATTCTTCAACCATTGTCTATCATCTAACTTACGCTAATCTTATAACCACAGTGAAAAAACTGCCTGTGGTTTGGTCATATGGCGCATCTTCGTTTGTTATCAAGCGCATCATAAAGCTTGAAAAATATGTCTTGTCGATAGTTTTGAGCGGATAGGAGGAGACAATCATCGCAATTTGATAAAAGCCAAGCGTTAAATAACCAAAATTTTTGAGTTTTAAGGTGCAAATTTGCGTCAAAAGCTGTAAAGCTTTGGCAAACAGGAAAATGTGTTAACAGTTGAAAACAACTAAGGAAAATAATTTGTCGCGACCATCAACACCATTGTTGGACAAGATACATCTGCCGGAGGATCTGCGCCGCTTGCCGGAAAGCGCCTTGACAGAAGTCGCTAATGAATTGCGGGCTGAAACAATTGACGCCGTATCGGTAACAGGGGGACATTTGGGCGCGGGGCTCGGCGTCGTAGAACTCACCGTTGCGTTGCATTATGTTTTTAACACACCCGAAGATCGTATTATTTGGGATGTCGGGCATCAATCTTATCCCCATAAGATATTGACGGGCAGGCGTGATCGTATCCGTACTCTTCGTCAGGAAGGGGGATTGTCCGGTTTTACCAAACGCAGCGAAAGCATTTATGATCCGTTCGGGGCAGGCCATTCTTCAACCTCCATTTCTGCGGGTCTCGGTATGGCTGTTGCCAATGACCTGAAAAAGGAAAAAAAGCGTAATGTTGTTGCCGTTATCGGTGATGGTGCAATGTCTGCTGGCATGGCCTATGAGGCGATGAACAATGCCGGTTCGCTTGACGCGCGGCTCATTGTTATTCTTAACGATAACGATATGTCAATTGCTCCGCCAACCGGAGCAATGAGTGCCTATCTTGCACGGCTGGTTTCAAGCCCTTCATACCGTAATCTGCGTGAACGCGCCAAAGCTTTGAGCAAAAAGCTTCCCAAATTTTTCTGGGATAAAGCCCGTCGCGGTGAAGAATTTGCGCGTGGCTTTTTGACCGGTGGTACGCTGTTTGAAGAGTTGGGTTTCTACTATGTCGGACCGATCGACGGTCACAATATCGAGCATCTCCTGCCGGTCTTGAAAAATGTCCGCGAACATCCGAACGGTCCGGTTCTTGTTCATGTTGTTACACGCAAGGGCAAGGGCTATGCACCGGCTGAAGCAGCGAGTGACAAATATCATGGAGTTAGCCGTTTCAATGTTGTGACCGGCGAACAAATAAAAGTTCAGAGCAAAGCTCCGTCCTATACCAAAGTATTTGCCGATTCTTTGATTAAAGAAGCGACACTTGACGACAAGATTGTTGCGGTTACTGCTGCAATGCCTTCCGGAACGGGGCTCGACAAATTTGCCGAAAAGTTTCCTGACCGTATGTTCGATGTCGGCATTGCCGAGCAACATGCGGTCACTTTTGCAGCCGGTATGTCTTGTGAAGGTCTCAAACCTTTCGTGGCGATTTATTCCACATTTCTCCAGCGTGCTTATGACCAGATTGTGCATGATGTTTCCATACAACAATTGCCGGTGAAATTTGCAATTGACCGCGCCGGTTTTGTTGGTGCCGATGGCTCAACCCATGCAGGAAGTTATGATACGGTCTTTTTGTCGGCACTTCCGGGTTTTGTCGTCATGGCACCTTCCGACGAACTGGAATTGATGAATATGGTGCGCACGGCCGCTGCCTATGATCAGGGACCGATTTCTTTCCGCTATCCACGTGGTGAGGGCGTAGGTCTCAAATTGCCGGAACGCGGCGAATTGATCGAAATCGGAAAGGGACGCATTCTTCGCGAAGGGAATAAAGTAGCATTATTGGGCTTTGGTACCCGTTTGCAGGATGCGCTTGCTGCTGCCGATGAACTGGGAGCCGCCGGACTTTCGACAACGGTTGCAGATGCCCGTTTTGCAAAACCGCTCGATGAAGATCTCGTTCGCCGTCTTGCTCAGGAACATGAGGTTCTTGTCACGATTGAAGAAGGCGCGGCGGGAGGTTTCGGTGCGCAAGTTTTGCAATTCCTCGCAAGGGATGGATTGCTCGACAAAGGGCTAAAAATTCGCACAATGACATTGCCGGATAAATATCTCTATCATGGCCCGCAGGCAAAAATTCTTTCCGAGATTGGGCTTGATAAAACCGGTATTGTCAATACAGTCTTTGCCGCTCTCGGACGCGAAGCATTGGTGACACCACAAATTCGGGCCTGAAATGCCGGAACGGCTGAGATTGGACACGCTTCTGGTTGAAAAGAATTTCTTTTCAACACGTTCACGTGCTCGGGATGCCATTGCCCGAGGCACTGTGACAATCAACGGCATTGTTGTGAAAAAAGCAGGGCAAGCTGTTTTGGAAAACGCCGATATAGGCGTTTTTGATCCTGCGCAACATTATGTATCCCGTGCCGCTTTGAAACTTATTGCGGCACTTTCATATTTTCCGGTTAAAACAGAGGGTGTAACCGCGCTTGATATCGGCGCTTCAACGGGCGGGTTTACCGAAGTTTTACTCGAAAAAGGGGCAAGTCACGTTATAGCTGTTGATGTCGGGCACGGGCAACTCCATCCTTCACTTATCGGTCATCCGGCAATCACCCTTTACGAGGGGTTGAATGCTCGTGACCTTGAGAAAGCTCACTTGAAAAATCGTCAAGTTCAACTCGTCGTCTCGGATGTAAGTTTCATTTCGTTAAAATTGGCTCTGCCACCGGCATTAAGTTTGGCTGAAAGCGGCGCGCAGGCAGTGCTTCTTGTCAAACCACAATTTGAAATCGGGCGCGAAGGTTTAGGGCGGGGCGGCATTGTCAAAGATCTATCCCGTGCAGAAAGCGTTGCTCACGAGCTTTTTAATTGGCTTGACGGGCTTGATAATTGGCGGGCAAAGGGGCTGATCGCTTCACCGATTGAAGGTGGTGACGGAAATCGCGAATATTTACTTTTTGGAGAAAAAAGCAATGATTGAAGAGGTCGTGATCGACCATGTCGGTGTCGCTGGTGATGGTGTTGCAAAGACGAAACATGGCGCTGTCTATGTCCCGTTTGCGCTGCCTCAAGAAGTTGTCAATATTGCCGCCGAAAATGGTCACGGGACGATCATTGCTTTGAAAAAACGCTCGCCCGAAAGGGTTGAAGCAAAATGCAAACATTTCGAGGCCTGCGGTGGTTGTGCCTTGCAGCATTGGGCCGATCAACCCTATCAAATGTGGAAAAGATCTCTGGTTATGGAAGCATTGGAGGGGAGAAACATCACAACCGATGTGGATCCCGTTATTCCATGTGAGCCCCATACACGCCGTCGTATGATATTAACTGCCCGTGTCACGCCAAAAGGACAAATTGTCGGGTTCAATCGCTATCAATCCCATGAAGTTGTGGCCATTGAGGAATGTCCCGTCTCGCGTCCGGAGCTTGTGGATGCACTTGGGGCAATCCGATCGGTTGCTGCTTTATTGGCAAACTACGCGAAGGAAATACGGATTAATGTGACACTGGCTGAAAACGGAATTGATGTTGCATTGGAGGGCTGCAAAATCAATAATGAAAAATTGCGCCAACGGCTCGTAGAAGAGGGCTTGAAGCAATCTTTCATTCGTTTGACGGCAGATGGCGAGATCATCATAGAGAAAGAAAGGCCGGAACTTCATTTCGGTTCGGCCGCTGTCGAATTGGCTCCGGGCGGTTTTTTACAAGCAACCAAAGAAGCGGAAGAATTTATGTCCAAGCTTGTCATGCAAGGCTTGAAAAAAACCAAAAACGCGGCCGATCTTTTTTCCGGTGCTGGCACATTTACATTCCGCATGGCCGAAAAAATGAAAGTTCATGCCGTTGAAAATGATGATGACGCTTTGAAAAGCCTTGATCGTGCCTATCGACAATCGGTCGGGCTGAAGACTGTAACCTATGAAAAGCGGGATTTATTCCGTCGTCCACTTTTGCCGCGTGAATTGGAAGCTTTTGATGGGCTTGTTTTTGACCCGCCACGGGCAGGTGCCGAAGAACAAGCGCGCGAAATTGCCAAAACAAATATTCCGCATGTGGTTGCGGTTTCCTGTAATCCGGTCACAATGGCGCGTGATTTGTCTATTTTGATTGAGGGTGGCTATACAATTGAAAAGCTCGTGCCAATAGACCAGTTTTTATGGTCCCCCCATGTCGAGGCAGTTGCTTTACTCAAAAAGCGCAAGCCCAAACCGGGCTGGCGCCTTTAAGAAATGTGAACTGCGCTTATCTCTAGCAGGATTTGATCTGCGGTGCAGTTTGCGGATTTTTATAAAAAACCGGCCGCAAATAAACCCCGGCCGTATTTCCGAAGAACGCGGCCACAACCCAGAGCCAGCCATGCAGGCTGCCTGACGCAATGCCTGAAAAATATGCGCCGATATTGCAGCCAAAGCCAACGCGGGCACCATAGCCGAGAAGCAGACCACCAATAACGGCAGCACATGCGGAGCCGATCGGCATACGGAATTTGAATGCAAAACGGCCAGCGAGACCAGCGGCCAACATTGCACCGGCGATAATGCCGAAATCCATGACCGAAGTGACATTGGAAAATATGCTTGAGCTCAGGTTTTTGGCGTTGCCGGGGTTTTGCCAGAACTGCCAACTTGCGACATCGACACCAAGAGCAGTGGTGATCTTCGCTCCCCAAATTGGAAAGGCGCCGGCAATGCTCCACGGCTTACCGGAGATGACCAGTGTCAGATAATTAAGGAGTGCCAGAGCAACGCCGCCCCAAACCATTGGCCAAGGACCACGGAAAAAACGTTGTAAACCTTTATGAGTTGTCGACTTTTCCTGTTCAAGCGCACCATGACGATGTTTTTCGATGACGACTGTTAGTGCGGCAATAATTGCAAAGAGTACAAGTGAAACAACAATGCCTAATGGTGCGCCGAGGGTTTTAACCAGCGAAACGGGTTGTAATGCCGGCATATTTGCCCAGAATGATGCATGTGCCGTTGAAATAAAACCGCCAAGGACAAAAAATGCGAGAACCAGAAGCATACGGGCATTGCCGCCACCGAGAGTAAATAGTACGCCGGAAGCGCAGCCACCGGCAAGTTGCATTCCAATTCCGAACATAAATGCTCCGATGATCACCGACAGGCTCAAAGGGGCGAGCGAGCCATTGACGGGATGACCAAAAACTTCACCAAGGCTTAAAGTCGGGAAAAAGAGCAGGACGGCAATTGCCAGCATCAGCATCTGCACGCGCAAACCTCGCCCGCGACCTTCAAGGATGAAATTGCGCCAGGCCGATGTAAAGCCGAATGACGCATGGTAAAGCGTTATTCCAAGGGCTGCACCGACGAGAAGCAAAAGCCCTTGCTCAACACGATAGGCAACCGAGAGCCAAATCGCGGCAAGCACAATGAATAAAGCGCTGATAATTTTTGGAAGTGTAAAATGATGAGACAGCTTTTGAGGCTGACCAGACACGACCGTGTACATGGAAATTCCTTTCAATCATGAAAACCCTCACGGGGCAATTTCATTACTTTGCCTACAAAATTTGCTTCCCATTTTCAACGCAAACTACAGAAAAAACAAGATAATTCCGTCACGGAAACAAATTTCTCCGATTTATTTTTTAACTGGATAAAAGGCTGGTCTTTGCAATTAGATCGGTAGGGCGGCATCTCCAATGTTATCGGGCAATCATTGCATATGAAAAGAAATTATTTTGAATTGAAATCTGAAGAGCAAATAGAGCTATAAGTTATAGATGCGGGAGATTATTCGGGTGACGTGGAAAATAAGCATTTCCTTTTATTGACCGGCGCCGGAAGGGGGTACCGTTAAAAACCACTTTCCGCTATCGGGATTTCAATCATAATGGTTATAGCGGGTTTAAAAGGTTTAACCGACTCCATCATGATTGAATGCCCCGCACCGGTCATTCGACCGGAATGCAGGGTAAATGTTTGGTATTTCCAGTAAATGGGGAAATACAGGTTTTTGAGCAAGCTTGTATCAAGCCGTTCAAACGGCGGTGCCGCCAATCGTCATTCCATTGATACGCAAATGCGGTAGTCCGACGCCGACAGGAACACTTTGTCCATTCTTGCCACAGGTACCGATACCATTATCCAGCTTGGGGTCATTACCGATCATTGTGATGCGTTTCATGGCTTCCGGACCATTGCCGATAAGCGTAGCCCCTTTGATCGGGGCAACAATTTTACCGTTTTTGACACGGTAAGCTTCGGTGCATTCGAACACAAATTTTCCGGAAGTGATATCAACCTGACCGCCACCGAAGGAAACTGCATAGATGCCATCTTTCAAGGAGCCGAGCACTTCTTCAGGTGTGTATTGGCCGCCTAACATCATTGTATTGGTCATTCTGGGCATCGGCGCACAGGCATAGGATTCACGCCGTCCGTTGCCGGTGGGGCGCATACCCATCAAACGTGCATTAAGCCGGTCTTGCATATAGCCGACGAGCTTTCCATCTTCGATCAGAACGTTGCGTGCGGAAGGTGTCCCTTCGTCATCAACGGTAAGCGACCCACGACGCCCTGCAATCGAGCCGTCATCAATCACGGTTACACCTTTTGCAGCAACCTGTTGCCCCATGAGACCTGAAAAAGCGGAAGTCTTTTTACGGTTGAAATCGCCTTCAAGCCCATGTCCGACAGCTTCATGCAACATGACACCAGGCCACCCGCTTGCAAGAACAACGTCGAATGTGCCAGCCGGCGCAGGCTCGGCTTCAAGGTTTATGAGAGCCATACGGAGCGCTTCATCGGCAGCCATTTGCCAATTGTCTTCGGTAATAAAGCGGTCAAAAGCTTCACGACCGCCACAGCCATAAAAGCCATTTTCAAGTCTGTCACCTTTGGCTGCAACCACAGATACGGCAAGGCGCACAAGCGGGCGAACATCGCGTACAAGCTCGCCATCGGCACGTAAAATCTCGACCTGTTGCAAAGAACCGGCAAGCGATACAGAGACTTGCCGTACGGCATCATTTTTATTGCGAATATAGGAATCGATCTTTTGGAGGAGGGCAACTTTAGTTTGAAACGAAGGTTTAGAGAGCGGGTTTAATTCGTCATAAAGCTTTTTATTGGTACCACGTGGCGCTGCACTATAATTTCCTTGGTAACCGTTGGTGACAGCTTTTGCCGCATCAGACGCTCTTTTTAATGCCGCTTTTGTAAGCTCTCCGGAATGGGCGTAACCTGTTGCCTCACCCGCGACAGCGCGTAAACCGAAGCCTTTATCCTGATCGAAGGAACCATTTTTCAGTCGTCCATTGTCGAAAAGGAGTGATTCACTTTCCCGATATTCAAGAAACAGTTCTCCGTCATCAGCATTTTTCAACGTGTCCTTTACAATTGATTGGACATCATTGGCTCCAACGTCGAATTGTTCGATCAGCGGTTTCATATAATTTTCCTGTCTATCAAGCTGCCATTTGCATTGTTTATATAAAAGCAACAAACGCTTTTATAAAGGCTGCTTCAAGCTTTGTTGACCGGGAAAAGTTCCGGTTGAATGATATCGGCTTCATTATTCTTTGGGTAATGAATTATAGGCGTCTTTCAAACCATTGAGATCAATCATACCACCAACGCCCTCTTCAGGTGTCGTGAATATGAAATAAGTCGCCATTTTTCCTTCAAGAAACGATTTGAGATCGTCATCTTTCAAGAATGCTTCTGCCACACAATTATCGCCAAGACAGCGCCGATATTCCATCTTGCCCATGTCTTTATTATCAATCTTGATGCCGACACCCAGACGCAGTTCAACTCGGATCGGAACAAAGACACGCATAAGTGTCCCCTGATTCTTCGGCAGCTTATAAAGCGTTACACGAAAAGCAATATCCGGCCGGTTTTGCGCCCGTACATTTTGTACAACTTCGCATTGAACATTCGGTGTCCCCGGCGGCAAAGAACAGACTTTTGTCCATGCTCCAAAAGTTTTGGGAGCAGGTACATCCTGCTGGCTTGGTGCTTGCTGGTTTTGTGCTTGTGCTAAAGCAAGACAAAGCCCGATTATGGAAACTGAATACGCGGCAACGCCACAAGCTCGTTTGAAGAATTGACGAAGTGACATGGAAACTCCTGCTCGAATCATCATGACGTTATCGCGCTTCAGCCTTTGTGAAAAGTGCCCAAGAGCTCTAGACTATAAACCATACACAACTGATATAACATAGTGTTCAATTCTTGGGCGAGAACATGGCAAAAACGCGAAAATTTGACAAAATTGTCGTAAAGCTGTTTCTATTTGGGGCTGTTTGTCGCATTGTTTTGATAAGAAAATGTTGTTAAAGCAATGAAAAAGAGGTTCCGCAATCAACAGATTGCTTGATATTATTTGGCAAAATTGATGTCTGAACACGTAAAAAGAAGTTATTTTTCTTCGATATTAAATCCGGATAGCAAAACAATTGGCACGCTCTATCTGGTGCTTGCTATCGTTGCCGGTGTTATCGGGGCAATATTTTCGTTTGTTTTGCGTCTGGCTTTGAACGGTACGAGTCTGGCTTTCCTTCCGGTTTCTTTGTCCGGTGACCCTGTCCTGTTGTCGTTCATGAACACCGCCCACGCGCTGATTCTCGTGTTCTTTATGGTTATGCCGGCTCTGGTTGGCGGTTTTGCCAACTGGTTTATCCCGTTAATGATCGGCACTCATAATGTCGCATTTCCCCGCGCAAATTTGTTGGCCTTCTTACTTTTGCCGCTTACAATTGTTTTAGGCTTTATGGCACTTTTATCTATCGGTGATGAAAGCCGCTTCAAATTTTTAATGTTGGCAAGCGTTTTTGTCGGTTCGATTTCATTCATCATCAGTTTTGTCAATTTTATTACGACAATTATCACAATGCGTGCCCCTGGCCTTACACTTTCACGTTTACCGGTGTTTGTATGGTCGGTGCTTGTATCCTCTTTTCTGGGGCTGGTTTCGGTGCCGGCAATGCTTGCCGCTTTGACCGAATTGATAATGAGCGGCTCTGCCACTGTCGGACAGCTATCAATGATGGTGTGGTTTTTCAGCCATCCGCAAATCTATGTTCTGTTATTGCCAGCGTTCGGAATTGTCAGTGAAATATTGGTGACATTCTGCAAGCGTCGGCTGTGGATGGAAAATGTTGTAATTGGGGCGATGGTATTTATCGGTGTTATCAGTCTGGTTCTCTGGATGAACGATCTCTTCCAATTCGAAAAACCCGAGATCATGGGGCATTATTTCAAGGTTGCACTGCCTTTCGTTGTTCTGCCAACAGCGTTTATCCTCTTGAGCTGGCTGTTCACATTGTTAAAAAGCCGGTTTGAATTTAAAACGCCAATGCTCTGGGCAATGGGCTTTGTCTTTATTGTCCTGATGGGGCAAATTTCAGCGCTGCAACTTGTAGCCACTGGAAATGCAGCGAACCAATGGAACCAGTCAGCCTTTGTTGCCCATTTCCATTACATTCTCTCTTTAAGTGCAGTCTTTGCCATTTTTGCCGGCTGGTATTACTGGTTACCAAAAATGACGGGCTATATTTGCCGCAAATCCACAATGCAAATGCACTTCTGGTTATTGTTTATCGGCGTTAACGCCATTTTCCTGCCTCAACATCTCAATCAACTGAGCGGCGGAATTATTTTCAACCAGAATGCGCTAGGCCTTTCATCGTCTCTCGGCGCACTTCTCGCCGCTCTCTCGGTTGTTGTTTTTCTTTTTGGTTTGGCTGAAACCTTTATTACGAAACGGAAAGCACAAGATAATCCGTGGGGCGAGGGGGCTTTGACATTGGAATGGCAATTGCCGTCGCCGCCAAGCAAAGATGTCTGGGAAAAAGTGCCCGTTATTACAAAATAACGAGATCATAATATAGCGAGATCATTAGCGAAATTTTTTTGTACGGTCTACTATCCCGACAATTGCTGCCATTCTGATACAAGGGCAGCTTTTGGTAAAGAGTGAACACTGTACCCCATGAGATGTCACCACTCCTCAAGAGTTGTGAGGTGCTTGCAATTCTAGTTGAACGTGCTGTTCAAACCGAAATAGGAAAATGCCGGTAAAAGCCGCCCGTTAAAACAATATTTCTAAGGTTTTTCGAGTTCAGTGCCTCTCCGTCGACCAATGAATTATTTCATTGAAATGATGATTTTCAAATAAGAATTCTCGAAAATTTATCGTATTTTCGTGATTTATCGGCTTGGTTCACAAGGGTGCGAATGAATAACGGCGTGAAGAAATTTATGCCCATATATCAATAAACAAATTTACGGTTGGTTTTTTTGCTAATATAGTTTCTATAGAACGGGTTTGTTTTGCCTGTTAAAAAACAGATGGTCTGCAACTTGATTTACAAAGTGTAGCCTGAAAAGGTGCGTAGAAGAACGGTTTATATATGTCTATATCAAAGCAAGAATCGCCTCAACCGCATATGCCGATTGCTTCTCCGGCCGATGCGAATGACTATATAATTCTGTTAAAACCGCGGGTGATGTCACTTGTGGTCTTTACAGCTCTTGTCGGCATGATGGTTGCCCCCGAACCTATCAATCCGGTTTTAGGCTTTGTTGCGATTTTATGTATTGCTGTTGGCGGCGGAGCATCCGGTGCTTTGAATATGTGGTATGATGCCGACATTGATGCCATCATGAAACGCACCAGAAAACGTCCGATACCTGCTGGCAAGGTAACTGGCGGAGAAGTGCTGGTTTTCGGGCTTGTGCTTTCTGCCTTGTCGGTATTCACAATGGGCATTTTCATCAACTGGTTTTCGGCCGCATTCCTTGCCTTTACAATATTCTTTTATGTCGTGATTTATACAATGTGGCTTAAACGTTCGACACCGCAAAACATTGTTATTGGCGGTGCCGCCGGTGCTTTTCCTCCTATGATTGGATGGGCAGCAGCAACAGGCACAATCAGTATCGAGAGCGTTATATTATTCCTCATCATATTTATGTGGACCCCGCCGCATTTCTGGGCACTTTCGCTTTTTGTCACCACCGATTACGGCGAGGCGCATATCCCTATGATGCCTAATGTGAAAGGTGAACGGTCGACCAAAAATCAGATATTGGTTTACGCAATTCTCATGGCTCTTTGCGGCATTGCTCCCTATTTCATAGGTTTTGCGGGCATCACTTATGGAATTTTGTCCACGATTTTAGGTGTTGTTTTTATCTATTATTCTTATGAACTCTGGAAAACCAAACAACGTGAGCAAACAGTGGTAAAGGCAAAGAAATTGTTTTTCTTTTCGCTAATCTATCTCGCTGCTCTCTTTGCTATATTACTCGTAGAATCGCTGGCTACTCGCCTCATAAGCTATTTGGGAGCGTGACAATGGACGAGCAAAAGCATCTTGACCAGATTGCACTTACAGAAATTCAGAAAAAAGCGCAGCGCCATCGGGCAAAAGGTTTGGCTATAGCACTTTTCCTATTCGTTCTTCTTGTATATGCAGCCACAATGGCGCATGTGAGTGCCTGAAAGTTTTATGCCTTAGGTAAAGGGCGCTTCTCAAGGACAGATTATGATATCGAAACCACCATTAACAATTCGCCTCTGCGGACCGCGCGGCTTTTGTGCCGGTGTCGACAGAGCAATACAGATAGTCATTCTCGCTTTGAAAAAATATGGAGCGCCGGTCTATGTGCGCCACGAAATCGTGCATAATCGCTATGTCGTAGAAGGCTTGCAGGCGCGAGGCGCAATTTTTGTCGAAGAGCTCGATGAAATACCAGCCGAACATCATAACCAACCGGTTATTTTTTCAGCCCATGGTGTACCGAAATCGGTACCTGAAACGGCACGACTGCAAAATCTTTTTTATCTTGATGCAACCTGCCCGCTGGTTTCAAAAGTGCATAAACAGGCTATGCGTCATCAGCGTAACGGGCGTCATGTCATTCTGATTGGCCATTCCGGTCATCCCGAAGTTATCGGAACTATGGGACAGGTTGACCCGGGAACTGTAACTTTGATTGAAAATGTTGAGGATGCCGAAAATTATCAGCCATTACCCGGTCAAAAACTCGGATTTGTCAGCCAAACAACCTTGTCGGTGGAAGATACGGCTGAAATTATCGCTGTACTGAAACGGCGGTTTCCCGATATCGAACCACCGGCAGCTGAATCGATTTGCTATGCGACGACCAATCGTCAGGAGGCTGTGAGGAGAGCCGCTCCCGGCAGTGACCTGTTTCTGATTGTCGGCGCGCCGAATTCGTCAAATTCCCGCCGTCTGGTAGAGGTTGCCGAACGCTTCGGAGCCAAACGTTCCTTGCTCGTGCAACGCGCAGCCGAAATAGATTTTGATCATTTGGATAATGTCCATACTGTAAGTCTTTCTGCCGGTGCATCGGCACCGGAAATAATTGTTGATGAAATCATTGCTGCATTCAGAAAACGTTATGATGTCACTATAGAAATTGCAGAGACTGCGGTTGAAAATGAAACCTTTTTGGTCAACAGGGAATTGCGGGAAGTCGTGTTGACTCCGGAAGATATGGAATTTGTCAATGGCAAAGGAATTCCCGATAAAGACAAGTGACGAAAGCATGAACTTGCTCGCAAGGGGCGAATAATGGCTGTTTATACCGATATCAATGAAGACGAATTAACAGAATTTTTAAATGATTATTCGATTGGTGCGCTGCAATCCTATAGAGGTATTGCCGAAGGCGTCGAAAATTCGAATTTTATGCTCCATACAGAAGCTGGACGTTTTATCCTCACGCTCTTTGAAAAGCGTGTCAAGAAAGAGGAATTGCCATTCTACCTCGAATTGATGAATCATCTTGCAGGTAAAGGAATTTCCTGCCCGAAACCCGTCAAACGTAAAGACGGAAAAATGATCGGCGAACTCGTGGGAAGACCCGCCACTATTGTTACTTTTCTTGAAGGGGTCTGGCTCAGAAAACCGAATGTCGAGCATTGCCGCGAAGTCGGAAAAGGCATGGCAAAAATGCATCTGGCAGGGCTTGATTTTCCACTTAAGCGAAAAAACGGCCTTTCTATCGAAGCCTGGCGCCCATTATGGAATTTGAGCCGCGAACGGGCAGAAGAATTGGCATCCGGCCTCGTCAAGGAAATTGACAAGGAACTCGATTATCTCGAAAGCAAATGGCCTCATGACCTACCTCAAGGCGTTATCCATGCTGACCTCTTCAATGACAATGTGTTCTTTCTGAACGATCATATGTCCGGCATTATAGATTTCTATTTTGCATGTACAGATATGCTTGCCTATGATCTTGTCATCGCCCTTAACGCCTGGTGCTTCGAACGTGATTATTCATATAATGTCACCAAAAGCGAGGCGATGCTCAAAGCCTATTGTGCTGTTCGTCCGCTTCAGCAAAACGAGATTGACAATATACTTGTTCTCGCCCGTGGAGCAGCGGTCAGATTTTTCCTCACCCGCCTTTATGACTGGTTCAACACACCGGCAAATAGTCTGGTTGTGAAAAAGGATCCGCTCGAATATTGGCGGAAATTGAATTTTTTCAGAGACGTCATTAAACCATCTGAAATCGGGCTCTAAATCGCGGATCTTCCTTTGAAACAGATTGAAATATTCACTGATGGTGCTTGTTCTGGCAATCCTGGCCCGGGCGGTTGGGGAGTGCTCTTGCGTTGGAACGGGGTCACAAAAGAACTTTACGGCGGCGAAGCCGATACCACGAACAATCGTATGGAATTGACGGCTGCAATAAAGGCACTCAATGCATTGAAAGAGCCTTGTGAAGTCGATCTTTATACCGATTCTGTCTATGTGCGGAATGGCATTTCAAGCTGGATAGATAGCTGGAAGGCGAATAACTGGAAAACATCCGCAAAAAAACCGGTCAAGAATGCCGAGCTTTGGCAGCAATTGGATGAGGCGCGTTTGCGCCATAAAGTGAGCTGGCATTGGGTCAAAGGCCATGCAGGCCACCCCGAAAATGAACGTTGTGACGAACTTGCCCGTAAGGGGGTTGATGAAAACCGCTAAACGCTGTTCAATTTTTTTTATCAACAACCAATGTACCGGTAAAGGCTATAGGTGCTCCATCAACGATATAGGTGATATTTAGTGGGGCATTGCTATTTTTTGAAATGATACGCGCGGAAAATATTATTTGATGAGCACTTTTTTTAACAATTTCGGCAGGCCCGATTTCGTCAGTTTTTCCATCCAGAAAAATTGCTTTTATCGTCTCGCCATCGATATGTTCCAAAGCTATGGTTATTGACTGTCCATCTTCGCGCGCAGAAATTTCAAGGTTTTGAGGCTTGCTTTTTGGTAATTTATCTGTCGCCCAAGCGAGAAGTGAATTTGGAAGCGGCGTTTTGTCACTTATATCTGAAAAGTCGAATGGAATATTGACCGGAATACAGATTTCTTTGCATAAGCCCAGCGTGAACTGTCCTTTGAATGCTGCATTCTTCGTGTCTTTTTCGACATAAAAAGGCAGCATTACACCGCCTTTATAACCGATAGACCAATCATTACCGTCTATGAACAGATGAGGAACCGGAAATAAAATCTGGTAATTGAGCGATGGTTGAAAGTCGAATGATGGTGCCATGCCCGAACTCCCCGGATTTTGCCAATATGTTTTCCAACCCGGTTTGAGATCGACTTCTATTATGCCTTCAAAACGCTTGCCTTCTATACCATTGTTCAGTGCAACACGCACACGCCCGCCATCAATTTCATGCCAGGGGGTGGCTAACAATTCAGCACGTGAATTTGTTTGTGCAAATGTCGGTAAAGATACAAACAAGGTGAAAACGAAAAAGGAAACCAGCTTTAAAAGAAAACGCAATTCTCCATCCTCGTCACCAACGAATAATTTGTAGAAGGGTTTTGTCAAAAAACTTCACTTTTTTCTTGCAACTCGTCAATGTACGATTACTTTTAAATTATGGATAAAATTAGCACAATGAAAAAACGCGACGGCTTTTTGAATGGCCATCTGCTTATTGCAATGCCGGGTATGGGAGATGAACGTTTTGCCCATGCGGTTATTTACATTTGTGCGCACTCTGACGAGGGCGCGATGGGGATTATGTTAAATCGGCGTCAGGACCTCAAATTTCCTGATCTCCTTTTACAGCTTGGTATTATTAATGCTGCTCAGGCTATCCATCTGCCGGAACCGATAAAACTTTTTCCGGTAAGAAATGGCGGACCTGTCGATCGGTCGCGCGGGTTTGTCCTTCATACAGACGATTATGCGTGCCGGACAACTATTCCTGTCACCCGTGATATCTGCCTGACATCGACAACGGATGTCTTGAAGGCAATGAGTATGGGCAAAGGGCCGGAACGCGCAATTATTGCCCTCGGATATGCCGGCTGGGCAGGTGGTCAACTCGAAGCGGAAATCGCTGCCAATGGCTGGCTGACGAGTCCGGTTGATGCCGATTTCCTGTTTGCTCAGGATTTCGACCATCAATATGAAAAAAGTCTACAGAATATGGGTATCGACCCGACATTTCTTGTCGGACAGGCAGGACACGCTTGAAAAAGACGGGTCACAGCAACGAAAATCTTTGTATTGCGAAAAAGCCCGTTTGCGCGAGCTTCTAGAAGATTTTGAAAAAACATTTAATTTTTAAGGAAATCGGAGAGGCACTCTATAGGCTTTTCAATAGTTTTGTGCCGATCATACTCTCCCGATAACTTCACTCTAACCTTTTGACTTGATTTGCTTTTAATCCCTTTGATTGTGGTAGACTGTCCGCATAATGATGAATATGTGGATTCGGTCATTAAAGCTTTATACCGAGGCTTTTGGATGTTTTGTGACGAGAGTGATGAGCTCTTCAACGCCTACAGGCTCCGTAAATACATTGCTTTGAACAAATTCACAGCCTTCTTCACGCAACATAACGGCTTCGTTTTCCTTTTCGACCCCCTCGGCGATCACTTTCAGCTCGAGATCATGGGCCATTGTAATGATGGATTTCAACACCAGACGTTTCTTCGAACTATCGACTTCAAGAAGTGAACGGTCGAGTTTTATCATATCGAAGGGGTAACGTAGGAGAAAAGCGAGAGAAGAATAGCCGGTGCCGAAATTGTCGAGTGCAAGTCCGATGCCGAGAGCTTTGATCTTTTCAAGAAGATTGGATGATTGCTCGGGATTTTCTATCAGAATAGATTCCGACATTTCCATCATCAAGCGTCCCTTATTGACCGGGTTGCGCATCAAAATGGCCTTCAATTCATTGATCAATTCTTGATGGACCATCTCTGCGCTCGGAATATTGACTGAAACAAAGAATGATTGTTTGGGAAAACGGTCCTGAATATGAGCGAGGTCTTCAACGACAGTTGACATAGCAAATTTCGCAAGCGCCATGACAACATGTTCACTTTCTGCCGTGTGAATGAAATCGACGGCCGACAAATTTCCATGGCGGGGGTGGTGCCATTCCATCAGAGCTTCAAAACCGACGATTTGTCCGTCATTAAGGTCAAGAACCGGATGGTAAAGCACTTTGATTTCGTTGCGTTGAAGCGCATAGCGAATATCATTGCTCATGCTGTTACGCTCAAGCCCCAGAGTGCGGAAATTGGGACGGAAAGGTTCTATTTTATTGCCACCGGCTTTTTTGGCGTGAATCATTGCGAGTTCTGCGTCACTCAACATATCTTCGGCATTTGAATTGCCTTCGGTCCATGTGATGAGGCCGATAGATGCGGACAATTTGACTTCGCGTTCCGAAAAAATAATGGGGGCAGCAACTGTTCTTTGCAATTGGTCGGCGAATGCCGCAATTTTGGCAGGATCGGTCTGGCTTGTGAGGACGATTGCAAAGCGATCTGTCGAGAGGCGCGAAAGTGTATCTTCAGGTGTAATTAGGCGCCCCAGACGGCGTGCAATTGTCAGCAGGAATGTGTCACCGACCGACATGCCGAATTGATAATTTATATTACGAAAGCCATCAAAATCGATAACGAATACGGTCGGTCTGATCGGCCGACCTGCAACAGCAAGATTGACAAAAGTTTGCAGGTGATCAAGGAAAAGTTGCTGATTTGGCAAGCCAGTCAAATTATCATGGACAGAGTCTTGCAATAATCTTTCTTCCGCTTTCTTGTGATCGGTAACATTGACAAGTGTTCCCACCACCCGCACAATTTCACCGTCTGAACCGATGACAGGTCGGGCTCTTAATGCAAACCAATAATAGTGTCCGTCGCCGGAACGTAAACGCAATGTTTGGTCAATCCGGCCCTTGCGGGTATCGAGAATCATATCGAGTATGGCACGAAAGCGATCGCGATCGTCGCTGTGCAAAGCTTCAACCCAGTTGCGGATTGTTCCATTCAATTCACCCGCAGTGGAACCGAGATAAATGGATAGATCGGGATTGATAACCACACGGTCACGTCGCACATCCCAATCCCAGACAATGTCGCCCGCTCCCATAACGGCAAGAGCCTGCCTTTCGAGATCGGAAAATATGCCTTGATGGAACGCGCCACCTGAAAAAGCGTGTTGCATAACCGTAAAGGCAATAAGAAGAACGATGAGGACCAGTCCGCCGGCAAGAGCGGGTTGGACAATATCATTATCAAGTTTGCCGGTTACACACACATAAGCTCCGCAAAGCCAAAAGATAATGAGAAGCCATGTCGGTATCAACATAATCGCACGGTCATAGCCGCGGATAGAAAGATAGCCAATGAGAACAATACCGAGTAGGGCGGTCAGTCCGAAGGAAAGCCGGGCAATGCCGGCTGCTCTTGTCGGGTCATAGATCGCGAAAGCTCCGAGTGCGCATAAAGCGATTATCCAGGCCGCCGCTCCATAGCTGAAATGGTAGTGCCAGCGGTTTAGGTGGAGATAGGTAAAGAGGAAGATAAAGAGAGACGCGGCCAGTGCCACTTCTGTGGCAGCTCGCCAGATCGGTTCGGTTTGCGCCGAGATAACGAATAATTTGTTCAGAAAATTGAAATCGATGCCGATATAGGCAAGCACCGCCCAGGCAACTGCTGCTGTTGCCGGAAAAAGGCCAGTTCCCCGTACCACAAAAAGAACACTCAAGAGGAGGGCAAGAAGTCCGGAGATGCCGAGCAATATACCATGGTAGAGAGTATAAGAATTGATTGTATCCTTATAAGCTTCCGGTTCCCACAGATAGACTTGTGGAAGTTTTGATGAACCGAGTTCGGCAACAAGTGTGACAACTGCTCCCGGATTGATGGTAATCCGGAAAACATCCGAATCGGGACTGGACTGCCTATCAAGTGCAAAACCTTCGGACGGAGTGATCGATTGTATGCGCACCGAACCAAGATCGGGCCATAACAGGCCGGACCCTGCCATCCGATAATGCGGTGTAACAATCAGGCGGTCAATCTGGTCGTCGGTGGGATTGGCTATAGCAAAAACCGCCCAGTCACTTTCTGCGTGGTCGCCATTACCCTGCATTTCGATACGCCGAACAATACCATCAGGTCCGGCGGCCGTTGATGTTTGAAAAGTGTTTCCCTTGATGTGGTGGATTTCGACAGCGCGGGATAAATCAAGGGCCGTATCTTGCGAAGAGATTTTGACGGGTTCAACAGACAATGCCGACTGGCACAACAGGGCGATCATCCCCAGTGTCCAGAATATAAAAATAGATACGGTCTTGCCTATAGTCTTCACAACGCCTCACTTTCAAATTGACTTTATCGGTCTTTCGGTTTCCAGCAAAGAATAGAGGTAATGATCCCGCCATTCACCATGAATTTTAACATAAGCGCGCATCAGCCCCTCTCTGACAAAACCACACTTCTCCAATAAAGCTATGGAACGTGTATTTGTCGGAACAGAGGCAGCTTGCAAACGATGTAATTTGAGCTGTTGAAAAGAAAAATCAATCATCAGTTCCAAACTTTCATGCATAAAACCGTGGCCTGAATATTTCTCTCCGCACCAGTAACCGATTTCGCCTGATTGCACGACCCCACGTCGAATGTTTCCGAGGCTTATTCCGCCGATAAGATGGTTTGTTTCGTTTAAAAATACGAAAAACACAAAAAATTGGCCATTTTTGCGACCTTCAATATAACGGTCGAGATGCGATTTATAACGGATAAGCGTATGAGCGTCAGCCGGCCAAAGTGGCTCCCATGGTTCCAGAAACGCACGGCTTTCGGTTCTCAAAGTTGCCCATTCCTGATAATCATCGAGCATAGGAAAACGCAGATAGATATGTTCTGCCTTCAAATTCGGGAGGCGGATTTTTTCCTGTTGTCTATGCGGCTGTCGCCGGAAGGGCATTTTGAACATGCCATTGCCTTTCTGGCTCTACCTTAATAAGGACGCCGTCCGGCTCCCGAAGATAGAGCCGCGACAAGATCACCATAACTCATAATTGGCCCGATTGCTCCCACTGCTGCCAATGTCGGTTTTGAATCAATAAACAAGCGTTCAGCCAAATCGGTCAATCTGTCAACAGTCAAAAGTGACAGACGCTCCAATGTCTCAGATGCAGGAATAGGACGACCATAAAGCAACATTTGCCTTGCAATAGTCTCAGCCCGGCTTGACGGACTTTCTTGCGACATAATAAGACCGGCACGATATTGTTCGCGTGCACGATCAAGTTCTTTCTGGTCTATCTTTTCACTGACCTTATAAAGCTGGTCAAGAATAACGGGGATAAGGTCGCTAAGGCCGTCTTCACTTGAAGCAGCATGAACGCCGAATAGCCCGATATCCGAAAATCCCCAATGAAATGCGTAAATCGAATAACAAAGGCCTCGTTTTTCACGCACTTCCTGAAATAAGCGTGAAGACATTCCGCCGCCGAGAATGATGGATAGAATTTGGGAGGCGTAATAATCACGAATATGATAGGCACGCCCTTCAAATCCCAAAAGCACCTGCGCATCTTTGAGATTGCGATATTCGCGGAAATCGCCGCCAACATAATTGGCAAGATCGGCAAGGGGTGCCGGTGAATGGGCGCGATAACTGCCAAGCCGTTTTTCAACTTCTTTGACAAATGCCTGATGGTCAACAGCGCCTGTTGCCACAAAAATCATTCGGTCGGCGCTATAATGCTCGTTCATAAAATTCCGCAAATTATCGGAGGTCAATGCACGAACGGATTGGGCCGTGCCGAGAATAGGTCTGCCTATTGTTTGATGGCGGAATGCTGTTTCCGTAAAATGGTCGAACACAATATCTTCGGGCATGTCATTTGCAGCACCGATTTCTTGCAAAACAACCTGTTTTTCGCGTTCGAGCTCACCTTCGTCGAATTTCGGTGAAGTGATAATGTCGGCAAGAATATCAACAGCAAGGGGAACGTCATTTTTCAGGACACGTGCATAATATGCTGTGGTTTCAACGCTTGTTGCCGCATTGATTTCTCCGCCTACATCCTCGATCTCGGCAGCAATTTCATAGGCAGAGCGATTTGCAGTGCCTTTGAAAGCCATATGTTCGAGCATATGGGCAACGCCATGCTCGTCATATGTTTCGTTACGAGAGCCGGATTTTACCCAGATGCCGAGTGCAACACTCTCAATCTGGGGCATGGTATGCGTGACGATTGTCAAACCATTGCCAAGTCGGCTGATTTCTACACACATACGTGCGAAACTCCTTCATTCAAAACTTTAATAAAAAACCACATTATGCGTTTTCTGTCTTTTAGAAAAAATGAACAGGGTTAATGGCAGGCGCGTGACTTGCTGCCAATGTAATCTTTCAATATTTTTTCATCATTCTTGAGTGTTTCATAATGCTCGGGTCTTTCCATAAGTCCGTCGAGCCAATGAGGAAGTTTCGGCGTTATGCCGCACGATGCCTTCACTGCATCGGGAAATTTTGCCGGATGAGCGGTTGAAAGAACCACCATAGGAATGGTTTCTTCCAAATGTTCACGCGCAACTTTGATAGCTATGGCTGTATGCGGATCGGCTAGATAATGGCTTTCCTTGTAAAGTCGGTCGATCATATGGGCGGTTTCTGTTTCAGTGGAGCGACCGGCCGAAAAGAGGGTGCGTATTTTTTCAAGTGCGTTTTGCTCAATCCGGAATTCGCCGGACTGTTTCAAACTTTCCATCGCATTGCGGATTAATACAGCATCGCGCCCCGAAGCTTCAAATAACAACCGTTCGAAATTGGAGGAAACCTGAATATCCATCGATGGAGAGGTGGTATGTTTCAACGAGTGGATTTTGTAGACCCCCGTTGCAAGTGTACGCACCAGAATATCATTGTCGTTTGTTGCAATGACGAGATGGGCAATGGGAAGCCCCATACGGGAAGCAACAAAGGCTGCAAAAATATCGCCAAAATTACCGGTAGGAACAGTAAACGAAATCGCTCTGTCAGGAGCACCAAGCGAAATTGCCGAAGTAAAGTAATAGACTATTTGCGCCATGATACGCGCCCAATTGATCGAATTGACGCCGGAAAGAGCCGTTTTATCGCGGAAAGCGTGGTCGTTAAACATCGCCTTTACCAATGCCTGACAATCATCGAAGTTTCCTTCAATAGCCAGTGCATGGACATTGGCATTTTTATTGGTTGTCATCTGGCGTTGTTGCACCGGCGATACGTGACCTTTTGGAAAAAGTATAAAAATATCGCAGCGCTCACGTCCGGCAAAGGCTTCAATTGCAGCTCCGCCGGTATCACCTGATGTTGCACCGATAATGGTTGCCCGCTTGTTCTTCCGGTTTAATATATGATCCATCAATCGGCCAAGCAATTGCATCGCAACATCTTTGAATGCCAAGGTGCGACCATGAAAGAGTTCAAGTATGAATTCATTTGTATTGGTCTGGACAAGAGGGCAAACTGCAGGATGACGGAATGTCTGATAGGCTTCGTCAACCATGGAATCGAAATCGACGCGCTCGATATCTCCCTCTACAAACGGCCAAAGAAGGGTCTTGGCAATTGTTGCATAGGATTTCCCCCGCAAAGCTTTTAACGAAGAGGGTGAAAAATGCGGATAAGTTTCAGGTAAATAAAGCCCGCCGTCACGCGCGAGACCGGTCATAACTGTATCGGAAAAGCCGAGTACCGGCGCATTGGCTCTCGTGCTGATATATTTCATTCACATACTCCTCGGCTTATAAACAAACGTAAATTGTTTGCTATCGCACTATTTTACAACCTTTACGGGATTGAAAAGGTCTTCTATTTTAGCCGGACTTGCCAAAATATATAAAAAGCGAGACAACAACAAATCACTCTTTTCAAACGCTGATATAGACCAGGTTTACTAGTTGAGGAAAGTCCACTTCATGGATAAAAATTCGATTTATCGTTTTTCATTCGGCTTTGGCCTTATGATTGCTGCTTCGTCACTTCTTTCGGGATGCTTTATCCATAAGAAAATTGACAATGTGCCGCCCGAGCCAAAGATTACCGAAGCACAATTGCGTGCCTATTGTCCCATCGTTCTCATGCGCGACAATACGGCGTTTTATGATGTTTATGAACGTGGCGGCGAGGGTGACGCCAATAAAGTCATGTATCAGGCGGCGATAAGAGACGTGACCAGAACCTGCGACACCACGGACACAACTTTATCCATGAAGGTTGCAGCCTCGGGGCGGGTGGTTCCCGGTCCGATGTTTAAAAAAGGTACAGTGTCACTCCCGATACGGGTCACAGTTATGCAAGGCGATTCAGTGATCTATTCGAAATTGCGTAATTATCCTGTTGAAATCAGTAACGGGGTTGATGCAACACAATTCATCTTTTCGGACGATCAAATTTCATTTCCAAAACCGACAGCGAAAAATATCCGGGTTTTTGTCGGATATGACAGAGATCAGAAAAAATAATTGCTTGCAAGAAATGCGGGGGAGCTTCCGGCAAAACGGAACTTCCTTGCCCCTTATAAAACGCCCTAAGTTACAAAGCACCTGAAGTTACAAAACGCCGGAAGACTATAGCACTTCCGGTGTTTTTATGAGTATTTTCGCGACTTAACCATCTTTTGAAGAGATAATCTGTTAAGCACCGAAAGATTTCCGGCTAAATGAAACAGCACTTTCAGACATCGTAAACTTGGCACGTTCAAAATGCCAACATCGAATAATCCTAAAAGAACTATTCTCGCTTAGCCATTGTGACCGTCAAACGCAGTGGCTCATATATCTTTCCACTCGGACAAAGCTTTGAGTACGGCCGGTAGATCAACGTGATGTGCAATGACTGTTTCAGCTCCCGCTTCGGTTAAAACATCGGCAAGGCCGTGATAAGCGTGGGAGCCGCCAGTAAAGCCGACAACACGCATTCCGGCTTTTACGGCACCGCGAACGCCATGAACCGAATCTTCGATAACAATTGTATTTTCAGGCTTTGCGTGCATTTTTTTTGCCGCATAAAGATAGACATCGGGAGCCGGCTTTACTTTTTTCGTTCCAACTTCTGGTGCAGAAAAAATCTTGTTTTCAAAGAGATCATATAGGCCAACAATCGTCAGCATATGTTTTATGTCTTGGCTCTTCGAATTGGAACAGATACAATAAGGATAGAGTTTGGCAACAGCTTCGACGGCCTCGCGCGCACCGTCAATTCCAAGCAACTCGTCTTTCATACGCTTTTTGAAAAGTTCAGGCACTTTTTCAATCAGGCTGACGGACAGGGGAACATCCGAATGTTTTTCAATTTCTTTAAGAATATCAAGGAAAATAAGCCCTGCATAACGTTCCGATATTTCTTCGGGTGTTATTTCATAACCTTCTATTGCCAGTAATTCAGATTCAATCTGGGCCGCCAGATATTCCGAATCAACAAGGACTCCATCACAATCAAAAATAACAAGATCTATCTGCGGCATCAGCTTTTATCCCGTAATGTGTCATAATAAGTTCCGATCTTTTAGACGTTTCGGTCGGTCATTGGCAATAGCTGAAAATTCAGTGTCGATTTCTATTTTATTTTCTCAGCATATCAGCTTTGGAAAATTTTGATTTTGGTAATTCGACTGATGAAAGTTTTGATTTTACCATTTGTTTTCAGGATGTGTGGTTCGAATTCCGGTCAGCTCTTTTTAAAATTTTATATTGTGACAATAACCGCTTTTAAAACCTGCGGTCTTTAACCCGATATTTACCCTATTTCGCCAATTTATGCTTGTTGAAGCCGTGATTCGTTTGGTCACGGAAGTTATGTGTTTTGAGTATTTGTAGTCGAGTATCCTATGAGTGTTGTCCGTCTTGTAAAAGATCTCGTTCAGTCTTCTCCTGAAGAAGTATGGCGTAACCAGATTTTAAAGGGTGACTGCGTCGCAGCGCTCAATAAATTGCCCAGTCAATCAATTGACGTAATTTTTGCAGATCCTCCCTATAATTTACAACTTGCAAACACACTTCATCGACCGGATCAATCATTGGTTGATGCGGTGGATGACGATTGGGATCAATTTGAAAGCTTTGCAGCCTATGATGCTTTCACCCGTGCGTGGCTTCTTGCCTGCCGCAGAGTATTGAAGCCGAATGGCACAATCTGGGTGATTGGCTCCTATCATAATATTTTTCGCGTTGGTACCGCCTTGCAAGATCTCGGTTTCTGGATGCTCAACGATATTATATGGCGTAAGACCAACCCGATGCCGAATTTCAAAGGACGCCGGTTTCAGAATGCGCATGAAACATTGATCTGGGCATCACGCGACCAGAATGCAAAAAAATACACCTTCAATTATGAAGCAATGAAAGCAGCCAATGATGACGTTCAGATGCGTTCTGATTGGCTCTTCCCGATCTGCACCGGTGCTGAACGCCTGAAGGACGAAAACGGCCACAAAATTCATCCTACACAGAAACCGGAAGCTTTGCTTTCCCGTATCATCATGTCGTCGACAAAACCGGGCGATGTTATTCTGGATCCGTTTTTCGGGTCGGGCACAACCGGCGCGGTTGCAAGACGCCTTGGCCGCGATTTTGTGGGTATCGAGCGTGAACAATCCTATATTGATGCGGCTTTGGAAAGAATTGCTGCGGTTGAACCGTTGGCAAAGCCAGAACTCGCAATGATCTCGGGAAAACGGTCGGAACCGCGTGTCGCCTTTGTAAGCCTTCTTGAAGCAGGATTATTGAAGCCGGGCAGCGTTCTTTATGACAAAAAACGTGAGCATACTGCCATTGTCCGTGCAGATGGAACTGTGGTGGTTGATGGAGAAGCCGGTTCAATACATATGATGGGACGAAAGGTGCAAAACAGCGCAAGCTGCAATGGATGGACGTTCTGGTATTTTGAAAAAAATGGTCAGCTCGTTTTGATTGACGAACTACGTTTGATTATTCGGGAACAAATGGCCAAGCACGGCGTTTAGAATTCGAACGGCCGGATAACCTCCAGTCTCCGGTCTTACAAAAAAAGGCGTGCGCATGAATTGCGCCGCCTTTTTATTTTTGCGCTTATTTTTGAATTATTTTGAAAATTGCAGCGCGTGTTTTTGTGGTGTTCGATTTTTTCTTTTTTCCGATTTAAAAATTTCCGGAAAGGCAACAGCAATTGCTTTTTTCATGACTGTTGGCAATGCTTCATTGCCGAGCTGATCTAACCGGCACCACCAACCGTTTCCGGCTCGTGTTTTTTCGACATTTTCTGCCAAATAAACATCAAGCGTGAGAGAAAAATGGGTAAAAATATGATGAGCTTGTCCTTTGAATAACCATTTTTCGCTAAACGGGGCGTCAGCAACAGAATAAGTTTGTTGATCGCCGAACTGATTGGGGATTTGTGTCATTCCTCCAAGCAGTCCTGAACTATGCCGTTTTTCCAGATAGATTTCATCATTTTTGCTTAATGCTACAAAAGCAACGCCGTGACGTTGTGGCCTCTTTATCTTTGGCGGTTTGACAGGAAATGCTTCGGGCCTTGCTATTTTCTTCGCTTTGCAAAGGCTTTCGACAGGGCAAATCATGCATTTTGGTTCACGCGGAGTACAGATTGATGCACCTAAATCCATCATGCTCTGTGCAAAATCTCCACAACGTGTAGATGGTGTCAGATCTTGCGTCTTGTTTTTTATAATTGCTTTTGCCTGCGGCAATGGCTCCTCAATGGCGAACAGGCGGGCAACAATCCGTTCTACATTGCCGTCAACGACGGCAGCCGGCTGATTATAGGCGATAGAAAGAATAGCTGCCGCTGTATAATCGCCAATTCCGGGAAGTTTTTTCAACTTTTCGAGCGAACACGGGAATACGCCATCATAGTCGCTTGCAACCTGGTTAGCACATTGTTTAAGGTTTCTTGCGCGCGAATAGTAACCAAGGCCGGCCCATGCTTTCAGCACATCTTCGAGATCGGCTTTCGCAAGACTAAAAACATCAGGCCATTTGGTGACAAACTTCTTGAAATACGGTTTTACAGCTTCGACGGTGGTTTGTTGCAACATCACTTCCGAGAGCCAAACCCGATAAGGATCAGGTTTTTCACCCTTCAAAATATCAGCCGGAGCAATTCGCCATGGTAATGTTCTATGATAGTGATCATACCAGAAAAGTAGCTTGTCGGAAAAATCTGTCATGAATTTCTCCAACCATAATTTATCTAAAAAATCAAAAGAAAAGGTAGCGGCTAATGCCGCTATCTCCGTTTTGAGCCTTCCTATGTGAGAAAAATAAAGCGTTTTGGTGACATCAGGTTGTGGCAGATGTCTGACGAAACAGCCCAATAAAACAATCAAACATATCGACTTTGACGTTAGCGGGAATCTTGTAAAAAATATATCCTTAGAAATTCATAATTACCCGACAGATGGAACGATGGTCGCAGGAGTGTTAGGTGGATATTCCAGAGCAACCTTTTAGATTGTTAAGGAGTATGAGGCTAGGACCCTTCGGTGACTGATAAACTGTTAAAACGCCCGAAAAAGTTTCTTAAAACCACGATAAAACGATAAGCAATCCCTATCTCGTAAATGTGTTCGGTTGGCGAGCTTATCGTTTGAAATAGATAATTCGTAATAAAACGAGGTTTTTGATATCGGCTCTATGATTATTAGAATGCCTCCAAAATATTTTTGAACCTATGTCAGGCAATCAAAATGGTTTACATCGGCACTGTAAATGTTTAATTTGGCAACCGTTTTTTAGAGCTAAGGTCGAGAATGGCGCTGTGTCCGTTTGAACCCGTTTTCGTAAATTCATTGTCGAGGGCACCGTGAATATTCCCGTTTATATTATCAATCTTGATCGTTCGAAAGAACGCTTCAGCAAAGCCGCGCAATCAGCCGAAACGGCGGGACTTGATTATCATCGCATAAGCGCGGTTGACGGCAGCACGATCGATTTTCAAAATTCGCCTGAAATTGATGTTAAAGGGTTCCACCGTTGCCACGGGAAGCATATTCTACCTGGAGAAGCCGGGTGCTATTTAAGTCATCTTAAAGCACTGTCGGTTATTGCAAATGGCCAGTCTCCTTATGCCGTTATCACAGAAGACGATGTTGGATTTAATCAGGACTTTAACAAAATTATCGGCAAGCTCTCTGAGGTCGAAGGGTGGGATGTCATAAAATTTGCCAATCATCGTAACCGGATTTTTCATAAAATGATGGATATTACCGATGATGTGTCTATCGGCCGATATTTGCATGGCCCGTTGGGGAGCTCCGCAGCCTATATGGTAACCCGCGAGGGGGCGAAGAAGCTTCTTGATAAATTGACGCCGATGCGTCTTCCTTATGATGTTGCGCTTGAACGCGGTTGGAGCGGGTACAAAGCTTTCTCGACAAACAAGAATATCGTAAAATTTTTTCATATCGATCATTCGACAATCGTGGAGGGAAGAAAAACCTATCGTAATATGCAGTTACCGAAATGGAAACGGATAGGAACCCTGTTTTTCCGGATATCGGATTATATCCGTCGTATCATTTATGGGCTTCAGCCTTCCGGTTTGAAATTTCGAGTTAGGGTGAAAAAATGAAAGCAATTGTCACAGGTGCAGCCGGTTTCATTGGTTTTGCAACGACAAAAGAATTGCTGCGGCAAGGTTTCGAGGTTGTCGGGGTCGATAACCTGAATGCTTATTATTCCGTGGAGTTGAAAAAAGCACGTTTAAAGAATATCGGTGACAATGCGTCGTTTCGTTTTGTTAAAGCCGACATAGCCAATAAAGAACAAGTCGAACAGGCTATAGGCAATGAAAAAAATGTAGATGTTATTGTTCATTTGGCGGCACAGGCCGGCGTGCGTTACTCCATAGAAAATCCTTCTGCATATGTAAGTGCAAATGTCGAAGGTGAAGTCAGAATCTTCGAACAAGCATTGAAGTTTGAGTCCTGTCCACCGGTTGTTTATGCGAGCTCGTCATCTGTATATGGTGCTAACAAAAAGATACCCTTTTCTGAAGAAGACAGAGTGGATGATCCGGTTTCGGTTTATGCTGCAACAAAAAGGGCCGGTGAGTTACTTGCCCGCTCCTATGCCCATGTTCACAAGCTCAAAACAAGCGGATTAAGGTTTTTTACCGTCTATGGCCCTTGGGGAAGACCCGATATGGCTCCCTGGCTTTTTACTGATGCTATTCTGGCTGGTCGTCCGATAAAACTTTTTAACTACGGTAAAATGCAACGTGATTTTACCTTTATTGACGATATTGTGCGCGGTGTTACGTCTGTGGTACAAAACATTATAAATGAACCGGAAAAAGTGGCCGATATCTATAATCTCGGCAATAACCAACCGGTTCAGCTATTGGAATTTGTTGCAGCTATCGAAGAGGCAACAGGGAAAAAAGCATTTACCGAACTTTGTCCTATGCCGCCAGCGGACGTTGAAAGGACTTATGCCGATATTTCAAGGGCTGAAAGGGATTTGGATTTTCATCCGACAGTGTCGATCACGGAAGGCATGGCAAGATTCGTTGACTGGTTTAAATATTATCAGGGCAAATAATGGGGTGGAAACCAAAAAAACGACATTTTTCTTCACTTGCTGAAACAAGTTCAAAATTGCTTGATCCCATTTTACGTAAAAAAACGGGTCTTAGCCTTGAACTTATGACAAATTGGCCACTTCTTGTCGGCGAGGATATCGCTGATAGCACAATGCCTTTGAAAATCATATGGGCACGGCGCGCCAGCATCGACGATCCATTTAAACCGGCAACTCTTGTTGTCGGTTGCGAAGCTTACGCGGCGATGATTTTAACCCATGAAACAAATGAGGTTCTTCAGCGGATAAATGCATTTTTTGGTTTTGTTGCAATCAATCGTATAAAAATAGAACAACATATGATTGAAAAAGAGGAAGTCGTCCGCTCGCAGCCTCTTTTGGTTGACGACAATGATCGCAAGCGGATTGACGAACTTACATGCCGGATAGAAAGTGATGCTCTGCGGAATTCTCTGAAAGATTTGGGGCTATCTATTTTCTCACAGAAACATTCTCTTCGTGACAAAAAAATTAATAATTAGCTCAAGACAATTATTGGTCTATGACTTATAAAAATAATAAAGCTTGCCTTCTAAATAGCGAGTTTCAAGTTTGAAAGAAATAAAAAGAAAAGGTAATATTATGCTTAATACGAAAAACAGTCGACGTCTCCGTTGTTTTGCCGCCGCTTTCGGATTGGCGGCAACGACCTGTTTTGCTATTTTGCCTTCTTTTGGCGCGGATAATAAACCTGCGGAAACCAAAACAGTCGAGGTCAAGTCTAACGGTACAGTTGATATGGCAAAACTGCTGGAACCGGGCAAAGGCAAAGAAATGGTAGAAGGTAATGCTGATGCGCCGGTAACAATTGTGGAATATGCATCGCTCACATGTTCCCATTGTGGAGATTTTTATAGAGAAACATTGCCGTCTATTCGTGACAAATACATTAAAACCGGCAAGGCACGTTTGGTATTTCGGGAATTTGCTTATGATGCAAGGGCACAGGCCGGCTATATGCTCGCGCGCTGTGTTCCGGAAGACCGTTATTTTCCGATGATACAGGTTCTTTTTGAACGGCAAATGGAATGGGCTGCCGCCGATGATGCATTGCCTCCTTTGAAAAAGATTGCAGCCTTGGCAGGACTTGACGAAAATGGCGTGGAAGCCTGTTTGAAAAACCAGTCGGTTCTGGATGAAGTGAAAAGCTCTTTCGAACGTGGAAAAGAATTCGGCGTTACTTCGACACCGACATTTTTTATCAATGGCAAGAAATATGAAGGCGCATTGTCTGTGGACGAGATGTCTTCTGTGATAGATAGTTTTCTAAAATAAGAAAATATGTCATAAAAAGGATGCAGAAGATGAGCTGCATCCTTTTTCTAATTTGTAGGTAGGTTTATGCAGTTTACGAAACTGCGACTGGTCGGTTTTAAATCCTTTGTTGAAGCCCAGGAATTCGTGATAGAACGTGGGCTAACAGGTGTCGTCGGCCCTAACGGATGTGGAAAATCGAACCTTGTTGAATCTCTTCGCTGGGTCATGGGAGAGAATTCATATAAAAATATGCGTGCTTCCGGTATGGATGACGTGATTTTTTCCGGTTCTGCAACACGCCCGCCCCGTAATTTTGCTGAAGTCACACTGTTTCTTGATAATTCCGATCGCAGCGCTCCTGCGGCTTTTAATGATGCAGACGAATTACAGGTTTCTCGCCGCATCGAGAGAGATTCAGGTTCAGTATACCGGATCAATGGCAAAGAAGTGCGGGCGAAAGATGTTCAGTTATTGTTTGCTGACCAGTCAACGGGTGCGCGTTCTCCTTCCATGGTCGGTCAGGGCCGTATCGGTGAGCTTATACAGGCAAAACCGCAGGCGCGCCGTGCTTTATTGGAAGAAGCCGCAGGCATTTCGGGCCTTCATTCGCGCCGTCACGAAGCGGAATTGCGCCTAAAGGCGGCAGAAGGCAATCTTGATAGGCTTGAAGATGTTGTAGGAGATCTTTCGTCACGGATTGAAAGTTTGAAGCGCCAGTCACGGCAGGCAAATCGCTTCAAAGCTCTTTCGGCAGAAATCAGGCAGGCTGAAGCCGGACTCTTCTATCTGCGCTGGTCTGAAAACAAAACACAAGAAGTCGAAGCAACGACGATACTCAATCGTGCGACGATGCTTGTTGCAGAAAAAGCTCAGGCGCATATGCGTGCCGAAAAAGCACAGGAAGAAAGCAAAAATAAACTTCCTCCCTTGCGAGAGGAAGCAGCCAGAGCCTCTGCCGCTCATCAGAGGTTGAGCCTTGAACTGAAACAACTTGATGAGGAAAAAAATCGTAATCGTCAACGGCAATTGGATTTGATGCGCCGGCTTGAACAACTCGACTCCGACATTGCTCGCGAAGAACAACTTGCAAAAGACAATGAACAAAGTCTGGAAAGGCTGGTTGACGAGGAAGAGACGTTGAAGCTTGAGGCGGAAAACCAGCAGGAAACTGAAATAGAGCTTAATGTCTTCTATGAAGAGCAACAGAGCCAATTGAATAATAGTGAAGCCGAGGCAGGCGAGCTCACCAAAGTGCAGGCTGAGGCCAGGGCGAAAAAAGCAAGAATTCTTGACCAGATCACCGACTTTACAAAACGCGGCGAGCGGCTTGACGAAACGATAGCCGAGGTCAAACAGCAGATTGAAATTTTGAAGGCAGAGCTTGATTCTTCAGACAAGATCAGAGAGGCGCAGGCCGCATTGACTGAAGCCGAAGCGCAACTTGCAGAAAATGAAGAACTGCTACAGACATGCGAACTTGATACTGAAAAAGCGCGGGAAGAAGAAAATGCTGCCCGTCCAGCGGTTTCCGATTGTCGCGATCAATTAAATGCCCTCACAACAGAAGCACGTACTCTCGAACAACTCCTCAATAGCTCGATCAGCGGAGAATTTCCGCCAGTGGTTGATGAAATTACTGTAGAAGACGGTTTGGAAGTCGCGCTGGGGGCAGCCTTGGGGGACGACCTTGAAGGATCACTCGACGAGGACGCCCCGCTTTTCTGGAGCGGTTATAAAGGCAAATATGATCGTCCCGCTCTTCCAAATGGTGTCAAACCATTGGCCGATTTTGTAAAAGCTCCGGAGGAACTGACTGAAGCACTTGCCCAGATCGGTGTTGTAGACGAGGAAGAAGGCGAACGGCTACAGCCGGAATTAAAAATAGGACAAAAACTCGTAAGTCGCCATGGAGCCGTCTGGCGTTGGGACGGATTAATAGCTCGAGCCGATGCGCCGACAGCAAGTGCACAACGTTTGGCTCAAAAAAATCGACTTCAAGTTTTGTCACATCTTGTCGATGAGGCAAAAGCAGCGTTGGGTAAAGCAGAAGAAAAACTCGCTGAATTGTCGAAAAAAGCTGGAGATGCACAGCTCTATGAACGTGAAATACGGGCGAAATTACGCTTCTTTCGCGACAAATGTGAGGAAGCCCGACAGGTCTATACGAGAATTGAACGCGAACAGTCCGAACATCGTTTGCGTCTTTCTGCGCTGGAAGATAACGCTTTAAATCTTGGTCAAGAGAAAGCCGAGAACGCCAAAAAACTGGAAGCTGTTTCGGGCGAACAAGAGAAATTGCCCGATATCACCGCTATTGAAGAAAAACTGAAAATTTTTTCTGAAAAAATTTCTTCCGAGCGAAAAATGGTTTCGGAAGCATTGGCTAAACTCCAAAGCTTTAAGCAGAACGCTAGTGCTCGTATGCGCAGGCTTGAAATTATCGGTTCGGAACGGAAAAACTGGCAGAACCGCATCGAAAACGCAAAAAATCAGATAAAGTCTTTAAAAGCCCGTCGCGAAGAAGCAATGGCTGAAGCGGAACAATTGGCCGAGACGCCGGAGGGAATAGAGGAAAAGCGTCAAAAACTGCTTGATGTGATTGCTAAAACAGAACAGAGTGGACATGAGATCATGGATCGCTTGGCAGAGGCGGAGGCGATCCAGACAACACTTGATAAACAAACTTCGGAAGCCTTTGCCAAATTGTCTTCAAGCCGCGAAGAACGTGCGCGCGCCGAAGAGCGGCTTAATGCAGCAGTTGATCGCCGCAAAGATATTGAAGCAAGAATTAGCGAAGCTTTGAACTGCCCACCACATGAAACACTCCGTCTGGCGGGGTTTTCTCTGGAAGGAGAAATGCCTGACATTGAAACGCTTGACCATAAACTCGAGCGATTGCGTATCGAACGCGAACGATTGGGAGCAGTCAATCTGCGTGCCGACGAGGAAGAAAAAGAGCTGCGTTCGCGATTTGATTCCATTACCGATGAACGCGACGATGTGGTTGAGGCAATCAAAAAGTTACGGCTTGCAATTGTCAATCTCAATCGCGAAGGACGGGAACGTCTGCTTTCGGCCTTTACCAGAGTAAATGAAGAGTTCCAGCGTCTCTATCACCATCTTTTTGGTGGTGGTACGGCCGAGCTGCAACTGATCGAGTCGGATGACCCGCTGGATGCCGGTGTGGAGATTTTGGCACGCCCTCCGGGGAAAAAACCGCAAACCATGACATTATTGTCCGGGGGTGAACAAGCCTTGACGGCTATGGCTTTGATTTTTGCTGTATTTCTGACCAGTCCCGCACCGATTTGTGTCCTTGACGAGGTTGACGCACCGCTCGACGATCACAATGTCGAACGTTATTGCAATTTGATGGAGGAAATGGCGAAATCGACTGAAACGCGTTTTGTCGTCATTACACATAACCCGATTACGATGGCGCGGATGAATCGTCTGTTCGGCGTGACAATGGGCGAACAGGGAGTTTCGCAGCTTGTATCCGTTGATTTGCAAACTGCAGAAAAAATGCGTGATGTCAGTTAATATTCTACAGTCAAGCTTTTGTTATTCAATCGATTTGGTTGAATTGTAAAAAAAATTGATGTTGGTATTAGACTAAATGTCATTTAAGCTAGGGACGAAAGTTGAAAACTGTATTTCTTCTTTGTGGGGAAGCACGAATTTCATATTTGAATATTAGACATTCAAATCAATCGGAGGATATTTGTTTAAAATGACAAAATGGGTTTACAGCTTTGGTAATGGAAAGGCTGACGGGGCGGCATCGGAACGCAATCTTTTGGGCGGTAAAGGCGCAAATTTGGCAGAAATGAGCAATCTGGGATTGCCCGTTCCTCCCGGTTTTACAATTACCACAGAAGTCTGCACCTATTTTTATAATAACAATAAGACCTATCCGGAAAAACTCGATGAAACTGTTCAAAAGTGCCTTGCAGAGGTTGGTAAACTGACAGGGCGCCGCTTCGGCGACAAAGACAAGCCTTTACTGGTTTCGGTGCGTTCTGGTGCTCGTGCTTCCATGCCCGGTATGATGGATACCGTGTTAAACCTCGGTCTCAATGATGAAACGGTCAAAGCAATTGCAAGAGAAACGGGAGATGAACGTTTTGCTTATGATAGCTATCGCCGTTTTATCCAGATGTATTCAAATGTTGTGCTCGGACTTGATGGCGCATTATTTGAAGAAATTATTGATGATGCCAAAGCTCGTCACGGTTATGAGGTCGATACCGAGATGACAGCCAAAGATTGGCAGGATGTCATCGTTTCCTATAAGGAATGTGTCGAAAAAGAAATGGGAGAGCCATTTCCTCAAGACCCCGAGAAACAGCTCTGGGGAGCAATTAGCGCCGTTTTCCTGAGCTGGATGACACCACGAGCTGTTACTTATCGCGAACTTCATGATATTCCTGAAAGCTGGGGCACAGCCGTGAATGTTCAGGCGATGGTATTCGGCAATATGGGGGACGACTCGGCGACAGGTGTTGCTTTTACCCGCAACCCGTCAACAGGTGAAAACGCACTTTTCGGAGAATTTCTTGTCAATGCACAAGGAGAAGATGTTGTCGCCGGTATCAGAACACCACAGAATATAACCGAAGCTGCACGTATTGCTGCTGGTTCCGACAAGCCGTCGCTCGAAAAGACTTTGCCGCAAGCCTTTGCTGCTTTCAACGATATTGCCCATAAACTCGAAAAACATTATCGCGACATGCAAGACATGGAATTTACCATTGAAAAGGGTAAATTGTGGATGTTGCAAACCCGTATCGGTAAACGTACAGCGCGCGCCGCACTCAAAATGGCTGTCGATATGGTAGAGGAAGGGCTGATTGACCGCACCGAAGCGATTGCGCGCATTGATCCGAAGTCACTTGACCAGCTTCTCCATCCGACACTTGACCCCAAAGCTAAAAAAATAGTCTTGGGAACAGGTCTTCCGGCTTCTCCGGGGGCCGCTACCGGTGAAATTGTTTTTTCATCCGAGGAAGCAGAAAATGCGACCAAAGAAGGACATAAGGTCGTTTTGGTCAGGGTGGAAACAAGCCCGGAAGACATTAACGGTATGCATGTGGCAGAAGGTGTTTTGACGACACGTGGCGGTATGACGAGCCATGCCGCTGTTGTTGCCCGTGGAATGGGAAAACCTTGTGTTTCGGGTGCAGGAACCATCCATATCGATTACCGCGCAGGCACACTGAAAGCAGGTGGTGAAACCTTCCATAGAGGAGATATTATAACAATCGACGGCGGGAATGGCGAAATTTACAAAGGCAAAGTTGCTATGTTGCAACCGAAAATGTCGGGTGATTTTGCCAAACTCATGTCTTGGGCCGATGAAAAACGGCGTATGCATGTTTGCGCAAATGCCGAAACACCGCAAGACGCGCGAATGGCTCGCTCGTTCGGGGCAGAAGGTATCGGGCTTTGCCGTACCGAACATATGTTTTTTGCTGGAGACCGTATCATTTCAATGCGTGAAATGATTTTAGCCAATGACGAACAAGGGCGTCGTAAAGCATTGGCAAAACTTTTACCTATGCAGCGTTCGGACTTTGTCGAATTGTTCGAAATCATGCATGGTCTTCCTGTGACAATAAGACTGTTGGATCCCCCGCTTCATGAATTCTTGCCAAAAACGGATGTCGAGGTTGCCGAAGTCGCCAAAGCAATGTCAATTCCGGCCGAGGTAATCAAAGAGAGAGCCGCCGAACTTCACGAATTTAATCCGATGCTTGGGCTACGCGGTTGTCGCCTGGCAATTACTTATCCTGAAATTGCCGAAATGCAGGCTCGGGCGATTTTTGAAGCTGCGATAGAAGCAGCAAAAGCAACAAAAGAAACAGTTATACCTGAAATCATGGTGCCATTGGTAGCACTCAAAGCGGAACTCGATTACGTCAAGGAACGCATTGATGAAACAGCCAAAGCAGTCATGAAAGAACATGGCGTAACCATAAAATATCTGGTTGGAACCATGATAGAATTGCCGAGAGCTGCAATCTGTGCTGCCGAGATTGCCAAATCGGCCGAGTTTTTCTCTTTCGGTACCAATGATCTGACACAGACGACGTTCGGCATTTCACGTGATGACGCTGGTCCATTCCTTTCAACCTATATCAAAAAAGGCTTGTTGGAACAGGATCCGTTTGTTTCGATAGATCGTGATGGTGTCGGCGAACTTGTCAAGATAGGAGCAACGCGGGGAAGAAGCCAACGGCATGATATCAAACTCGGCATTTGTGGCGAACATGGCGGAGATCCTGCGTCAATCGACTTGTGCGAAGAAAATGGATTGAACTACGTTTCATGCTCGCCATTCCGTGTGCCAATAGCAAGGCTTGCCGCAGCACAAGCGGCAATCAGACACCAGAAGTAGGTATTGGATGTTGCAATATATTCACCGGTGCATTTTTGCCGGTATCATAAGTCTGTGCGTACCGGCTATAAGTCTGGCCGGTACGAGCGAACCATCATTGCATATAGAAAAAGGTGAAGCATCGAGTCCGCAAGTTGCTTTGACACTTGATTTATGTATGGGTGATATTGATCATCGCATTTTCGACACTCTTGTTTCCCATCAGATTAAAGCCACCTTATTTGTTACGGCCCGCTGGCTGCAACGCAACAAGCAAACGGTCGAAGTCATCAAGGCGCATCCTGAACTGTTCGAACTGGAAAATCATGGCAAAAATCATATTCCCGCTATTGATAACCAGCCCGATATTTACGGCTTGAAGACGGCTGGCAATCTCAAGGCGGTGTGTGAAGAGGTCAAAGGCGGCGAAGAAAGCTTGGTAGCGGCCGGTTTTCCGAAGCCTAACTGGTATCGTGATGCATCTGCACGTTATTCAAAAGATGCAATCAAACTTGTTCATGACATGGGCTATGAGATAGGCGGTTTTTCTTTGAATGCCGATATGGGCGCATCACTACCGGCAAAAACTGTTGCCGCACGTATTTCATCTGCTAAGAATGGGGATGTCATTATCGCCCATATGAACCAACCCAAACGCGCATCGGGGCAGGGTGTTGCAACTGGTATTCTGGAGCTTCAGAAAAGGGGCTTCAAATTTGTAAGATTGTCAGATGCAATAAAACCGGTGAATAGACAGGCGAGCCTTGAGGATTGCAATGTGTTGAAACAAACCGACGCATTGCAGAAAACAGTTGTTGGACAATGAGAAAAAAATACGTTCGCTTGACATCATATGCTGCTTCATGGTCGCCTCGTTTTGGTGGCTTAAGTCTTTTGCTACTTATCATTTCGAGTCTTCTGCACCGGTTTTCATTTATCCGCACGAATGTATTCCTCATTCTTTCAGCATTGGCCGGAGTGTTTGCCCTGACAGCATTGGCTTTGGCGTTAAAAGGTCTTTTTGACCTTTGGAAAAATGGTGATCGTGGCGGGCTAAAATCCTTAAAAGGAATTGTCTATTCGTTCATAACGCTGACACCAATTGCGGCTTTTCTGTTAATGTGGTCTGTCATGCCGCCGCTTGCCGATATTTCGACTGATACCGATACACCACCACGTTTCATTACAGGGACAAGACCGGTTGATGCTTTACCTGTTGCTGTTGACTTGTCCGATCAGGCTCATTTGCAATTGAAAGAATGGCCGGAACTTTCTGGCCGTCGTTATGACGGCTCTCCCGATCGTATTTTGAAATCTGTACGCAATGTTCTTGATACTGAGGGGTGGCTGATCAAGGCTCAACGGGGTGTCGATGGCGAAGATGAACAACTTTTTATAGAAACGGAAGCAAAAACTTTTTATCTGGGGTTTGCATCGGACATCGTTATCAGATTGACCGATGAAGGAGATACAACTTTCGTGGATATGCGTTCCGCCTCCCGATATTTATCGCGTGATCTCGGGGTAAATGCTGCTTTCATTCTTACATTTATGGATGCACTGGACACAGAGATGCTCTCGACGCCGGTTGATCAGGACAAAGAATAACAGCTTTGAAGCGCTATTCTCCCTTCAACTTTGACAATTCCTCTCGTGACTAAAAACTCCAAATGGGCAAGTACCGAAAGCGTTGCTGCTTTGAGAAGACGCTGGTCGAGCTTGCGGTAAATCGCGCTGACAATCTGCTCAATCGTGCGGTCACCAATGGTCAGTCGTTCTAGAATTGCGCGTTCACGCATTTTCCTGTGCGCAATAATGGCACGAACATAAGTCTTCGGGTTGGTAACGGCTCCTCCATGACCGGGCAGGTAAATTTTGTCTTCACGTCGGGCGAGCTTATCAAGTGATTCCATATAATCTTTCATTGAACCATCAGGCGGTGCAACGAGTGTCGTCGACCACGCCATAACATGATCGCCGGTAAAAACTATACCGGTTTTTTCCAGTGCATAGGCTGTATGATTGGCCATGTGGCCAGGTGTTGTAATAGACGTAAGTTCCCACCCATCTCCTTTGATTGATTCACCATCTCCAAGAAAGATATCGGGGGTGAAGTTTTTGTCGCAACTCGCATCAACAGTCATTGCAGGGTCTGAAACTTGAGTGGATGCCGGACGATAACCACCTTCTGCAACAATTGCGCCGCCTGTCAGCTTGCTCAATCGTTTTGCTATTCCGCTATGATCACTATGGCTATGGGTAATAAAAATGTAATTGAGAGGGCGACCATCAATGACACGAAGCAAGGTTGCCAATTGTTCTTCATCATCGGGACCGGGGTCGATAATCGCCAGTTCTTCATTTCCAAGGATATAACTATTCGTACCGGTAAAGGTAAACGGAGACGGATTATGGGCTGTCAGTCGCCTGACATTATTTTGAAGCAACACCGCGTGCCCGTAATTCGGAGAGAACTCTTCGTTAAAACTTATCGACATCGGCTTTTCCTGTGAACATATGGCCTTATAAATATCCGGCTTATGAACATCCGGTCAAACTTGACAGCAAACTTCAGTGTGAACATTCTCTCGTCAAATCACTAGCGCAGTTGCAATCAAGTTCACAAATTCGAAAAAATACAATCATTAAATCTTTATGGCACTAAATCATTATGGAAAACGGAATAGAATAATTTGTCTAGTAAATTTGAAAATATGCCAATCAAAAAAATTGGAATAGACATTAATTTTACAAGAAAATTTTTTAAACCCGAAAATAGCAATATAGTCTTGAATTTATTGCCAGAACATCCGGAATAGAATGGAAAGGCCAAAGTAAAAATCGGGAGCCGGGGCAGTTTTCTGCTTCGTTGTTTTTTCGAATTGCTGTCAATGACCCGACTGGAAAGATCGATAGTGAACGGGTTTAATAAGCTAGAACTTTCATTTCCTGAAAAATTCGGTTTCGTAAAAATAACCTCATTAACAAAGGCGCCTTGATAGTGCATTGCAATCAATGTCTTGAAACAATGTTTGCAAGTTTTTTAGCAAAAAAAAGGTTGCACGTGCTCTCAGACATATTGCACATTCTTTTCGAACTCGTTATAAGGCGCGCAGGAAGTATGCTGTGCATACTTTTTGGGGTATAGCCAAGCGGTAAGGCACCGGTTTTTGGTACCGGCATTCCCTGGTTCGAATCCAGGTACCCCAGCCATTTATCTCCAAAAGCCGCTTATCTTTGAAAAATTGAAGCTTTAAACCGTAAAATAGGTTTGAAAAGCAACCCTTCGCCCGAAATTTACTCATCTTCCAAGCGACGCTCGGAGTATTTTCCCGATTTCAAAAAAGGTTTATAATCTATTCTGAAATAGAAAACTTCGATGATTGGCCAAAGGCCAAATCATCACCGTTTCATATTAATGATTTGTGCCATGGTTTCATCGGCAATCTGGAAAACGCGGAAATTGGCTTTAAAATTATGTTCAGCCAAATCCATATCAACCATATCGTCGCCGGCATCATATGTCTCACGACCAACAGTCGTTCCAACGGCGACATTTTGGGCAACTTGATTGAGTGTATCCACTTGCCTGTTCATACCACCGACCGAAATGCGCATTGTTGAATCAATAGACATTGAATCCACTCCTTCTGTTGAGGATAAGAAATACTTCAACAAATTAAATATAATACATCCGTCGGTTGATTTCCAGAGCGCGGAAACAACTAAAAATTAAAGCCAGCCTTTTTTTCTGAAATATAAAATCGGTATAACGGCAGAAATAATCATGAGAAAAAGGGCAAAAGGATAACCCCATTTTTCATTGAGTTCCGGCATAAATTGGAAATTCATTCCATAGATAGAGGCAACAAGCGTCGGCGGCATGAAACCGACAGCAGCGACCGAGAAAAATTTGATAATGGCATTTTGTTCTGTCGAAATCATTCCGACGACAGTATCAAGAAGGAATGTCATTTTTGCCGAAAGAAAATCGGCATAATGTTCGAGTGACTGGGTATCCTGTTCAAGCGACTTGACAGTGGTCTTCATATCTTTTTTCGGCGTTACCGTTTTGCCATCGGCTTCAATATATTTCGGTGTAACGGTTTTTCCATATGCTTCGACATAAACAAGAAGGCGGCTGACACCGGCAATGCTTTCTCTAACCATTGAAAGCAACGTACCTTGATTGCCGATCTGGTTAAGAATTTTACGAAAATCCACAGTCGACATCGGCATGGCACCCTCATCCCGATGGAAGATGTTGCGCGAGGCCTTCTCGATGCGCGCCGAAACCGCTTCGAGAAGATCGGCAAGCCGGTCTGTTGCCGCTTCCATAACGGCTGTCAAAATGGTCAAGCCTGTACATTGCTGGGTGATAACGCCATTACCTGCTTTGGTAACGCGTAAAATGAAAAGTTCGACAGCTTGCGGGTGACTATAACGCACTGTAACGAGCCGAGAACCCGTCAGAATGAAGGTGACCGGTGCAATATCGCGCTTGTCTCCATCAACGGTATAAATCAATGGAGCGGTCATATATTGCGCTCCATTTTCCATATAAAAGCGGCTCGATTCTTCAATCTCCGTCATATCATCATGAGTCGGTATAGGAATGCCGAGCCACTTTTCGAGCTCTTTTTCTTCTCCCGCAGTCGGATCGGAAAGATCAATCCACAGCACGTCATTTTCAGGCGTTCCGTCTTCTTTCAAGGGGACTTCAACAAGACGGTCAGTTGCGGAACGGAAACTGCGGATCATATATTAATCCTTTGTGATTTCGACCGGAGCGATTTTTTGTACTTCCAGAAAGTCCTGATCCCAACGTCCTGATACCAACGGGTGACAATGGGAGATACCTTCTGCCTCAAAATGCACAGGTTTGGTATCAACAATGCCAGTCACTCCATCATCAGTTTGTAGATATTCGGATGTGCCGATAATGGCGCGCTCATTTTTGTGATAACTCGCCAGTCTGAGATCGCGCGCTTCTTCAATACGCTTGGCCAGATTGCCGTCGATCAGGCTTTGCATGACGCCGCCTTCATCTTCAAGGCGGGTAAATTCAACCCAGGCAGCTTCAGCAAGAGCATCCGCATCATTATCGCGGCGGCTCATACTCTTTGCAAGCGGGCTAGCAAGCTCCTTGATAAAGATGAGCTGGCTATTGCGAGCAATGCGTCGTGCCGTTTGATCCGGCAGGCCGAAAACAAAACTATATGGCAATACGGATAATGAAGAAGCACCCCCTAAAATTGCAGCATAAGCCGCAATGGAAGAACGGGAAATATTATTCAAAGCATCCTGTCTTGTCATCATCCGCATGGAGGTCTCCACATGAATGATCGCAGGAAATGGAGACGAAACACCACGTTCGCCCTGAAGGCGCCGCCAAAGCAACCTTATGGCCCGCATTTTTGCCAGCCCCATAACGGGATCTTCATCAAGCGCTGTAGCAAAACCGATATGCGGCAAAGCATAGATGATATGGTGACGTGCTTCTTCAACCATTTTCAAATGGGCGAGAGCAACCGACAACATAGCGCCGATTTCCTGTGCCGGAGTAGCGCCCGCATTATGATAGGGACGCCCATCTGCCTCAAGCACAACCCCCGGAATACCGGAAGAAAAGAACACCGACATTGATTGCGGCAGAGACGCTTTCAAAGCTTCAATAGACATTTTGAGCTTGCCTGTTGTCGCTAAAACAGCGGTCGGATCGGTACTGAAAGTAAGTTTTGTTCGTGTCGGATTTATGCGCCGATGCTGGAGATAATCGATAAAGCTGTCCGCAATAACGCGACCATGAGGGTGATTATCCAAACGGATATGCAAGCCATCAAGACTTACACCATCAAAAAGAGTCGGTATTGTTTCAGCTTTGGCTGGCAACCCGAACCCGTAAGCACTATTAGCGCCCTCGAAAACGAGCGAGATGCCGGTTGCACCATTGGCTATATCTTCTTTAAGTTGGAAGCGGGCGCGTTCGATATCCGGATCGTCGGCACGTTGCATGACAGACCAGCCTGCCTGACGGGATGTTACATTGTCGGATGGATGGGACTGTTTCGAGCTCATAAGCAAATCAAAATCCTACTAAATCAATTTCACACCATCTGTTAAGAGGTTAATATAACACAATCACAAAGCCCTAAATGGTGCAAGACAAACCTATTGCAATTTCATTGAGAATTCATTTAACAAAAAATAATCACTACGCGAAAAATTGTCGATCACAAAAAAGACAAAAAATGAATATTGAATTCAATAAACGTCCCATAGGTAGCAAAAATTATAATTTAACAAAAAATAATATTTAACAAATATAATCGGATTTATTATTTATTTTATATAGTGTTATTAAAAATAATTTATTCTGTTAATTTAGAATTTTATTATAATAAAATTTGATAAATGAATTTTTACAATCAATATAATGCTATTTTTTCAGAGAAAATAGGTTGCGTACAAAGTAGGAATACTTTTTGTGAGATTGAAGAATTTTTTAATGTGTGTTGCCTCACATAAAAGACTTATTGAATTTGTCTAATGCTGGTACATTTAAAAAATTGAGAAACATGCCGAGGGATTAATTGGGTATGATCGACAAGAGCGGAATTTTTTTAGGCGCCAGTCGCCAGAAGCAGAATAATGCGTTAAAACCCGAATATATATGGCTAAAATATGCAAACCGTCACGGCTTGATAACAGGCGCCACGGGAACAGGAAAAACTGTAACGCTACAAGTTATTGCCGAATCTTTTGCGGCTGCTGGCGTTCCGGCCTTTTGCGCAGACGTGAAAGGCGATCTCTCCGGTATAGCAAAACCTGGTATTCTGAACGACAAGGTTCGTTCGCGCGCTCAAAGTGTCGGGCTCTCGTCAATCGACATGAAAGCCCCGCCGGTCATTTTTTGGGACCTTTTCGGCGTTGACGGGCACCCGATCAGAGCGACTGTGTCTGAAATGGGACCATTGCTGCTATCGCGGCTCATGGATTTGACGCAAGCACAAGAAGGCGTGTTGAATATTGCATTCCGTGTCGCCGATGACGAAGGACTGTTGTTGCTTGATCTGAAAGATTTGCAGGCAATGCTCAACCACGTTGGAGAAAAAGCGGCCGAGCTTTCCACGCGCTATGGCAATATTTCGAAATCGTCTGTTGGTTCCATCCAACGACAATTATTGGTCTTCGAGGAGCAGGGCGGCGAACATTTCTTTGGTGAACCATCCCTGAAGCTTGAAGATATCATGCGTACAACGAGTGATGGACGGGGTTTTGTCAGTGTGCTTGCTGCCGATAAACTTATGACCAATCCACGACTTTATTCGACCTTTCTTTTGTGGTTGATGTCGGAATTATTCGAACAACTACCTGAAGTTGGCGATCCTGAAAAACCGCGCCTTGTTTTCTTTTTTGATGAAGCTCATCTTCTGTTCGATAATGCGCCAAAAGCTTTGATCGAACGTATTGAACAAGTTGTCCGCTTGATCCGATCGAAGGGGGTCGGCATTTATTTTATTTCGCAAAATCCCTTGGATGTGCCGGAATCGGTTCTGTCGCAACTCGGAAACCGTATCCAGCATGCCTTGCGTGTCTATACGCCGCGCGAGATTGCAGCCGTCAAAGCGGCAGCATCTACTTTTCGTGCCAATCCCGATTTTGACACGATGAAGGCGATCTCTGATCTCGGGACGGGTGAAGCGCTGGTTTCCACTTTGGAAGACAAAGGTGTTCCATCCATCGTTGAAAGAACGACCATTCGCCCCCCTTCATCCCAAATTGGCCCGATTACCCCTGAAGAGCGGCAAAATTTCATAAAAACAAGTCCTGTCAGCGGAAGATATGACGAGACAGTTGATCGTCAGTCAGCTTACGAGATGTTGCAGAAAAACACAGAAGAAAAGCAATCAGCTAATATTCAGCAGGAAGGGGGGAGTTTCTGGGATACGATTTTCGGTGAGGATAAAAAGAATGGTCGCGGTCAATCGGTTGCTGAGACCGCAGTCAAGTCGATTACGCGAACAGCTGCAAATTCGATTGGTCGATCACTTGCGAGGGCCGGTGAACAATATGTGCGCGGCCTATTAGGCAATCTCCTTGGTGGCAAACGGAAATAAACCGGAATAATCGCGCTGCAAAATAATTGCACGCATTATATTCGTTTGGAAATGGTACTTATACGCGTTTGGAAATGATAGTTTCATTTTAAAAACGCGTATTGGTGTGTGTTGTTTGCAATTCAAAAGCAAGTGCAGTTCTTTTTGACCGCATTTCCGCATATTCTGCAAAACGCAGTTAATCGGGGTGGCATGTTATCCATGAACGATGTCGCGAATTTAACAAAAAATATGATAGAGGCCGAAAAATCCCTGATTTGGTTTGTGATATCATCTCGTAATGTGCACACGCATAATGGGCACAAAATTTCGAAATGAGACCGGATGAAACGGACGTGTCGACGAAAAACAGAATACAAGGCTTGCAAATCAATCTGTTGGCAATTCGCGTGTATCTTATCAAGCCTATACAACAAGCACGGGTGCTTTTTCTGGTACCCTTTCATAAAGGTCCACAATATCCTGATTAATTAACCGGACACAGCCCGAAGACGCACGCTTGCCTATAGAGGACCAGTCGGGTGAACCATGAAGCCGGTAGAGCGTGTCTTTTCCATTCTGGTAAATATAAAGGGCGCGCGCACCAAGCGGATTTTTCAGTCCCGGTTTCATTCCGCCATTTTCGGCACTGTATTTTTTTAACTGCGGTTGGCGTGCAATCATATCGGCGGGAGGCGTCCATGTCGGCCATTTACGTTTGTATTCAATAATACCACGACCGGACCACGCAAAACCTTCTTTTCCGACGCTGACACCGTAACGGATAGCTTTGCCGTTAAGACGTACCAGATAAAGATAACGGCGTTTCGTATCTACAACAATTGTTCCGGGTTGTTCGCCTGTCGGATCATCGACAATCTGACGCAAAAATTGAGGATCAATTTGTTGGTACGGAATGGCTGGGAGCACAAAATCACCATCGCGACTTTCTGCATACATTGATGCAAAAGGGACGAGCGCATTATTATCAACAGTTGGTTTTGGTTTTACGGGTGCGAGTTCAATCTCCTTGAATCCTGAAGGCATACAGGCGGAAAGACCGGCCATTGTTGCACCGATCGATATTGATTTTAAAAAAAAGCGGCGCGAAAGGGTAGAGGGCATTAGTCAATCCAATTTGTTAGCGATTGTTCATGTTTGCCGCATAAAAGTTAAGAACAGACAAACAATTATGTTTGAATATCAAACAATTGACATATGATGCCGGGTGTTTTTTGCAAGTAACCATTGCCCCCAAATATATGGGAAAAATGTCGTTATTCAATTTATGGGCTGCCGTTCGAAGCCGAAAAGGAGTATCCTGATTGTCGGGTTCCTTATTCGTAAGGTAAAGGACCAGGAAATCCGGTTTATCCGGTCAAACTCTTGTGAAAGCGGCAATTTCCCTTGCTTTTAATGCATGAGCGCACCAAATAAATAACCGCACCTTCTCCGGGAGAGAATATATTTTAAGGAGTATTGAAAATGGCTTTCGAATTGCCTGAACTACCCTATGCTTATGAAGCACTTCAGCCTTATATGTCACGCGAGACACTTGAATATCACCATGACAAGCACCATCAAGCCTATGTTACCAATGGCAATAAATTGCTGAAGGATTCAGGCCTTGAAGGTAAAAGCCTTGAGGAAATTGTCAAAGCAAGCTTTGGCAAAAATCAGGGGCTCTTCAACAATGCGGCACAACACTACAACCATACCCATTTCTGGAAATGGATGAAGAAAGACGGCGGTGGTAAGAAACTACCGGCAAAATTGCAAAAAGCGATTGATAGCGATTTGGGTGGTTATGATAAATTCCGTTCAGACTTTCTTGCTGCCGGTGCTGCCCAATTCGGTTCGGGATGGGCTTGGCTTGCTGTAAAAAACGGGAAGTTGGAAATCTCGAAAACACCAAATGGAGAAAATCCGCTGGTTCATGGAGCAACGCCTATTCTTGGCGTCGACGTTTGGGAACACTCTTATTACATTGATTATCGTAATGCCCGTCCGAAATATCTCGAGGCATTTGTCGATCATCTGATTAATTGGGATTACGTGTTGGAGCTTTTTGAAAAAGCCTGATATCGAATTTCAGAACCAATTAGAAAGCCACCATTTCGCAACGGTGGCTTTTTTATATCTACCTGTTTTAAGAGTATTCTACCTGTTTACCGGTTATATGGTGACACTAAAATCATCCTTTAAAATCTGGTGCACATGCTCGCATCAACCGATTTTTCATTATAAAGATAATTCATTGTTTTTAACCAGGATTTACATTCATTCATTGTTTTGAAACAATGATACCGCTCGACCGGCATAAGGCCGGAACCGCGGTTCTGGAACGGAGTTTGTTCCCAGCCACGGAAAAAACCGGCAACAATGCCACTTCCCTTGGGCGGTGTTGAACAACGCTTCCCGGCATATTCACTCGTCATATTTGCAACTTTCGCAGGGTCTCGGCCCATTGCATAGCCACTTTGGGACATTGTGAAAAGCCCGAGGCCAATCGCGGCAAAAACAATCAATCCGTTTTTCATGCAGAAAAGGCCTCCTTGTGCCATTTCAATTTATCAGAATCTTGCACATTTAATAGCCGTTGGCGGTGGTGAGCCATAAAGTGACTCTATTATATAGTCATTCCATTATATAAAGCCAGCCACGGCATTCGTCCATCGTTTTGAAACAAGATCGAGCCGATTGGCTTAAGACGAGAACTACGGTTCCGGAAAGAAGTTTGCTTTGTGAAAAAAATAAAAGCCTAAATCACCTTCTTAAAGGGTTCTTAAAAAGGAAGCAGTGTCTTCCAAAAAAAGAAACAAATTTGAGGAGTATAAAAATGGCTTTTAAATTCAGAATTTATTCCGGAATGCAAAGCGACAGTTTGGTTTATAAGGACTGTTCTTGTGATAGATTTGCCGACTTTAATGATCATAGAATAATAAAAATAAGTAATATTATTAATATTAAAATAATAAATAATATGTTGTTATTTGTAAAATTTATAAATAACAACATAGTTTTGTATGAATAATAATTTATATTTCAAAAAATAAGAATTTAAATATGAAAGACATAAAAAGGATATGATAATGAATAGAATAACGATTATTGTAACAACGATTATATTAGCACTAAGTGCGGCAGAATTTTCTGCTCATGCGACAGATTATGGTCCAAGCAGGATTGATGAAAACTATGTATCGCCTGATAATATTGAATATCCGAATGAATATAATCTGCCGAAAATTTTGGCTATGCCCAAGGATACGGATACAAAGAATGTTCAATCAGAAGTGCATGAAGGAACTTGTAATTATTTAATTATAGGTGAGGATCATTATAAATGTAATCCTAAAGTTGTCGTTTATGCTGTAAATGGAACGTTAAACTTTAGCACGCAGTACTTTTCAAAAGATAAGAAATCTATGATCGTAACATTCTTAACGATTATTCATATGGGTGATTCAATAGATGCAAATCGTCACAATTTCATTATTGATGAAATGATGAGTTCGGGTTCTGATAACTCTAATAGCGTACATAAGAAAGCTTATGGATTGTGTACTCAGGTTGAGGATGCTGCCAAGAAGAAAACTATTTTAAGTTGTGATGCAGCTTTTAACGACACTGTTTACAGATATAAATTTACGTTTTGATATTTTTGAAGATTTATAATGAATGCTTCAGAAATATCAAAGTGACGTGTCGTATTTAAACCTGACAATTCATATTTTTTTATGATCGATTCTGGTAATAGTGATTTAACGCCGAAACTTTATCCGGTTATCAAATATCATTACTGTATAATTTTAAATTTAACACCCATAAGTGTTAAAAACCGGCGAGCAATTTACTTTGCCTTAAGCGGTGTCGAACAGCGCTCTTTCGCATACCCACTGGTAATATCTGCCACTTTTGCGAGGGAGCTACCACTTCCATAGACGCTTTTTGACATTGTCAGAAAAAGGCAGATTACTGCAAAAACTGTTAGTTCATATTTCAAAAAAGAGATTACTCTCAGTCTTTTGATAATTAAAATCGCGTACACAATGTGGCTGTTGGCGGTGGTGAGCCATAGAGTGACTCCATAGTATAAAGCCAGCCGCGGCACTCATCCATTGATTTGAAACATCTGAACCGGTCGACAGGAACGAAACCGTCAGAGCTTACAATCGGGTTATCCGTAACGCCGCTAAAATACCCCGCCACAATGCCACTTCCTTTGGCCGGTGTATTGCAACGGCTGCCGGCATATTCATCAACATCTTTCCTAATTCCGGCAGCATATGCAGGAGACAAGGAAAAGCCGATCATGAGTAACAGTATCAAGCATAAAGTTTTCATCGTTCGGTCACTATTCCATAAAATACGGACAGGTTTCATAGTTGCCTTTCAACACAGCACCCTTTCAAAAGAGCTATATGAAAAGATTTGGTATTTTCATGAGCAATAGACAAGTGCATTGTTCGTTGCGTTTAAAAATATATCGGAATGGATAACCGGTTAAAGCATCAATGTTCTGATTGTAGATGCCGGCACTTTTATACTTCCTCTTTCATTGGTCACAAAGAATAATGAAGAATTCAGGAAAAGTTGCCGGGGCAACGAAGAATTGAGGAAAAATTGTCCCGTGGAAAGGCAGCTCCCGCTCTCAAGACATATGAAAAACAAGTGAGCCGCCTTTTAATCCGGTAATTTTCAAAACGGTAACAGACGCCTTAAATCTTTCCTGCTACTTTAAGAATGAACGCATAAATATAGGCACTTTCTTCAAGTCGTGAAAAGCGTCCTGACGCACCGGCGTGACCGGAATCCATATTGGTTCTGAGCAAAATCGGATTGTCTCCCGTTGCAAATTCCCTCAATTTGGCAACCCACTTCGCCGGTTCCCAATAAGTGACCCGCGGATCTGTGAGACCTGCCATGGCAAGAATGGCCGGATAATTTTGTGCACGAACATTATCATAGGGAGAATAGGAAGCTATCAGCTCGTAATCTTCCTTTGATGCAAGGGGATTTCCCCATTCGGGCCATTCGGGAGGTGTGAGTGGAAGAGTGGCGTCAAGCATCGTCGATAATACGTCGACAAACGGAACAATAGCGACGATTCCGGCATAATCTTCAGGAGCCATATTGGCAACCGCACCCATCAACATGCCACCAGCCGACCCGCCTTCTGCAATTAGTCTGTCGTGGGAAGTGAAATGATTGGCCACTAAAAAACGTCCGCAGGCAATGAAGTCGGTGAAAGTATTACGTTTATAAAGATGTTTCCCTTTTTCGTACCAGTCAAAGCCTTTTTCTTTTCCACCTCTGATATGTGCAATTGCGTAAACAAAGCCGCGATCGACCAAGGATAACGCATTGCTATTGAAACCGTCGGGAATAGAAATTCCGTAAGCTCCGTAGCCATAAAGAAGACAAGGAGCACTGCCATCCAGTTTCGTGTCTTTATGATAAAAAAGTGAAACGGGAATTTCGGCGCCGTCTTCGGCCTTGGCCATTAAACGGCGTGTTATATAATTTTTCGGTTCGTGACCTGAGGGCACTTCTTGCCGTTTCAACATGACGCGTTGTCTCGTCGTCATATCATAATCATAAAGCTCGGCAGGAGTGGTCATAGATGAATAGGTAAAACGGATTGTCTCGCTATCATATTCGGCTGCACCGTGAAGCGTTAAAGAATATGTTTCTTCCTCGAAAGCAATAGCATGTCTTGAACCATCACGACGATCAAGCAGCTCAATTCTGGGAAGACCATCGCGGCGTTCAAGCCAGACAAGAAAATTCTTGTAAGCATCATGGGCAAGAATAAGTCTCGATGGTTGATGAGGAACAACCTCGATCCAATTTTCTTCTGTCGGTTTGTCAAAAGGTGCCGACATTATTTTGAAATCTTTTGCACCATCTATATTGGTCAGAATATAAAAAATATCGCCGCCTTCAGTCAGGCTATATTCAACGCCTTTTTGACGTTTTCTGACGCATTTCGGTGTGGACATCGGCTCTTTTGCCGGAATAAGCCAAACCTCAGAAGTTTCATGGTCGTGAATATCGATATAAATGACATCGTTGAGAGAGGAACCGCCTACGCCTAGGAAAAAGCCTGGATCTTTTTCTTCAAATATTAACTTGTCAACGCTCTGGTCCGTTCCGATTTTATGGTAATAGAGTTTAGATGGACGATGATTTTCATCAACATTGGTATAGAAAAAACCTTCAGAATTTGCGTCCCAAACAACATCTCCGGAAGTATTAATAATATTTTCTGTACTATCGATAAGCGAAGTCATGTCGCGTAACTTTATTGTATAGAATTCGGACCCCTTGTCGTCATACGTCCATGCACACTTATTATGGTCCGGAGAGTGTTGCACAGCTCCGAGCCGGAAATAATCTTTTCCCTTAGCCAATGCATCACCATCAACATAAACGCTCGCTTTTCCGCCTTCACGAGATGTTCTGAAATAATGCGGCTGTTCACCTCCGGTCGTAAACGAAACGCCATAAGCATAGGGGCCATCTTTTACCGGTACAGAACTGTCATCTTCCTTGATGCGCCCCTTCATTTCCGAAAAGAGCGTCTTTTGTAAGCCTACTGTGTCGGCCATCTGGGATGTTTGATAAGCATTTTCCTCTTCAAGGTGGGTTCGGATTTCATTATCAAGAAAAGTAGGAGTCTTAAAAACGTCTTGCCAGTTTTTTGCTCTCAACCAATGATAAAAGTCGTGACGTGTAATGCCATGATGCTCTTCTGAATGGTCAATTTTTTTTGTTTTGGGTGGAAAAATTATTGATTCGGTCATTATCGATCCTGAAATATAGTTCTTGATTTGATCACTTTTCTGTTTTGTCTTGCTGATATTTCAGAGAATAACCGTTCATGCAATAACGCAACCCTGTAGGTTCTGGACCATCAGGAAAAACATGCCCGAGATGGGAACCACAATCTGCACATAAAACTTCCGTTCGTTCCATGCCGTGGGAGTAATCTTGCTGCAAGAAGACGGCATCGGCATTGATGGGGCGAAAGAAACTCGGCCAACCGCTACCCGATTCATATTTCGTTTCAGAGCGATAAAGAGGTTTTCCGCAGCAGACACAATAAAATGTTCCGGGCTTCGATGTATCGAATTCCGGGCCTGAAAAAGCCCGTTCGGTACCATGATTGCGAGTAATTTCATATTGAGTCGGCGTGAGTTCTTTACGCCATTCTTCGTCAGACTTGTTTACTTTGAAATGATGAGGCTTCGTCATAATTTATCCTTATTGAACAAAAACATATTGCAGATTAAGTTGGCTAAGAGCTTTGACAGTCGAAACAATAGCTGCTAAATGTCAAGCAAATTAGGGGTCACTTTCGTTATATGGTATCTATGTGCAAGAAATACAATTTATACTGAAATGATGTGTCGGTTTTTACCGATATAATGGTAAAAATGGGACAAAGTGCCTTAATTTAAATATATTTGTTCACGACAACTTGTGGTAGTTGGACAAAAAACGCAAAAATAAATGTTAAATCAGTATGGAACCTTTATTTTATAGAATTGTTTTCCAATTGTAATTGACAAGGTTTCTTACCTAGCTATATGAAAGTCAACATTTGCTTGCTACTTTGCAAAAAGCAGGCTGAAATAACATAAGTAAAATATAAAAAGGATAAGAAGATGGATGATCAAGCCGTCAGCGAGAATGAGAGCGATTTCATTGTTACACTGGTTGCTGATGTTGTAGCTGCTTATGTCGGCAATAACTCAATCAGGCCAGGTGAATTGCCGAGTTTAATCGCAGACGTTCACGCTGCATTTGTTAAAGCGGGTGGCGAAACAGCTGGCGAAGCGGAAGTTGAAAAACAGAAGCCGGCAGTCAACCCGAAGCGTTCGGTTTTCCCCGACTACATTATCTGTTTGGAAGATGGCAAGAAGTTTAAGTCACTCAAGCGCCACTTGATGACACATTATGAGCTTACTCCGGAACAGTATCGCGAGAAGTGGGACCTGGATCCTAATTATCCGATGGTTGCCCCCAATTATGCGGAAGCTCGTTCTTCTCTTGCCAAGCAAATGGGGTTAGGACGTAAACCCGGCAAAAGAAAATCGAAATAATATTGTTTTCAGTGTGAAAAACAATACGGGTGCATTCGATTAATGCGCCCGTTTTTTTAATCGATTAGAATCCGGTTGCCTAATCAATCAGGGATTGAATGGAAAATACTTCCAAATAGAAAGGCCGGATTAACTTATTGTTTTTTTAATGTATTTTCAGCTTCAAGACGAATACGTTCGACCATGGAACGTAAACCATTTGAACGTTGGGGTGTTAAGTTCTCGTCAAGGCCCAATGTTTTCAAGACCTTTTCAATATCGGCATCACGAATTTCCGATGCCCGTTTTCCCGAATAGTAAGTGATGAGGATATAGACCAGACCACGCACAATATGAGCGTCTGAATCGCCTTTAAAAGTCATAACAGGATCATGTCCCGAACCATGCTCGGTAACAAGCCAGACCTGGCTCACACAGCCGGGAACTTTATGGGCTTCATCACGCGATTCTTCTGGATAGGGTGGAAGCTCTCTTCCCAGTTCAATGACATAGCGGTATCTATCTTCCCAATCGTCAAGGAGAGAAAAACTTTCCAGAATATCGTCAATTGAATCGGTCATTATTATTCGTCTGCTTTGTCTTTGATGTCTGAATTCACGCTGAGACATTTACTCCGTTTTAGAAAAAAAGTAAATTTTCTAACGGCATTATCATTCCCGCTGAAACGTAAAAGCATTAAGAACAACCGCTTCGGCAACAACAATCAGTTTATTGGGGTTTCTGTGACGGGTGTAATTCTTTATCATCTGGCTCGACCGCTTGTTTGTGGTCTGCATTGGAAGGTGCCAGAGATTTGATTGACCCGTTTTTATAGTCGGCCTTTTTATTATCGCCTTTATTATAATGATCCTCGTGGTCATTTTCCGGCGTAATCGAACCGGTATTGATATTTTCAGGTGGCAGTTTGTTTTCACCTTTGTCGCTTCCGAATGTTCTGTCGAGGTATTCATAAGCAATGCGTGCGCCGTCACGTGCGCGCTCGCCGAGGGAACCGAAAAATGTTTTTCCGGTCTTACACGTGTCTGAATTGCGTTCACAAAAATTACCGAGATCATTGACTGTATCTTTTACCGCCAACAATGCTTCAACGGTGTTCATATATTGATCAGGCTGGGATCCGTTATTTTTTCCGGAAGTTCCTAAAAAAGATATGACGACCAGAATAAGGGTAAGGAAACAGAATGACTTGATAAAAAAACGTATCATGACGCCCCGACATAACGCAGTTACAAATAAGCAGGATGAAGCCAAGACTAACCGTTTATGATTGACGAAATATTTACAGAAACAGGATTTTGCCTGTTAAATTTCTAATTTTTCCAGCTTTATCTGTGAAGTTGTTAACCATAATGGCAAACAGATAACGCAACATTGCTGGATGATCTATTTATTATCTTTTCATTAAAAAGTTGTCGTCAGATTAGCATCAAACAAGCGAAAAATTGTTTTGATCGGCAATGCCAAACCCGAAAGGGGCTGACAGTGCTGGAAACAACAAGGTGTAAATCGGAACAATGGAAACATTGAATGCTATTCTAAAGGTAAATAGTCAGGGCACGGTGCTGGAAAATGCCTTGCCAGACTGTTTTTTGGGACGTCTCAAGCAAAGCGAAGCTTTGTCTGACCATGTCCATATCAATGATCGCATTATATTTCTGTCATTTTTGGCAGATGTCCGGGAAAACCGTCTGGCCTCACCTATAACAATTCGTATGAATGGTCGAGACCGCACCCGATTTATTTCGGTTTTGATTCATTGTTTGTCGGTCCATGATAATGCAATTGCACTCAGGATAGAGGCAAATAGCAAGGAGATCGGCAGTCTGGGCATGAACGCGGTTTCACCTTTTACGCAAGCCGCCCACGAGATGCGCACACCGTTGAATGCAATATTGGGTTTTGCCGATTTGCTTGATTATCTTGATCGACAGAACAAGGAAAATAACAAGCGGCATGAATATATCGCAATGATAAAAAAAGCCGGCAATCACCTGCTTGATATTGTCAATAAGACCTTGAAGGACCGTGACCGATCGACGGATGACATTGTTTCTGACATATGCTCTGTCGGGAGTGTAGTGACCGAAACATTGGAACTGACTTTACCACTCCATGGTCACAGAAAAATAGCGGTCAAGGGAGCTACGACACCGGTTGCCTGCTGTCTTGATGCGTTATCGTTCCGTCAGATCTGTTTCAATTTAATATCCAATGCCATCAAATATAGCCGTGATGATGGACATATCGGCGTTAAGATCGCTATTCTCGACAATGAATATTGTGAAATTACAGTTGAAGATGACGGTATCGGAATGGATGAGCAACATATTGCTCGTCTGGGGCTGCCATTTTTGCGCGCGTCTGATGCTGTTGCCTGTAAAATCGAAGGTGTCGGACTAGGACTGGCAATGGTATTCGACCTTGTCAAACGAGCCAAAGGTCAGATTACCTTCGAAAGCGAGAAAGGCAAAGGCACAAAGGTAAGATTGCTTTTGCCGATCATGCAGGAGAATTCTGCGGATTCAATTCAAACTTCGAAAATCGATATTGTTGGTAGCGATGCGGCCGCCAACAACTCATATATTTTAACTCCAGAAACACAACTTGGAAACAATGGTAAGACTACGAAAAACACCACGAAACCAAACCGCAAAACGGCATAGTCTGCTTTTATCTATTCTTGCCGGATTGGGTCATTTGCTGCGTCTATTTGCCGGGTGGATTTTCCGTCACGCTCGGAAGAATCCGCTTATGGCCTGCGGTTTTTTTCTATTTGTGGTCGGATTTTGTTTTGTTACTTTCAACGCGCTGTTTTATCAAAGTGCGAGCCATCGAACAGTTTTTATCCAGACACGACCTCTCGTAAACCAAAATACAAATGCGACAATTCAGAATGCTCCTGAAAAAGCAGTGCAATCGTCGAATACAACTCCTGATGCGATAGCGGCATCTTCATCGATACAGTCAAATATTGCACCGAATGCGGATAAAACTTTACCCGATAATAATCCCGAAAATTTGCTGGATATTCAGAAAAAACTTGCAGCCATGGGGCTTTATGATGGTCCGCTTGACGGGTTGGATGGTCCGAAAACGCGAAACGCGATAGCTTTATGGCGGCAAAATTCAAAACCGGTTAGCGGTCAAGGGGAAAGTCAAAAACAACATGACGATATTGCCTCGCTCATTAGCGGAGCATTATCAAAGAATGATAATGTTGATCATGTCACGACCCAGTCTCTCTCCGACCCGAAGATGACTGTTCCGTCTGCCCCCAAGGCAAATGATGTTGTTACCGGAATGACGATACCGCAAACAAACGTCCCGAATGGCGAAGCAAAACACGATAGCGTAGCTAATAATTTCAAACCGAATACGGCAGATGTTATGCGCGTTCAGGCTGGTTTGAGAGCTTTTGGCGACGATCACGTTGTGGTCACCGGTACCGAAGATGAGAACACTGCGGAGGCATTAAGAAATTTTCAAAAAATGTTTAGTCTGACAGTTACCGGCAAGATCAATCAGGAAGTGATTGACAAGATGAAGGATATCGGACTCATAGGTTAATAGGAACAACCGCGAGTGGTGAGAATAATTGCAGTCTGAAACATGCTATCCGGTTGCGTAAGCTTCACGAGCCACTCGAAAGTCTTGTTCAGTATTCGATATGGGGTATCAAAGGATTGTCGCTTTTTCTTAGAAGAATGATTACAAGGTAGAACGATATCGGTGAGCGAGCTTAATTGTTTCTTCTCTGCCGGACTTTACTATTATGCTTTATAATCATTCTGTATAATTTTGCGGAGTAGTGAATGCGTTTGACATCGGATTTCTGGACCGCAGCCTTGATGCGAAGGGTTCGCGCAGAAGGCGGTTTTGCCTATCTTACACGTCGGGGATCCAATGAAGCGGGTACAATTTTTATTCTTGATCGCGGTTCAAATGGCCACGTAGATCTTTATGGACCGGCGCCGCAAAGCTTTTATACAGAAGAGTCCGATCGCGACGAGAGGTGTTTTATTAAAATTCTGGCTGACGTTGAAGAAACGGTTGCTGTCGAGAAACTCGAAAAAGAATTGGAATTTGATGCCGATTTGTGGTTGGTCGAATTCGAAAATTATAATCCTCTACAATTGCCTTTTAATACGGTGGATGCATAAAACACCTAATAGTCTAGTGTCTGACAATGGACATGATTGATAAAGTCGTCGTCAACATTGGTCATTTTCATTTTTAAACTGCGCAGGATAACAAATCCCTCGCTTAGATCTTCACCAACAAGAACAGAATTTTCCGCATCAACGGGTGTTGACTGTTTCAATTCCATGATTTGTCCCGGATTGCCGATCACCAGATCAAGTTTTCCGTTCGGCATGGTATGATTGTTCAAACTGTAGAAATTCATTCCGTTGCGATCATAAACCGACATTGACCAGAAAGGCGCTGTTCCTTCAGCCATAATATGGACAGGGCCGTCATCCAGATTGAAACGACATGCCCTCAAACGGAACAAAGGATCGCTCGCAACAACAATCGGATTATCTTTGGAAAGGGGGGCAAAATTGTATTTATTATCGGCAGCGTTGAGCCGCTTCCAAATATTGAGTTCGCTAAAATGGGGCACCATCAATACCACACAAATGTGCACGATAATGGCGCCGACAATTCCGACCAACAATGCATAGATCAATTTAGTCACAATCGCGCCCTCCTGTTGGAACAAGCTTCAGTGAAGGCATATCCAGTTTCTGAAGGGCAGTCGAGGTAACAATTGGCGTATCATAAAGTGTCAATATCAATCCATATTCGCTTCTGCCTCGGGTCGCCAGCCAGTTTCTTGGCTGTGCATTCGGGGAAATAAGAACGCTTAATGTCCCGTCCGGATTCCAAATGACATTGCTACTCGACAATTCGGTAGGAAGTTTGTCGTCAATCCATTGCGCGCGCAGCTCATGATCGGCCGCATAGAGAGTAAATAATCTGGTTTCAGGTAAAAAGCCTTTCAGTTGGTACGTGCATTGACTTTTTAGAGGGTGATTGTGGTCATCCCGCCAAAGCTGGAAAACCAGTCCTTCGGTTCGCCCTAAAGAAATATCGCCGCGTCTGGCAGCTCTGGCGCGGGCATAAGCGTCTGCTTCTGCGGTTCCAGCAAGCGGATAGGCTTCCCATTGGCCAATTTTTAATCGTCCGAAGCCGTCAAATGTATCAAGAATATAGCTGACACTCCATGCTCCTCCGCCAATTGCTATAACAAGGCTCAAAATGACGAGAAATATACGATAAAACATAAATTGACTGTCCTGTTCCCGATTTATCTGTCTTAACGTATCTGACTTGTTGAGGATGAAACAACATGCGCCGAACTCGCCGGTGTCAGAAGCGGAGCTTTTTGAAACTCGTCGATAAGCGATTGAATGACTTTTGATGAACCGGGCGAGAGCACCTGCGGAAGATCAGGAGCAATATTTTCGTTTGCATTATCGTCTTTAGATTTTTTTGCATTGGAAAGAATTGAATTTTCAACACCGAATAGCGGTTTGATTGTAATATTCTGATGGGCGTAGAGCATAATGCGATCCCACATCATCGCCGGAACGACACCGCCAAAAGCACGGTTCATTGATGAAAAATCATCGTTTCCCATCCACACAGCGCCTGTATAATTTCCGGTAAAACCAACAAACCATGCGTCACGATAAGCTTGCGATGTTCCTGTCTTGCCGGCAACGAGTGTCATTGGCAATTGCGCCCGTTTTCCCGAGCCACGTGTGGTCACGCCCACCATCATCTGGTTCATATAGGCTGCAGATTGGGCACTCATGACACGGTGAGGTTTTTCACCATCACGCGACCAGTCCCATATGACCCTGCCGTCGGTGGTCATGACCTGTGTAAAACCGTGACGGTTGCCTGCCATGCCGCCATTTGCAAAAACATTAAAACCGGTAGCCTGATCCATTGGTGTCATGTTGGATGTGCCCAGCACCATGGTTTTATGGGAAAAAATATTGGCATCGATACCCATATTTTTAATGAGGTCGCGGATCGGCTGGGTGTCGCGGTTAAGATATTGATATGTAATACGAACAGGCACTGTATTGATCGAAAAAGCCAAAGCAGTCGCAAGATCGACATTGCCGCTATAACGTCCCGAATTGTTTTTGGGAGACCAGCCGCCCCAATTGATCGGCGCATCCGAAATGATTGTTTTCGGGGTGAGCCCACGTTCCATTGCTACAGCATAGACATAAGGTTTGAAAGACGACCCCGGTTGTCTTCCACCTTGGGTCGCGCGGTTGAATTGACTTTGTTGATAGTCACGCCCGCCAACAATTGCCCGTACCGAACCGTCATTGTCCAAGATAACAGCTGCTGCCTGGGTGGCCTTATATTGCGGACCATATTGCTGAAGATGATATTCAATTGATTCTTCGGTTGCTTTCTGGATGCCTTGATCGAGCGTGGTACGCACAATGACATTATGGCTGGGCAATTTATTGCCAAGTTTGCGCACCTCGTCAAAAGCCCAATCAAGAAAATAGTTTGGCTCGTTATTATCCAGTTCTGTTACAACACTGGCAGGGTGACGTCTGGCACCGATAACTTGACCTTCAGTCATCAAGCCGTCGTCAACGAGATTGGATAATACCACATTGGCGCGTGCGCGCGCAGCTGGCAAATTGACATGAGGGGCATATTTACCAGGGGCTTTGAAAAGGCCGGCAAGCATTGCAGCTTCTGCAAGAGAAACATCACGAATATCTTTTCCGAAATAAAATCGGGATGCGGCGGCAATGCCGAAAGCGCCACCGCCCATATAGGCGCGGTCAAGATAAAGCTGCAATATTTGCTTCTTGGAAAGATTGGCTTCGAGCCATATAGCAAGATATGCTTCCTTGATCTTGCGCTCGAACGTTCTTTCGTTGCTTAAAAAAAGGTTCTTGGCTAATTGTTGAGTAAGCGTGGAACCACCCTGAACCACTCCGTGAGCGCGTAAATTTTGGCTAAATGCCCGTGAAAGACCGTAAAAATCAATTCCCCAATGCTCGAAAAAACGGCGATCTTCGGTTGCAAGAACGGCTTTGATAACAAAGTCGGGCATTTCTTCAATTGGTACCGGTTCACCATGTAAAGAACCGCGACTTCCGATGTAATTACCGTGTCTGTCGAGAAAATTGACGGCAAAATCTTCCGGTGAATGCCAGTCCTTTTTTGTCAATGTGAAAACAGAAACACCGATGAATGTGAAAATGGCAAAACCGATGAGACCGAGAGTTAATCCTTCGTCGAGAATTTCGACAAGCAATCTTTTAAAGCCACGTACACGAAAGCGACGTGAGATGATTGTCGCATTTTCCCAGAAGGTCGCAAGTCCGCTACGAAGACGGTAAAAGCCTGTATCGATTAATGAGTCGAGTTCGATGAGGCGTGGACTACGGAAGCGCTTCCTTTTATTTTTGTTATGATTTTTTTTGAAACCGAACATGAAACGCAATCCGTTTAAATGAATACGTTGTTAAAACAACGATAAATTGAGCTGTTATATTATCTTATCCGAACCAAGGAACGAAACAGTTTTTTCTCTCTTAAGCATTAAAATACGGTGAAAGGTTAAGACCGCAATTAAACAATTTTTTAATTGAAGCCGACGCATTGCGCTCACATTGAAAAATGGGCATTTCTCCTAATATTATAGGAGAAATAACAGCCGTAATTTGCAAAAAGCGGTTTTTTAAGGAATCATAGAATTTTGGATAGATCGGACAATACATAACGGGTTTGTTCATTTTATATTCAGATTAAATAGGGTATGAGTGCACTATCATGAAAAAATATCTGTTTTTTTTAATTATGACATCTCTTGCCGGCATAACAACAGCCCATGCGACCGATTGCACAGAAGTGGGAAAACGCGTTGCAACCGAGCAGGGCGGAACTTTGGCTCGTGCCACACTTGATACACAAAATGGCAATACATGCGTTGTCATTGTGTTGATACCTGCTCGGGATGGTGAAAAGCCGCGTCGCGTTGAAGTTGCTGTTCCCGCTAATTAGAAATAAGCCGGAAAATAATCCATGCGAATTCTCGTGGTAGAGGATGATCGGGAACTCAACCGCCAGCTCGTTGCAGCGCTCAACAGTGCGGGCTATGTCGTGGACCATGCTTATGACGGGGAAGAGGGCTATTTTCTCGGCGATACAGAATCTTACGATGCTGTTGTTCTGGATATCGGTTTGCCGAAAATGGATGGTATCAGTATCGTTGAACATTGGCGCGAGAATTCACGGTCAATGCCGGTTTTGATTTTGACAGCCCGTGACCGTTGGTCAGACAAAGTTGCCGGTATCGATGCGGGTGCCGATGATTACGTAACAAAACCTTTTCACATGGAAGAAGTTTTGGCACGTCTGCGTGCTTTGATCAGACGCGCTTCAGGGCATGCTTCGAGTGAACTTGTTTGTGGCCCCGTGGTGCTTGATACCAAGACATCGCGTGTGACAGTCGATGACAATCAGATCAAGTTGACTTCGCTCGAATTTGCCCTTCTATCCTATCTCATGCATCATCAGGGGGAGATTATTTCACGAACCGATTTGACCGAGCATCTTTACGATCAGGATTTTGACAGAGATTCCAATACTATAGAGGTATTCATCGGACGGTTGCGTAAGAAATTGGGAGTTGATGTCATAGAAACCATCCGCGGTATGGGGTACCGCTTGAAGTCTCCGGAAAAATAGCGGCGGCTTTCCGATGAAAACAGTAACGGGCAAGACCGGATTTAAACTTCTTTTTAAAACTGTTGGTAAATCGCTGGGGCTGCGCGTCAATGTATTTCTCACCTTGTGGATTATTGCGGCATTGGCATTTATCTCTGTTGTCAGTCTCGTATTTTATCGCCAATCAAACAATGATTATATGGAACGGATTTTAACTGCCCATCTCTATAGTCTGATTTCGGCAGTCAGTGTTTCTTCTGACGGAAAATTACAGGGAAATCCGGAATTGGGAGATATCCGATATTCCGATCCATCCTCGGGGTGGTATTGGGAAGTTGTTGCATTATCGGGAAATTTGAAGGGAAGATTGACGTCGTCATCTTTAGGGGCGCGCAAGATCTCTTCTCCAAGTGAAAAAACCGACCCTTTCGACCAGAAATTTTTCCGCTCATATCGGACCAACGGGCCTGATGGACAGCATTTGCGGGTGGTGGAAAGCGACATTATTCTGGATAATAAAAACCGTGTTGCGCGCTTTCGTGTTATGGGCAACATTGATGAAACGCGCGCCGGTCTTGATAAGTTCAAAACAACGTTACTTTTATATCTGTCTTTGTTCGGCGTTGCGAGTATTCTGATAAATTTGGTAATAATCTATATCAGCCTTCGCCCCTTGCAACGTATACAACATTCATTGGCGGATATCCGCGCTGGTAAAGCCAATCATCTTGATACCGATTTGCCGCTTGAAGTTATGCCACTTGTCGGAGAAATGAATGCTCTCATTGACAACAATCAACGTATTGTCGAACGTTTTCGTGTTCAGGTGGGAAACCTTGCCCATTCATTGAAAACACCATTGTCGGTCATGGGTAATGAAATCGATCAGTTGAACGAGAAGAATTCAGCTCTTTCTTCTTCCAGTATAAAGCTGTTGAAAGAACAGACTGGTATTATGCGCGCCCAGATTGAACGTTATTTGCAACGTGCGCGCATTGCCGCCCAACGCGATAGCGTCATCTATCGCACACCATTGCGCCCATTATTGGAACGACTAGTGAGAGTTATGGGTAAACTCTATCCTTCCAAAGAAATAACGTTTTCCATGAACGAGGCCGATATTATTTTTATCGGAGAAAAAGAAGATATCGAGGAGATGGTTGGAAATATACTGGAAAATGCGTGTAAATGGGCTCGAAAACATGTCGTTTTACGGTGTAAAACGGCAAACGACAAAATGAGGGAAGCAAGCTCTGTACACCCTATGTTTGCACTTTCTGTTGAAGACGATGGACCCGGACTTCCGATAAACCAGCGGCATGAAGCCCTTGAACGTGGAAAAAGATTGGATGAAAGCAAACCCGGAACCGGACTTGGCCTTTCTATCGTTACCGAACTCGTGGGCGAATATGACGGGAATGTTGAATTGTCGGTTTCCAAACTTGGTGGGCTTTGCGTAACCTTGCGGCTGCCTTACGCAAATTCTTGAATTCCATCAATCTTGAAGGCTTTGCCAATTTCAAAAGTTTCACTAATCTCGAACACTTCAGAGAACGTGATCAACGCAAATATCATCAAGAGATAGCAATTTTCCGGATAGGGAAATTATTGCAATCCGAACAGTATCAGTGATGTACGCTCGAGGTGCCCATAGCTATATACTGGCCAGGTGCCATTGTGTGTGCAACCTTTGATTCATGGAATGGTAACTCGTAGCGCTCGCGCAATAATTCACCTTGCCGCGGATATTTATAGAGGCCGCGTTTTTCCAGAAGCGGAATTACAGTTTCGGCAAAAACGTCTATATCAATCGGCAATGCAGGAAAGAGCACGTTAAATCCGTCTGCGGCTTCGTTTTCAAACCACTCTTGCATTGTATCGGCTACCTCTTCCGGCGTTCCCACAACGAGAAGATGTCCGCGTGAACACATGAAACGTTCGATCATCTGTCTTAGAGTGAGCTTGCGTAAACGTGCGTCGGCAAGTATAAGACGCGTGCGGCTTGGAGTCTTTTCCTCATCAGCCAATTTCAGGAAACTATCAGGCAAAGTTTTATCAAGCGGAAATTCTGACAAATCTTTATCAAAAATATAAGAAAGACGGCGAATGCCGGATTTTGGAACGGCAAAACTGTTCAGATATTCAAATTTCGCTTCCGCTTCTTCATGGGTCTTTCCTATAACCGGAACAATTCCCGGAAACACCAATATATCATCACAACTACGGCCACTTTTTATCGCCCTTTGTTTGATATCCTGATAATATTGTCTTGCCCCGGTGATGTTGGATTGAACGGTAAATGCAAGATCGGCGTAGCAGGCGGCAAAGGAACGTCCGATTTCGGATGCTCCTCCTTGCGCCAATAAAGGCTTTACCTGAGGAGAGCGCGGAACAGTGAGCGGGCCGATAGAACGCGTGTACGAACCGGTATAATTGGCACCGTGAACGGCCGAAGGGTCAAGGTAAAGGCCGGATTTCTTGTCGGCTATGCGGGCACCCGGTTGCCAGCTTTCCCAAAGAGCCATAACAGCATTCAAAACATCTTCCGCTCGTGCATAACGTTCCTGACATGGAGCGATGACATCCCGCCCGAAATTTTTTGCTTCCGACAATGTGGTTGATGTCACAATATTCCATCCCACGCGCCCGTTCGAAATATGATCAAGCGAAGCAAATCTGCGTGCTATGTGATAGGGATGATCGAATGTCGTGGATGCCGTACCGATAAGACCTATTTTCTGGGTGGTTGCCGCCAATGCCGAAAGGACAACAACTGTATCAAGTGCACCACTGACACTATTTTTTGCTTCGTGCTGAAGAGCGAGAATATCTCCTAAAAATAAGGAATCGAACTGGCCTTTTTCAGCACGGTTTGCAATATCGGTCCAGTAAGACAAGCGGGTAATTGCCAGTGGATCGACATCTGGCAAACGCCAGGAAGCCACATGACTTCCCAAACCGAACACCATGGCGTTCAAATACATCCGCCGCATTGATCAATCCTCTTATATTTTTAACGGGAAAATAGAATAATTGTTTCTTTTTGTGCCGAATATACGTTATTTTGTTTCCCAATTTCCATAAAACATTCCGTGAGTGTCAATATCACGTTGTTTTTCAATTGCTTTTTCTGCACATTATATTCCGCTTTGTGACGAAAAAAAGTTTTGTAATCTTGCTTTTAACCCGATATGAGAAACTCCGGGGGGCGGAATTTGATGGTGTCAGCATGAATATACGCAGTCTAGTCCTGTTGGTTTCGTTAGGAGTTTTATCAGCTTGCAGCCACGGTCGTGCACCCGATGGCACTGTAGTTCCAGCCAATACCCGCGTTATTTTAAAAACAATGGGTAACGGATTATTGGGAACATCGATGCAGTCGCTTTCTTCGAGTGATCGCAAACAGGCACTCGAAGCCGAATATAAGGCACTCGAATATACAGACGCTGGAAAAACAGTGAGCTGGACATCGACCAAAGAGGGAACATCGGGAAGTGTCACTCCCGGTCAACCTTATCAGGTCGGATCACAAAATTGTCGCCAATATAGCCACTCTTTTGTCATCAACGGTGTTCCGCAAACGGTTCATGGTAGTGCATGTCGTAATGTAAACGGCACATGGTCGCCGCTCATTTGACACATTTGATCAATTAATAGTGATATATTCAATCAATTTGGCGAGAGAAAATACCAAGGGTTCTAGTTTTTTCTCGAACGTTTCTATATTGAACTCATCATGACATTCTGGGTTTTCGTATCTATTTTTGTAGCCATTGTTACTATGGTTGTGCTCTATGCCGTAAGTAGCCCGAGAAAAAAAGGGCAGGAGCGGTCGGTTGTCGATTCCATTTCTTCCGACATTGAAATTTATAAGAACCAGTTGTCTGAAGTTGATGCGGATCTAAAGCGAGATCTCATCGACAAAGAAAGTGCAGAAGAAGCCCGGCTTGAACTTGCCCGCAATATATTGGCTGCGGAAAAACAAAAAAGACAGGCAGATTTTATCAATAAACGCAGTCGCGGATTAAAAACGGTCATCACTGTGGCAATTTTTTGTGTCCCGCTGATTACAATTGGCTGTTATTTGTTTTTGGGAAGCCCCGGTCTTGAAAGCCACCCCTTCAATGATCTCATGATGAAAGATCCGTCAAATTTGACTGCCGAAGAGAGGCTTGTTCGTACCGAAGCGCTTTTTGCACGTCATCCGGATGACGGAAAATTGGCAGACGAACTGGCAACCGGCTATCTTGTAGAGGGACGTTTTCAGGATGCTGTCAATACATATGTCAGTGCCTTGCGATTGAATGGAGAATCTGCCCCACGGCTTGTCGGCTATGGTATGGCGCTTGCCGGTTATAATGGTGGAACAATCAACGAAGATGCCAAAGAAAGTTTTCAAAAAGCAGCAAAATTGGCGCCTGACGATTTTTATCCGCGCCTTTTCATTGCAGAAGCGCTCCGTCAAGACGGTAAATTCGATGAAGCCATTGCAGAATTGAAAAATTATCTTTCCGGTCCGGTTAAAGATAATGTCGCTCGCAAGCGCGTTGAAGACACAATCAAAGAATTGGAAAAAGCAAAAGCCCAATCAGCTTCGCAAGGCAATTTGATAGAAAATGGAAAGACCACCGCGCCCACAGAAAATGGTTCTGTTGGCGAGCAAGATAAAATAAACAATGGCATTTACGCTATGGTTGGAAAACTTGCCCAGAGACTTGAACAAAATCCCGACAATCTTGAAGGGTGGAAACAATTGATTCATTCTTGGCTCGTTTTGAAGGAAACCGAAAAGGCAAGAAATGCGTTAAAAGAGGGACAATCCAAACTTACAAAAGAAAAAGCGTTAGAGCTTGAAACTTATGCCAAAGAACAAGGGTTGGCGTTAGAGTGAAAGTCAGGAATACAAGATTATGAGCAATGAAACAGCCGTACGTTTGACAATCCAGAAAGGGTTGCGGCGTCGTAAGACCAAGCGTCTGATGATGATATTGGGTGGGCTCGTTGTGCTCGCGGTTGCTGCAGCGCTTGTCCTTTATGCTATGCGAGGCACGGCAAGTTTTTTCCGTATGCCTTCTGAAATAACAGCTGAGGATATTTCATCCGGCAGGCCATTACGCCTCGGTGGTTTTGTCGAAAAAGGTTCGGTCATTAAAGAAAACGGAACCCGGATCAGCTTTGCAATTACCGATTTTTCAAACAAGGAAAACGTGAAATTCGAAGGCGTTCTACCTGATCTTTTTCGTGAAGGGCAGGGGATTATTGCTGAAGGACATTTTACCCCCGATGGCAATTTTGTCGCTGATCGTGTGCTGGCAAAACATGATGAAACTTATGTGCCAAAAGATATTGTTGACAGGCTGAAAGCCCAAGGATTGTGGGAGGCCTATCAGAAACATGAGCGTTGAGATCGGTTCTCTTGCACTCTGTGCAGCACTCGCTGTAGCTCTATTTCAAACCATAATTCCGGCTATCGGGGTTTATCGCTCCGATCGCCGTTTAATAAATGCGTCTACACCAATTGCCTATCTCGTTTTTTTGTTAGTGCTCATAGCATTTGCAACGTTAATTCACGCTTATGTGGTGTCCGATTTTTCAGTCCTGAATGTTGTACAAAATTCGCATTCAGAGAAACCTCTTCTTTATAAAATAACAGGTGTATGGGGAAACCATGAAGGCTCTATGTTGCTTTGGGTTTTCATCATTACCTTTTTTTCTGCCCTTATTGCGTTTTTTGGCGGTAATTTACCCGAGCGGTTGAAAGCGCTGATTTTATCGACACAGGCTTCTATAACCTCGGCTTTCCTACTCTTTATTCTTTTTACCTCAAACCCGTTCATAAGAATTAATCCGCCGGCTTTGCAGGGGCATGATCTTAATCCTATTTTGCAGGATATTGGTCTGGCTATTCATCCACCGCTTCTTTATCTCGGCTATGTCGGTTTTTCAGTGTGTTTTTCTTTCGCAATTGCTGCATTGCTTGATGGACGTGTTGATGCAGCATGGGCGCGCTGGGTAAGACCATGGACGTTGGTTTCCTGGATATTTTTAACTGGCGGTATTATGGTCGGCTCCTATTGGGCCTATTATGAAATGGGGTGGGGTGGCTATTGGTTTTGGGATCCGGTTGAAAACGCTTCGCTGATGCCGTGGCTTGCCGGTACAGCGCTTCTCCATTCTGCAATTGTTCTCGAAAAACGTGGCGCCTTGAAAATCTGGACGCTATTTCTTGCTATTTTAACGTTCTCGTTGTCATTAATGGGGACTTTCCTTGTCCGCTCCGGCATTCTCACCTCAGTACACAGTTTTGCTGTTGATCCGGCACGCGGGCGCGCCATTCTTGCCATTCTGTTTTTCTTTATCGGTGCGGCGCTTGTTCTATTTGCATTACGGGCATCGTCCTTGAAAACCGGTGGCTTATTCCGTCCGATATCTCGTGAAGGACTTCTCGTTTTCAATAATTTGTTTCTTACAACCGCAACAGCGACTGTTCTGATTGGCACACTCTATCCGCTGCTTCTCGAAACATTGACAGGACAAAAGATCTCGGTTGGTGCACCGTTTTTTAACTTGACTTTCGGGCCTCTCATGGTGCCGCTTTTATTGATGGTACCCTTTGGGCCTCTCATGGCGTGGAAACGCGGAGATATGCTTGCTGTTGCCGAGCGGCTCTTAGGTGTTTTCGCATTGGCAATTATTGCCACATTGATTGTATTTTACCAGACATCTTTTCGGTCAATCCTTGCCTCGTTAGGAATCGGGCTTTCTGCCTTTGTTTTCTTTGGGGGACTTTATGACCTCTGGTTCAAAAGCGGTACCAAAAATACAGACTTTTTCGTTCGGTTGAGGCGCCTTGGAAAATTGCCGAGGTCGAATTATGGCACTGCTTTGGCTCATATCGGGTTGGGCATCACATTATTCGGCATTGTTGCCGTTGCAACTTTCGGACAAGAAAACATTTTGCGGATTGAAGCAGGTCAAAGCGCAATGATAGCAGACAAAAAGGTCCTGCTTGAAGGTGCGCGTAATCTGAATGGCCCCAATTATTCGGAAACCCAATTCCAGTTTTCGGTTTCGAAAGAGGGCAAGGATTTGGGAGGTGTCACAGCAGCCAAGCGCTTTTATCCCTCGCAAAATATGCCAACAACCGAATCCGGCATAAAAAATTATGGATTATCGCAACTTTATATTGCTCCGGGTGATGTTAATAACAAAGGTCTGGTGGTCCATATTTGGTGGAAACCGGAGGTGGTCTGTATCTGGCTTGGCGCAGTGTTTATGATGATAGGCGGAATTTTTTCGTTGTCGGATCGCAGGCTTCGTGTCGGAGCCCCGAAACGCGCAAATACGCGTAGCAAACGACAGGAAAAGAGGGCTTGATGCGGTTTTTTTCACGACTATTGGCTGCTTTCTGTTTCATATGTTTTATGAACAGTGCCGTGTTGGCCGTATTGCCTGATGAAGTGTTGCAAGATCAAGGACTTGAACAGCGCGCACGCGATATTTCCTCACATTTGCGCTGTCTTGTCTGCCAGAATGAATCGATTGACGATTCCAACGCACCGCTCGCACGGGATTTACGGCTGATTGTGAGGGAACGGCTGAAGGCTGGTGACAGCGATAGTGAGGTTATCGACTATTTGGTGGCCCGTTACGGAGAATTCGTTTTACTCAAACCGCGTCTCAATGCGGAAACGCTCCTTTTATGGCTTGCTCCTTTATTAATCATCGTAATTGCATCAAGCCTGATCTTCTGGCGCTTTAAACACCGTGAAAACAATAAATTGATGCCATTAAGCGAAACCGAAAAGAAACGTCTTGACGAAATCATGCGATCGAATAAGCAATGATTATCAAGGCTTTTTTTGTTTTTAATTTTTAAAATTTGCAAATTTTTCGCAACCTTACAGAATTTTAATAAAATGGACAGGCGATGGTAAGGTTTGACATCTTATCTTTCCGTCAACATATGCGTTAAAGCGCAGTCTCAAAGGAGTTTATAAGAATGCAAATTTCCCCTATTCGCAAAACGTTGGCAGCAATTACCGTGTCAACGGCTTTGGCGGGAACAATGTTTTTTGCGGGTCCCGGTTTTTCTTTCAATAGTGCACAAGCCAAGCCGGTATTTGTTGAAGGTGTGCAACAACAAAGCTTTGCCAATGTTGTCGAACAGGTGAAACCCGCAGTTGTCTCCGTTCAGGTTAAAAGCGACAAAAAAAATGAAGAACAGGCTTTTAGCGGCTTTTTCGGTGGCCCGGGAATAGATCAGCTTCCTGACGATCATCCGTTGAAACGCTTTTTCAAAGATTTTAATGAACACCAACGTCCCCAAAATCGTCGGGGGCAGCGTGGAAAACCGCGGCCGATAGCGCAGGGGTCGGGCTTCTTTATTTCGGAAGATGGTTATATCGTCACCAATAACCACGTTGTTTCCGACGGCACCACTTATTCCGTTGTCCTTGATGATGGAACCGAGCTTGATGCCAAGTTGGTTGGAACAGATCCACGTACCGATCTTGCTGTGTTGAAAGTCAATGATAAGCGCAAATTCGTCTATGTTGATTTTGCCGACGATTCAAAAGTGCGTGTTGGCGATTGGGTTGTGGCTGTCGGTAATCCGTTCGGACTTGGCGGAACGGTGACGGCCGGTATTGTCTCGGCACGTGGACGTGATATTGGTGCCGGCGTCTATGATGACTTTATCCAGATTGATGCGGCAGTTAACCGTGGTAACTCCGGCGGGCCGACCTTTAATCTTAATGGTCAGGTTGTCGGTATTAATACAGCGATTTTCTCCCCTTCCGGTGGCAATGTCGGTATTGCTTTTGCTATTCCTTCTTCAACCGCAAAACAGGTTGTTGACCAGCTCATTAAAAAAGGTTCGGTCGAACGCGGATGGATTGGTGTTCAAATTCAACCCGTTACTAAAGAAATCGCCGATTCGATTGGTTTGAAAGAAGCCAAAGGTGCAATGGTTGCCGATCCGCTTGATGGGCCGGCAGCAAAAGCAGGTGTTAAAGCCGGTGATGCAATTATTTCTGTCAATGGTGATGAGGTTGCTGATGCTCGTGATCTTGCTCGCCATATTGCCAATATTACACCGGGTGAAACAGCAACGCTTGGCATTTGGAGAGATGGCAAACAAACCGATATAAAGGTCAAAATTGCCGCTATGCCGAAAGACGAGAACAAAAGCGATGGAAAGGTCATTCCCAACGGCGAGAGCGGTTCGTCAGAAACTCTTGATGATTATGGTTTGACAGTCACACCATCAGAAGATGGTCCGGGTCTGGTGGTTACCAATATAGATCCCGATTCCGACGCGGCAGAGAAGGGAATACGCCCCGGCGACGTTATTATGTCGGTCAATAACCGTCAGGTCAAAAAGGTTTCCGAATTTGTTGATGCTATAAAAGAAGCAAAGAAATCAGGACGTACCGCGGTTCTGTTGCAAGTCGAAAGCAATGGCCAAAATCGCTTTGTTGCTTTGCCAATCGCCAATAAATAGGCTTTAACCAACAAGCAAGGCTATGGCAAATTTTTGCCATAGCAAAACGTTGTTTGAGCAAAGAGAGGTGCCCTTTATGAAAGTTCTTGTTATTGAAGATGATCGTGAAGCAGCACGCTATCTTGAAAAGGCCTTGAATGAGGCCGGTCATTCTGCCGATGTTGCCGGTGATGGTGAAACAGGAGAGACACTGGCAGAAAACGGCAATTATGATGTTATGATCATCGATCGGATGTTGCCAAAAAAGGACGGGCTTTCCGTTATTATGGCATTGCGCGCCAAAGGCATTGAAACGCCGGTTCTTATTCTTTCGGCATTGGGACAGGTTGATGATCGGGTAACCGGTTTGCGTGCTGGTGGTGATGATTATCTTACAAAGCCCTATGCTTTTTCGGAGCTTCTCGCCCGTATTGAAGTTTTGCAGAGACGCAAAAATCCCAAAGAAGCGGAAACGATTTATCGGGTAGGCGATCTCGAACTTGATCGGCTGGCTCACACGGCAAAGCGTGCCGGACAGGATATTATCTTGCAACCTCGCGAATTCCGTCTCCTTGAATATTTGATGCGCCATGCCGGTCAGGTCGTCACGCGTACCATGTTGCTTGAAAATGTCTGGGATTATCATTTTGATCCTCAAACAAATGTAATTGACGTTCACATTTCGAGACTTCGTTCAAAGATTGAAAAAGGTTTTGATACACCACTCCTTCAAACGGTGCGTGGTGCCGGCTACATGTTGAAAGCGGTCGATAAGCCATCATGAACAGGATCAAAAGCTTGTTGCGCACAACGGCGGTGCGCTTGTCAGCCCTTTATATCATTCTTTTCGGGCTGGTTGCTGTAGGGCTTTCGATCTATATGACATCGCTTGCCATTTCCATGTTGACCGATCAGACGCAAAAGACTTTGAATGAAGAAATTGCAAATATCGAGCATGCCTATCAACATGGTGGATTGCCACTTCTTGTGCGCACAATTGACCGCAGGTCACGTCAACCGGGTGCTTTTCTCTATCTTGTGGCCGATCTTCAGGGAAGATTTCTGGCAGGTAACGTGCAAAATATTGAACCGGGACTTTTGAATGGGAGCGGCTTGCTCCGGAATTCGGTATTTTATTCGCGTTTTGGCGACAACGGAGATAAGACCGAACACCGTGCTATAGCAGCTGTTATCGATTTGCCGAACGGTATGAAATTACTGGTGGGGCGTGATATAAGCGAGCCGGAAAAATTCATCACCATTATAAGAAAAGCCCTGATGATTGCCTTTGCGGCAATGGCCGTTGGTGCATTGCTCATCTGGTTTTTTGTCGGCAGGCGGGCGTTGAAACGTATTGATCAGGTAACCGCAGCGTCACAACGCCTTATGTCGGGTGACTTGAGCGGGCGACTTCCTGTTACCGGTGCCGGTGACGAGTTTGACAGACTTTCTCACAATCTGAATATTATGTTGGAACGCATAGAAGAGCTCAATAGCGGCTTGCGGCAGGTTTCTGACAATATCGCCCATGATTTGAAAACACCTTTGACAAGGCTGAGGAATCGCGCGGACGAGGCGCTTTCACGGCGTGATAAAGATGTTGATTATCGCCAGACTCTTGAGGCAATTATTGCTGAATCGGACCAGCTCATCCGTACATTCAACGCTATTCTTATGATCTCTCGTATTGAAGCAAGCACTGCTGTCGAGCATTTGGAGAAACTCGACGCTCGACCAATTGTCGAAGATGTCGCCGAACTCTATGGTCCGGTTGTCGAGGATGCCGGTGTCAAATTCGAGATGGGAAAAACGTTCGACGTAAATTTGTTGTTAAATCGGGAACTTCTGGCTCAGGCTCTGATCAACCTGATCGACAATGCCATCAAATATGGTGCGACCAGTAAACGAACACCGACAATATCACTGTCCATGAATGATAATGACGGTCATATCGAAATTATCGTTAGTGATAATGGCCCCGGTATTAATCCCGAAGATAGGGAAAGAGTCACCAAACGGTTTGTAAGACTGGAAGACAGCCGGACCAAGCCGGGGTTCGGAATCGGTCTGAGTTTGGCAAAAGCGGTCATGAAACTTCATGGTGGTGAGCTTATGCTCGAGGATGCTAATCCTGGACTGAAAGCAGTTTTGTCTTTTCCAAAATTGGCGGAAGAAAAAGCAGATCTGAAAAAACTCTCCTAAAAAACGTTGTTTTCGAAGGATTTTAAAAGCGGATAACTTCCGGATTTCTAAAAACGGTCGATCATTACATCAAAATCTGCGTTAGTCATTGCCAGTTTGAAGCAAATGGTTTTCTATCAATGTGATCAATATTGGATAGTCCGCTTAAAAAGCTGGAAATAAAGCAGGGAAGTTGAATACAGATGCAGCAAGCTTTCTGGAAACAAAGGTTAAAACATTTAACCCCGCTCAATGAAACCGGCCCCCAATGGTTGGCCGATATGACAGAGAAAGCTCGTGCAGATCATCTTGAAGAGCTCGTCGGTGAACTCGAAAAAGGAAAAGGTCAGTCGGAATTTTTGGGTACAGTTATGACGCTTTCACCTTTTTTGCGTGAATCGCTCATACGCAATCCGTCCTTTATCGCTCCGCTTGTTCATACAGATATTTCGCAGCGTTTGAATGAAATTCTCGTTGATATCAGCAAGATCGACACAAGCGAGAATATTACCGAAGCGCTTTTAATGGCGGCATTACGGCAAAAGAAGCTTGAAATGCATCTCTTGATTGCTCTTGCCGATCTTGGCGGAATTTTTACTTCTGCAATGACTTCGGAATGGTTGACAAAACTTGCCGAAACGACATTAGGGGCGGCATTGCGGTTTTTATTACGAGATACCCACAATCAAGGAAAAATCAGTCTTGCCGATTATAACAATCCTGAAAAAGATTGCGGACTTGTTGTTCTGGGGATGGGAAAACTCGGTGCACGTGAACTCAATTATTCATCAGATATAGATCTTATTGTCTTTATCGATGAAACTTCGTCCCATATCGGTGATCCCTATGAGAGTATCGATGTTTTTTCCAAAATGATGCGCCGGCTTATTCGTATCATGCAGGAACGCACTGCCGACGGTTATGTCTTTCGCATTGATTTAAGGTTGCGTCCCGATCCAGGCTCTACCCCGCTTGCACTTCCAATCAGTGCGGCGCTTCATTATTACGAGAGCAGGGGCCAGAATTGGGAACGCGCGGCAATGATCAAAGCGCGCCCGGTCGCCGGAGATACCAAGGCAGGGGACGCTGTGCTCCATGAACTGTCTCCTTATATTTGGCGTAAATATCTCGATTATGCTGCTATTGCGGATATCCATTCAATCAAACGTCAAATCCATGCTTATAAAGGCCATGGGGAAATCGCTGTCCGTGGCCACAATGTCAAACTCGGGCGTGGAGGAATCCGTGAAATAGAATTTTTCGTTCAAACCCAACAATTGATTGCTGGCGGACGTTTTCCTGAACTTCGTGGGAGACGCACAGTGGATATGCTTGCCGAACTTTGTTCGCTTGGTTGGATTAGTAGAGATACGCGCGATGTTTTGACAGAGAAATACGCTTACTTACGCAATGTCGAACATCGGATCCAGATGCTGGAAGATGAACAGACGCATATTCTACCGGAAGATGACGAAGGCTTTACAAGCGTTGCCTATTTAATGGGCTATACGAACACCAATGACTTTACGCGCGATTTTCTTGAAACGCTGAAAACTGTCGAACACCATTATGCTGCACTGTTCGAACAGGAGAAAGAGCTGGGTTCGGACGCTGGAAATCTGGTTTTTACCGGTGAGGATGACGATCCGGGAACGCTTGCAACATTGTCGAAATTGGGCTTTTCGCGTCCTAGCGATATTTGTCGCATTATCAGAACCTGGCATTTCGGACGTTATCACGCTACCCAATCTGCGGAGGCGAGAGAACGATTGACCGAACTGACGCCTGCGCTTCTCAAAGCGTTCGGTGCTACCAAAAGAGCCGACGAGGCCTTGTCGCGGTTTGATGCTTTTTTACAGGGGCTTCCGTCCGGTATCCAGCTTTTTAGTCTTTTACAGTCCAATCCCTCATTGCTTGATATGCTGGTTCTCATCATGAGCTCGGCACCGCGTCTTGCAGACATTATTACCAGAAAGCCGCATATTTTTGACGGCATGCTCGATCCGGCAATTTTTGCCGAATTGCCGACAAAAACCTATTTGCAAAATCGGCTCGAATTTTTCTTAAGTGGTGTTACCAATTATGAAGATATACTCGACCAGTTGCGCCTTTTTGCAAGTGAACAAAGGTTTCTCATCGGTATCAGGCTTCTTAACGGTGCGATTGAAGGTGAACGCGCAGCACGTGCTTTTACAGATCTTGCCGATTTGATGATTGCCAATACACTTGCGGCAGTCGAACAGGAATTTTCTCGTGTGCATGGTTTTGTCAAAGGCGGTCGGGTCGGAATATTGGGAATGGGGAAACTCGGTAGCCATGAGCTTACCGCCGGTTCCGATCTCGATCTTATTTTGCTTTATGATTATGATAAGCAGACAGAAATGTCGGATGGCGAAAAGCCGCTTTATATTTCCCAATATTATATGCGCTTGACGCAACGTCTGGTTTCCGCATTGTCGGCACCGACCGGCGAAGGTGTTCTTTATGAGGTCGATTTGAGACTTCGCCCATCGGGAAACAAGGGGCCGGTTGCTGTACCGTTCGAAGCTTTTGGCAAATATCAGCGAAATGAAGCATGGGTATGGGAGCATTTAGCATTAACGCGCGCACGCGCTGTAGCGGGCGACCCAATGTTTTTGCAACAACTCGAAGATGAAGTGGCGGCGATCATAGCCTTAAAGCGCGATAAGAAAAAGGTTTCCCATGATGTGCGCGAAATGCGCGAACTGATCGAGCAAGAAAAACCGTCCATCAATATATGGGATTTCAAAACGATGCGCGGTGGTCAAGTCGATCTCGAATTCATTGCACAATTTGCACTGATTACCCACCAAAGCGAATTTGTGGTAGGCCGTACAACAGGTGAAGTTCTGGAAAGATTGCCTCAAGCATTTCTATCGGTCTCTTCCGTTGGCGAACTTCATCATGCTTATCGTGTATATACAAACTTGAGCCAGATGATGCGGTTATGTCTGAATGAAAAGCTTGATCCGGATGACATGCCACCCGGTCTTGCAGATCTCTTACAAAGAACTGTCGGCGAACCCGATTTGAGCCATGTTGAAAGCCTGATTGCCGACATGGCAAACACCGTTGGTCAAATATTTGACGAGGTGGTGGTCTAATTGGCGCACTTCGTTTGTGAACGGGTTTCATAAATAATACGACAATCAGAACGCTGTCTGGTATTTTTCCAAGTTATCAGGCGTTACTCTTGATAAACGGGCAGGCCAATACACTATCAATCGAGATAAACTGGCAGGCTGGAAAATTTCAAGAATTCAACGGAAAACTGCGTACTATTTTTATGATTATTCGAACTTAAAGTTGGCTGAATGGGAAAAAAAGGAAAACAGGACAACTATTCCTAATTAATGGTGTAATAACAAAAGTCGTTATGGCTTTTAGACAAACAAAATCGGTGGGAGATAATAAGCTATATTTTCTTTATGTTTAATAGCCTCGATTATTTCGAAAATGACCGGAATATATCTTGAAAATAGACTTTCAGCTTACACAAACAGTTAATGCTTCTGCGTGACTGGCAAGGTGATGGTAACGGTTGTTCCCTTGCCTTCTTTCGATGTAATATTGAGGTCGCCACCGTGAAGCTCTACGAGGGAGCGGGAAATGGCAAGTCCGAGACCGGAACCGGCATGGGTCTTAGTGAACTGGTTTTCGACCTGCTCGAAAGGCTGACAAAGTTTTGTAATGGCTGCTTCAGGAATGCCTACACCGGTATCGGAGAAAACAAAAACTAGCTTGTCGTCTTTCTGATAGCCTTTAACGTCGATATGTCCACCGGAGGGTGTGAATTTGACTGCATTGGAAAGAATATTCAGGAACACCTGATGAATGGCGCGGCGATCGATATCGCCATGAAGTTTTGGTGTAATATCGGCTGTTACAGTGATATTTTTTTCTTGTGCTTGAGGTGTCAAAGTACGCAATGTCTCGCTGATAATCGGCTCGAGATCTGCATTCTCGCTTGAAAGGGTAAAACGTCCGGCTTCAATCTTCGACATATCAAGAATATCATTGATAAGTGTCAGCAAATGCGTGCCCGAATTGTGGATGTCATTCATATATTCGGCATAACGTTCCGAACCCAATGGGCCAAAAGTGCCCTGTATCATCATTTCCGAAAAACCGATAATGGCATTGAGTGGCGTTCTCAATTCATGCGACATATTTGCCAAAAATTCGGACTTTGCCTTATTGGCGCTTTCGGCACGTTCTTTTTCCGATTGCAGACTTTCGTTCAGTTTTTCAACTTCGGTGGCGCGTTGTTGGGCGCTTTGACGTGCAAGTTTCAATTCCTGAATAAAGGAATAGAGCCGCCGCTCGCTATCTTCCAAGCTTTTTTGTTGTTGTTTGAGTTCGGAAATATCGGTACCAACCGAAACCAGACCACCGTCTTGCGTACGGCGTTCGTTAATTTTAAGCCAGCTTCCATCGGCCATTTGGCGGATACTGGTAAAGTTGCCTGTGTCATCATGTTCAACCGACATTTCATTGATGGCAGGTTTTGCCATCGCCTCGACTGTCGCCCTTTGAACACCGGGTTGTAGCATGTGGTCGGGTAGCGAAGCATATTCGCGGAATTTGCTGTTGGACATAACAAGACGCCCTTCCGAATCCCACAGAACAAAGGATTCGGAAATGTTTTCTATTGCATCGCGAATGCGCAGATCAGCTTGTGCCGTCTGCTCGGCAAATTGATGTTGTTCGCTTATGTCAAATGAAATACCGACGAGGTGGGCTTCTTCCTCTTGGGCGACTTCGGCACGAATACGCATCCAGACATAGTGGCCATCGGCATGCCGCATAGGAAGATTGATATCAATGTGATCTTTCTCTCCACTCATCAAATCGCGTGCCAATTCGTAAAGATCGGCATCCGCCGGATTGATAATGGACGTGATTTCAGAGATCGACAAAAGTGCGTCTTTCGGTTTGAAACCGAGCATTTCATACATGGAACGTGACCAATAAACACGCCCGCTTGCCATGTTCCAATCCCATAAGCCGCAACGCCCGCGCATCATCGCCATATCAATGCGGTTCTGGATTTTTTCAGAAATGAGATCGGTATCACGGACACGAGCAGCCTGCGCATAATAGGCATAGAGAATGGCTAGTATAACGCCGACTGTTCCGGCAAAAATGGTAATATTAACCGATATGGATTTACGCCATTCAAGGTAAATTTCGTCTGTTTCTTCACCAACGAAAACGCCATATTTTCCTTGTGCTGCCTGATCGAATGCAGCCAAAGAAGCTTTTCCATCAATCTTGACTTGCATCACTCCGGCACTGCGGCCGAGAACGAATAAAGCCTGACTGTCAGCAACGGAATCTGTGAGTGGGTGATTGATGTGTGTTTCCAGTCCGGAAGCGGCAATAACAACGCCCTGATCATCGACAATGGCGATACGCGCTGCATTTGTGATCAACCCTTGTGTGCGGAAATCGACAAGGATGTTTTCCAGATCATTTTTCGACAAGTCGGTAGTGTCCTTGCCGTCATTTGCTTTGCCGTAAATTTCACGATCTATTGAACTTGCAAGATGTCCGGTGGCAAGCATCATCGCAGATCGTGTATTTGTATCAATACTTTGCCGCCATTCATAAAGAAGCACGAGACGTGTTGCCGCGAGTATGACGAGAAAAACAAGGATAATCAGAGGAATGGCACGACGCAGCCATGGCTCGATGGCGAGCAGCCTTTTATAGGCTGGGCCTGAGAGCAAATCGACATGCGCTGACCCGGCCTTGCGCTTTTTCAGCGAAGGTTTTGAATCAACAAACGTCCCTGTGGGCGCGTTAAACGCGTCCAAATGCGCCATTTCTGGCCCCCTCTAAGATAAACGGATAAACTGGCGAACTGATTCGGTACGCAAAACACCCGAACAGGGCCAATGAATCAAAACTGATTCGTCCTGTCCAGCATTTTCTTAGCCATAAATTAGATTTCATTGATGAAGCTTAGATAAAAAGCGTTAAGAATGTTTTAACGCCAACATCCATTTCAATAATGGAAGACATACTAACGATATGTTTTTGCTGAATATTTTTATGTCATGCAAGAAAAAAGCGGGGAGAAGTATCTTCTCCCCGCCCGAATTTTAATTGTTAGCCAAGTGTACGGCTTACGATGTCGAAAACGTCTACTGAAAGTTTCGGCTCTTTCAATATGCGTTCCAATTGTTCCTTGAGCTTGCTTTGGCGTTTGGGTTCCAGTTGTTTCCATGACCGCGTGAGCGTTGCAAGACGTGCTGCAAGTTGTGGATTTTCTTTGTCCACAGTCAGGATAATATCGGCGAGTAACTTATATCCTTCACCGTCAACCCGATTGAAGCCGGTCTGGTTGGAAGCTGCAAATGCGGCAATAAGCGCACGCGTCCGGTTCGGGTTATCAAGCGAAAAGAGCGGATGGTTCATAAGCTCTTTGACGTGGTCCAGAGTTTTTTCACCAGGAACTGTCGCCTGAACAGAGAACCACTTATCCATAACAAGCGGGTCTTTGCCATAACGCTTTTCAAAATCGGATATTGCTTCTTTAGCTTCTTTTGTTTCATTGAAGAGATGAACAAGAACGGACAGTCCTCCCATCCGGTCTGTCATATTGTCTGCCTTCTTATAGGCCTCGAAAGCACGTGTCGGAGTGTTTTCAGCAAGTGTGAGATAATTGAGGACAGTGTTTTTCAGAGCACGTTTACCAGCCGGTTCGGCTTTTGGCGAATAATGACCTTCCGTCTTCATTTTGTCGAAAACATGCAACATTTTCTGTTTCAGATGATCTGCCAAAGATTTCATGAAAGATTGGCGAACATTATAAATGCGGTCAGGATCGACATCGTGGCCAATCATACGTGCAAGTTCGATTTCCGAAGGCAATTGCAGGCATAGCGAACGGAAAGCAGGTTCCAATGTGTCATCGTCAAGAAGCGCTTCAATCAGTGTTTGAAGTTTTTCAGGCATAGCCGGTTTGTCATTTGAACGATCGGCAATCGCATTAACCAGAGCCTTACCCATTAACTGGTTGAGTGACTCCCAGCGGTTGACCTCGTCGGCATCAAAGCGTGCACGGAAAGCAAGGTCATCATCGCTTTCTTCCATCTTCAGATTGATTGGCGCCGAAAAACCGCGCAGCAGTGATAAGACCGGCTTTTCTTTCAGATCACGGATATGAACGGTCTGCTTTGCTTCAGACAAAACGATAACATTGTTTTCAATGTGGTTATCGGCCTGATAAGGCATATCCTTGCCGTTTTTGCCCAAAAGCCCGAAAGAAAGCGGTATGACCATCGGCTTTTTATTGGATTGACCGGGAGTGTCGGGAACAGTTTGTGTCAAATCAAGTGTCAGGACACCATCTTTATAATGGCTATCAACGGTTACTGTCGGTGTTCCGGCCTGCTCGTACCACAGCATGAATTGTGATAAATCGCGTCCTGAAACATCGGCAAAACAGGCGATGAAATCTTCAATTGTGCAAGCTTCACCATCATGGCGTTGGAAATAAAGATCCATGCCTTTGCGGAAAAGCTCGTCGCCAAGCATGGTATGAACCATGCGTACGACTTCGGCACCTTTTTCATAGACGGTTGTCGTATAAAAATTGTTGATTTCGCGGTATTGCCGTGGGCGAACCGGATGGGCAAGCGGCCCCGCATCTTCAGGAAACTGTGCAATTTTCAATACACGAACATCGGAAATCCTGTGAACAGGGCGCGAGCGCTGGTCAGAGGAAAATTCTTGATCGCGATAGACTGTCAAACCTTCTTTCAAACAAAGTTGGAACCAGTCACGGCAGGTAATGCGATCGCCTGTCCAATTATGAAAATATTCGTGTGCAATAACGCGTTCTATGCCCGCATAATCGAAATCGGTTGCTGTGTTCGGGTCGGCAAGGACATATTTATCATTGAAAATATTAAGACCTTTGTTTTCCATTGCCCCCATATTGAAGTCGGAAACAGCGACAATATTGAAAATATCAAGGTCATATTCGCGCCCGAATTTTTGTTCATCCCAACGCATTGCGCGTTTGAGTGAATCCATCGCATAGGCTGCGCGTTCTCTTTTTCCTTTTTCGACATAAATTCCGAGTTTTACTTTCCGCCCCGACATAGTGGTGAAACTGTCGTCATAATGGTCAAGAGCGCCACCGACGAGGGCAAAAAGATAGCATGGTTTGGGATGCGGATCTTCCCAGATTGCATAATGGCGCCCGCCTTCAACTTTGCCGGTTTCTATAAGATTGCCGTTGGAAAGAAGAACCGGTTCATTCTTTTCATCAGCTTCAATGCGGGTTCTGAAAACCGAAAGAATATCAGGGCGATCATAAAAATAGGTGATCCGGCGGAAGCCCTGTGGTTCGTTCTGTGTGCAATAGACGCCGTTAGAAAGATAAAGCCCCATTAATTGGCGATTTTTCTTGGGATTGATTTGCGTGGTAACCTGAAGAATAAATTTGCCTGAAGGGGGATTGTGAATTTCAAGTTTATCAGGTGTTGCCGAATAGTCTTTAGGCTCGAGTTTCTGACCGTTGATTGCCACTGACAACAATTTCAATTCATCCCCGACCAGAACCAATGGTGTTCCCGCTTTGGTGTTTTTACGTGGTGAAAGGGAAAGCTCCGATTTTACGATTGTTTCGGTAGGATGAAGCGAAAAATCGAGCTCGGTGTTGGAAATTGCGTAATCGGTGGGCTTGTAATCTTCAAGACGATATACTGGAGTGTCAGATTTGGTCATAAATCGTGCCTTTTTATAGAAGTTTATCATGAAGGTAAGCATATTTTGTCGAAACGACAACCGGCTCGAAAAGAAATCTCTGTTCATGCACACCAATGTGAATAGGAAATAGCATTTGCCCAACCTTCAATACGTTTATTTTGGCAGCCAGCTTGTATATGAATGAAGAAAATGTCTCGTGCAAAGCAATTGGCAATTTTATTCGTTTAGTCTTATTGACTGCCGGATAAATGCTTTACCGACAGGAGAAAACTCGTGGAAAAACAGTCACCGGCTATTCCGCATGCCCCATCGGGGAATGTCATGCTCGGAATCTGGATGAAAATTTTATCGGTGGTCTGTTTTGTCGTTATGTACAGCTTTTTGAAATCGGCAAAAGGCGTTCCTGCAGGTGAATTAAGCTTCTTCCGGTCGTTTTTCGGCATTGTCCCGATCATCCTTTGGGTCATGTCATTAAAAGAGCTTAAAACGGTGCTTTATACCAAAAACCTGACCGGACATGTTTTTCGCGGAATGTTCGGTACTTTTTCAATGCTATTCAGCTTTTATGCTTTGACCCTTCTACCGCTTCCTGAAACAGTTGCCATCGGCTATGGCGAACCACTCATACTTGTGGTTCTATGCGCAATCTTCCTTCATGAAAAAGTTTATTTTTATCGTTGGAGTGCGGTTATTGTCGGCCTTATCGGTGTGTTGATCATTGTATGGCCACGTCTTACTGTTCTCGGGTCAGCAAATGCCGATGTTGGAGCTTCAATTGGTGCGCTTTCCGCTCTTGGAGCGGCAATTATGGCAGCGATTGCGATGTTGCTTGTCAGGAAACTCGTGTTTACCGAAAAGACAACAACAATCACCCTCTATTTCATGATAACATCAAGCATTATATCGTTGATTACAGTACCGTTCGGATGGGTTGTCCCGAATTTTTATCAAGCTTCTATGCTTATTCTAGCCGGGCTTTTCGGTGGTATTGCACAAATTTTTATGACCCAGGCTTATAGACATGCCGAACCTTCAACGGTTGCACCTTTTGAATATACGTCAATGTTGTTAAGCCTTTTGAGCGGTTATTTTATTTTTAACGAAATCCCGACGCTTGCAATGTTGTTCGGTGCGTGCCTCGTCATTGGCTCGGGTATTTTCATTATCCTCAGAGAATCCCATCTCATCGGGAAAAACCATACGCGTCATCGTGCACTGTCTCATAAACACCGTTGATGGTAAATCCGGTATGCTTAAACCTGCTGGTCAAGCGCATTGCGAATTTCCAGAAAATCTGCCCACGCTAGTTTCTTCTGGCTTGGCGTTCGCAATAAATAGGCAGGATGAAATGTTGGCATAACCGGAATAGTTTTGCCGTTTTCCAAGTGATGCGAGAGCCATTGTCCTCTGGTGCGGATAATACCGTTTTTGACACCGGTCAGAACTTGCATGGCGGGGCCACCCAGAGCAACAAGAATTTTGGGTGCAGACAATTCTATCTGCCGCTCGATAAACGGGCGGCAAAGTTCGGTTTCCATCGGTGTCGGAGTACGGTTACCAGGTGGCCGCCAAGGTATAGTATTCGCTATATAAACCTCTTCCCGCTTCAAGCCGATTGCTGCGAGAATACGGTTGAGCAACATGCCGGAACGGCCGACGAAAGGAATGCCCTGCAAATCTTCTTCGCGCCCTGGAGCTTCACCTACCAGCATAAGCTTCGAATGTGGTGTGCCATCGGCAAAACAGGTATTTTTTGCAGTGAGTTTCAATGTGCATCCGTTGAAAGATTTAAGCGCTTCGAAGAGTTCGTCAAGATTTTTGGCGTTGCGGGCAAGTTCACTTGCTGTTGCAACTTGTCCTTCAACAGAAATGCGCGGAGGAGGAGCATGGCGGGGAGTGGGACGAACGTTTGTTCTTTCCGGCCGAACAGTTGTTTCACGCGCGGTGGCGGTTACTTGTTTTATAATTTTCGCCGATTGTTTGAAACGGTCAATAGGTTTGTCATCAAGTGGCGTGTCAACGCCGGCTTCTGAATAGAAGCCAAGCAATTCTTCATATGAAATCGTGCCGTTTGAACGCTCTGACATTGTAACCTTTAGTCTTTCATAGCCAATGAATAGACCAAGCAATAGAGCTCTTCAAGACCGGATATCAGTTGCCTGACTGGCGGTGAGATCAGGCGACAGGAAAGGGTTACCCCCGAGTTTAAAGTTTAGGCAAAAACTACTTTAAGCGGAGAAGCCCTATTCAAAATTTCTCCTGTTGCAAATTATCGGGAGAAAGCCCGGCCAAGTCAGAGCGGCAACTTGAATGGTTCATAAGCATTTTGTTTTTCAAAAAAGCATGTGATTTTTTATATTTCAATGCTCTAGAAAATAACACTGGAATATGAAGCTGTGATAGATCGCGCCGCAAATCGAGTTACCAGAGAGGCTCTCCGTGTCTTGCCATTAAAAACTCCGCAGCCTGCAAAAGACGGCCATCGGGAGCAATGTGCCGGATAAACATTGATAGATCACGGCGCATTCGTTCGATCGGACAACGTTCGATAAAAGCTTCCATACCAAGCGATTTCTCGCAAAGGTTAAGAATTCTTACGCAGACATCCTCCATCTGATCATGTGCGAGAAGGCAGGCCAAAACAGCATCGTCGACATTTTCCTTCGTCGGTTTTCGTGTTGCTTCTTCAACAAGACAAGCAGTTTTAAAAAGCATGGCCGAAGCCGCCAATGTTTCGGAACGTGCTTTTGCAAGGCGTGTTAGCTGGAACGGATCATCAAGCCGGTTTTTGCGAATAAGCATTTCGCGCCACGTATCAATAATCGCTTCTGCACCGCCAAGATGAGCGACACTATGGCGCCAGACGCCACCTATATAGTGTGGTTCCTGATGAAAATCCCCCGGTTTTCCAAAAAGATCACCTTCTTTAATTTCCATATCGGAAAAATCGAACGAACCGGTCAGCGTCGGACGCATGCCGGAAGCATCCCAATATTCGATATTTTGTCGTGAGGTGTCGGTGACGTCTACCACAGCGAGTTGATCGGCTTCTCTTTCATTTTTTCGAAGACGTATAATTGCCAATTCAACCATTCCCAAGCCGGTTACCAGACGTTTTACTCCATGGAGCCTGATTTTTCCGTTCGGCAAAGTGGTAAATCTCAAAGGTTGATTGAGACTGGCACCCCAAACTCCCAGAAGAGCACCTTCCTTGACCTTGGAAAAAATGGTTTTTCTCAAACGGTTTTCGGCATAGAGCTCGATAAGACGCACAGCATGAAGATGCCCCTCGAAAAGGCGTGCGAGTGACAGATTGGCTTTACCAAGCCTGCGTAAAAAATCGAATGCGGCTTTGGTTTCATCTTCATTTTTTGTCAAAGCCCAATTGCTGCCGCCAAGTTTTTTGGGAAGACAGGCACGAAGTGCGCCACTTTCATTCAACCGTTGTAAATCTGAAGTAAGCCCGTATTCTTCTACATGATCTGCACTCTCCGAAATGAGGTCGAACAGGGCTTCATTATTCGTGGACATAGGTTTTTCCATAAACATTTCAGAAAATCTCGTTAGGAGAAAATGCTCGGAAGTTAAAATGCGCAAGGATTGAAGAAATTCAAAAACAAAAAGGAAAAAGGGCCATTCAGTCGGGATTTGGCTTTGTTTTTCTTGAAACTTCATGGAAATGCCGGAATTTGACAGATTGGCTGTATCAAAACCGGTCAGAATTGAAGCTGAATTCAGTAAGTACCGGCAGGTGATCGGAACCGAAAAAAGAAAGACGTTTAACGCTTATAGGTTCGATGTCTTCGGAAAGCAGAATCTGGTCAATAGGAAGTCCCAAATAAGGCCGTAAAAGAGGCGGAAAGCTATATGAGAGCCATGTTGGACCGATGCCGGAAATGTGCCGTGTACCGGTTAGTCTTTCCATTCTGGAAACGGTATTGCTCCACGTTACACTGTTGAAGTCGCCGGCAACAATCGTTTGCGAAACTTTGTGCTCGAGGTCGTTTCTGAACGCACCGTTTTCCAATTCGTCCAATTGTAAATTCTGCCCGAATGGCCACGGCCAGGCAAGATGGACAGAGATGATATCAAGGGGAGGGCGATTTGGTTTGTCCGACAGGAATTCTATTTTTGCTACATAACCACGCGTGGTTGTTGCATCGTAACAGGTAACAACGGGAGAATTGGTAAAACCGTACCGGGATAAAAACCTATCTGAAAGGATAACGCCTGTCGCACCTGCGCGGTCATTGTCGGCAATGCAACCGATAATCGTCAAATTGTTGTTTTGAAAAAAATCGCGCCATTTTGCAGAAGCTTCTTGCACCGTGATAATATCAGGCTTTTCTTTTTCTATAAGAGCCAGGAATTTTTCCGGTGTCTGATTGTCAAAACGCAAATTGGCTTGCAGCAATTTGAAGGTCGAGCTTCTAAGCATTCCGGAATTTGGTGAAACGCCGCTATCATTCAAGCTTAAACCGACAAGGGCAGCCGCAAATATTATCGGAAAAACCGCTTGTTGCCGAAGTTTTGTGGAAACAAGAGGAAAGGTAAGTAAAATAGTAAAAAATGCGAGTGGAATGCGGATATCGGCAAGTGAATCTAAAAGCGGATGAAAAGCTGTGAATAAACTCGCAAATAATGGCAAAGTCGACAAAACGACGACAACAAACCAAATAAGGACAAGAGTCTGACAAACGGATTTTCCGGAATGTTTACCCATTTTGATTGCCGCCATAAATGCGGCACAAGCCAAACATTAATTCGTCGATTGACTTGTCAGGGGAGCAAAAATCGGCTTTGCATAGGCCGGAGTCTTGGCATGGAACAAAGCAAATGCGCCTAAAACCGCCACAAAAACCAAAGTCAAAAACAATATAGAAAAGCGACGAATCAGCATAATTTGGCTCCCTTCGTTAACCATATTGCATAAATTATTTCATTTGAAACTAGTTATCTTTCATGAGGAAGCGAGATTTATTATCATATCAACTGTTCTGTTGTTTTGGGCAATACCGTTTACTGATGTCGTATTGATCATAAAATAGGTGTCGTCTTTTCCAAAAGGAACTCTCCCTTTTTATCGCTGCATTTCGCCAAACCCCAAAAATTTGGACTCTAAACAAGTAAAGTCGGGTTAGCTTTCATGTGAACTTTCCCGAAAAAAAACGTCTAACAAATACACATGTGATCTGGCACACATAGTTGATAAAATTGACTATGTGTCATGATAAAATGTGAAGCTGATCGCGATAGATATCCATCATATCTTTGGAAAAACAACAAAAGATGACCCTTTGAGGAAAGTCATTCTTTTTTAAAAATTGACAAGTGGTGAAAACAGCAATTTTTGCCGCTTCCTTATGAGGATAGCCATAGACACCGGCAGAAATTGCCGGAAATGCGATCGATTGGAATTGCTTATTTTTTGCTATTGCAAGTGAATTCTCGTAACATGATTGCAGTTTTTCCGCTTCATGGTCAACGCCGCCATACCAGATCGGTCCGACTGTGTGGATAATGTAGCGGGCGGGCAGGCGATAACCTTTTGTGAGCTTTGCTTCACCTGTTTTACAACCATTAAGCTCTTTGCATTCGGTAAGTAGTTCGGGGCCCGCAGCCTTATGGATTGCGCCATCCACTCCGCCGCCACCAAGAAGAGTTGTATTGGCCGCATTGACAATGGCATCGACATCAAGCGTGGTAATGTCGCCACAAATGACGGAAATACGGTTTTTGTCTATCATCAATGATTTCCCCTTCATTTCGAAATATCGATTGCTTCAATTGTGACCCTTTTCAAGAGAAGTGAAAATAGCCAAAAAGCAGGAGAGAAATCTATAAAAATAAGCCTGCAAATTGCAGGGTGATTGAAAAGACCCGCTCAACTTTTTGAAAAAGAAGCGGCACGTTCCTGCAATAATTGATATACATAGTTTTTGGCAGTTTTGACCGCATCTTCCAATGAGCCACCGTTGGCTATCGCGCAGGCGATGGCCGTTGATAAGGTGCATCCTGTTCCTCGCATCGTTGCGTTGAGACGTGCATTCGAAAAATTGGTGGTACGGGAAGAGGAAACAAGACTATCGATTGCAATATCGCCTGTTTCATGCCCGCCTTTTGCAAGAACATATTTGGAGCCGAAGGCTAATAGTTTTTTTGCCTGCTCGATCGTTTGGGAATGATTTTCAGAAAGTTTTTCACCGGTTAAAGCGGCAAGCTCGGGAAGGTTGGGCGTGACAAGATAGCAATATTTTAACAACTTTTCTTTGATGGCTTTTACGGTTTTGTCGTCTGCAAGGACGCCGCCCGAGGAAGCACGGATGACCGGATCAAGTATAACCGGAATGTCGGAAAAATTGTCAAGAACGCTGCATATTGCTTCGACAATTTCAGGTGATCCCGTCATTCCCACTTTAATAGCCGAAATTTTATCCGACCGGAGTGCGGCCAACATTTGCCCACGGATAATGTCTCCATTCATCGGCAGCTTTGTTCCGACGTGGTGGTCATCCTGAACATTAACGGACGTGACAGCAAGCCCCGTTCTGACCGAAAAATGGCTTGCTGTTTCGATATCACGGACGATACCCGCGCCGCCTGTTGGATCAGTTCCGGCAACGATGAGTATTTTGGGCATCAGCGCCATTTTTGTGTTGCTTCCAACCATTGTTTTACACGGTCTTCAGGATTTTCGTTCAAGGCAATATCGGTTACAACAGCAGCGCTATCGGCACCGGCTTCCAACACAGCCTTGGCACGTTCCGGATTCAATCCACCGATTGCAACCAGAGGAAGATCACCAACGAGCTTTTTCCAGCGGGTCACTTTTTCCAAACCTTGAGGTTGCCACTTCATCTTTTTCAATATGGTTTGATAAACAGGCCCTAAAGCGACATAATCCGGCTTCACGGCAAGCGCTTTATTAAGCTCGCTTGCATCATGGGTACTGACACCGAGCTTCAATCCTGCTTTCTTTATTTTCTCGACATTGGCATCAATAAGATCTTCCTGCCCGAGGTGAATAAAATCACATTTTTCCTCAATTGCCGCTTTCCAATAATCATTGATGATCAACTGACAATGAAATTGTTTGCAAACAAGTTTTGCCCTCTGGATATGCTGGTGAAGAACTTCTAAAGGCACATTTTTCATGCGCAATTGCACCAACTTGACACCAAGCGGTATCAGTTTCTCGATCCAATCTGCACTGTCAACGATAAGATAAAAGGGGTCTAATTTGATCAAAATACTGCCTTTCCAAACACCGGTGTTGAGGGAACTGCAACATCTCTGGGCTCCAACATTCCGGCTTTATATGCACTTTGCCCGGCTTTTATAGCATTTGCAAACGCCTCCGCCATCAATACCGGATCACCAGCCTTGGCAACGGCTGTGTTGAGCAATACGCCATCATAGCCGAGTTCCATGGCTATTGCCGCATGCGACGGGCGACCAATTCCGGCATCCACAATCAAAGAAAGCTCCGGAAAATTGGCGCGGATTGTGCGTAAGCCATCAACGTCCCTTGGTCCTTTTGCCGAACCGATAGGGGCACACCAAGGCATAATCACACGACATCCTGCATCAGCCAGCTTTTCTGCAACAATGAGGTCATCTGTGGTATAAGGAAAGACTTGAAATCCATCTTCGTTAAGGATGCGGGCAGCTTCGACCAAAGCAAACACATCCGGTTGCAGTGTGTCGGCATTGCCGATCACTTCCAGTTTAATCCAGGGCGTTTTGAAAATGTCGCGCGCCATATGGGCCGTTGTGACAGCTTCTTTTACTGTAAAGCATCCGGCGGTGTTCGGAAGAATGGATACCCCGAGAGATTTTATAAGGGAAAAAAATTGCCCCCCTTGTTTTCCGCCTGCCGTTTCACGACGCAGAGATAATGTTACAATCTCTGTATGGGAAGCACGAATTGCATCTTCAAAAATTTTTGGCGATGGATATTGCGCCGTTCCTAACAGAAGATGGGATGAAAATTTTTTATCATAAAGTTCAAGCAACTTGCTCAACCTCCCTGCATAGGGCTTAGAATTTCTATTCTATCGCCGTTATTCAATTTGAAATCTTCGCGCTCGCTTTCACTCACAAGCTCGGCATTGACGGCTGTTGCCAGCCAATCGCCTTGATAATCGAGCTCGTTCAAAAGAGCCAAAAGCGTTTCAGCGCCTACATTTTTTTCTTCGCCATTAACGAATAACTGCATTTTAATCAGCCCATCACAATTTCAGTCACCTGACGGGCCATCTCCGGCGAGATGAGGTATCCGTGGCGGTGCATTCCGTTGACATAAATGTGGTTGCCGTCCTGTTTTACTCGCGGAAAATTATCTTCATAGGCAGGGCGAACGCCAACGCCGATTTCCACAATATCGGCCTCACCAAAGGACGGATGAATAGTGTAGGCGGCATTCAGAAAATCCATCATCGAATGCGCTGTAATCGGCCTATCATCATTGCTTTCGATCATAGTTGCGCCAATCATAAAAATTCCGTTGTCTCTGGGTACAATATATAACGGAATTCGCGGGTGGACGAGCCTGATCGGTCTTGAAAAGGAAATTTCGGTATTGTGCACAAGCAACATTTCGCCACGAACGCCACGCATGTCTTTATCCTGTCCAAGACGGGCGATACCTGTTGCATCGACGATGAAATCAAAACCGTCTTCACTTGCTCCGACGTCAACAAAATGAGTGTTCATATCTGCCAATTTTTGTTTCAAAGCCAACAGCGCTTTGCGAGGATCAATATGGCCTTCGGTTTCGTAAAATAAACCGCGGTTGAAACGCCCGGCAAGATCGGGCTCCAATTTTGCAATTTCATCTCCGTCGATTATGCGATGCCCGCCCGTGCGTTCTGAAAAACGGTTCAATTCTGCGCCATCTCTTTGAGGAGCAACAACGAGGGTACCATTATGTTTGACAAGATCGGGGAGAGTCTCGGCCCACCATTTCATTGTCTGTAACCCCAGTTCTTCAACACGTGCTTCGGCACTTTCGCGTTCGCAATAGGGGGCAAGCATCCCGCCGGCATACCAGCTTGCAGCTCCACGGGGAGAATCATCCGGAGCCGAGATCGTTATTTCAGCTCCCGCTTTTGCTAACATATAAGCGCTGGTCAAGCCTGCAACGCCACATCCTTTGACAAGTATTTTCTTGTTCGTTTTTTGCATTCGCATCATCCACAATCAAATGAGGTTGCAAGGAAAATTTGCAATCCCGTTAAGCCGGAATGAACCAGCTGTGTGATATCCAGAATGTAAATTCTTGGAACGCAACGAAAAACCGGATCGGAATGATTGAAAATCAAATGACTGCTCTTCGTCGAGCAGGTCAAACATAAACACCATCCCTCCGCCAGTCCTAACTGGTTCAGGTTCAATGGGTCACTGTAAAGATCAGACGTTAATCATTCCCGATACAGACTCTCAGCCCCGAAAGGCTCCCCAAGGTTGATGTGCATGTTTGGCTTAAATGGTTATTTTGTCAACATCTATAAAACGTGATTGATGACTCTTTAAAAAGAACGCAGCTTATCGTTGAACATAGAAGTCCCAAAATACGGCATTCAAGGTGTTTAAAATGCTAGAGAAGTTTCGATAGGCAATAGAGATGTTAAACGTCTTCTTTTTCGAAAGGCAAAAATGCGGCAATGATCAGCAAAAGCCAGCCGAGAATGTTGATTGTGCCTCCAAGCGGGGCTGCATAAGGAAAGAGCCGTGTTTCGGCAAATTCGCGACACATGATATCCAATGCAAAAAGCGCAACGCCAATAATGATAAGAACACCTGAAAGGCGCATGACGATATTTGTTTTCGTGGCAACCGAGAGGCCTAGAAGTGCAGCTGCATTGCCAAGAAGGACGGGTGCTACTGCTTCGTAATAGCCGCCGATATGCGAGGCAGCCGCGTAAGCAGCAATACCACCGGCGCCATAAAGGCCGGAAAAGCCGCATAATATACGTTTATTCAAATCAGACATATTTTTCACCCCTTATCTGCCGCAATCAGCGCGTATGAGAAAGCCTCAGCAAAAAGGTCCAGTTCTTTGCGAGGACCAACACTCACCCTAATGAGCCGATCAAGAACAGGCACAAAAGGTTTTCGTACGAATATTTGCCGTTTTATAAGTTCATTTAAAACAGCTGTCGCAAATTTCCCGTCACGACCACAATCAATGGCAACAAAATTGGTTGCAGACGGCAAAGTTTTTAATCCGTTTTTTTCAGCGATTGTTACAATTTGCTGCTTTGCCGTTTCGATTTTCTTGATGACATCCTCGAGATATTTGCGATCTGACAGAGCTTGCAAGGCTGCAATTTGTGCCATTTTATTGACAGAAAAATGGTCACGAATTTTATCGAACATGTTGATCAGCTCGGAAAAACCGATTGCATAGCCACAGCGCAATCCGGCAAGACCATAAGCTTTGGAGAAGGTGCGCATTCTCAAAACATTGGGCCATAATTTTGACATGGCAGGCAATTCGTTTTTCGGCGCAAGTTCGCCATAAGCTTCATCAAGAACCAATAGTGTAGTTTCAGGCAAGCTCTTGATAAAAGCTTCAATCGCGTTTTCGTTATGCCATGTCCCCAAAGGGTTATCCGGATTTGCGAGATAAACAATTTTTGCTTTATATTTATGCGCTGCATCCGATAGAGCCTGAAGATCAGCCTTGTCATTTAGATAGGGGACTTCCACGAGTTTTCCGCCAAAACCTGCTACGTGATAGTTGAATGTCGGATATCCGCCAAGCGAGTTGATAACAACATCACCGGGCTCGATATATTGGCGTACAATCAAGCCCAGAAGAGAATCTACTCCGGGACCGATGGTTAGCTCATTCGGCTTTAAGTCGTACAGCTCTGCGAGCGCATTGGTGAGATCGTAATTTTCAGGGTCACCATATTTCCAAACTTCATTAGGAGAGTTTTTAAGAGCCTCAATGACGGAAGGTGCAGGCCCAAAACCATTTTCATTGGCACCTAATCTTGCACGAAATAAATGCCCCGTTTTTCGCTCGATAGCTTCAGGACCTGTAAAAGGAACAGTCGAAGGTAATGAAGCGACAAGAGGCGTGACAGCCGGAAAAACAAATTTGTCTGACATAATCCAATCCAGTTACAGCGGGCGATATGCTACAAAGCTTTCTAAAACGACTAGCATAAAAAGGCTCTACCGTAGATATCAATAAATCGTTATGCCTATGATTTTAATCCGGAATTTTGAAAATTGAAGTTGTTTTTCGGCAATGGCATATTGCAACGACTGATATTCATTTTTTAAATTTCAATTGATATAAAATATATAATGAAATTTTATCAAATATTCATTATTAAAATAATATAATGAAATAATATATTTTATGATATATATATAAAACGTTTATTTATAACTAAAAAATGAATTTTTATTCATTAATTTTATTGTATTGAAATAATAAAAATAATATAAATGAAAATTTATATGAAAAAATAACGATTATGAATGAAAACCTTGTGCGTTAGTTATTTTCATAATGAGCTTATCGATTAGATTATTGGAGTGAATTTATTTGCGCTATACATACCCGAAATTAAGCAAAATTTGCCACTTTCACAAATGTGAAATGAGCGATCCGACATTTCACTATTGATGTGCAATGGCACTCTTGTTTTCTTTAACATCGAAAGGTGGTCATCAAGATCGCAGTGGTTATTTCTATCACAATTTGAATATGATCAGGCGCAAATGGTCGGGTTTGTCGATAACTACGAAAATTCAAACTGTATATCGATTCCAACTGGTAGAAGATTGGAAATGATGAAAAAAACCAAACCGATTTACGCCAAACCGCCTCATAACAAATGTTGAAAAACAAATGGCCTGAAGGACCGGCATTCAAACTGCGTTTTCCTGTAACAGGACTAGTTTCGCTTTTTATTAAATTGATCGAATGCGCTTTTATACGCGCCATTCCGAGTAGTGGTCCAATTTAATTGGTTTTTGACATAAAACTAAAATTATTTTGTGGCATAAAAAAACCGGTGGTAAAACCACCGGTTCTTATTTTCAATTCTTTCAAGAATTAGAACGAACGTTGGATACGAAGCATACCCTGGAAAGCATCCTGACCTTTCAGAGAGTCAACGATCTTTTCGTTTCTAATTTCGTTACGAGCGCTGTAGTCATTTTCCCAAGAAATATATGTCAATTCAGGAGTAATGACGAGACCCGGAACCAATTCATATTTTACGTTAACAGATGCAGCAAATGTATCTGTATCGTCATAGGCAACCTGAGCGTTGAAGCTGGTCTTCTTGTTGAATTTGAAGGTTGTACCACCCCAAACAGCCCAATCGCCACCCCAATCACCATAGATCGAGTTGACTTGGCGATAAACGCCAATTTTAGTTAAGCCATTTCTTGTACGTGTAGAAGAATTGGATTCATAACCGTATGTGTAGTCTCTATTATAGTAATCGTCAGCAGATTTATATCCGCCCATGACCCAAACGCTCCACTGATCGGTAACGTTCAAATCCAAACGAGCCTTGGCAGCCCATTCTTCATAATAGGCATCATATGCGCCAACAACAGAAACACCACCCCAGCCTTGAACGAATTTCAAGCCGCCAACGACATTTGGTGTGTAATCATCAATTTTGCTGCTCAGTTTATGTCCTTTGACATCTGCAATATCAGCATAATCGTTGTGGTATCTATAGCCGTAACCGTCGGCGTCACTGTTGCCCTGTTCAACACCCAAGATAGCGGAGAAACCGTTTCCTGCGTTGAAGGTGTAGCTGATGACGTTGGTACGTGAGTAAGCCATCGGACTCAAGACGTCGTCATTAATGACATTACCATAATAACCTGTCCAATGGTGGAAAATGGATTCATCAAGACCGACGCGGATGCCACCGAGTTCGATGAATGCAAAGCGGAGCTGTCCACTAGCGGAATCGCCTTTGTGATCATATTCCGCACCTTCGTCCCATTGTGAACGCAATTCAACGAATGTGCGCAATGTGCCAAGTTCTGTTTCAGATGCTGTGTGGAAACGGAGTGTTGCACGTGTACGCCAAGCGTAAGTATCACGATCAATCTCACCCCGCTTACGGGCATAAACATTGTCACCACCCGCAATGTCGGCACGGACATAACCGGAAATGCGCATGCAAGTTTCAGTACCTGGAATATAGAAATATCCCTCACCATAAGCGTCACAGACGCGTACATATTCAACGGGTTCCGGCTCTGCAACGACAACGTCAGCTGCACGAGCGCCAGAAACTGCAATGAGAGCTGCAGCGGAGCCGAGAAGAAGGCTCTTAATGTTCATATCTGACCTCCAGTCAAAGTTAAAATTGGGTCGGGTTCACGAAGTTCAGAAAGTTTGAATCCCGATCCCCTTAACCGAAAAAGTCGCACGCGAGCGCTCCTTCTTCATGAATCGAACATACCCGACGATATTTTTGATTCAACCGTGAAAAAGGAAAAAGCGGGGTTTTGAAGGGCGTATCGTCGCACCTTGTTGCAAAAATGACACAAAAAGATGGGGGTTCAACTGATTTGTTTGTGAATTATTAACCATATTTTTTTGTTAAAATAACTTTAACCCAAAAAATTGACAGGTGATAAACTATCTTTCGAGTCGTTGTCGCTCCTAATCATAAGGTCCGGTTTGGCTGTGTTTGAGTATCAATATGCGGTTTGTCGTTGGGCAGAAGGTTTTTTAAATCTAACCTAATGCGACATAAGCTTGTCGTAGAAACGGTTTTTTTCGGGGCACACTGTTCAAGCGATCTCTTCTGTTCGAACGAACTGCGGACAGTGGGACCTTCATTATTATATATTATGTATAAAAATCGATTTTTTGAGAAAATCGCTTGAACTTCCGTGAAAGAATGTTTATTGGCTGCTCTCGGAGAGGTGGCCGAGTGGTCGAAGGCGCTCCCCTGCTAAGGGAGTAGAGCTCAAAAGGCTCTCGAGGGTTCGAATCCCTTCTTCTCCGCCATAATTCGATAAAAACAACAATTAAATCAATAAGTTAAGCTATTTGATAGCTTATATATACCCCATTTCATCGCCCAACAAAAAAGACAATAATCATTTGGGGCTTTGCTGCCGTCGTATAAACGTAATGCACCAATCAATCGCCGACACGCCCAAGGCGCCGTACAAAAAACCGGCAAGGACAAGAAACCGGCAAGGACAAGTTTTTTTCGGGGACAACCTACGAGCTATCAATCAGATCGAATTTATCAAACCTATGGTAAAGAGTGTTAGCACCCGCTCCATAAATAGCGAACAGAGAACCGCCAACCCATTCCATTACACGTTGAGGCCATTTCTTATTCGGTCTGTGCAGTTGACTTAAGAACGTTCTATAGGCACCGACCCGCAATAAAATTTATAATGAATTTATAAAATGGCATCGCTTTGTTCGTTTAAAAATGTAATTTAATTGGCACTTATTTTCTTAGGTCACTTTTTATACATATCTTTTTTGGCAATCGGCTCGGATTTTCATCGCCTCCGGATAAAGCGGTGAAGCAGTCAATCGGTGCCGCGCGTCAAGAACTCAATATGAATCCGGCAAGCCGGAAACATTTATCCGCCGGACATAAAAATCGAGCCTGTTATTAAAATTATCGCGTAGCAAATTTAGCATGTGTGGGGTGCTAGATTGAATTTATCACGTGCAAAATCGTCTCTACGTCGAATTCTCAGCCATAGTTTTTATCGACTGTTATCCATATCTAGGCGCCTGAACTTCCCCTGAGTTGCTTTTGCAACAATTGCCGAGATGACGGGGTAGTCCTGAAGACTAAATAAATAGAAGAAACTGAATCGCGTCCTATTAGAGAATTTGATAGGGATTAAAGACCTGACACGGTGCATAACCAATGATAGACCATTTTTCGAATGCTGTCGGTTTTCGCGGTTTGCGGCCATTGATCTATTGTTGCGAAATAAACCACTTTTTGTAAAGAGAATGAAAAACAGTTTGGTTTCAGCAGCCGGCTTTTTTCGGTATTTTAAATGATAATCGATTATGTCTTTTTAAAAAGCTCGTCGATCTATATTGAGAAATTAAATTATTGATCATTCTTTCTATTGATTGAATTCCAATATTGATCGGGCACCTTTCACCAAGGCAAACCCGCTTTGAAAAGTGAGCTTGTTCGGCTTTAACAAGGTGTGAAAAGTCAATAAACAGGATATTACATGGTGAGTAATGTATGAAAATTGAATTTTATCCAAAAAAAGTGTACTTATGTACTAATTTAAATAAAAATACGTTAAATTTGTAATCATTAAAACGAAATCTAATTAATTTTGAAAAAATATAATTAATTTCTAATTGTTAAAATAAGTTAATAATTTATATGTTTAAAACATAGAAATATTTATTAATATTTTTATATTTTATTAAATCAAAAACGATAACAACATTTTAAAGATAAGATATATATTTATGTCTTAAAAATTTTTTACGCTCTTTTTGGACAATTGCGTATCAAAACAAAACAATATAAATCTTGTTAAAAATTTTCAGCTGTTAAAGATTGTCAGAAAATCAATATGAGTACAGAGCAAAACACTGGAATTACCAGCGGCAAACATTCCAAGCGATCATCTGGAAACAGTGGTGAATTACGCGCGCTCATTGAATTGGAGGGAAATTTTATTATTCCTGGTTATCAACGTGGCTATCGATGGAATGACCAGCAAATTAATGACTTTTTAAACGATATTTTCGAGTTTTACGAAAAATTCAAGAATGGAAAAGAAAATAAAATCTATTTTCTCCAACCTGTCGTGGTTATGGAGAACTATAGTGAGGAAACCGGTAGTGATGAAAAAGAAAACGAACCGGAGATAAACATTGTTGATGGGCAGCAACGCTTAACAACAGTGCTTTTATTAAATTCGATTCTTTTAAACAAGTATGTACCGAAAAATATTGATTACCGTAAAGCAATTAAAAAACCATTAGACCGTGAGTCCATTTATTTCGAGTTTTTTGACAAAACTGTTGATTACCTTTTTTCCAATGATATTACGATAAAAAACGACGAATTACGTCGCAATATTAATAAAAACAAATTTATTAACTATACATTAACCATTAATACACGCGAAGAAAGTGATGAATTTTTAAAACGTATAGCAAAGGGTATAGAACCGACCGAAAAGGAATGCGATAGTATCGATTTGTATTTTCTCTATAATGCTTACGATAAAATAAACAAATATATTGATGAGAACGCTAACAAAATTGCCAATTGGATAGATTTTTATGGCATATTTGCTAATCAAGTAAAAGTACTCTGGTACGTAATTGACAATAGCGACTCCGGTGGCGAAATAGCTGCATTTACACGTTTGAATAGCGGAAAAATTCCCTTAACAAATGCCGAGCTAAGCCGCGCAGCACTCCTCAATCCTGCTTATTACAAATCGAAGGATAACAAAGACGATAATCAAAACTTGCCGGATATTGAAACGGAACGTGGCTTGATTAGCGTTGGGTGGGATAATCTCGAATACGAGTTGCGAAAACCGGAATTTTGGGGATTTCTCGGTTTTTCAGAAAATAACCATTTGCCGAATTTTAAAGATGAACGTTATCAAACGCGCATAGATTTTCTTCTCGATTTCCATTTTAACAAAAAAAGCAATGAAGATAATAAACTTGCTTCCTTCTTAGCGCTGGGCGAAGAATTGAAAAATGCCGAAAAAGACAAGTTTTCTAAAAAAAATGTAAAGCAGATATGGGAATCAATCCAGCTTGATCTGTGGAAGTTACAAACCTGGTATGATGATAATGACCTTTATCATTGGATTGGTTATTTATTTGCCGAAAAACAGATGAATCAAGCTCTGTTTTTGAATTTTAAAAATCTGGAAAAAGACGCGTTAAAGAAAAAAGTTAAAGCTATTGTCAAAGAATTTTATCCTGATGAAGATAAATTCGGAGAATATACTTATGACACCAATAAAGAGGAATGCAAAAAATTCCTGTTTTTATATAATGTTGAATTTGTAAGAAGTATGAAAACAACCGGCAAAAAGCCGCGATATGACTTCTCGGCCCATCACCAAAAGAAATGGACCATAGAACACATCAACGCGCAAAATGTTGAGGGGCTCAATACAAAAGAGCAATGGTTGACTTGGTTGGAAGGCCATCTGGAAGTGTTGACGGTGATTTTTCCAAGGGATGACCTCCAGAAAAAAGAAGTTTTCCGGAAAAAAGATGATCGTCAGAAAAAGAATGACCTTCAGCGCTTGTCTGACCGCGTTGAAGAGTTGATGGAGAAGATTAAATCTTCGGAACGGTTCAAATCTTCGGAACTATTCGAATATTCCAAGCAATTCAAACTTCCTGAGACAAAAGATGAATTTTTAACGCTGTCGGAGTGCATATTGAGATTTTTTGATAAACGAGCGGGCGAAACCGATGCGCAAGATGACAATGATATACACGAGTTGTCGAACCTTGCACTTCTTGACGGTTCGGCAAACAGTGTTCTGAACAATTCGATTTTTCGTGTCAAACAGAACAAAATTGTTGAAGAAATGAAACAAGGCAATTTCATTCCCCCCGCTACACAAGCTGTATTCTTGCGCCTGTTTAGTATGGAAGAACAAGGTCATCTGTATTGGACGATGAAAGATCGTCAAGCATATCAAGATGACATTAAAGCAAAACGTAAGGGCTTATTGGGTGAAGATTATGGGGAGTAGCAAGGTCCAAAGCTTCTACCAACTTTTAAAAGACACTGAAGTTGTTATCCCGATGATACAACGTGATTATGCACAAGGACGTATCACGGAAAAAGTAAAGTCTATTCGGCACGACTTTTTGGACGCACTTTATAAAGCGTGTAGAGATAAAAAGCCGCTACATCTCGATTTTATCTATGGGGAGGAAGATAACGGTCAATTCAAACCATTTGATGGACAACAGCGGTTGACCACATTGTTTTTGTTGCACTGGTATGCGGCAGGCAAAGCAGATAAATTAGCTGCGGAGAAGAAATTTTTTAATCGATTCTGTTATGAAATACGTGAAAGCACACGAATATTTATTCAAAAGCTTAATAATGAAGCCGATTTTATATTTCAAGGTCTTTCTGACAACAAAGATATTTCAAAAATTGTCAAAGATGCTCCCTGGTATGTTGCCAGATGGAAATTTGATCAATCAATATCCGGTATGCTCGTCATGCTGGATGCGATCCATAAGAAATTTAAAGATATTCCAGATCTTTGGGAAATATTAACAGAGAAGCCTCCGCTTATTACATTTTTTTATAAGCCATTGCAGGACCTGTCTTTGTCGAGCGACGAACTATACATAAAAATGAACGCTCGCGGCAAACAGCTGACCGGATTTGAAAATTTTAAAGCGAAATTTGTGGAACTGTTGAGAGAAAAATCCGCGCAAGGAGAACTGCAAACCAAAACGCCATTGAACGATATTGAAAGATGTTTTGACACAACATGGATCAGTATTTTTTGGGATAATATTCGTTCCCACGATAAGCCCGCCAAATTTGATAAAGCGATCTTATGTGACGAGGCATTTGCGCGCTTTTTGCGTTATATTGGCACCATTCTATACCTCTTGAACGACGAGCAAATCCTCTTTGAACATAATGAAACAATAAATGCGCCAGACGATATCCGTACCATGAAGTTGTTCGAGATATTCAAATATGTGGTTGGCAAAAAATCTTTTTTAGCAAACATAGACGGTAATAATATTGACGGGCTAAAACGTTTGCTCGATGGAATGAATGACATCGGTAACGATAAAATAGATTGGGCACTTAAAGAAATATTTTATAAAATAGATTCGAATAGAATATACGAAATAAATAATATTTCATCTTCAAAAATTGCTCTGTTCAATAATACAGAAGAAAATATATTCGATCATTTGATTAATAATGAAAAGGAAGAACCAGTTGCCGTTCGCCTCCTATTATTTGCATTTTTATTATTAATATGGCGAAAAATTTTGTATAATAAGGACGCCACCTTGGCAATTAAATCTGATGATATAACAGCGATGCGCGAAACGCTGCGTCCCATTCGCAATCTTCTTGAGAATTCAGCCGACGACCTTCGATACGAAAACTACGCGGATCAATTATGTGAAATGGTGAAGATTGTTTTAACCGATCCGTTAAGTGAAAAAGTCGATATTGTTTCACATGATCTGTTGAGCGTTGGTTCAAGCGACAGAGTTGATAATGAAAACGAATGGATCAAGAAAAGCAGTTTCAATGTTTATCAAATAAATGAAGAAGCGGTAAAATTGAAACTGCGCCGACAAAATAAAAACGATGAAAAATTTCTAAACGCACTGAACCGTCTTGAAAATCATGAATTTTTTCGCGGTAATTTAGGCGCATTTTCTTTATGTGAACAGCAGGAACAAGAGACGCGTGAACAACCAGAGAGGGTAAAAGCGGAGCCCGAAAAGTTTATTTGTTTTGATCGCAAAATTATTGAGGCGGGAGATAAACTTTTCAGTCATTTTGCAGACAATTCCGAAAGTGAGCTATTAAAAAACTCCTTATTATGCGAAGGCGATTACGCATGGCCAACCGGGTCGTACTTTACTTATGGAGCGCAAGAGGGATTTGGCTATTGGAAAGATATATTTAATAGAAGCATATATAATCAAAGGATAGATTGTCGGCGAGCAGTCATAAAATTATGCCGCTATATTTCAGAACAGGATTGTCTTTATCAAGAAGATATGGATGAACAAAAGAGGGAAGAAGCGTTAAAAAATATACTTGCAGATAAAAGAGACGATTGGCTTGAAGATTGCGAAAAATCTAAGACATTCTTCTGGAGATATTATCTTGTAAAATATTCACGTTTTTTTATACCGGAACAGTCAAAATATAAATTGTTAAAATATAAAAACTATGGGAAAATATTTACCAGTAATGTATATTTTAGAAAAAAAGTGAAGGTTTATTGGAATCCTTTTTTGTTTTGCGTCGCAAAGAAATTAATGAGAGCGGGTAAAAAAATAGAATTCTTACCCTGTAACCTTCTGGATCAAAGACCGAAAAACGATTTTGAGGATGAAGGTTTGAAGTTGGAAAAAGGAGTCTATCTCCATGGGCTCGATACCGGTTGGCGGTTATCATCTTCTTCGTCCGATAGCACCCAGTGTGAGGATGAGTTAAAAAAACGTTTCAAAGACGAGAACGATCTTGCTCCGTTATTCAATAGTGATGATGTTGCGTCGTCAGACGACGAAAAAGACAAAGGCATTATTGTATTGAGGGGAAAGGACAAGGATTTGGCTGTAACGGGTGATGAAGGGGAGGAGGTATGTCGGGACTATGACGAAGTCGATCGTATCGATTACATCGTCAATTTTTTCAAAGATCGTTTAAATTAAATGATAATGATAGCTATCATGAAATAAATCGTTTTGAATAACACAAACTATTCCCGATGTGATTTTTTGTATTTTACTGGAAATAATTTTCAGAATTGGGAAGCGAACTATCTTTAGGAGGGGTCCTTTATAATTAAAAATGGAAATATTATCGGAATATTTAAGTCTATATCGTTATTTTTAAATCTTTTTTTCTGCAATTAACTATGGTTTATGATCTTGAACCAATATTCTGTTGTAAACGTGCGCTCTTCCTGTTCAGATTGTTTTTGTGAGGCTTGATCGTTAAAAAGTCGTCTGACCCGTCTATAGTCTGTTGTGTCTTACCTTATCTACATCTGCCGAACCTCCATTTAATAATGGTTGCATTAAAGGATGGCGGAAAGAATGCTCATTCTTTCGTCAATTATCGCAGTTGCCGCTAAGCCTATGCAAATATCGATCAGTAGCAGTTTGCGGAGCGTACATTAATGCCATTCCATACTGTTAATTCCACGCCGTTATATGTGCGGAGCTAAAGAGCCTTTGATCGGTAAAGAACAGCCACCGGTTTTTCCAAAAAGCAATCTGGTGCGTTTTTAATAACGAATGAAGGAATGTCTCCAACGATAGTTTGCCCGCTGCTACGCTTCCTGAAGAAAAAACGATGGCGCGGTGCGCGGTGAAATTCATATACTGATATTTAATGGTGTTGGATAACGTGTTTGTTTTTGCGAGTTTTTGAAGGCGCGCTTCCTGATAAAGTATTAGATAAAAGCGCGGCCGTTCAAGAAAGATAAAGCAATGGATGCATAGCGGGCGCGCTCCATCTAATGTCTGGTTTTACTCGTCCATAGAAGAATAAGAGCAATAATAACAGGGAGCATAAAATAGAGGGGCAGTGTTGCGGGGTAAACCCCAACCGCAACAAGAACGCCGCCAATCATCGAACCTATTGCCCCTCCGAGATACACGGATGATTGGTTTAAACCGACCGCCAGATTACCATCGCCTTTATCTTCCCTGAGTTTTATAAGTTCATTGTTCTGGGGGACTTGCAGTGCCCAGCCAACCGCACCCCATATGACGAGGGGTAAAGCTATCAGCGGCAGATAGATATGTGACAGTAAAACCAAACCGAAAAATGATAGCAAAAGCAATCCGAGAATAATGAACAGGATTTTTTTCAGATCATAATCATCGACAAAATAGCCTATCAGAATGCTTCCGCAAACGCCCCCTAAGCCCCAGTACCAGAAATAAACCGTAATATATGCCTCTTTGTAGATGGAGCTTACAAATAGAGACAGAAAAGTATACATCCCCAAGCTTGATATTGCTGCAAAAAGAGAAATCAATAAAACTCTCACAACAGACCATTCGGATAAAAGATCAAATCGGGATTTTTCGGTTTTTATCATTGTTGATGGCAAAGAAGGTAAACATAGATATAAACCAATGAGAGCGATACCGCCTAAAATGCTCACGATTATCATAGCGCTTCGCCAACCGAAATAATCGGCTATAACAAGCGAAGCGGGTAAACCTATGACGGTTCCGATTGCCATTCCCGCCATTATTGTTGAAATGGATTTGCCCTTGTTCTCGTTGCTGGTTAATCGGGTCGATGCGGTTATTCCGCAAGCGAGAAACGCACCTGCAGAGGCTCCCGCTATAGCGCGAAGAAGAATTAAAAAATAAAATTCCGGAACAATCACACATGCGGCATTGGCAATAACAAACACACCAAGATAAATACAGACGTTGTTTTTAAGATCACGATGCCCCGTCATTCCCACTAGAAACAGGAGACAAAAGACCATAAGGCAGCGTAAATGCAGTTACCAACTGCGCGGCCAAGCCGATTGAGACGCCGAAATCGTTACTAATCAGAGGGATTAAACCGGCTGTCATATATGATGAAAGCCCCAAGGCTAATGCCGATAAGTATAAACAGATGAGTGATATTCTTATAGATGACATGTTGCAACGCTCCTTCTCATTCCGGTATTTTTTAGCTTTTAGCGTTGGCCGTTATAAAAATAATGAGAGCGGAACGTTTAATACTTGAAATTGCGAATGGTATTTTAATCTTTTCCGGAAGATATCGCGGCATCGTCTCGAAGCGAGGATTTGCCTATATGTTCTAGAGAAGTGATACCATTAGAAGTGTATTAATTTGTAAAATCATATAGTTTTTACTTAACTTTATCCATTAACTTTACATGGAACTTTGTAAAAGATAACGCGCACATATGGTCAGATAATACAGTGTTAGACGATCCGATAAAACTTCACAGAGAGCAAAAACCAATTGAGAGAGTTGATGTAGAAATGGCATAAATTTGTTGATACGGGGTTTATAATTATTCGATAAAGTCTCGTGCGAAGATTGATTTTTCCATCGTCAGTTGAAGGTCTAAAAAGGCTGAGGACTTCTGAAATGGGAAACGAAGCTGATGCTTATTCGAATTGGAAAATTTTAAGCCCGTATGCCGCATATGCCTTTAATGTGTTCCGGAAATAAAATTTTCTTTCTTAAAATTTTATAAAATAAATATTTTATAATAAATTGTTTTATTTTTTATATATTTTCTATATTTTTAAAATAAAATGTTTGTATAATATTTAATATAAGATATAAAATATTTATAAAAATACTATTTGATTTTATCAAATAGAAACATATTTTCAATTTTAACAGTTTTGTTTAAATTTTAAATCGTAATTTATTCAAAATAGTAAATATAATAATTAAACAATGAAAGGGGGGGGGAGGTTTGATCGGCACAAAAGCAATCAGAACAAGATTGAGATAAATTTTCTAATAATCTTAAAAATTATATCATTTAAATTTTTATCCAGGTCTAAATCGGAAAATCTATTCTTTGTCGGTCGCGTGCCAAATGTTTAGGCTTTTTGTTAGAAAATGTTTCATTTTTGACAATGGATTTTATAATGTCAGATCATCAAAAAAAGCTCGGCTTCTTTTCACGTCTTCTTGACGCTGTTCCGGCAGGCGAACGTTATAGATTGGCTGAAGAACAAATAGTCTATGCCGAAAAATTGGGTTTTGAAACCGCATGGGTTGCGCAGCATCATTTCCATCCGCAAGAGGGTGGTTTGCCTTCTCCTTTTGTTTTCCTTTCCAATATTGCAGCAAAAACAAAGAAGATAAGACTTGGTACAGGTGTCATCACTTTGCCAATGGAAAGTCCGGTAAGAGTGGCCGAGGATGCTGCCGTATTTGACCTGTTGTCGAATGGTCGGTTGGAATTGGGATTTGGCACAGGTGGAACACGTGAATCGTTTGAAGTTTTCGGCGTTGATCCGGATAAACGTGGCGAAGTTTATGCCCATCATCTTGACGTGTTGCGTCAGGCTTTCGCCGGCGAAGATCTGTTGGATGGTAACCGGCTTTATCCGGCAGCCCCGCATTTGTTACGGCGTTTCTGGATGGCTACTTTTTCACCTTTTGGAGGCAAACTTGCGGGCGAAAAAGGCGACGGGTTAATGTTGTCAAGGACACAACCGCGCCCGGCGGATAATCCCGAAGCAACGCTTGATGAAATACAAAACCCTATCATTGACGCCTATCTGTCTGCATTACCGGCAGGTGTAAAACCGCGTATCATGGCTTCCAGAAGTTTATTTGTATCTCGCGATCGTAAGCATGCCCTCGAATTGGCAGAACAAGGATTAAGAAAGGCCGCCGAGCGATTGGGAAAAGCTCTAACAAATGTAAAAGGGAGCTCGCTTGAAGATCTTATTGTCGCGTTTGACCAACATGTTGGAACGCCGGAGGATGTGATTGCATCGCTCAAAAAAGATACCTCGCTCAATCGCGCAACAGATGTCGTTTTTCAGGTCCACTCCATCGACCCGCCTCATGAAGAGATCTTGAAATCATTAGAACTGACGGCAAAAGAAGTTGCTCCTGCATTGGGCTTGAGCCTTGCTTCTCATTGAAATGAAATATGCTACCGAGTGTCCGCTATAAGGAAGCAACAAATGTCCCAGTATGATATAATTGATGAGCTTGTTGGCTCGCCGTTAGAGTTACGTAAGCGTCGGCCAATTACCAAAGATCAAGCGCAAAAGAGTTATGAAGCGCTGTTTTCAAACGTCAAGGATAGCGGCTTTTCTTTGAAAGATCGCCTTGCGATTGCAACTTTTGTTTCCCGACTACATGGTTTTGATAATGCAATCAATTTTTATGAAAATGAATTGAAAGAATTACAACCCGATTGGGCTAAAATTATAGAAGAGGCGGCGAACGCTGCAAAAAGCACGGGGCCATTTGGCAAATATCCCGATGGTCCTCTCACAAAAGAGAATACGGCCGGAAAAAGCTGGAGTGCGGATGCAGAGGTAAAGAATTCTTTGGGAGAAAAATTGGCAGCCGCATTGAACCACAGTCATCTTTTGGTTTTTCACCCGCGGGATAGTGAGCCAACCCATCTTGAGGCGTTGAAACAGGCTGGTTGGAGCAATGATGAAATCGTTACTCTTTCGCAATTGGTTGCTTTTTTAAGCTTCCAGTTAAGACTTGCTCTGGGGCTAAAAGCTCTGTCTGCCAGTAAAGATGAAATTTAACGGCAATTTTTGTTGAAAAACGTCTTAATAACCTCGCCTCTCACATTGAAATTTAACGAGAATGAACACAAAGCCTAGTAATTCGACTAAAGAAATCAAAAGACCCAACGTCTTTACGCGCGACAATCTGGATTGGGTTCCGTGGATTGAACCGGTTGCTGAAGAAAGTTTGAGCGAACGTCAACGCGAGTCTTTGGTCGAGGCGGCCCGTGCAAAATCGGATTATTTCCGGTTACTGGCACGCGATCCCGACATATTGGAAGCGCGAACAAGAACAGACAAGGATATTTTTTATAACACAGTTGATGGTTTGCCGCGTGCCGAACGAGAACTTGCAGCCGCAGCAACATCGCGTTTTAACGGCTGTATTTATTGTGCTTCTGTTCATGCCCGACATGCGGCTGTTTATTCTAAAAAACCGGCTGATGTCGACGAGCTTCTTGATAAGGGCATATCTGCCGATTTGGGAGAGCGGTGGAACGCTATTGTTAAGGCTGCAACCACGCTCAGCCAAACACCGCCGGTCTTCGGAAAAACAGAAATCGAAGCTCTCCGCGCTGCAGGTCTTGATGATGACGAAATTTTTGATGTGATTCATGCCGTCAGCTTTTTTAATTGGGCTAATCGCTTGATGTTGTCTCTCGGAGAGCCGAAAATCAGCTAGATCGGAAATTGGTCTTGGTAATTCTTCCATGAAATTAACTTTTCTCATCAAAGAAAAGAGGATTGAGGGAGAACAAAAGGGATTCCTTCTGCCGGAATTTTTCCGACGGTTAATTTGCAATGATATACATTGTGCAATAATTCCGTCGTCAGGACTTCGCGAGGGGCTCCCTCTTTGACGATGTGACCGTGGTCGAGAACGATTATTTTGTCACTATAGTGTGCAGCGAGATTGAGATCGTGCAGTATAGTGAGAACGCCGCCACCAGCTTTTGCAAAGTCGCGTGCAATATCCATCACAATGAGTTGGTGGCGGATATCCAGACTGGCAACCGGTTCATCAAGCAGTAACCAACAGGGGTTACCGTCAAAGACCGGTTCCCAAATTTGACAAAGAACGCGCGCGAGCTGAACGCGTGCTTGTTCGCCGCCTGATAGTTCCTGATAAAAACGCCCTTCATAGCCGCTTAGGTCTACTTTTTCCAAAGCCATTTCCGGCAAATTTTTTTTCATTTCGCTTGAATATAAACTGGCGGAAAGGCCGAGCTCGACAACTTCCCGAACGAGAAATGGAAAGCTTAACCCCGTGGATTGTGGAAGAACGGCTCGTATCAAAGCCATTTCGTCAGGTCTTTTCAAAGCGATATCGGCGCCATTGAATTTTATTTTGCCACTATATCGGAGTTCCCCGCTCAACGCTTTGACAAGCGTGGTTTTTCCTGACCCGTTGGTTCCGATAATCGAGGTTATTTGTCCGACTTCCGCCTGCAATGTCAAAGAATGAAGTATTTCGACTTTACCCAGAGTGAGTGAAAGATTTTCAACCTCGATCATTGCTCCAGAGCTCCCCGTCTTTTTAACAGAATCCACAAGAAAAATGGTCCTCCGATTAACGAGGTGATGATACCGATCGGTAGTTCGGCCGGTGCTACGATTATTCGTGAAACTGTGTCGGTAGCAATAAGCAATGAAGCCCCCAAAAGTGCCGAACATGGAATAAGGTAACGATGGTCAGGGCCAATTGTCAGGCGCAATATATGGGGCACAATGATGCCGATAAATCCGATACTCCCGCTCACGGCAACGGCACCCCCGCACATGAATGCAACAGCAAAAATTGTTATGTGTTTTATGCGTTGCACCGGAAAACCTAAATGTCCGGCAACCGCTTCATTAAGTGCCAGCGCATTCATTGCACGAGCAAGGAAAGGAGCCAGAATTAACCCGATAATGATAAAAGGCGATGCAATTGCTACGCGTGACCATGTTGCACCGGCAAGGGAACCGAGATTCCAGAATGTAATATCACGGAGCTGGTTATCATTCGCCATAAAGATGAGAATACCCAATAATGCGCCGCAGAATGCCTCAAGTGCTATTCCGGCAAGAAGCATTGTCGCAATTGATGTTTGTTTGTTACGGGTTGCTATGAAATAGAGTATGATAGTAGACGAAAGCCCGCCGACAAACGCTCCGGCTACCACATTAAAACTTCCAAGAAATTTGATGACCGGTATAGGGAGCGAAGACGAAACCACGATCATCAACACCGCTCCCAAAGCAGCACCTGAGGAAACTCCCATAATACCAGGGTCGGCGAGCGGATTGCGAAACAATCCCTGCATTAAAGTACCGGAAACCGCCAGTGCCGAACCTATCAACATGCCTAGAATAACACGCGGTGGTCTGATATTGACAAGGACAAGATAGTCGCGCGTCTTGATAATTTCATTCAAGCCTGATCGCCGGATCGAGGTCAAAAAATTCGCAACTGAAACATCATAGGCACCGATTACAAGTCCGCAATATATCGTTATAAGCAGGACAATTATAAGCAAGATAATCGCCATTTTTCCTCTATGGCTGCGGTCTCCTTCAACCGGGCGGATTTTAAAAAATGCAGATATCATTGCTGTTTCTTTCAAGGCTTCGGGGAACGGATAAAACAATTACCCGAAAGCCGAAAAAAGTTGTTCTATTGTTTCGAAGTTTCATCCACGTCATAGATTTTTAAATAGAAATTGTTGGGTAGAGGCGGGGTCATTGTCCGTTTTGATATAGCGCATCTATAACTTCACGAACCGCCAATGGTGTACGGGGGCCGAACCCAAGGAGATAGAGGCCATCCATCTGTTTTATCGCTTTGTGTTTAAAGGCGGGCGTCGTTTCTACTGCAGGTATTTTATAGAGATCTTCAACAGTTGCACTAATGCCCGAATGCCCCATCATCAAGATCAGATCAGGGGAGGAATTAATGATCGCTTCATCTGTTAGCAACTTGTAACCATTATAGCCGTCAATGGCATTCCGGGCGCCGGATAATTTGATTATACCATCGGCAGCCGTATCCTTTCCGGCAGCCATCAATCGGCCATTTTGTGCGGTAAGAACAAACAAAATGCGCTTTGCGTCACTGTGATCTTTGATAAGTTGATCGTTTTTCGCAAATTCCCGCTCGACTTCTTTTATTAAAGCTTCAGCTTTGTCTTGCCTATGTAATGCCTGACCGATTTTTTCAATCTTTTCTCTGACACCTTCACGCGTGAAATGTTCAGGTACTTCCAGCATGGGGATTGAAGCATTTTCCAGAATTTCGACAGTGGAAGCCGGCCCACTGCCTTGATCAAGTAAAATGGCGTCCGGTGCGAGGGATAAAATGCCCTCCGGTGATAAATTACGCATATATCCGACATCCGGCAATTTTTGCACTTCATCCGGATAACTGCTTGTTGTATCGCGCGCGATGAGCTGGTCTCCAGCCCCCAAAGCGTAGACAATTTCTGTTACGGCACCGCCAACAGAAATAATTCTGGCACCTGAGGGAAAAACATCGGCTTTTTTTGCGCTCGCAGATTGCGGTGTTGTCGTGACAGCAAGAAATATACACATCACCACGCCGAGCCGGCGTATTCCGGAAGATCGCGGTAAACAGAGAAAACAAAAATTCAAATGAGGAAAGAAGTAATTCATTGGTCTGTCAATGCCGTTTTATTATGCGACAGCTGTTTCCGGAGCAGGCGGCAAGCTCGCAAGCAAAGCGCGCCAGTCTTCCCGTTCTTGTTCGCCTGCACTTCGTTTTCCAAAAAATTGGATGATCATTTCACCATTATTATCAAACACTTCAAGAGAACTCACATAGCCGTCGCTGGTTGGCTTTCTGACGTGCCAGATACGTGAAATACCGGATGTGAGGAGATGAAGATGGAATTTGTCATCAAGAATATTGAACCAGTTGTCGAGTTTTTTCAATTTCTCGACTATGCCGGTGAATATCTGGATACAGCCATTATTGCCGACAAAACACATAATAGGCACGCTATTCTCTACCGCACCATGAAGTAAAAGCTCTACCGAATCCGATCGCACTTCATTGGCAAATTCACTACCGACAATTTTCACGGCCTCATGTCGACCGATTTGTAATTCCTTCAATATATCATGGAGTTGGTGCACGTCTGTCATCTGCCGCCAACGATTGCGGAACTCTTCTATATCGGCATTATGAGGAGGATGATCGCTCGAAGGATTAGGGACTAAAACCTCGATAGGTGCTTGTCGGACGTCGACTTTAAAAAGATCAATGAGCTTGTTCCATTCGTCAATATTCGTTGCCATTTCCGGATAAAGTTTGAAAACTGCCGAACCATATGCATCAAAAAATTGAAGGCTTTTTACCGCGCGGTCATGAACCTGCATGTCTCTGACAAACGCAAATTTCCAATTTTTCTGAAAAATACGGAGGTCTATTTGACCGAGTGTCATTGAAACGTCGTTACCTGGAAACACATTCTGGAAATGCCCCTTTTTTTCGCTCACCGCATAATCATTGCGGGTGAGCGCCATGATTTCTCCGAGCTTATGGGCATTTTTTAACAATTGCGGAACATCAACTTTCAATTGTTCGGCTTTACCGACCGTCGTGAGTGCTGAGACCAGTTCGGCTTCTGAAATACCGATTGATCTGGCAAATTCCCGATCACGCAAATCCTTGTGTTTTTCACGTAAAGAAAGAATTCTTTCGCTCTCCATAGCCATGAATGTTCGCCCTTCTATTTATTCAGAATAAGTTTACCAAAACGGGTAATTTTCAACCTGTAGGTGGCCCCGTCATGAAGAATAAGTATTTCGTTATTCGCGCCGAATAATGCTTTGCTATCAATCGTTAACGGTGTCGCTTTCAGTCGCCCGTCCGATTGCCCCTTGGTGTTTGTTCCCATCATAATTTTACCCGAGAATTTTAAACATGATAACATTTATCATGTTTTTTAGGCGACTGCGACATATTTGTGAATTCAGAATTACAAAATGCCTCGTTTTATTTTTAACTCTCGCTCTCTTTACCCATTTTGTTCTTCAAACGTCAGAGATCTGTTCGTGACGTTTAACGAACGTTTGGCGGGTATATTGAAAAGAGATTTATCTTTTCTATTCATTGCCTCATGTCTTTTCAATCCGCTAGAACTTCTGGGTAAATGATATTTTGAATGTTCGACCCGGCTGACTATAAGAATCTTTTGGTGACAATGGCGCTGATGGAAGATCAACGGCATTCCAATAACGTTTGTCGAACAAGTTGTAGATACCGGCTTGTAATCGCGGACCTTTTTTACCAACGGGTTCCCACCAACCGGTAAGATCAACAAGGGTATATCCGGGTGTTTTTGCAAAATCGGAGTTTTCTTCTACTTTATTGCGTTTTCCTGCGGCTGTCAGTGAAAGATCGGAACCCCATTGTTCACGCGAATAGCCAACTCCGATAACGCCCTTTAACGCAGGGATTGAATTCAGGTGTTCATCATTATCTGTGTCTTTGCCTTCGGCATATGCAATTGCAAGATTGCTATGCCAACCGCTCGAAAAAACGATATGACCTCTCGCTTCGACACCTGAAATCCGGACATGGGCCCGATTGATATAATTTAAACGTTGCAGCATGAAATCACGATCGGCACCGAGATCGATCTGGTCGATAAAATTACGATAGTAATTGGAAAACAGGCTGATTGAGCCGCCGAGATTGTCATCGCCGAGATGGGCTCCGATATCGTAGCCATTGCTTGTTTCCGGTTTTAGATCAGGATTGCCGCGCGTATAATAGAAGCCGGGATTGGTGTAGTTCAGATAAAGTTCTGTAACACTGGGCGCACGAAAGGCTTGAGCCCATTGTGCATATAATGTCACCTGTTGGACTGCATCCCATTCCAAGCGCAATTTCGGCGAAAGATGAGAATCGCTGTTGCTTGATGGGTAACCGTTAAAACCGGCTGAGTGCTCATAAGTATAAGTGTCTTGCGGGCGATGGTCATACCAATCATATCTCAGTCCCGGTGTCAGTCTCAAACGGTTATCAAGCATACCGACCTCATCTTCAACAGATAAGCCAAATATGACGCTGTTGGTATCGGGAGAATCCGATTGATTGATGTGCATAAATTTACAGGCCATAAAAGGCCCTTTGAAAGGGGGCGGGGGGCAGTTATCGTGACCAGCAGCATATTGTTGAAATTTTGAAGACGAAGCTTCAGTTGCCAAACGAAGAGTGTGGGTAGCCGAACCCGCATCAAACTTTTTTAAACCCGCGAGATTAAGTCCATAATCGGTATCACGAATGAGGTTGTCGCGCATATAATACCCCTTCGGGATAGATAAGCGGTCAGATTCCGATTTTTCATCATTTCGCTGTCGCTGCCAGTATAAAATGGCGTGGCCTTCATCGATAACGCCACCACCATTATAGTCATACGACATGGATAGGCGTTCCCGACGTTTTTCGTCTTCTTCTGTACCGGAACCGGGACGATAGGTTGTCGTCGAAAGGTTGTATGTATCGATATCTTTCGAAAGATTGAAACGTTCTGCGGTGAAGCCCAAACGCTGGCTTCCATCAATATGTTGGTAAAGTTTGAACAGCAAATTATCCTGATCAAAATTGGCAGGGTTGTTTTCTACTCTGTTTGTACCGTAGCCGCCTCCGTTACCGTTATTTTCGCGCTGTTTGCCGCGTGCGTATCCTCCCTGAAACAGGGCGTATGTCTGTTTGGCCCGCATGGCGAAGGCTTCATTAATTCGCCAGCTACGGTCGGTTGAATCGTAACTGCCTTTGGTCAGGCTTGCCCAATTTTTCTCAAGTGTCAGAAGATCCTCCGGGTCAAGCGTCCGGAGTGCTACAACTCCGCCCAATGCGCCGGATCCATAAAGGCTGGAATCCGACCCGTGGATGATATCCAATGTCGAAAGCGAAGAAAAATCGAACATCGAAATGCCGCTTTTGACTTGCCGAGAGCCATCATAAAGCCAAGGAAGACGAATTCCGTCAATTGTCGTTAAAACCCGATTTTGATCAAGTCCGCGAATATTGAAACTATCGCTATCCGAATTGTAGCTGATGGATGGATCCAGACGATCAATGTCATGGACATCATCCACCTGTTTTTCTATAATATCTTTAGCCGTTTTACGACTTGTCAAAACAGTCGGGCTGTTAAGTTTCGAAGATTTTGATGATGATTTGACGATGACAGGATTAAGGAGTGGTGTATTTTGGGTGTCATCATTATCAACGTTTTCGGCAAAACCCGATAGCGGCATTGCGAATATGAGTCCCCCCAACGCAACACATGTTTTCAGTCTCGCCCCAATTTTCAGCAACATGCCTAATCCCTCGCTTTTGAGTGCAATCTAGTCAATAAAAAGCGCTTGGCTTGCTAGGCTTATAGGCTGGCTGGCTGAGCAAAATATCAACGCCCCGAACGTTGATGTCATCGCTTATATAAAACATGACTATAATAATCAAGAAAAATTTGGTGGAGAACGCTTTCAATGTGGGAGAGTGTGCATAAGCAATTTTCCGATGACAAAATGAAATAATATCAAAATACATTAGTTCATAAAATAATGTTAATTATTTAATATAATTATATATGAATTTTTATCAAATAATATAATAGACATTATTATAATTTATATTTAAAACATTAATATAATTTTATATTTTTATAATATTTATATATAAATATTATATAAGAAATGTTTTTTCGAGAATTTATTCGTAATAATTCAAATTAGGTTAAAAAGCCATTGTATGGGAAAAAAGCTTTGGTTAAAACTGTTAACGATGAGACCTCTGTCGGGAAATGGTAATGGTAATTCGTAAATTCTTCTGGCCATTCATAACTATCGCTGTGTTTCTGGTTGTGATGGCAGTTTGGTTTGGCGTCGGCGGGCAGGAAAAGCATCTGTCGGAGGAGCTTGGGCAATTAAGCAGTGAAACAAACTGGTTATCTTATGACATTGACGGGTTTGATGTCACTTTGCATGGATATGCTCCCGATAGTGGGGAACGTGACAAGGTGCTTGCCAAGGTTAAAGCCTTGAAAAATGTCGGAACTGTCCAATCCGACATTATTTTGCTTTCAGACCAGACAAATAATTATCTTATGCTTGTTGTTGAGGAGGATAGTATTACAATTCGCGGAACTATCCCCATAGGACTTGCCCGATTTGGGTTGATTAACGAAATATCTGCCAAAAAGCCCGGAATGATGGTGTATGACGAACTGGATACAGGCGCCATTATGCCTGAAAAATTCAAACAGGCTTTTGCTTTCTTTCTGAATGTTTTGCCGATTATGAAAAGCGGCGTTATCGCTGTTAAGGGTGACCAACTGACATTTGACAGGATAACTCTTTACAAGCTCAAAAATCCGAAAAATACAGATGAAAACATAGCGATACCAATAAATTTTACAATTGATGAGGCATGCATCTGGGACAAGCCGAATGGCGGCTATTGGCAAAATCCATGTGCGAACTAGGCAACTATTCCTTTTGAGCACCACATATTATTTGTGAAAATAATTTGTTATATGTGAAAATAATTGGCACTTATTATCAAAAAGCTCTCTCCTCGCAAATTTTGTAGTTATTATGCCGATAAAAAATGGAATATCTTTCTTAAAAACCAAATAAACGTAATTAATTTCATTTCAACATTCGATGAATAGTCGCTGATGTCCTTAAATATTGGCACTGGTTGGTAACTTTGGAAAACCTTCCAAAAGAAGTTATCTTAAGAACATAAACGGTGTTGAATTACAAAAAAATTCGTTGGATAGATGAATATCCAGTTTTAAATGCGGTGAATATAAAATTCATTGTCATTAAGTCATGATGAATGAAAACCAATTTATTTGTAAACATTCATCCATAATTACGTCGAAAATAAATCAAGCGCTGGTGATGCTGTTTATGATTTCGGCCGTTTGTTAAACTTTGGAAACGAAGCCTTATTCTTGAATAATTATGCCACCGGACGAGGCGGGGCAATTTACTAATGCACAATTTAGCCAGGTTTGAAGTGAATTAACTCTTGAGTCCGGTGTGACATTTACTGGTAACATAACAACTGAAAAACGCTGCGGGTGATGCCATATACCTGACTGCGTTATGAATTTACATGCATCCAAAGATGTCAAGGCAAGTCGATATTAAAATATATAAAATTAAATGATATGATATTATACTAATAATTATATGATATATTCAATATGAATATAACTTTATAGAAAAATAATAAATAAAAACTGTATAAATTTTGTTATTAAATAAAAATTACGTAGATAGTTAACGGACAATATTATATGAACGAATAAACGATTCGTTTATATAAAAGTTACTGAAGAAACGAATTGGAAGTCTAATTCATTAGAACGCAGAAATATTAAATCGATGGTATAAGTGTCACTATCAGGATAGAAAATGGATATGAGGGGTGGTTTTTTAAGTCGTTTTGGTAACAAAACGATTTCATGGCTTACGATATTCATTTATATTTGTTCGACGTTTCTTCTTTCGATAGCACAGGCGGATGCGGCACAGAGAAACCGTGATCGTCAGTATGGAGACGCTTATAGCGGCAACTCCTATCAAGGCGCGCCTTATCGGGGTGGCGATGATCAATTCCAAGGCTTGAATCCGGCCCAAGGTTTGAATCCGGGTAGTTATGGCAGCTCCTCGTTAAATGATAATTATTCGGCGCCGATCATGACGAGAGGCTATGTTCTGGTATCGGGTGATACACTGGATAATGTTGCCAAACGTTATAATCTGAGTGTTGAAGGGTTGCGTCGGCTTAATCAGGACCGGTTCTTCAAGAACGGTTTTGACAAAGTAACGGTGGGGGATACGGTTTACGTTCCGCTTTCACCGGTTTCCGATGACATGGCGCATTATCTCGAAACGGGATCCTCGCAGGATAGTGGAATAAGTTCGCTGGCAACAAGGGCAGTGCAATTTTTTGCCGACGGTAGCCATAGCAGTGAACTGGAAGATATGGCCAAAGGATATTTTTCGGGTAAGGCCAATGGCGAGATCAATCGCTGGTTCAACCAGTTCGGCACATCCCGTATCGAGCTGAATGTTGATGATGACTTTTCATTAAAGAATTCGCAATTCGAGATGTTGTTGCCGGTTTATGACAAAGGCAACAGTCTTGGCTTTACCCAAACCTCCATTCATCGCACGGATGATCGCACCCAGAGCAATCTGGGTTTTGGCTATCGTTATTTTACGCAGGATTACATGTTGGGCGGCAATGCGTTTTGGGATTATGACATTTCCCGTTCGCATTCACGTATGGGAGTTGGTGTCGAATATTGGCGTGATTACCTCAAATTGGGCATGAATGCCTATTACCGGCTATCGGATTGGCGAACCTCTCCTGATGTGGATGATTATTATGAACGTCCGGCCAATGGCTGGGATATTCGTGCAGAAGGTTATTTACCATCCTATCCGAAACTTGGAATGAAGCTGAACTTCGAGCAATATTATGGCAATGAGGTCGGGCTTTTTGGAAAGAGTGAACGGCAGAAGAATCCGCATGCGGTCACGTTCGGGGCCAATTATACACCGGTACCGCTTCTGACATTCAATTTAGATCGCCGGCAAGGTGCCAGTAGCAAGGATGATACACGTTTAGGCTTTCAGGTTAATTATCGTTTTGGTGTTCCACTGTCGAAGCAACTTGATCCTGATGCAGTCGGGGATATGCGCACACTTGCGGGGAGCAGATATGATCTCGTTGACCGCAATGACAATATGGTTCTCGAATATAAGAAGATGGAAGTTATCCGTCTTTATATGGTTGGCGGCATTACCGGTTTTTATAATGAGACTTATTCGCTTGGCATATCGGTGCAGTCTAGATATGACCTAGACAATGTTACGGTTATTGCGGCAAGCCTGATCGCGGCAGGGGGCAAGATTGTTCAGGGAAGTGGTATAAGCGATTATTCGGTTGTTCTTCCCCACTACCAGCAAAATGGCAATAACAACTATAGGGTGGAAGCAGTAGCAAAAGATGTCAAGGGCAACAGCTCGAAGACCGCTACAACGATCGTCACCGTCAATCCGCCGAAAATAGACGGAGCCGGCAGCACATTCACACCTGCGGAAACAACATTGCCAGCCGATAATGTGTCGAATGTTGTTTTGACTTTGTCGCTGAAGACAACGCTAGGAACACCTTATGATGCCAATGTCAAAGATATAGCGCTGAAGGTAACAGGTAAAAAGACCGCCAGAGTTGATCCATCCTTCAAGCGGGTTGGTGAAGGCATTTATGAAATCACAGTAACGGCGGGCGAAGATGTTGAAACGCTTCTTTTGACACCATCGGTTGGTGGGCAAAATATTGGGTCGGCCAAGGTTATTGTTGTCGCCAAGGCAACGGCCCATGTAACCAATGTTGCAATTGTCGGTAACGAAACAAGCAAAGTGGCAAACGGAACCAATTATTTTGACTTCAAGGCAACGGCACAGGATGATGAGGGGAAAGCGGTTGCTGATGCAACGATCGTCTGGTCGCAAGATAAGGGTGACAATGTTGTTTTATCTGTTGTCGACGGGCAAGGTTCAAGTAGGGCTAGTTCTCTTCTGACACGCACTGCCTCTGAAATTACGAGCATAACCGATGAACAAGGCGTTGCTATCATTCGTCTGATGAGCACGAAAAAAGCGGTTGCCAATATTAAAGTGAGTGCCCATGTTGAGAATAATAACAAGATTGTTTCAGCCAATCCTATAAGCTTTGTTGCCGGAGATACACCAAAGGACGGGGACGGCAATTCAACCTTCGAGGCTCAGCCTGCATTGATACCGGCAGACGATACTGCAACATCAACATTAACATTTACGGCGAGGGACGAAAACGGCAATATTATCACCGGTCTTGGTGGCAAGCTGAGATTTTCTTTGACGGACAAAAACGGCTCCAGACCGCAAGAGGAAAAGGTCAGACTATCGACTGTTCAGGAGACACCGGCTCAAAGCGGCATTTATGCAGCCACATTGAAGGGCACACTTGCGGGAATTTATACAATAAAGCCGGTCTTCTTAAACAATGTTGTGGGAAGGCTCGAGGCAAAGGTAACTTTGAAAGCCGTATTGGTTGATAGAAACAATTCGGGCCTTTCGGTATCACCGAAAACGATAAAGGCAAACAATGATGAAACCTCTACAGTGACGTTTACCCCCAAGGATGCCAATGGCGACATTATCACCGGACTTGGAAACAAGTTGAAATTTGTTGTAACGGACCAAGATAACAGGGAGATAGACACAAATGGTCGTGCCGTTAACCTGTCAGGGATTGAGGAGTCACCGGAGGGCACTTATACAGCCACATTAAAAGGCACGGCTGCCGGAGTTTATAAGATAAAGCCGGTTATTTCCGATCAACCGGTAGATCTTATAGAGGGCGAAATTACTTTGAAAGCCGGGGATGCGGATGGGGGAAAATCGACTTTTGATGCGGATAAAAAATTAATCACTGCAAATAATACAGATACATCCGAAATTACATTAACGGTGTTGGATCAATTTAACAATCCGGTGAGCGGGCTTGGTAACAGACTGACTTTTGCGATTGCGCTTAATCAGGGGGGTGAGCCGGATAGAACCAAATATAGATTGACGTCACCCGAAGAAACGGCAATCGGCATAAGCGGCATTTATAAAGCAAAGCTGACGGGGACGTTGGCAACAGTCTATGACATTAGCCCGAAAATTGATGGCTCGGCTCTTGGGAATTTGAAAGTTACGATAAAGCTTGTCGGTGGCAACATCAATGCTGGCCAATCAAGGTTCTTTGCAGACGACGATAAAATTGCGGCTGATACGACAACCACGTTAACACTGGTGGCCAAAGATCAATATGGCAATGCGATAGATTATGATTTGCAGAGACTTTCGTTTGTCGTGACAGATGGCAATGATTCCGGATTGGACATTAGCCAGCCGACAAAAAGTTCGGACGGGGTTTATAAAGCAACAGTCAGAGGCAAACTTGCCGGTCAATATAAAATATCGCCCAAGGTTGACAATTCGCCAATAGACGGGCTTTTCGTTACGATGGCTGTCATGGCGGGCGATGTCGTCGAAAAAGGCAAATCGGGTGAAGAACGGTCGACATTTACAGCTTCTCGCGATTCTATTGCCGCAACCAATGACGAGACATCTATATTGACGTTTAAAGCGCGTGATGTTTACGGCAACCCGGTTATCGGGCTCGGCAATAACCTCGCCTTCAAGATAAAAGACAAAAACAACGTTCCGGTCACGACAGACAAAATCAGCTTGACTTCTATTGTAGAGGCACCGGATGGCACTTATACAGCCACATTGAAAGGCACGGTTGCCGGAGTTTATACGTTAGAGCCGCTTGTTTCGGGAGCTGCCGTTGGAAATCTTAAAGCACAAGTGACTTTGACCGCGGGTGCCGTGTTTGCAGACAATTCGGAATTTAGCGCAAATCCGACATCCATTAAAGCAGATGAAAATGCACTTTCAACACTCACCTTTAAAGCGAAGGACGCTCATCAAAATCCCGTCACAGGATTAGGCAACAAACTTACCTTTGACATTGTTGACAGAGCTGGCAACAAGCCGGATCAGAACAAGGTTATTCTGTCTAAGATCGAGGAGGCGCCAGCTCAAAGCGGCATTTATGTAGCCACATTGAAAGGAACGCTTGCGGGAACTTATAAAATTACGCCGAAGGTTTCTTCTGCTGCTGTCGAAACACTCAGCGCGGCCGTGACTTTGACGGCCGGTGAAATCGATACGGGCGAGGGAAAATCCACCTTTCAAATCGACAAAACGGTTATTATAGCTGATCAGAGTGCAACCCTCACTCTTGTAGCCAAAGATAAATTCGGCAATCCAATAGAAGATTATAACAATACGAATTTGCAGTTTGTAAGAACGAGCGGGGATCCTTCAGGGGTAACAATTACTGATATTGTTCGGGGGAGTGATGCCGGCACGTATACTGCAAGTGTCAATGGAATCGTTGCAGGCGATTATAAATTCCAGCCGAAAATTAATGGAAATATAGTGGCTTCGCTTTCAGCCAGTTTAACAGTGAAGGCGAGTGGTCCAGTCGATGTAGATAAGAATAATAACCCGCGTTCCACTTTTGAAGTAAGCAAAAATCCGATTATTGCAGATGGTGTTGATGAGACTGTGCTCACTTTCACTGCAAAAGACCAATATGGTAATCTTGTTACCGGTTTGAGAGATAGTGTGAGCTTTCAAGTTTCGCTTCTATCCGGTGGAACTCTTGAAAGTGGAAAGATTTTTGTCACGTCAACACAAGAAACAGCCAATGGAGTTTATAAAGCAAGTCTGCGTGGCAGTTTGGCAAATGTTTTTGTCATTGTACCAAAGGTCGACGGTAATCCGGTGGGGGCGTTGCAAAAGGAAGTGACTTTGATTGCCGGCAAAGTCGATGCTACGTCCACCTTTAGCGCGTTTCCGTTATCCTTTAAAGCGGGTGATAGCGAAGGATCAAAACTCACCTTTATAGCGAAGGATGCCAATCAAAATCCCGTCACAGGATTAGGCAATGACCTTGCCTTTGACATTGTTGACAAAGATAACAACCGGCCGGATGAGACCAAGGTTATTCTGTCGGAAATTCAAGAGTCACCGGCTCAAAGCGGCATATATGTAGCTTCATTGAAAGGCACGCTTGCGGGAACTTATACAATTAAACCGAAGGTTTCTTCTGTTGCTGTCGGAACACTTGAAGCGAAAGTGACGATAAACGGCGGTAACGTCGTTACCGCAAAATCCGACTTTTTCGCGGATCCGCCATCCATTACTGCAGATGGAAGCACGGAATCGACGCTTACTTTTAAGGCTAAGGATACTTATTCCAATCCCGTTACGGGGCTAGGTGGAGCTATTGTTTTTACCATCAAAAAAGGAACAGTGGTGGTCACAAATGGGAGCACCGTTAATCTGTCGGAAGTTCAGGAAACAGAAGATGGCACTTATATAGCCAAATTGAAAGGTACGGCTTCCGGAGTTTATACAGTAACACTTAACCTTTCGCGCGATGCATCAGTTACACTTTCAACTCAGGTGACCTTAACAGCTGGTGAAATAGATGAAAGCAAGTCGAGCTTAACATCCAGCGCGCCTTCCGTTATTGCAGATAAAACAGTAATACTAACGTTTAAAGCGCAAGATAAATTTGGCAATCCGATTGATTATGATTTAAACACACTTAAATTTGTCGACAAAAACGGGAATGATGCAGGCGTAGCAATCGGTGAAATATCGAAAACTAATGTGCCGGGCCAGTTTCAAGCCACGTTAACCGGAGTGATTGCCGGTGACTATGAGATCGTGGCCAAGTCGGGAGATACATTTTTAGCAGCAGGTTCTGCACCCGTAAAAGTCATTTCTGGTGATCCTGTTGAAAAAGGCAAGAATAACGAATTCCGGTCAACGTTTAGTGCCGATCGGGGCGAAATAGTTGCAGATGGAACAACAACGGCCAAGCTGACCTTTGTTGCGAAAGATATTTATGGAAATGCTGTGACTGGTATAAAGGACAAGCTTAAATTTGTCGTAAAAGCTTCTCCGACAGGAGCATCTTATACAATTGGTGCCATTGAAGTGGATGGCAATTCATTTAGTGCAACTTTCAAAGGAACAGCACTTGGTGTTTACACAATTGTCCCGCAATATAATTCCAGACAGGTTGGTTCGCTTTCTGTTAGTATAACTGTAAAGTCAGGTGACGTCGACACGAGTGCAAACACAAAGTCAAGATTGAGCGCAGATCGTCAGTCGATTATAGCAAATGACATTGATACTATAACGCTCACTTTTCAAGCCAAAGACCAGTACAATAATCCGGTTTCAGGTTTGGGAACGAGACTTACATTTGACATCGCCATTCAAAACGCTGGTGCACCGAACGATGGTGATGTCAAGCTTACTGAAATTCAGGAAACAACTGCGGGAAGCGGAGTTTATACGGCCAAGCTGAGTGGTCACGTGGCCAATTCTTATGTTATAAAGCCAAAAGTTGACGGTAATAATGTCGGAAATCTGAATGTCGTAGTCTCTTTGAAAGCCGGAACTATTGATCCGGAGCACTCCACGTTCACTATTGATTCATCGGAAATTGTGGCAGACACGAACACAATATTAACGCTTGAGGCAAAAGACAAATTCGGAAATATTGTAACAGGAGTTGCAACTCAGCTACAACTTGCAGGGACCCCGGCATTAGCAACGGGGACACTGGTGTCTACGACGGAGCCGCAACCCGGCATCTATAAATTCAAAATACTAGGAATAACTGCAGGCACATATAAAATTGTGCCCAAGCAAAACAACAATGAATTAACCGAACTGTCCGTTGACTTAACGATCAAAGCCGGTGCACCTGTAGCCTATATTTACATTTATCCATCATATGAAGCGAGGTCAAAGTTCTCTGCCGATCAGGGAACACTTCCTGCAGATGGTGTAACCAACGCAAAACTCACATTTGTTGCAATCGACAAATATAAAAACCCGGTGAACGATATCGGGGACGATATCGAGTTCTATATCAAGCTTGTCTCGGACGGCGGTAATGCAGCTACGGCGAGCTTCGGTACCAAAGAAGCTAATGGCAATACCTATACAAATACCTTCAGGGCAACAGCGGCTGGTAGATATAGTATTTACGTAAAATATAAGAATGCTGATATCATGTCCGTTAGTGTGACTGTTCAACCTGGTCCGGTGGCTGTGCTGGGCGAGAATGGAGAGGTTCGTTCAACTTTTGTTGCCGACAGCACTTCGGTCACATTCGACGACAGCGTTAATTTTACGCTGACTTTAAAAGATAAATACGGCAATGTTATTACCGGTATCCCGAACAATAGTCTGAACTTGTTGCTTACAGGAAGAAATTCTGGAGTTTCCGCAACCAATCCGAACAATTATTATTATGAGACGTCCACAAAAGGTACTTATAGAATATATTTTTCTTCATCTTCTTACCCCGTTAAAAAACCCGACAGCTATATGATCGTACCACAGCGCCTTGGCACCCCTATTTCAGGACTTTCAGCGACTATCCAGGTTTCGCTAGGCAAACCATATAAAACAGATTCTTCAGGCAATCAAAACTCTACTCTTACTGCCACTCCGCAATCACGAACAGTAAGTGACACAGAATTTACAACGCTGACATTTGTCGCTAAAGACCGTTATGGAAACGATCTTACCGGAATTGCAAACCAACTTGGCCTTACCGGATATTATAGCGGAACATTCACAAAATTAACTGAAACGGAAACTCCCGGCACGTATACGGCAACAGCCCAAAGTACCATTGTAACTAGCCCAACAATTTATGTAACATATAACGGGAACAAAATTACATCATCCAGCAATAGTAATGATTTTCTCACGGTTAATCCTAGTTGGACCGCGGGAGATCCAATTGATAGGGGCAAAAAAAATGAGGCACGCTCGACTTTTTCCACTAGTCGCACCGAGCTAGAGGCAGATGGCATCGATAGTCTAACCTTGACTTTTACGGCAGTCGATATTTTTGGTAATACTATCTATAATGATCTTACCCAAAAACTTGAGTTTGCGGTAACGAGTGGTAATAAAGACGATTTATCATTTGGACAAATTGTAAGATCAGTCAATGTCTATACCGTGACAGTTAAATCAAAAACAGTTACAGGGGAATATCAGATAGTTCCGAAATTTAACGGTGTGCAAATAGGATCGCTTTCTGTGAGTTTAAAAGTGGTTCCAGTAAAAATTTACGAATATAATACTAAAATAGAACTTGATCGACAAAGTTATTCATTTGAACAGGATATGAAGGTTACTGTAACACTCAAAAATAAGAATAGTTACATGGTTGTCGGACGAACCGATTGGTTGAATAATGGTGGTTTTTACGGCAAAGGGATTGTAGTTGATGGAGGGAAAATAAAAGATACTGATTGGACAGATAACGGTAACGGGACTTACACGCGCATTTATACGGCCTGGATCTCTGGTGAACGAAAGTCATCCATAGCTGTCGGCAGCACTAGCTTTATCTATTCTCCCAAATATACGATTAAACATGGCCCGCCAATTGCGGAAAATTCGTCTATTAAAGTAGGTAATGGAAATACAAGTTTTACTGCCAATGGCGAGCAACTCAGCGTTGCTGTCACGATAAAGGATATAGCGGGTAATGTCATTCAAGACGGTCTGGATGAATTTCGTAATTTAGTAACAGTGCCTGAAAATTTATCGGTCTATAGTAGCAGTTCATGGAGTACATGCTACGGAGGTGTGTCTTATTGCCGGACGTACATGGCAACTAAAGTGGGATCCGATTTATCTGTAACATTGAAATTGCCCGAATGGAGTGACAAAATTTCAAGTCAAACATTTTCTATCAGAGCGGGTACAGCAAGTTTTAGTAAAAGTATAATCGAGACTGATAAAAATGAATATAGGGTTGGTGAGACTATAACAATTACGGTTCGTCTATTCGATTCATTCGGTAATATAGCACCAAATGCCCTTTCAAGTTTTTTTGTTGATGTCCAAAATGCGACAACGAGTTATCCAAAAAAGCCTCAGTCTGGGCCATGGGGTGCTAGTTATTATCCAGGTGTTGCAATGTCTGCCATAATTAATAACGGCAATGGAGTTTTTACCGCTGCATTCACAGCAAAAACTCCCGGCAATAATGTGAAGGCCATATTTAGTGAATACATTTACTATCCAAGAGAGCAGAACAATATTTATAATTATAAATATTCATCTCCATTTAGCATTGTTTCAAATTAGAAATATATGAAATTTAAATAATTGTTTTAATATAATAATTTCAATATATATCAATTATATATTTTTTAATTTACAAAAAAATTAATCTTATTTTTTAATATGTTTTATGTTGAATAATTAATATATTTAAAATACAAAAATTATATATTAATTTCTCAAAAATATGTAATAGAAAAAATTTTTTAAATGAAATTGTCTATTTAGATACGACGATTTTTACCGATATTGATTATGAATTTGTTTCAGTTGGAACTTTAGGTGTTACATTTAGGACTATTGAAAATAGATGAGGTCGAACAGGTTCGATATCTTTTACATGAAAAATGCCGGAGTAGAAAAATACTCAAAAGAAAAAACGACATTATTTTTCTAGTAACCGGTTTTTAAAAAATCATTGCGATCATCACTTCTATCCGTGACGGCCGGCGGTTAGGTCGACATTAATATCGGCAGTGCCGGTAAGGCGTGCTTTATAAACCTGATAGTTTTCCATGACACGCATGACATAGTCGCGCGTTTCCGAATAAGGAATACGTTCAACCCAATCGACAACCCAATCGACCGATTGCCCGCGCGGGTCACCATAGCGGCTGATCCATTCATTGGCGCGTCGTGGACCGGCATTATAGCCGATAAATGTCAGGATATAGGAGCCGTTGAAGCGGTCGAGTTGTTCGCCAAGGAAATGGGCACCTAAAGTCGCATTATAGCCGGCATCGCTTGCCAACTTTTCCGGTTGCCATTTTATCGAATTTTTGATTGCAACCGCTTTTGCTGTTGTCGGAAGAAGTTGCAACATGCCTTTGGCCCCCGCACCTGAAACCGCATCGGTTTTAAATTCGCTTTCTTGTCTTGCAATGGCATAGGCAAGTGCCTTGCCGGAAGCCGAAATATTGGCGGTTTCGGGAATTGCTCCGACAGGGTGGGAGAGGGAGCCTACATCCATACCCCTGATGACCGCACTTTTGCCAATCTTCAGGCTCGTATAATGGTCGCCTTTACGCTCTGCCATGACAGCGAGCATAGCAAGTTCACCGGGGCTATCAAGTTCCTCTCCGAGTTCACGATAAAGGACGCCTGCGCGATCGGAATATCCTATCGCTTCAAGCCTTTTTATAGCCATAACCGGTTCGCGTGATTCAAAACGCTGGCGATCACTTGCGGTTGGCTTCGGATAAGGAATTTCAAGCCTCTGTTCTCCAAGTCGGGCGGCCGAAAGTTGACCGTAAAAAGTAGTGCCATAATGGGCGGCGCGGCGAAAATATTGGATGGCGTTGTTACGATTTCCTTGTGCTTCGGCAGCTCTGCCCATCCAATAATAGCCACGCGAGGCCGCAACCGGTCGTGAGGAAATTTGCACGATGCGGGAAAAGTGTTGCATCGCCGTTTTATTGTCACCTAAAAATCGCAGAGCATACCAGCCGGCATGAAATTCTGCGTCGGCGGCCAGTGTCGGACTTTCGGCTGAATGGGCGGCTGCCAGTTGATAGGCGATTTTCGGTTTGTTTTCATCAAGCATTTCGCGTGACAAAACACGCCGTTCAATCCACCATGCATCCGGGTCAACAAGCGTAAGAGCATCTTTCGGCGCTTTTAACATGAGCTTTGCCGCGTCATCACATTGGCCGGAGCGGCGCAAATATTGAATTTGGGCAAAAAGATAAAGCGAATCTTTTCGGAAGCTCTTATCAACGGCTGCAAGTTTTTGACGGGCATTCGAGTCATTATTGGCAACAGCTGCAAAACCGGCATAGAGAGACTGGGCATTTGCCAATTTCGCTACCCGCTCGGCAGAAGAAATACGATTGGCATAAAGCATTGCGCGCATGCGTTGGAGATGATCTGCCGGAAGCAATGCTGGGCCGGCTTTTTTCAAAACAAGCTGTTCTTCCTGTGCATTGAGTTTTGCTTTATACCACCAAGGTGCAATAATTTGCCGTGCGCGTGTCGTTTGGCCGGTTTCAATCAGAGCACCGCCAAGGGCTGCCATGCCTTGTGCGGTTACGGGAACATAATTTCCAAAGCCGCTGATGATTGCTTGCGGGGAATTCATTTCACTGGCAAGCGCACGTTCGGAATTGCGGCGCATTGCCGTCATGCCGGGCCAGTCGTGCAATTCTTGCGCTGCGTTGAAGATTTCGGAGCTCGGCACGCCGGGAACTCCCGATACACCGATTGCCCAGGTCAGAATGTGTCGGTCCAGACTGTTTTTCGGCATATTGTTGCGGATTGCTATGGCATTCGATGCTTGTTTGCTGTAGAGCGCGTCGAGCCCTGATTTAAGACTGCCCGTAGCTATGCTGTTATTGGTCCGTGGAATGCCATTTGTTACAATAGCATCGGATTTTAAAGTGACGGCGCTTCTCGGTGTTGCAATGGATGGGCGGGCAAGCGGCACAGGTGCTTTGCTGACAGACGAAGTCGCCTGACTGTCAAAAATCGTGGAAAGCATGGTACTTGCCGCGAAGAATGAAATCATCGTTTTTGCCAAAACACCTGATGTGTAATTATGCATCATACTTCCAAAGACCCAATTTCCATCATTTTTGTCAGAGCATAAGTGCCAACTGTGAAAGACGGGTTAACGATTTTCTTCCTTTCGCCTATCAATCAAAAGAAAACATGTTATCGAATTTTTGTCTTGCGGAACTCTTTTGCAAGAGCCAAATTTATTTCCCTCGACCAAGACATGTCGGTAAGTTAAAATCAACTTGCGTCATTCGTATGGCGATACTATGGTTTAAAAGGCTTATTGAAGGGGCAAATGCCTTAATACCGAATATATAATCAGGGAGTTTACCATGCTCAAGGGAGCACTGACCGCACTTATTACACCTTTCGACAAAAACGGTAATGTTGCAGAAAAAACACTGTGTGATCTTGTCGAATGGCAGGTCAAACAAGGCATTAACGGTATTGTCCCCGTTGGAACCACCGGAGAATCGCCGACGCTAAGCTATCAGGAACACAAACGCGTCATCGAACTGTGTGTCCGACAGGTTGCAAAACGTGTTCCGGTTATTGCCGGTGCCGGATCCAATAGTACAAAAGAAGCTGTCGAACTTGCAGAATTTGCAGAAAAGGCCGGTGCGGATGCGGTTCTGGTGGTTACTCCATATTATAACAAACCGAACCAGAGAGGAATGTATCAACACTTCTCGACAGTCGCCAAAGCCATTTCTATTCCGCTTATCATCTATAATATTCCAGGTCGTTCCGTCATTGATATGACCGCTGATACAATGGCCAAGCTCCACCACGATTGTAAAAATATTATTGGTGTCAAGGACGCAACGAGCAAGATCGAGCGTGTCAGTGAGCAGCGCGAAAAATGCGGGAAGGATTTTGTTCAGCTTTCAGGCGACGATAGCACGGCATTGGGATTTAATGCGCAAGGAGGTGTCGGCTGTATTTCTGTTACTTCCAATATTGCTCCTAAACAATGTGCCGAACTTTTTCAGGCATGCCGCGAAAACAATTTTGCCAAAGCACTTGAATTGAACGACCGCTTGATGCCGCTTAATCGTGCTCTCTTTTTGGAGCCGAGTCCTGCCGGCGTCAAATATGCCGCTGAAAAACTTGGTATCTGCACAAGCGTTGTCCGTTCGCCGATTGTACCAATCGAAGACACGACAAAACATATTATTGATGCTGCTTTAAAACATGCAGGTCTTGTCAACGATTAATAGCTGACTATTTGGTAATTCATGAATAAAAAGAACACTTCCTCGGCCTATAAAGTTGTCGCTGATAACCGCAAGGCACGTTTCAATTATGAAATTCTGGACACATTGGAAGCCGGGGTGGTTCTGCAAGGTACAGAAGTCAAATCTCTGCGCTCGCATCACGGAAACATTGCCGAAAGTTATGCAAGTTTTGAAAATGGCGAGTTTTGGTTGATCAATTCCTATATCCCCGAATATACGCAAGGAAACAGATTCAATCACGATCCACGTCGATTGCGAAAACTGCTTGTTTCAAAGCATGAAATGTCGCGTTGGGCAAATGCCGTAGCACGAGAAGGAATGACGATCGTTCCTTTGAAACTTTATTTCAATGATCGCGGGCGGGTCAAACTGGAGATCGCTTTAGCCCGAGGCAAAAAGATTCATGACAAACGAGAGACGGAAAAGAAACGCGATTGGAATCGTGAAAAAGCACGTCTCATGCGTGAACGCGGTTAATGGTCTATATAACTCGAAATTTGTCTGATGCGCTTGTTTATTGTTTGATGCACTTCTTTAAAAAGTTTTTATTCGCAGCTTTTCTTTTTTTAGGCAGAAATTAATCCGTCTTGAAAGAAGATTGACTGACAAGAAATGGATGCCGGAAGAAAACCGGCCATTGGACGAGCCAAAAAACTTTTATAAGAAGAGGACGCAATTGCCAACAGGCAAGGGGAGGCGCCGACAGGCAAGGGGGCACTTTAGCCTGAAACAGTCGAATGACGTGTAATATTCATATTCAAAAAGCGATTTCGTCTTATCTAATGATAAGACTTAAAAAAATTGCCGCTTCGACGTTCCAAAGCAGGAAGATCGGTAGCGGACAAACAACGTTTACGTTAACACAAAGCAGATTGATTATATCCGATCATTAAATCAGACTAGTTTTGATCAAGATAATCGCGTACTGCCGAAAAAATTTCATGAAACATCATCTCGGTCAGTCGGCCGGTGTTGGTGTTATATCTTGAGCAATGATAACTTGGAAAAATGCGCAAATGTCCGATATCTGTGACCTTGCCATGTCCAAAAGGGTGTTGCGCAATTTTCGCACCAAGTGCACGGACGGTTGATTGATGCGCAATTGATCCCAACGTTACAACGGCCTTTAATCTTGGCAAATTTTCAAGAAGCGGCGCAAAAAATTGCCGACATTGATTGATTTCTGCTCCTGTCGGCTTGTTTTCGGGTGGAACACACCGCACAGCATTGACAATTGTTGTGTCAATAAGCTCCAAACTATCATCAACTCTTGCTTCAAAAATACCGCGGGCAAAGCCATATTTTTTTAACGTCGAATAGAGAAGGTCACCGGCATAGTCGCCAGTGAACGGTCTGCCAGTGCGATTCGCACCTCTTAGTCCCGGTGCCAAACCAACTATGAGAAGTCGGGTCGAATCGATTCCGTCAAAAGGTAAAAAGGGCTTAACAGGTCCATTATACCAAAGTGGTTCTTTTTTTCGCCATTCTTCGCGAAAATCGTGCAACCTCGGGCATAGGACACAGTTTTGCGGAGGCTCCGGACAAATCCCCGCAATTTCTTTATTCCCCGCTATTTCTTTATTCAAAGTCCGAAGCATCAGTAGAGTTCATCGTCGTCAGTGTCATCGTCACTGCCGACCGGATATTCTTTTTGCGGTTTATCAGATGGAGCACGACCGATTTCAGGCTTCAAGGTTGTAAGATCAATGAAGTGGTCAGCTTGTCTCCTGAGTTCATCTGAAATCATTGCCGGTTGCGTTGTCAGTGTCGAGACAACACTTACCTTGCGTCCGCGCCGCTGAAGCGCTTCAACAAGGGAACGAAAATCACCATCGCCGGAAAAAATGACAAAATGATCGACAGTGTCAGAAAGCTCCATGGCATCAACTGCGAGTTCGATGTCCATATTGCCTTTCACTTTACGCCGTCCTGCCGGATCCGTAAATTCGCGAGCATTTTTGGTGATAACACGATAGCCATTATAATCGAGCCAGTCGATCAAGGGGCGTATTGACGAGTATTCCTGATCTTCGATCAGGGCCGTGTAATAATAGGCCCTGAGCAAATAGCCACGTTTCTGGAAAGCTTTTAAAAGTTTGCGATAATCAATATCGAATCCGAGTGTTTTCGAGGTCGCGTAGAGGTTCGCTCCGTCGATAAAAAGGGCTATTTTTTCTCTTGGGTCAAACATAATTTTATATCCATTTTACCATAAAGGTCTAATTAACAAATTATTATCGCTAGATATGTCAGCTCTGTGGGCTCTTGCCAAGAGAGGTTTTTGGAAAAATTATCAAGTGAATGCGGTTTTTCTTGTTTTTTGATTTCAAATTGTATATGCCAAAGGCAATTCCATCAATTTGCGAACTCTGAGGAAAGGGGCATCTATGGCCCGCGTTACAGTAGAAGATTGTATTGATAAGGTTGATAACCGCTTTGAACTGGTGCTTTTGGCAGCCCATCGTGCGCGCCAAATATCGCAAGGTGCACAGATCACTGTAGATCGAGACAATGACAAGAATCCTGTTGTGGCTTTGCGCGAAATCGCTGACGAGACATTGTCACCGGCAGATCTCAAGGAAGATCTCATCCACTCGTTGCAAAAACATGTCGAAGTGGACGAGCCCGAGCCAGAACCGGCTCTGATTGGTCATAGCGAAGAAGCCAATGATGTATTCGGTTCGAATGGCGAAAAGTCGGACGACAAGGTTTCATTCGATCATATGTCGGAAGATGAACTTCTTGCCGGTATTGAAGGCTTGGTCGCTCCGGAAAAAAATGACGATTATTGATCATTTTTCTATATTTTAACTGTGTATATGCGCTTCCGGTTTGGCAGCGCATATTTTTTGTGCTTTTTGCTTGTTCTATCATTATTTTTAGTTACATGATATGCATATCGCTTAAGAAGGGGAGTATGCCGGAATGATGCGTCAGTACGAGCTTGTCGAGCGTGTCCAGCGTTACAAGCCTGACGTGAACGAAGCATTGCTCAATAAAGCCTATGTTTATGCCATGCAGAAGCATGGTTCACAAAAACGTGCGTCCGGTGACCCTTATTTCTCCCATCCACTGGAAGTAGCAGCAATCCTCACAGATATGCATCTTGATGAAGCGACGATCGCTGTGGCGCTGCTCCACGACACTATCGAAGATACGAGTGCAACACGTGCGGAAATCGACCAGCTTTTCGGCCCCGAGATCGGCAAATTGGTTGAAGGGCTAACGAAACTCAAAAAACTTGATCTGGTTTCGAAAAAAGCCATACAGGCAGAAAATTTAAGAAAGCTTCTGATCGCTATTTCCGAAGACGTTCGCGTTCTTCTGGTCAAGCTTGCCGACCGTTTGCATAATATGCGCACTCTTGGTGTAATGCGCGAGGAAAAGCGCCGTCGTATTGCAGAAGAAACCATGGATATCTATGCCCCGCTTGCGGGCCGTATGGGTATGCAGGATATGCGTGAAGAACTCGAGGATCGCGCTTTTTTCTATCTTAATCCCGAAGCTTATCGTGCAGTTACCGATCGGCTGGCCGATCTTTCGGAGCGTAATCGTGACCTGTTGTCGACAATTGAAAAAGATTTGACCAAGCTTTTTGCCGAACATGGCATAAAAGCCTATGTCAAAAGCAGGCAGAAAAAGCCTTATTCGGTTTTTAGAAAAATGGAAACCAAAGCGCTTTCATTCGAACAATTGTCGGATATTTACGGTTTCCGTGTGATTGTTGATAGTGTCGCCGATTGTTATCGTGCTTTGGGTATTATTCATACAACCTGGCCGATGGTCCCCGGACGATTCAAAGACTATATTTCGATTCCCAAACAGAATGACTATCGTTCGATCCATACCACTATTGTCGGGCCATCACGCCAACGCGTAGAACTGCAAATCAGAACACGGGAAATGGACGAGATCGCCGAATATGGTGTGGCTGCTCATTCGATCTATAAAGACCGCGGTTCCAATAATTCCCCGAGCAAGCTCGAAAATGAAACCAATGCCTATGCATGGTTACGCCAAACGATACAATCATTGTCCGAAGGAGATAATCCTGAAGAATTTCTTGAGCATACAAAACTGGAATTGTTTCAGGATCAGGTTTTCTGCTTTACCCCGAAGGGGCGCCTTATTGCCTTACCTAAAGGGGCAACGCCCATTGACTTTGCTTATGCTGTCCATACTGATGTCGGCGATTCCTGTGTCGGCGTAAAAATCAACGGGCGCATCATGCCACTCATGACAGCGCTGAGAAATGGCGATGAAGTCGAAATTATCCGCTCTAAGGCACAGGTGCCACCGGCGGCCTGGGAATCACTTGTTGTTACAGGTAAGGCGCGTGCAGCCATCAGACGGGCAACGCGAGTGGCTGTTCGCAAACAATATTCGGGCTTGGGAACGCGTATATTGGAGCGGACATTCGAACGTGCCGGCAAGCAGTTTTCCAAAGAGGAATTGAAAAAAGTCTTGCCGCGCTTGGCACGACTGGATGTCGACGATGTTCTGGCCGCCGTTGGACGTGGAGAATTGCCTTCTTCCGATGTTGTCAAGGCAGTCTACCCTGATTATCAGGATAACCGTGCCCAACAAAAGCCGAACGCCAATCCGCGGGAAGAAGGCTGGTTCAATATCCAGAATGCACAGGGTATGCTGTTTAAAGTACCTGAAGGCGATAAGAGCAAGCCGGTTGGACCCTATCAGGAAGACCATGCTTTGCCAATTCGTGGTACACATGGTGATGTTCCGGTGCGTTTTGCGCCGGAAGGAGCGGTTCCGGGTGACAGAATTGTCGGAATTATGCAACCAGGAGCCGGCATCGTCATTTATCCTATACAGTCACCTGCTTTAAAGGCTTTTGATGACCAGCCGGAAAGGTGGATTGATGTGCGCTGGGACATTGATGCGGCAATGACAGAACGTTTTCCCGCCCGTATCAGTGTACTTGCAATTAATTCTCCCGGGTCATTGGCCGAGGTCTCGCAAGCAATAGCGGGCAATGATGCGAATATACAGAATTTGTCAATGGTTCGAACAGCACCGGATTTTACTGAAATGATCATCGATCTAGAAGTTTGGGACTTAAAACACTTGAACAGAATCCTCACTCAACTTAAAGAGGCTGCATCGGTAAGTACGGCTGAGCGCGTCAATGGTTGAGTAATCGTGGGTTGAGTAATCTGGGGTTGAGTAATCCGGGGTTGAGTCATCCTGTTCGGAGCGGTTGCTCTCGATAGATAGAAAATTTGTCGTAATTTTATCGACTTGAAAATGCGAGGCGAATTGTTTCGCCTGAATGACTGAGGTTAATCTATGAATACGCAAGATGTGCTGGATATTTTTAAAAAAGCGGGTGCAATATTGGAAGGTCATTTCATTTTGACCTCCGGCAGGCATAGCGGAATCTATATGCAGAAGGCAAAGGTCTTTATGCATGCCGATATGACCGAAAAATTGTGTCGCGCTCTTGCTGATAAAATACGCGAAAATGTCAAAGGCAAAATAGATTACGTTGTAGGACCGGCCATTGGCGGGCTTATTCCTTCTTATGAAACATCCCGTCATTTAGGCGTACCGTCTATCTGGGTCGAGCGTGAAAACGGAAAATTCAGACTGCGCAGGTTCGACATTCCAAAAGGTTCTCGTGTGGTTATTGTCGAAGATATCGTGACAACAGGTCTTTCCATACGAGAAACAATCGAGGCTATGCGTGAAGCAGGGGCGGAAATCGTGGCTGCGGCCTGTATCGTTGACAGGTCGGCTGGAAAAGTAGACGTAGGTGTGCCGCTTATTCCGCTTGCCGAATATGCAGTTCCTTCCTATCCGGCCGATCAAATTCCGGCCGAGTTGGCTAAAATTCCGGCAATAAAACCGGGGAGCAGAAATATATAATTGTTTTCTTTAAATGTCGCCTTATCTCATTTATCATAGGTTGAGAAAAAGCGGGCCGGTCAACAATTATCATTGATGGAAGAAGATTTGACTTCAAGCACTGATGCACATTGTCCGGATTGTTCGGGCAAAATCAAGAATGGAGAGCGTTGCCAATTATGTATGGTACATGATTTGGCAATGTGCGCCCCATTGCACGACGATGACTTGAACGAACTTGAAAGTTTGAAAAATCGTGAAAGCTTTTCGTCCGGCGCTGTCATTTTTCAGGAGGGGAGTGCACGCGAGAAGATTTACACGATTGTTTCCGGAGCTGTGCGGCTTGTCAAAACATTGAATGATGGTCGTCGCTGCATTACTGGATTTGCTTTTGCCGGTGATTTTTTAGGTTTTGTCGAAGCCGGGTCACATATTTTAACAGCAGAAGCCATTACCCCGGTTATTGTTTGTTCTTTTGATCGAAAAATGATTGAAAACTATTTACGCCAACACTCCGAGGTTCGCGATCGTGTTCTTGATATGGCAAAGAATGCTTTGCAGCGTTCTTACGAAAATCAGCTTATCTTGAGCCGTTTGTCGCCCGTCGAAAAAGTCGCACGGTTTCTCTTTGATATGATAAGGCGAATGGAAAACAATCGCTTACGGGCTTCACCTCTTACTTTGCTGATGAATAGAACAGACATTGCCGATCATCTTGGTTTGACAATCGAAACCGTCAGTCGTTGTTTTTCCAAACTCAAAGTGCAAGGGGTAATAAAACTCGTCTCCGTCAATCAGGTCGAGATCGTTGACCAGACATTACTAAAGCAGACCGCCGCGATTGCCGGCGAGGTTGAATAATGTCTGATCGGTAATTATGTGATAGGGAATGTATAACGAATAAATCTGCAATTCCAACATGGAAGGATAAAAGATGAAAACGGAAACACTGTTGCATTATGCGACATTGGCGGTCCCCCGTTACACGTCCTATCCTACAGCGGCAGATTTTGTTACTGTTACCGATCAGCAAAGGGCAACCTGGCTTGGCAAGATAAAGGCTGACGAGGCTGTTTCAATTTATATCCACGTACCATATTGCAGGCAACTTTGCTATTACTGTGGTTGTCATGCAAAAGCTACGAAGAAAGATGATGCGATTGTCGGCTATGCCGAAAGTCTCGTTAAAGATATCAAGCTGCAAGCGCAACATTTACATGGCAAACCCCGCATTGTGCATTTGCACTGGGGCGGGGGAACACCGTCCATTCTGCCACGTCAGTCGTTTCTTGCAATTATGGAAACCTTGCATGAGTTCTTCACGTTCGACAAAAAAGCAGAACACGCGATAGAACTTGATCCACGCACGGTTACCCGTGAGCTCGTAAAGACATTACTGGAAATAGGTGTCAATCGCGCAAGCCTTGGTGTTCAGGATGTCAATCCACAAGTTCAAAAAGCAATCGGCCGTATCCAGCCCGCATCCGTAGTTAAACGTTCTGTCGATAATCTTCGCGAGGCGGGTATCGAGCATATCAATTTCGATTTGATCTACGGGCTTCCACTTCAGACAATCGAGACGCTCAATGATACATGCCGGACAATTGGCGACTATCGTCCTGATCGTATTGCTTGTTATGGTTATGCTCATTTGCCAAAAAGACGTGCCAATCAACGCCTCATAGATGCGGCATTACTTCCCGGTCCACTTGAACGTTTTCATCAGGCGGAAGCGGTTGAAAAAAATCTTGTCGCTATGGGGTATATTCCGATCGGTATTGATCATTTTGCACTTCCCGAAGACCATTTGGCGGTTGCAGCAAAACACCATAATCTACATCGTAATTTTCAAGGCTACACCGATGATGACTGTCCGGTTTTAATCGGGTTCGGTTGTTCTTCAATATCGGAATTTCATGACGGATTTGCCCAGACAGTCGCGGGAATTGCTCAATACCGCCGTACAATCGATGCAAATGAAATGGCAACGGTGCGCGGCATTGCAACAAATGATGATGACCGTCTCCGCGCCGGTATGATTGCCGAACTCATGTGCAATTTTAAGCTGGACCTCTCGAAATTTGGCGGAAAAGCGAAATTTCAGGATGCTTTGGACCGCCTAAAACCGATTATTGCCGACGGGATTGCCGTCGAACATGATGGTATTATCGAGATGACAGAAGAAGGCCGGCCTTTCGTTCGGGCGGTTGCAAGCCTGTTTGATGCATATCGCCAGCAGAATATTGCCCAATTCAGTGCTGCCGTTTAGATTATCCCGAAAATTTTTCGTGCCGAAAAGTTTATTGCCAAAATTTTTTTCTAGAATTTTTTTTGGCAAGAATTCGTTTTAAGACGGATTTCCGGTTGGAATATAGCCCGTTGCGAAAATAGTTTAATGCGGAAATAGCTTTTGTCAGGCTCTGCCGGTGCGTATTTTGGGAAGAAAAATGGCAATAAGGCCAAGGGCCGGCATATAGGAGCAAATTTCAAACATTGTTTGCGAACCGACAATATCCATAACCCAACCAAGCGCGGCGGAAGATAAAGCTCCGATTCCGAATGAAAGACCGAAGAACAGCCCGGCTACCGTTCCTACTTTGCCTGGCATGAGCTCCTGGGCAAAAACGACTATTGCCGGAAATGCAGAAGCCAAAATCATCCCGATAATAACGGTGAGAATTGCGGTTGAAGGCAAGTTCACATAAGGAAGAACAACGGTAAAAGGAAAGACGCCCAAAATAGACACCCAGATAACGGTTCTGGCGCCGATACGATCGCCTATCGGTCCACCGAATATCGTGCCGATTGCAATTCCCCCGAGATAGAGGAACAGCAAAAGCTGGGCCTGATGGAGACTGACACCGAATTTTTCCATTGTGTAGAACATATAATAGTTCTGCATGCTGGCCATGTAGACATATTTGGCAAACATTAAGCCGACAAGAACGAATAAGGCGTTACGGACCTGTACTTTGGGCAAGAGATGTTGATCGGCAGACGTTTTTTTTGTCAAACGCCTGTTGAGGTTATTGGCGTACCAGTGGCTTACAAAAGTCAAAATTATGATACCGAAAAAGGCAAGTATGGAAAGCCAGCCGATGCGTTGTTGCTGGCTGATAAACGCGGCCGCTATCACCGGTCCGATTGCCGAACCGCAATTGCCGCCAACTTGAAATATAGACTGTGCGACGCCATATTTCCCGCCGGACGCCAGACGGGCAACGCGTGAAGCCTCCGGATGGAAGATGGATGATCCCAGTCCGACAAATGCCGAGCCGATCAATAAAATGTAATAATGGTGTGCATTGGCGAGCAAAAGCAGCCCGATCATGGTTGAAGCAGAAGCAAAAGGTAAAGAATAGGGACTTGGCTTCTTATCGGTATAAAAGCCGATAAGTGGTTGTAGAACCGAGCCGGTCATTTGGTAAACAGCGGTGATAATGCCAATCTGGAGAAAGGTCAGGCCATAATTGTTCCGCAAAATGGGATAAATCGCGGGAAGCATGGATTGCATGACGTCGTTCAGGAAATGTCCACAACTCACAGCGAAGATTATGGAAATAAAAGTAGTTTCCACTTGTCCCCCGGTACCGGTTTTCGTTATGGTCATGTCCTCTTCTCTCCCATGGATGAAGATTTTTTAACTTTTAAAATAATGGCCAGCAAGCTAAAAATCTGTAAGGTAAAGAGATTGTGTTGTTGAATAGAAGCGAAAAATTCAGGTTAGGACAATAATTTGAATATTAAAGATTGTCTCGTGCTGTCGGGGCGTTTATGAAGACAAAATGCTTTTTCGCCGAAGAAAACCTGTAAGTTTCTTGGAACGAATACGCGTGTGGTTGTGGCCACGGCGGTCATTTTCGCGTTCATTGAAATATTACGGAAAACGCTTGTTACGTATCTCTGCAACGCCACATCAAGTGGCGTTGGGATTTGCTATTGGTATTTTGGCTGCCAGTTCTCCTTTGTTCGGGCTTCATATCATTCTGGCAGGGTTGGTAACCTGGGTGTTGCGTGGAAATGTAGCGGCAGCCATTCTTGGTACAATGCTGTCCAATCCGTTAACATTTCTGCCGATTGTGATGCTCGATTATAAACTTGGACATTTCTGTTTTTCATTTTTCGGCAATGCTGACGAAATACCATTGGCTGAAATACGTGAAATGTTTGAAGGTCTTTCAGTTTCTGAAGCCTGGGGAATTCTGCTTGAAGCGTGGGACACAGTCATGAAGCCCATCCTTTTTGGTGGGGTGATCCTTGGATTGTTTTTGGCAAGTTTGGCCTATATTTGTGCTTATCGCGCAACGGCCCGCTTTCAAAAACACAGGCAGGAAAAAATGGCAGAAAAAGTTCGCGTGCGGCTTGAGAAGGAAGAAAAACAAGGTGCTTGGCAGTGATTCTTGGTATTGGCAATGATATGATTGATATTCGCAGGGTTGAAAAAACTCTTGCGCGTCATGGCAGCCGTTTTACCGAACGGATATTTACTCCTGTCGAGAGGATAAAATCGGAGGGGCGGAAGAATCGGGTTGCCTCATATGCTAAACGGTTTGCAGCAAAAGAAGCTTGTGCAAAAGCGCTTGGTACCGGCATTTCTCGCGGTGTGTGGTGGAAAGATATGGGGGTTGTCAATTTGCCAAGCGGAAAACCCACAATGGAGCTCACCAATAATGCGAAAAGATTTCTTGAAAAAATGACGCCCAAAGGACACAAAGCGATTATTCATTTAACAATTACGGACGATTTTCCTTGGGCTCAGGCTTTGGTGATTATTGAGGCGGTTTCTTTTCAAGAGATTGCTTGAAATACTATACAAATAGAATTCATGTTGAATAGAGCAATCTTTATTATAAGGGCGAAACAGAAATGAACGAAATGGAAAACACTCTTTCCCCAAAGACACAAAAGAGTGGCGGAGTTGGCGAAATTGTTTCTATCGTCATGCAGGCGCTCATTATTGCACTTCTTTTTCAAACATTTCTTTTCCAGCCCTTTAGGATACCGTCCGGCTCGATGCGGCCGACTTTGCTTGTGGGCGATTATCTTTTCGTTTCAAAATATAGCTACGGTTATTCACGTTACTCGATACCCTTTTCACCCAACCTTTTTTCCGGACGTATTTTCGGGGGGGAGCCACAACGTGGTGATATTATTGTGTTTCGTCCGCCAAACAGATTAAACGATTTTTTTATTAAACGTCTTGTTGGTCTTCCCGGTGACAGAATACAAGTTCGCAATGGTACACTCTACATTAATGATGAAGCAGTACCTCGTCAGCTTGTCGGTGAGATTACCGACTTCGATATTACTGAAGTTTCAAGACCGGTTGACGTTTATCGCGAAACCATGCCCAATGGCGTAACCTATAATACACTTGATCTGGGTTTCTATCCCGCTGTTGACAACACCAAGGTGTTTGAGGTTCCTCAAGGCTATTACTTCATGATGGGAGATAACCGGGACGATTCTGACGATAGCCGGTTGAGTATCGGTTATGTGCCTTATGAAAATCTTGTCGGCCGCGCCAATATTATTTTCTTTTCGATAGGAAAAGGTGCAAGCGCATGGCAAATTTGGCGTTGGCCAGCAGATATAAGGTGGAACAGATTGCTTTCTTCTGTGAAGACAATCAAATATTTTCCGCCTGATAAATAGGTATCAAGATGGATCATAAAAAAGTCGAAAAACTGGAACAAGCGACAGGTCATAAATTTCTGAACGAAGAGCGTTTGAGACGCGCTTTAACACATTCGAGCGTTCAGGATCAGACACATGGCAATTATGAACGTTTGGAGTTTTTGGGCGATAGAGTTTTGGGGCTTTTAGTCTCGGAAATGCTTTTCGGTTTTTATCCCCGAGCCAGCGAAGGGGAACTTTCTGTTCGCTTGAACGGCTTGGTCAATGCGGTAACTTGCGCGGAAATTGCACAGGAAATCGGCTTGCCTGATATCGTTTATGTCGGTGCGGAAATGAAAAATCTTGATGAGCGGCGTTTGGCAAATATGCATGCCGATGTCGTAGAAGCATTGATTGCCGCGATGTATCTGGATGGTGGCCTTGATGCGGTACGTCCGTTCATACGCCGCTATTGGGAAGAACGCGCCCGCCAGTCAGGAGCCGCGCGCAGAGATGCTAAAACCGAATTGCAGGAATGGGCGCATACCCAAAATGGCGCCCAGCCGCAATATCGCGTAGTAAAACGCCATGGGCCCGATCATGACCCTGTTTTTGATATAGAAGTCCGTGTCGCGGGTTTTGCACCCGAAACGGGAAGGGGGCGCTCGAAACGTGAGGCCGAGCGCCATGCAGCAGAAAAACTCCTTGTGCGTGAAAGTGTCTGGGAAGAAACCGAAAGCCAGAATAATGAACAATGATAATAAGACACATTCCGGTTTCGTTGCTTTGATCGGAGCACCGAATGTCGGTAAATCGACACTTGTCAACAGGCTCGTGGGTACAAAAGTTTCTATTGTTACTCATAAGGTTCAAACAACACGCGCGCTTATTCGCGGTATCATTATTCACAACAATACCCAGATTGTACTTGTCGACACACCGGGTATTTTTACTCCCAAACGGCGACTTGATCGGGCAATGGTCACAACCGCATGGAGTGGCGCGAAAGATGCCGATATTGTCCTTGTCCTCGTGGATGCGGCAAAGGGACTGGATGAAGAAACCGAAGAAGTTTTTGCATCTCTTTCCACGGTAAAACAGGAAAAAATACTCGTTATCAATAAAGTGGATTCTGTACCGCGTCCTTCACTTCTCGAACTTACAAAGAAGTTGAATGAAGGCCAAACGTTTTCCGAAACATTCATGATCTCGGCATTGAAGGGTACCGGCTGCGATGATCTTCTTGATTATCTTGCAAAAAAACTACCCGAGGGGCCATGGTATTATCCCGAAGACCAGATATCGGATATGCCGATGCGTCAATTGGCAGCCGAAATTACGCGCGAAAAGCTTTATATGCGGCTGCATAATGAATTGCCCTATGCTTCTACGGTTGAGACTGAAAGCTGGGAAGAGCGGCCAGACGGTTCTGTAAAAATCAACCAGATCATCTATGTCGAACGCGAGGGGCAGAAAAAGATTGTGCTAGGTACAAAAGGGGAAACGATCAAAGCGATCGGGCAGGCCGCCAGAAAAGAGTTGATGGAAATCCTCGAACAAAAGGTGCATCTCTTTTTATTTGTCAAAGTGCGCGACCATTGGAGCGATGATCCGGAACGCTATCGTGAAATGGGATTGGACTATTCAAACTAACAATGGAATGGAAAGAACAGGCGTTTATTCTCGGTACCAGACAACATGGTGAAACAAGTGCCATAGTTGAGGTGATGACCCGCTCACACGGTCGCCATATGGGACTGGTCAAAGGCGGAAGGTCCCGCAAGATGAGCGCTGTTCTCCAGCCTGGAAACAAGGTTATTGCCGATTGGTGGGCGAGACTCGACGAACATCTGGGCATTTTTAAACTCGAACCGGTCGATTTCAACGCTTCCCGTATGATGTTGGAACCGCATGCATTATACGCTTTGCAATTGGCGGCAGCCCATATCAGACTCCTTCCCGAACGGGACCCTTATCCGGCCCTCTATGATATATTCGAGCTTTTGATCCAAAATATCGACGACGAGCTTATTACCGGCGAATTAATGGTAAGATTCGAAATAAAATTGTTGGAGGCGACGGGGTTCGGCCTTGATCTGTCAAAATGCGGGGCGACAGGAAAGCACGAAAACCTCAAATATGTCTCGCCAAAAACGGCACGAGCTATTTGCGAAGAGGCAGGGGAACCATGGAAAGACAAACTATTGCCGCTTCCTGAATTTTTGTTAAAAAGTTCAGAGCGTCCCAAAAATTTCGAAGATATCAAACAAGGCTTTCTTTTAACCGGATATTTTTTAACCCGCAATGTTTGGAATGCTCGCGGTATTGAACCACCGAAAGTGCGGGAGAGTTTTATTGAAACACTTTCCCGTTTTTTTAATAACTAAATAGTTGGGAACACCGTCGGCGGTTGAAGGAAAAGATTTCTAAAACAAACGGCAAGCCAAGGGGGGTAATAATTCTGCCTTGGTTTCTAGAGAGACTGATCAAAAACTGGAAATTGAAGCATTGAAAACTGGTGATAGTGTTCATCCGGAACGAAGTGTCGCAAAATTCGAAAAAGCGGCGTCAGTACGGAACAGGAATTTGCTATGAGCAATGCTTATTGTTACGTAAGCCCAAATAGTCGATTATAGATGTTTTTTGTCGTCCGGTTTTTGAAAAAAAGACGTAAAACAACAGGGAAAGTTCGTTGGATATAGAAAAAATTTTTAAATGTTCGATAGAGAAAATGGAAAAAGTTAAAAAACTCTGTAATATTTTGTTAAAAATATTTTTAGTAACTCTTTTACGAAAGCCTGTGTTTTGATGTAAGGTTCAAGAAAAACGGCAATCTGGCCGATTGCCTGTTTAGCACTATTTAACTGACTTATGTGGCTTGATAATGTTCATCTATCTAAAATCAAAATCGCGATCGTTTTTCTTTCATCCATTTATGCAATTGGATAAAAACGAAATCTCGGAGTTTTGATTATTGCAGCCACATAAAACCAGCTTATTGTTGCAAGAAATCGCTTTCCTATTATTTTTAGTTCGTAAACATCACTGTTATGGAAAAAACAATGAAAAAACTGCTCAAGAAATTATTCTGTCTGGCGTTTGTTGTGCCGGTCTTCTCCTCAGTGGCAATAGCCGAATATACGACATCAATGTTATCGCTTGATGACGCACGTGCATTGATTGCCAAAGGACATGCCTCTGCAGATAGTTTGAAGGTTAATGTCTGTATGGCTGTTGTTGATCCGAGTGGCAGTCTGATTGCTTTTGACCGCATGGACCGCGCGCCTTATGGTTGTGTTGATGCGGCTATAGCGAAGGCCAAATCGGCTGCTCTCTTCCGTGTTAAAACGTCGGTCAATATGCAACGCGTAAATGGCGACGAACCGGCTATTGCAAGTACACCTCATATGGTTCCTCTCGGGGGTGGCGTACCGGTAACGAATAATGAGTTCGTCGTCGGTGCAGTTGGCGTAAGTGGTGCGACCAACGCAATGGAAGTCAAAATTGCCGAGGCAATGGTAGCCGGATACGGTGTTGTACCAACAAAATAAGCCGGACCGGAAAAGGTCTTGAAAAGAGTGTAATTGCTAACCCGACTGAACGGACTCCCAGATTTAACAGATTCTCTGTCTCATGAAGATATTCGAAACGATTGATGATATCCGCCGGCAATTGATGGAAGATAGAAGGAAGGGTCTGGTAATTGGGCTCGTTCCTACAATGGGCGCTCTGCATCAAGGACATCTGTCACTGGTGGAAAACGCGCAAACTGTCTGTCAAAAAACAATCGTTTCTATTTTTGTCAATCCGAAACAGTTCGGACCAGATGAGGATTATGAAACTTATCCTCGCGATCTCGATAGTGACTGCGCTCTCCTTGATAAAGCGGGTGTCGATTATGTATTTTCCCCGTCAGTAGACGAGATGTGGCCGTCGGGAAATATGACGTGCGTTGAAGTCGAGGGGTTATCGCAGATATTGATTGGCAAATTACGTCCCGGTCACTTTCGTGGCGTAACCACCGTCGTCGCCAAGCTTTTCAATATTGCTCAACCCGATTATGCTTTTTTTGGCGAGAAAGACTACCAACAGCTTGTTATCATCAGGCATATGACCAAAGATCTTGGTTTTCCTGTAAAGATAGTGAGTGTACCTATTCTGCGCGATGAAGATGGTGTTGCAAGCTCCTCGCGCAACAAACTTCTTACGCCGGAAGATCGTAAAGCAGCGATTGTTGTTCCGCAAAGTTGGAAAGCTGCTGCCCGTCTCTTTGAAAGCGGAGAACGAAAAATAGAAGCTCTTCGCTCTGCTGTTTCGAATATTTTGAATAAGGAACCACGCGCCGTTTCGGAAGCGATAGATTTTCGTGATGCAGAAACTCTGGAAGAAGTCAAAGATCGTATTGATAAGCCGACTGTTCTGTTATTGACGGTGCGTTTTGGTTCTGTCAGATTGATTGACCAATATGTTTTTTAAAAAAAGGTGACAGAGATTGAGCCGGCAGAATGAACAAAAGCGGGTAACAGTACCGGCAATCAAAGCGAGAAAAGGCAACGACCCTATTGTTTCGCTGACTGCCTATTCAGCCAATGCTGCACGAATTGCGGATCCTTATTGTGATTTTCTGCTTGTCGGAGATAGCGTGGGGATGGTGGTTCATGGCTTTGAAACAACTTTGCCGGTCACTGTCGATATGATGATTCTTCATGGACAGGCAGTTGTGCGTGGTTCGAAACACGCGCTTGTGGTTGTTGATATGCCGTTTGGTTCTTATGAAAAAAGTCCGGAGCAAGCTTTTTCCAATGCTTCCCGTATTCTTTCTGAAACAGGTTGCGGTGCGGTCAAACTTGAGGGTGGTGCCGAAATGGCAAAGACTGTCCGCTTTCTTGCACGTCGCGGTATACCTGTTATGGGACATGTCGGCTTGATGCCACAATCTGTCAACAGTTTCGGGGGATTTAAAACGCAAGGTCTTCACCAAAGTGATTGGCCACGTATTGAAGGTGATGCATCAGCCATCGCCGAAGCGGGCGCTTTTGCCATTGTTCTTGAAGGTGTTGTCGAACCATTAGCGGCAAAAATCACACGCGATTTGTTTATACCCACGATCGGCATTGGTGCTTCCAACCAATGTGACGGGCAAATTCTTGTGATGGAAGATATGCTGGGCTTTGGTGCATTTGTGCCGAAATTTGTTCGCCGTTATGGCAATCTTGAAGAGCAAATGGCCGAAGCGATCAAAAATTATGCAAGCGACGTGAAAACACGCTCATTTCCAGGTGAAAAAGAAACTTATAGAAAGCCCGAAGAATAGACCATTTTTCTATCAATAAAGGTAAAAGACGGGACCACCGAATTTTGAAGGATATATTATCTATCCCGAGCGATTAAGCCTCGACGGGCAGGATAAAAGGCGTTCCTTCAAATGCTTCGGCGCCACGGCCTATATCGGCAATCGCAGAACGCATACGCCCGCCACGATCAAGAATTTTATCGGCAAGCGAGACCATTAATTTGTTCGGTGTGGCGGTTGACGAGTTTTCTCGCAAAAGTCGGGCAATCGACGCTTCACTTTTTTGCGGCTGAAGTGCGCAGGCAATGACAAAAGCCGCAGCCGTCGAGCGCGAAATCCCCATAAAGCAGTTTATCAGGAGCGGATGGGCACGGTTCCAGTTTTGTGCGATTTCAAGAATTTTATAAATTTCGGTTTCACTCGGGGCAATAAGCCCTTCCTGCGGCTCGTTAATGTCATTGAATTCAAGAAAATAATGACAATTTTCTTCAATCATGGCCGGGCGATCCATAGGCGTGCCCTTGTTCATCAAAGTGATGAGTTCCCGCGGTTGGTGGCGAATTGCAGTCTCTGTGAGTTTCGAAAGAGGGGAAACTATAAGATAGGCCATCAATGTGCTCTTTCTTGTTCGATTGCATTGAAACGAGCCAAAAACGCGCCTTCAATTTGCGGTGTTGGTCGCGCTATCAGATCAAGACCTTGGGGAGTTATCGTTTCCGGTTCGCCAAAATAACGGATTGCTTCTGCTTTGCTGAAACCGGCAAGAGTGCTTGCTTCAAAATAGGCTGCTATACGATCGGCTTGTTTCAATTGTTTTACAATTTTTACCCGAAGTTCGGTAGGAAGACCGAAGCGGATTCGGATTGCATCTTCAAGCCTTTTTTCAATCATTTCGTAACTTCCGCCCATCACGGCTTTGAAGGGAGAAATCATGTCACCAATGACATATTCGGGTGCGTCATGGAGGAGGGCGAGTTGTTTTTCATCAGCCGTGGCATCGGGAAACAAGCGGCGGTAGAGTTTCTCGACCAGTAAAGAATGTTGGGCAACCGAATAGGCATATTCGCCTTTTGTCTGACCGTTCCAGCGGGCAACACGCGCAAGACCGTGAGCAATGTCGGTTATTTCGACATCAAGAGGAGAGGGATTTATGAGGTCAAGCCGGCGACCCGACAACATACGTTGCCAGGCACGTGCTTCTCCTGTCCTTGTTATTTCGGCATCAGCCATTTATTCACCTTCCGACACATCTTCCGGAAAACCGTAATTCATATTGGGGGCAATTGTCAGAGTGACTGGCACATTTTCCACGAAAAAAGGAATGTTTTTGTCAATGCCGGCCTTTACCTTGTCAATCCGCACAATTGCCGAGGCACGTTTGCCAATGACTGTACCGAGATTGCCAACGGTTTTTCCCTCACATACGATAGAGCCGGTGGTGGGTAGATTGTCTTTTCCTTCGACGACCAACATCCTGCGGCGGATAGTGCCTCTATGGTGCATACGGGAAACTACTTCCTGACCGATATAACAGCCTTTTTTATAGGAAATGGCACCGGTTTGATCAAAATTGATGTCGTGCGGGAAGACATCGCCAATTTTGAAATCTTTTCCACTCTCGGCAATTCCATATTTTATGCGCAGAAGATCCCACTGATCGGCGGAGTTTTGCGAAAAGGGGAGGGTGGTCATGTTTTTCCCGTAAAAGCGGGTGACTTTTTCTTGTGGTGGAAACCGTTTATCAGCAAAACTTGAATCACTTTCTGAAGTAAGTGAATCACTTTGCCAAGAAATCCCTATAACCGATTCAGGAGACTCACTAATTTCGACTTTTGACCGCAAGCGATAAAGGCTTAGGCGTTTTTTAAAACTGTCGGCAAGGTCGGCCGAAATATCAATGACAAAACCGTCGTCAATGCGGCCGATCAAAAAATCGAAAATCACCTTCCCTTGCGGCGAAAGCAGCGCACCGGGCAACATCTCTCCGGCACCTATTTTTTCAACATCAGTAGTGATCAACCGTTCCAGAAAATGCGTTCTATCTTCGCCTGTAATCGTCAATACACGGCGGTTTTCGAGGGTGAGAGAGCAGTGATTTTCGACCATTTTCCTTGCCTTTCTTCTCGCATTTACGTAATCGGTATAGTTATGGGCTGCAAGGAGCAAAAGTAATGTCGAGAACATTTGATAAGATTTTTAAAGGCGGAACAGTTGTCAATCATGACGGTATCGGTCAAAGGGACATTGGCGTTGTTAATGGACGCATTGCCGAAATAGGCGATCTATCGGCTTGTTCGGCTGGTGAAACGGTTGACTGCACGGGACTTCATATTCTGCCCGGAATGATTGATAGTCAGGTGCATTTTCGCGAACCCGGTGGCGAATATAAAGAAGATCTTGAAACCGGTTCACGTTCTGCCGTATTGGGCGGCGTAACCTCGGTCTTTGAAATGCCGAATACCAATCCATTGACAACAAGCGAGGCTGCCCTTGCCGACAAAGTGAAACGCGGCTACCACCGGATGCATTGCGACTTTGCTTTCTGGGTCGGCGGAACACATGAAAATGCCCGCGATGTCGGTGAGCTCGAACGTTTACCCGGTGCTGCCGGTATAAAGGTATTCATGGGGTCATCAACTGGTAATCTGCTGGTTGCCGATGATGAAGGTGTTACCGAAATCCTGAAACACACCCACCGTCGGGCGGCATTCCACTCGGAAGATGAAGCACGGCTTAACGAACGCAAACATTTGCGTGTTGAAGGCGACCCGACATCCCATCCGGTTTGGCGCGACGTGGAAGCAGCACTTCGTTGCACAAAAAGGCTTGTAAAAATTGCCCATAAAACCGGTGCACGCATCCACGTTCTTCATGTTTCAACAGCCGAAGAAATCGAGTTTCTCAAAGACCATAAGGATGTTGCCACTCTGGAAGCAACGCAACATCATTTGACTTTGACAGCGGATGATTATGCCCGCCTTGGTACACTCATCCAGATGAACCCGCCAATCCGTGAAAGCCGCCATCGTGCCGGCATATGGTATGGCGTCAGACAAGGCATTATTGATGTTCTCGGTTCCGACCATGCACCGCATACATTGGAAGAAAAGCACAAAACCTATCCGGCTTCTCCTTCCGGCATGACCGGTGTCCAGACCACAGCTGCCATTATGCTTGACCATGTTAACGCTGGCAGGCTTTCGCTGGAACGTTTTGTCGATCTCACTTCTCATGGCCCCAATCGTGTTTTTGGTATCAGCCGCAAGGGTCGCATTGCCGCTGGCTATGATGCCGATCTCACAATTGTCGATTTGAAACGTGAAGAAATTATCCGTAACGAACAAATCGGATCGAAAGCCGGTTGGACTCCTTATGACGGCAAGAAGGTCAAGGGGTGGCCGGTTGGCACGATCATTCGTGGGAAAACTGTTATGTGGCAGGGCGAAATCGTTACACCATCAACCGGCGAGCCGATCGAATTTCTGGAATGCCTGCACCACACGAACTGATTATGCAGAATGGGTATCAAAACTGTCGGCCTTGATGCCGACGATACGCTTTGGCATAACGAGAAAACATTTCGGGAGGCTGAACAATATTTTGTTCAGCTTCTTGGGCGTTGTGCCGATAAAGAAATAATTGAACGCACACTTTTTTCAACAATTGCACGTAACCTCGGCCTTTATGGCTATGGTTTCAAATCATTCACACTTTCAATGATCGAAACAGCGAGCCACGTTTATAACGAGGCTATCCCGTCTTCAACGATGAGGGAGATCATTTCGCTTGGTCAGTCCTTGATGGATAAACCGGTAAATTTGATTGACGGTGTCGTTGAAGGGCTTGAAGCACTCCATAAAAACTACCGTTTGTTGCTGATAAGCAAAGGCGACCTCGTCGAGCAAAATCGAAAGATCGAAAAATCGGGATTAAAAAGCTATTTTGATGCCATCGAAATTGTCAGCCATAAAGACAAAACTGTTTATGAAGAACTGCTCAAACGTAACAAAGTGGATAGAAACGAATTTGCAATGGTCGGTAATTCGTTGAAATCGGATATTCTACCGGCTCTCGAAGCAGGTGCCATTGCAGTCTACATCCCTTATGATATTACCTGGGTTCATGAAATGGCAGAGGAACCGTATGACAATGCCCGCTATTTCAAAGTCGACAAGTTTGCCGATCTTCCCGAACTTTTAAAGATAATCGACCGCAAAGGGTAAACCGTTCTTTCCACCACATGGACCAGTGAAGCTTACAAAGTGGGAACAACCGCTTTAAGATTATTGTTATTCGGTTTGTTGAAGAAAATGATTAGTCGCCGGTAACAAAAAACCGCCATTTACCGTCGGGTGTTATACCAATTCTGAAAAAGGAATATGTGCCGATTTCTTTCATTTGTTCAAGATCACCGGCGGTCATAATCTGGAATAGCTCGACAAGTTGTTGCTTTGAAAGATTATCAATCGGCATGGCAACGAAATAGGGCCAGACGTAAATTTCCTCATTGTCTTCTTCGTCAAGATGCACATAACCGGAATTGAGAAGGTCAATCATGATGGCCATGGTTTCAAGGCCATCACCATCACCCGAAAGCTGTTTGATATAGGCGATCGGATCTTTGACAGTGTCGGAAACGGAAAGTTGCGTCGGGTCGCTACTGGTACCCAATAACGGTTTCAGATTGTTAACATCACCACTTTTTGCCGCATCAATAATTTTTTGCCGCATCAGTTTTACTGGCGCGGGCAGTTTTTCGATATCGTATTCAACCTTTGGCGGCGTATCGTCACTGTTTGTTTTTTTGCTTTTCTTCGATTCCGGTAACGGAATAGGATTAGCAGCGTCATCTACTTTCGGGACATCGGTGTGCACTTTTATATCGTCATTGGTCATATCTGTTGACGCAACGCTAACAGAATTGGCCACAGGTGAAGCGAGTGTCAAAGCCCCCACGAGCAAACAAAAAACAAATGATTTCAATGAAATAAAATCCTTTATTGAATCGTTTTATGATCGCTAAGTTCACCCATTACGACTTTGTCGCGCATGTGGGATAGAAATTTGAGTACCTGTTTTTCGTTTCGCGCCTGTAGTAAATATTTAAGCGCGGTATCAAAGGCCGCTTCGGCGAGAATTTCCGGCTCGATACCATTGGAAATACCGCCAACCCAAGCTTCGGATTGAAATTCATGGGCTGCGTGTTTTTGCTCTTCAGCGATAATGGCCGAAAGATCAGTATTCGTTTGGCTCATCAGTGAACTCGTTCTATCAGTGCTATTTAGTGAAATACATTAGCACAATTTCGCCGCCTGTCAGTCTTAATAGTCAAAAAGGGTTAATTGCCATAGCGGTTCAAAAGCTCATGTGAAAGGGCTGTTCCTTCCTTGATATAACGGCGATCAGCATCAACGGCTGCTTTTGTGCATGTGTGATAATTATCCGAGAAAGCGCGATAAGCATCGTTGAAGCTTGCGTAAAGTCGTGCACGACGCGTTGGTGTCGGGTTTTCGGCTTTGATTAGCTCTTCCATCTTGTCGCGCCACAGGGATGTCTTCTCTCCGCATAGATTGCGCAAGTAATGGAGTGAACCAAGTATTTCGGCAAGCCGCAACATTTTGGCATCATATTGGGGAACCGGCTCGGCATCGGCCGGCGCAGCAGCAAAAAGAAAAGCCATAATGACAAGAGTTTTCAAATACTTGTTCATGTTTTCGGACTCATTTTGTTATTCAGACAAAAAGCTATCATGATAAGGATATTTCTATAGGTCTTTTCCAAGCTTATAAGCAATGCCAAAACGTAACCGGAGATTTTGAAATGCCGGAGTTTTTGTCGATCAAGTCCATTAGCTTATATTTTGTTTTTGCTGGCTAGACCGGCTATGGTGGTTATAAATTTCCTGACTTATCCAGCGAAGGAAGATTGGCCTTTTGTTGTTACGATACATATTTTCCGGTGGTGGTAATAATATTCATGCAATATCAATTGCCATTTTCCCTTTGGAAAAGCCGGTTTTTGATCGCAAAAACGTTAAACTGATGAATTAAGAAGGGTAGCTATGTGTGGGCGGTATGAGCTTGATGCCTCGAAAAGCGAGGTTGCCAATGCATTTGATGCTTGGATAGAAGAAGATTTCCCGAAACGCTATAATATTGCGCCAACACAACCGATTTTGGTTATCAAGGCACCGGAAGCCTATCGCGATGCTTTATCGAACAAACCCAAACATGATGCCTTACTTGTGCGCTGGGGGTTCATTCCGGGTTGGACGAAAAATCCTGATCAATGGCCGCTAACATTCAATATACGTTCCGAAACAGTAGCGGTGAAAAAGTCTTTTACCAATGCGCTTCGTCATCACCGTGTCATTATTCCGGCAACAGGTTTTTATGAATGGAAAAAACAATCTCGCGGCAGATCACAGCCTTATCACGCTGCACTTGACGATCACTCTATAATCGGTTTTGCCGGTCTCATGGAAACATGGAGTGGTAGTGAAGGCTCGCAAATCGACACTGCTGCTATTTTGACAACAGAGGCAAAATCGCCGCTCGCAGAAATCCACCACCGTATGCCCGTCATTGTCAGGCGGGAAGATATTGATAGATGGCTTGATTGCCGGAATTTTCGCCCTGCCGATGTTATGGATATTTTAAAAAATACACCAGCCGAACACCTTCATGTTTATCCTGTGTCCGATAAAATCAATAATGCTGCTTATTCAAGGAGCGATGTGAAAGAAAGGATAAATCCTGTCGAAGATTCCGGCGACAAAGCTCAACAGCAAAACAATAAGGATCAAAAACGGGGGAAAAGTCCAAAGAATAAAGACCAGTTTGATCTTTTCTAAATGCGTCACTGGAATATTTAAGGATAATTAGGGTAAATGCCTTAACTGTTTTTGAATAGCTTGCCAAAGTTTTGGCCTTACCCGACAGACGAAAGACGATTGATGACCAATTTGCATTTTTATAACACGTTGACGAGAACAAAAGAGGATTTTCATCCGATAGACGCCAATAAAGTGCGCCTTTATGTTTGCGGCCCTACAGTTTATGACTATGCCCATATCGGCAATGCGCGTCCGGTCGTGGTCTTCGACGTTTTGTTCAGGTTATTGCGTCATGTCTATGGAAATGACCATGTTATCTATGCTCGCAACATTACGGATGTGGATGACAAAATCAATGCACGTGCTGCCCGCGATTATCCGGAACTGCCATTAAATGATGCTATCCGTATTCTAACAGAAAAAACCAACAAGCAATTTCAGGAAGATGTTGCAGCTCTCGGTTGCTTAACGCCTACAACGCAACCACGTGCGACAGATAATCTCGATAATATGCGCGCAATGATCGAGCGGTTGATCGAACGTGGTCACGCTTATGTTGCAGAAGATCATGTGTTGTTTTCTGTTTCCAGTATGGGAGATCATCCCCGTTATGGTGCTTTGGCGCGCCGCTCGCTTGATGAAATGATGGCTGGAGCCCGTGTTGATGTCGCTGCCTATAAGCGTGACGAAATGGATTTCGTTTTGTGGAAACCCTCGAAAGAGGGGGAACCGGGGTGGCCTTCTCCTGCGGGAATTAAAGCCAAAGGGCGTCCGGGCTGGCACATAGAATGTTCTGCAATGTCTATGGCGAAATTGTTGGTACCCTTTGGGGGTGGTCTCACATGCGATAATCCTGCCAATAATGTTTTCGATATTCATGGTGGCGGTATTGATCTGGTTTTTCCCCATCATGAAAACGAAATTGCTCAAAGCTGTTCGGCCTTTGGAACAGAGCGCATGGCAAATTTGTGGATGCATAACGGTTTTCTACAGGTTGAAGGGCAGAAGATGTCCAAAAGTCTGGGCAATTTTATTACCATTCATGATGTGTTGGAGACCGAACTTGCGGAACTAACTTCCGATATTGATGAAACGATGCGTCATCAATGGGTGGGTTTAAGTGCGCGACTTTCCATGTTGCAAACGCATTATCGTGAACCGTTAAACTGGACAGCCCAGCGCCTTGCAGACTCAAGTAGCGAACTCTATCGCTGGTATGAACTGCTACGCCAGAAAAACGTTCGTTCTTCAACTCCGGCACATCCTGCCGACGAACTTGTCGATGCTCTGGGCGAGGATCTCAATTGCTGGAGTGCCATCACGTATTTGCGCCAATATTATAAATCGCAGGATGCTAAAGCACTCAAATCCGGCATGGAGCTCATGGGGTTGTTGCATGATGATTGGCTGGATGACGAAGACTGTTCACTGTTTAATAGAAAAAGCGGGATAGATAACGAGTATGTCGAGAGCCAAATTGCCAAACGCTTGTCATTTATCAAAGACAAAAACTGGGCTGAGGCCGATCGGATCAGAGACGAGCTTGGACAGAAAAACATATTGCTGAGGGACGAAAAAAATCCGCAAACAGGCGAACGCGTGACACATTGGGAAATCAAACATTAATCCCGCCAGAATTCGCCACTGGCAATGATGAAGAAGGTCTCAGAAATGGATTACCTTTTGGGTTATGGCTATGTGGCACTCAAACTTTTTATAGGACTTGCAGTATTTTTGCTGGTACTGAGAACAAGCGGTCGTGGAAGTCTCAGTCAAATGACACCGACGGATTTGATCAGCAATTTTGTTATGGGCGGTATTATCGGCGGCGTCATCTATAATCCGAAAATCACCGTTATCCAGTTATTGATTGTTTTGATTATCTGGCAATTACTGGTTATCGGGCTGAATTACCTCCGTCGACATTCGGTGTTTTTTCATAATCTCGTAGCCGGTGGCGATGTTGCACTGGTGCTTGACGGAAAATTCCAGATGGATGAAATCAAGCGGCTCAATATTGATGTGAACGACTTTGCAACCATGCTCAGAATCAAGGGTTGCGCACTTCACGAAGTTGCTTTTGCGCGTCTTGAATCAAATGGAAGTCTTTCGGTTATCCGCAAGGAAGAAGGCAAAAACGCAACGCTTGTCGTCAAGAATGGTAGCATTGTTGATGGCAGCCTCGACGAAATAGGAAAAGATGAAGCCTGGCTCGAAGAGCAGTTAAAGAAGAAAAAAGTTTCCATTGATGATATCTATGCCGCCGAATGGTACGAGGAAAAAAGCCGTAACGGCAGAACGCGCACTGGACTTTTTATTGTAAAAGGGACTACTTCCTGATTTTGACGAGATTCTAAAGAGCGGGATCGTTTGACAAATGCATATGAAAAAACCTGTTTCAAAAGAAACTAAAATATTTCCTGCCAATATTTCAGGTTTTTTGGCGGCACTTGGTGCCTATGTCATTTGGGGCATTTTCCCTCTTTATATGAAAGCGGTTGCCCATATTCCGGTTATGGAAGTTGTCGTTCACCGCGTTTTGTGGTCGCTTCCTATAGGTCTTGGTATCATTATTGTGATCGGGCACGGTAGAGCACTTTGGGCTGCATTAAAGCAGCCGAAAATGTTGGCTATGGCCTGTCTCACATCGGCGTTGATTACCGCCAATTGGAGCATCTATATTTGGGCAATTGCCAATAATCATGCTGTTGATGCAGCGCTCGGTTATTATATAAATCCGCTCGTCAATGTCCTGTTGGGGCTCATTTTCTTACGCGAGAGACTTAATCGCTGGCAATGGTGTTCGATAATGTTGGCGATTGTTGCTGTTCTCATTTTAACGATCAATGCCGGCGGCCTGCCGTGGATTGCGATCTTGTTACCGCTTACTTTCGGGTTTTATGCTTTTTTCAGAAAATCCTTGCCCATCGGACCGACAGAAGGGTTCTCACTCGAAACATTGATAATGACTATTCCGGCGCTCATTGGGTGGGGCTATTTTATTGCAACGGGCCAAGATTATTTTTTCCACGGTACATGGAAAGATGTGGGGCTGCTCGTATTGGCTGGTCCCTTTACCGCAATTCCGTTTATCCTGTTTGCAGTCGGTGCCAAGATGCTGAATTTGACGACCTTGGGGCTGATGCAATATTTAACGCCGACATTTCTATTTTTAATCGCAATTTTCGTTTTTCATGAACCATTTTCAACGGTGCAACTTTTTGCTTTCTCACTGATCTGGCTGGGTCTTATCGTTTACACCGCAGCCAGCCTTTCGACGATGAAACATAGACAACCAAAAGAAACGATAATCGAACTTAAAAAACATCCGCAAAAATAAGAGATATTTCGACCAAAAGAACCGACAAATTCCGACAATGGAACGTCGTTCAACTTTAGCCTTGATGGAAGGGCATCGAAAAATTTTAATGCCTTATAATGGGTGAGATTCCTGATTCCTTGAAATGGCAGTGACAATTTTTTCAATGTCATCAATAACAAGCGGTTTCAGCCTGTGGTCGGAGTGGATGAAGCCTTGTCTCGCCATATGGTCGAGAAGTGCAATCATCGGGTTATAAAAGCCATCTATGTTGGCAAAGGCTATCGGCTTTGTATGCCGTCCAAGTTGTGCCCATGTCATGATCTCGACAATTTCTTCCAGTGTTCCGATGCCACCAGGTAGGGCGAGAAAAGCATCGGAGCGATCGAACATCAATTGTTTGCGCTGGTGCATTGTTTCGGTAACAATGAATTCGTCAAAGAGATCATCATTCTTATTCCTGGCTTCTTTTTTGATAAGAAAATCCGGAATGATTCCTACGACTTTTCCGCCATTGCTTTTTACTGATTGGGCGATTGTGCCCATAATGCCGCTCGTTCCTCCACCATAAACAAGCGTAATGCCGGCTTGAGCCAGCAATTGGCCAAGCCGGTTGGCCGATTGGACATAATCGGGATTGTTGCCCGACGAAGAACCACAATAAACACAGATAGAATTGATTTTTGTCATGGGGGATGTTTTGCCGTTTAATAAAATTTTCGTCAAGGAAAAACCTAAGATTGAGGAAAAGGATTAATTAAACGGGTTTGGTATTCCGTTTGTGTGGCAAATGGAATAGGACATAAAAAGTTTTTTATTGTGCTTTAAACAGGATTGTTCATGGCATTCTTTTTGTCGATGAAAAAATTTGCCGTAACTTTGACGCTCGACTTTATCGCGGCGGTTATTTTGTTTGTCGGCACTCTTCATGCTGACGAATTGAAAAATAATGGACAGCCCGATCAACTTGAAAGTCCGAGTTTCGAGAGTTTCATGTTGAACGATGAAAGCTTTGCCGTCATCGTCGGAAAGGCTCCTGCAAATGCCAAAGTCGAGCTCATCGACGGAGCCCGAAAACTCGGCGAGACAAACGCTGACGACAAAGGCAGCTTCACCCTGACTTTGCAAAAAAAACTCGGGAAAGGTCAATACCATTTTGTCTTAAGAGCGACAGACCAGTCGGGAAAATCATTCACATCGGTTGAAACTGTAACGGTTATCATATCCCATAAAGTCCCGGATGGCATGGCTGCTTTTATGAACGATCCGGCAGGCGCCTCGCGGTTTATTTCCAATGCACCGGGAATAATCGAAATCGGCAAGAAAACGCATAATAATTTTGATGTAACAAGAATTACCTATAAAAACAGTATTCTGACGATCAGCGGTCAGGCTGAAAAGAACATGCAAATCATCGCAACACTCGGAAATATGCGCCTTGGCAGTGACAAGACAGACATTAACGGGAAATTCGAGCTCTCCCGTTTTGTGTCACTTTTTTCCGGTGACCATGTTTTTCGCATTGATTTGTTTAATGACGGCGGAGAAAATGTCGGTTCGTTAGCCATACCTTTTCGTATTGACGAACGTCATCACCCTGTGAACCAGCTTTATCGTGATGGCAAGCCGGTAAAAACCGTAATTGTCGAAAAGGGAGACAGTTTATCGTCTATTGCCGAAAAAGCTTATGGATCAAGCCGTTATAGCGAGGCAATATATTCGGCTAATTCTGCTATCTTAAAAAACCCTGACCATATCACGAAAGGGCAGGAATTGATTTTGCCCGAGATAGACAATTTGCAAAAATCCAAAGCAACAAATGCCCAGACCAATTTGAAAGAAAAATGACAGAACCAAATAGAGAAAAAACCGTTTCGGCCGATTCCGGAAATACATTTCGTACAATCCTCAATCTTTGGCCTTATATGTGGCCATCCGATCGGCCGGACCTGAAGCTGCGCGTTTTATGGGCAATTCTTTATCTCGTTTTGTCAAAACTGGTCCTGATTTCGGTTCCTTATTTTTTCAAATATGCAACCAACGCTCTGAACATCGATTATACGCCACCTTCCTGGCTTCCGGCTGTCTTTGCCGCGCCATTCATGATGGTTCTGGCCTATAATGTGGCACGAATTTTACAGGCCGGTTTGAACCAGCTACGCGATGCTTTGTTTGCAACCGTCGGCCAACATGCCGTCAGGCGATTGGCCTATCAGACTTTCGTTCACATGCATGAGCTGTCTTTGCGGTTCCATCTTGAAAGGCGAACCGGTGGCTTATCCCGTGTGATAGAACGCGGAACAAAAGGCATAGAGGCAATTGTCCGCTTTTCCATATTGAATACAGCACCGACCGTTCTGGAGTTCGCGCTCACTGCCTTGGTGGTCTATATCAGTTACGGCTGGCATTATATGAGCGTTGTCGCAATTACAGTCGGCCTCTATACATGGTTTACCATCAAGGCAAGCAATTGGCGCATTTCAATTCGCCGTCAGATGAACGAGTCGGATACCGAAGCAAATACGAGGGCAATCGACTCGCTTTTGAATTACGAGACGGTGAAATATTTCGGCAATGAAGACCTTGAAGCAAAACGTTTTGATAGCTCTATGGCAGGCTATGAGAAGGCAGCCATAAAAACCTGGATTTCATTGGGATGGCTCAATTTCGGGCAGGCGGTCATATTCGGTGCCGGCATGGCGGTGATGATGCTGATGTCGGCATATGAAGTCATGCATGGCACGCAAACGCTTGGAGATTTTGTTTTTATCAATGCGCTGCTCATGCAACTTTCGATACCACTTAATTTTATCGGTTCGATTTATCGCGAAGTTCGCCAAGGTTTGACAGATATTGAAGCGATGTTTGATCTTCTGGATGTCAAACAGGAAGTTACCGACGCTCCCGATGCAAAACCGCTTATTGTTAAAGAAGGCGAAATCCGCTTCAATCATGTCGAATTTTCTTACGATACAAACCGGCAAATTCTCAAAGATATAGATTTTTCTGTACCGGCGGGAAAAACTGTTGCCATAGTCGGCCCGTCAGGGGCGGGAAAATCAACAATTTCCCGGTTGTTATTCCGCTTTTATGACGTTCAAAAAGGCTCAATTACAATAGACGGGCAAGATATCCGTTCGGTGACACAGAAGAGTTTGCGTCATGCAATCGGCATGGTGCCACAGGATACAGTGCTTTTTAATGATACAATTGCCTATAATATCCGCTATGGCCGTCCGGATGCATCGAATGAAGAAGTAAAAAAAGCGGCTGAAATGGCGCAAATAGGGGATTTTATCGCGCAACTGCCAGATGGTTACCAGTCCATGGTCGGCGAACGCGGATTAAAGCTTTCAGGGGGAGAAAAACAACGTGTTGCTATTGCCCGTACGATTCTCAAAGCTCCACCAATTCTGATACTTGATGAGGCAACATCCGCACTTGATACGGCAACGGAACTTGAAATCCAGTATGCACTTGATGTTGTGAGCCGCGGACGCACGACTTTGGTTGTCGCTCACAGGCTTTCCACAATCATCGGTGCGGATGAAATTCTGGTGTTAAAAGGTGGACAGATTATCGAACGCGGCAAACATGATGAATTGCTCGCCAAAGATGGCCTTTATGCTTCAATGTGGCACAAACAGCTTGAAGCTTCCAAGGCAGAAGAACAATTGCGCAAAATTCGCGAGGAAGATGAGTTGGGCATTGTCTCCCCTCATTGACAACGGTCTTGCGTAGAATGATGAAACAAACTATCGCTTTTTTCACATTGATTGGATAAATAGGAACCGGCTTCGTATTGAACGGGTGGGTACGGTGTAAGATAAATGGGGTATACGCGTATGAGCATTGTAAGATCGGTTCGTAACGGTTTTGCGCCCATCCACAAGGAAGGGTACCCGTTTATCGTCGGATTCTTCATTTTATCGCTGGTCCTTGGCTGGATGTGGGATCCGCTTTTCTGGTTCGGTTTGGTGCTTACTATCTGGTGCATCTATTTTTTTCGCGATCCGGAACGGGTTACGCCGATTGATATGAATCTCGTTATGAGCCCGGCGGATGGCCGCATTTCCTTCGTCGGTATGTTTATGCCGCCCAAAGAACTTGGCCTGGGCAACGAAGAGATGATGCGGGTATCGGTGTTCATGGATATATTTTCCTGCCACATCAATCGCATTCCGATGGATGGCATTGTGAAATCCATCGTCTACCGTCCGGGAAAGTTCGGAAATGCCGAACTCGACAAGGCGAGCGATCATAATGAAAGAAACAGCCTTGTCATTGAAACAGCCCATGGCGATATCGGTGTTGTACAAGTGGCTGGCCTTGTTGCCCGTCGCATAGTATGCTGGTCGAAAGAAAATGAACCTGTGGTCGCAGGCAAACGGTTCGGTCTTATCCGCTTTGGTTCCAGACTTGATGTTTATCTGCCAGCCCATGTAAAATTACGGGTGGCAATCGGGCAGAAGGCTATTGCCGGTGAAACTGTTTTTGCTTCCTTTGACAAAAGCGCGACCATAACAGACTTTAGACTGGATTAGATTTTAATGGAGAGCTCTTCGCCTTTTTCTTCTTTTGACCCCGAGGGACACAAAAATGATGATGTGAAGCCGCGTCGATCAATTTCGATACGCTTTGTTCTTCCTAACGTTATCACAATTCTGGCGATATGCGCAGGTGTAAGCAGTATACGTCTGGCGTTTGAACACCGTTTTGAAACGGCGATTTTAATGGTTTTGCTTGCTGCTGTCCTTGATGGTGTCGATGGGCGGTTGGCACGTCTTATGGGCGGTGGGTCGTCATTCGGCGCACAGATGGACTCCTTGGCCGATGTGGTAAACTTCGGCGTTGCCCCGGCATTGATTGTCTATTCTTTTCTTCTCAATCAGGCTCATCAGGTTGGCTGGATAGCGGCACTTGTTTACTGTATTGCCTGCTGTTTGCGCCTTGCCCGTTTTAATGTGATGATTGATAACAAGCACATTCCACGCTGGCAGAGGGAATATTTTGTCGGTGTACCGGCTCCGGCGGGTGCGTTGTTGGTATTGTTACCGATATATCTTGGCTGTCTTGGTCTTGAACCGGGGGCTGGCTGGGCTTTGGTTTTCAGCCTCTATACAGTTGTTATTGCTTTTCTACTTATCAGCCGTCTACCGGTCTGGAACGGAAAAACAGTCGGTCAACAATTGCGTCGCGACGTGGTCATACCCGGTATGCTGGTTGTCGTGATCTATGTCGGCTTTCTGGCTACTTACACGTGGCAAGTGCTTCTTGTTACAGCGATAGGTTACATGGTGTTTTTGCCATTTAGCTTGATGGCTTATCAAAAACGCTCGGTTCGTGAAGCTCAAAAAATAAAAGATGGCGCTGCAACAGAGGATGAAGAAGAAGAGGAAGACAAGGACTAGTTTACCGATTTAAATTCCGCTTTTGGGGGGATTTGCAGGATGAATTCTTGTGTCTTGCTGTTCTGATTTGGTGCTGTTCTACATCGGGCAGACAAACCCGAAATTTGAAAACACAGGCTTTCAGTTTTGAAGAGCTTTTAAATATTTTTCGAAATTTGCGCTTATTTTGCGGCTATCAAAATCCATCACGCGACGTGTACCGGTCGGAATTTATAGGATTGCCACAAAACATTCCGGCAAGGTGTGCATGACAAGAACTGTCGCAATTGCGGGGAGGGGTATAAAGTGCAGGGGTTATAAAGATAAAACCCGATTTTTTCGCAAGGCAAATTCAACCGGTATAGAAAACATTGCGTAATCTGCGCCATTTTTAGACGCAGATAGAGTTTTATAAAGACAATTATTGCAGGAAAAACCGTTCGAGCTTTTTCCGCCGTTCATTCCGGTTTTTCCTAATCAGGAACATGATAGGTTAGAAAACGATTTTTACGGGCATCGAAAAAACCGCCGGTCTCTTCAAGGTTGGGGGAAGCAAGCTCAACAATCTTGGCCGCAATTTCCTCCGCAGATGGTAATGTGTTCGGGTCTTCTCCAGGCATAGCTTGCGCACGCATGGCAGTGCGGGTTGCTCCCGGACTTGCCATATTCACCTTTACAGAGGTGTTCTTCAATTCGTCGGCCCAGCAGCGCCCCAATACCTCGAAGGCAGCCTTGGAAGCCGCATAAGGTCCCCAAAACGCCCTTGGTTTATGCACAACACCGGAAGAAAAAAGAATTGCACGCGCACAATCCGACTTTTTTAAAAGCGGTTCGACAGCACGGATTAAACGCCATTGGCTGATAACATTGATTTCAAACACATCTTCAAATGTTTTTGCTTCAACATGCGCGACTGGCGAAATGGACCCCAAAACACCGGCATTGGCAACCAGAACATCAAGCTTATGCCAACGTTCATTAATCTCATTTCCCAAACGGTCAATGGCTTCCATACTATGGAGGTCTAGCGGTACCAATGTTGCGGTGGAACCTGCTTTGACGATTTGGTCGTCAAGCTCCTCCAAGCCCCCAACAGTTCGCGCGACCGCAATGATATGAGCACCGCGTTTTGCAAGTTCCAATGCAAGATGATAGCCGATACCTCGCGAAGCACCGGTTACGAGAGCAACACGCCCTTCAAGCTCGAATGATTGATTTTTTTCCATTATCTTCCACAATTCAAAACAGAAAGTTTATGAACATTGTCGGCATTTTCTTCATCGACCAGACGTGTCGGATAATCGCCGGTGAAATAATGGTCGGTAAATTGCGGATCGGCATTGTTTCTGACCTCGCCGCCAACGGCCATATAAAGTCCGTCGAGAGACAAAAATTGTAGTGAGTCAGCACCGATAAATTCACACATGGATTTTAAATCAGGAAATTGATTGGCAAGAAGTTTCGATGCTTCAGGTGTATCAATGCCGTAAAAATCGGGATAAAAGATCATTGGACTTGCGACGCGTATGTGCACTTCTTTGGCTCCCGCGTCACGCAGCATCTGCACAATTTTGATGGATGTTGTGCCACGGACAATCGAATCGTCAACCAGCACAACGCGTTTTCCTTCAATAACAGGGCGGTTGGCCGAATGTTTGAGCTTGACGCCGAAGGCGCGGATTTGTTGTGTCGGTTCGATGAATGTCCGTCCCACATAATGGTTACGGATAATGCCGAGTTCGAATGGTATGCCGCTTTGTTGTGCGTAACCGATTGCGGCCGGTGTGCCGCCATCGGGAACAGGGACAACCACATCTCCCTCACACGGGGCTTCTTTTGCAAGATAAATTCCCATATTTTTGCGGGCATTATAGACACTGCGTCCACCGATAATCGAATCAGGCCGGGCAAAATAGACATATTCAAAAAGACAAAGTTTTTCTGGTTTATGATCTTTCGGCTTGATCGTCTTGATTGTGACGTCACCGTCTTTCTGTAGTTGACAGATGATAACTTCACCATTTTCAACGTCGCGGATATATTTTGCACCGATAATGTCAAGAGCACAGGTTTCGGAACAAAAAATCGGTTTGCCATCAAGTTCACCCATAACAAGCGGGCGGATGCCGACGGGGTCGCGCGCAGCAATAAGCTTTGAACGGGTCATCGCGATCATTGCAAAACCGCCTTCGATCTGGCGGATAGCGTCAACAAAACGTTCGGAAGATTTTGCGTGACGCGAGCGTGCGATGAGATGAAGAACAACTTCTGAATCCGATGTCGATTGGCAAATTGCACCCGAAGCAATGAGCTGGCGGCGTATTGTGAGCCCGTTGGTAAGGTTGCCATTATGGGCAATAGCAATGCCTCCCACTTCGAGTTCGGCAAAGAGCGGCTGAACATTACGTAGTGCCGTCTCTCCGGTAGTCGAATACCGTGTGTGACCGATCGCCCGATTACCGGGAAGATTGGCCAAGGTTTGCGGGTTGGTATAATGGTCGCCAACAAGCCCCATATGCTTTTCCTGATGGAATACATGTCCATCATAAGAAACAATACCGGCTGCTTCCTGTCCACGATGCTGCAATGCGTGGAGGCCAAGTGCCGTTAGTGTTGCCGCATCGTCATGCCCCAGAATTCCGAAAACGCCGCATTCTTCATGTAAACTATCGTCGTCGAAAGAAAAATCCGGTTCACAAAAGACCTCTTTTGCCATTTTGACCATCCCGTAGAGATATCTAAGAATATTCTTTGTTAGAACATATATAGGTAAAATGGGTGGCATTTAAGGCCACCCATTTTAATTTAATCACCAGATTGAGCCGGATTATCGCCAACGCTATTGTCGGTATTGGTCGGCTCATCTTTTTTCAAAACACTTGAAGCCTTGTCGAATATCCAATCAGGATCCTTCGGCAACAAATCCCAAATTTTGTTGCTCATAGAATCAAGCATGGGTTTGGTTTTTGCATCTTTCAGCCATGGAGCCTGATCTTCCGGCTTGATGAGCTGATTGACGAGCAACATGGCGATCACCATAATAAAAAGTCCACGAACAACGCCGAAAATAAATCCTACCGTGCGGTCCAGTGCGCCGATTCGGCTATCGATAATGACATCGGCAATTTTCATTGTTATGATGGATACAATAATGAAAACAATAACGAAAATGATTGCCAGGCTTGCAATGAGTGCAATTGTTTTATTGGAAAGATAAGCTTCTACAAAGGGCAGGAGGTTTTTGTAGAGAAGCACAGCCGCGATCGCAGCAATGACCCAGGATGCCAAGGATAAAACTTCACGTGAAAAACCACGCACCATGGCCAAAAAGGCGGAAAAGAGGATCACTACAATAACCAGGCCATCAAGGGCTGTCATGAACATCAGGCTTGTCCTTAAGTTCGCTTCAATCGGCAAAAGACAATAAAAGTGGCGTCAATTACATCTTCATTGCCAGTTTGGAAAACCAATATCAATATTTCCTATATTTTAAAAGTGCCAAGCCAGCCTTTTGTCCACAAACTCAATTCTGTGTTGGAGGCGTGGAGCGCTTTTTTCCTGAAGCAATTGCAGCAACAAGTTCGGGAAGGTCAGCGAAACTTCTTTGCCTGAAAGACGGCGATTTGATGGTCTCGGTTGTACCGGACGGTTGAATTGCCCCTTTAAAACCGAGCTTGTCGGCTTCTTTCAGTCTTTGCCCCGAATGCGAGACTGCGCGTAGAGCCCCCGACAAACTGACTTCACCGAAAAATACGTAATTTTGAGGCAGCACAATTCCCGCAAGAGAAGAAACCAGCGCCGCTGCGACCGCAAGATCGGCTGCGGGTTCGGAAATGCGGTATCCGCCGGCAACATTGAGATAAACATCGTGCTGCCCGAAACGTACGCCGCAATGGGCTTCAAGGACGGCAAGAATCATGGAAAGCCGGTTGCTATCCCATCCGACCACGGCCCGCCTTGGTGTACCAAGGGACGTCGGCGCAACGAGTGCCTGTATTTCAACAAGGATAGGCCTTGTCCCCTCCATGCCAGCAAAAACAGCGGCACCGGGTGCATTGCTGTTCCGCTCGCCGAGAAATAACTCGGAAGGATTATTAACCTCCCGCAAGCCATGGTCCGACATTTCAAAAACACCGATTTCATCTGTCGGACCAAAGCGGTTTTTCACGGTTCTTAAAATTCTATACTGATGTCCGCCTTCACCCTCGAAATAAAGCACCGCGTCAACCATATGTTCGACAACGCGCGGGCCGGCAATTTGCCCATCTTTGGTGACATGACCAACAAGGACAACCGCAGCCCCCGTTTTCTTGGCAAAGCGTATCATCGCCTGTGCACCGATTCTTACCTGTGTCACTGTTCCCGGAGAAGAATCAACTGCTTCGGACCAAAGCGTCTGTATGGAATCGATAATGACGAGATCAGGCTTTTTGGCATTTGTGAGCGTTGCGAGAATGTCTTCGACATTGGTTTCAGCAGCAAGCTCAACAGTTGTGTTGGCCGCCCCCAAACGTTGCGCACGTAAGCGGATTTGCGCCACCGCTTCTTCACCGGAAACATAGATAATGTGATAGCCTTGACGGGCAAGCGCTGCTGCCGCTTGCGTCAAAAGTGTCGATTTTCCAATGCCCGGATCACCACCGACAAGGAGTGCGGACCCCTTGACAAAGCCACCACCTGTAACACGGTCAAGCTCGGCAATTCCCGATTTTATCCGTGGTGCGTCTTCAATAGCGCCCGAAAGCGATGTGAGCGCAACAACGCGCCCTTTACGGCTGCTTTTGGCTGGCCCCCCGCCAATGCCGCCGCTGGTTCCTTCTTCGACAATGGTGTTCCATTCGCCGCATGCATCGCATTTTCCAGCCCATTGGGAATAGACTGTGCCACAATTTTGGCAGACAAACTGGGTGCGTGTTTTTGCCATTACGATCAGCCGAATTGATCCGGTAACTTGTCACTTTCAGCAAGGTCTGAGAAGCGGGTGTATTCAGCCTGAAACGCCAATCTGACTGTTCCTGTCGGTCCATGACGTTGTTTGGCCACGATCACCTCGGCCTTGCCAAAGACTTCTTCCATCTCGGCTTGCCATTTCAAATGTTCTTCACTACCAAGCTTAGGCTCTTTGTTTTTGATATAATATTCATCGCGATAAACAAACAAAACGACATCGGCATCCTGCTCGATAGAACCGGATTCACGAAGATCGGAAAGCTGCGGGCGTTTGTCATCACGTGCTTCAACCTGACGGGAAAGCTGCGACAAGGCAATGATCGGGATATTGAGTTCTTTGGCAAGCGACTTCAAACCGGTCGTAATTTCGGTTATTTCCTGCACACGGTTTTCCGAAGCGCGTTTCGACACGCCAGTCATCAATTGAACATAGTCAATCACCAGAACGTCGAGGCCATGCTGGCGTTTAAGCCGACGTGCACGGGCTGAAAGCTGCGCAATCGAAATGCCACCTGTCTGGTCAATAAAAAGTGGCGCCTTCTGCAATCTTGTCATCGAATGGAGTAGCTTGGCAAACTGGTCTTCGGTAATATCACCGCGACGGATTTTTGAAGACGATACTTCAGCTTGCTCGGAAATAATACGTGTTGCCAATTGTTCCGACGACATTTCAAGCGAGAAGAAACCGACGATTCCACCTTCATTTTCTTCTGCCGGAAGGTTGTTTTCTTTCGCTTTGATATAGGCATTGGCGATATTGAAGGCGATATTGGTGGCAAGTGAGGTCTTACCCATGCCCGGACGACCGGCAAGGATGATAAGGTCGGAACGTTGCAAGCCGCCCATTTGCTCGTCGAGTTTCTTAAGCTGTGTAGGAATGCCGGAGAGGCGGGAAGTGCGTTTTTTTGCAGCTCCCGCCATATCGATGGCTTTTTTCACAGCATCATCGAAACTTTCAAAGCCACCGCCATATTTGCCGGTTTCGGCAAGTGTGAACAGTTTTTGTTCGACATTTTCGATTTGTTTGGAAGGAGTAAGATCAATCGGTGCATCATATGCGGTATTGACGATCTCGTTTCCGAGATCAATCAAAGAGCGACGTGTATAAAGGTCATAAATGGCACGGCCATAATCTTCCGCATTGATGATGGTGACAGCTTCCGTCGCCATGCGAACAACATAGGTATAAACGGTCATGTCCCCGATTTTTTCATTGGCCGGAATAAACGGTTTGATTGTGACCGGATTGGCAAGCTTGCCATTTTTAATCATTTCGCTCAAAACGGCGAAAATCGTTTGATGCAATGGCTCGAAAAAATGTTCAGGCTTTAAAAAATCGGACACACGGTCAAGTGCATCATTATTGATGAGAATTGCACCGAGAAGAGCCTGTTCCGCCTCGATATTATGCGGAATCTGCCTGAACGGGAGTGCCTCGTCACCATTGGTTTGCCCGATATTGAGAACTTTTGCTTCTGACATTAGTCTATTGCTGCTCGCCTGAATTTTGTTTAATTGGAAACCCGACCACTTTAACCCATTCAGGGTAGGGACTGCCACTTTTTTTTCCAGATAAATGTTGTTTTATCTGCTCGGATTGATTTTTTACGATGGCTTTTCTCTGGTGTAGTTAGGATTATCCTATGTAGCGTAATCCGGAAAGCGCATTTCGAACGGCGAAAACGCCACATATATCTGGATATGCAGCATTTTCTGACATGTCAGACCGGATTATCCTATATCGGATTGGTCGATATTGCGCAAAACGGAGAAAATCGACTTTGCACAGGTTATTTCTTTTCTTTTTGAGAGGTCGCTGCCTTGCTTCGCGACTTTGACGTTTGGGGAGTGGCGCCAGCATCTTTTTTTTCAACAGTTTTTGTCGCGGATTTTACATTGCGTTCGGTTTTTTCAAGATTGGGGTCGGCATCAATTTTCTTGAGCCTAGCTTCTTCCTCGGTAATGTAATCACGTGTCAAGGGGACCGAATCCTGCTTGTGAGCGAGCTGGATCTGGAAAACCATCATGCCTTGCCAGCGGAAAGCACTTTCTGATGCCGCAAGATAAAATTCCCACATACGGCAAAAACGTTCGTCATAAAGTGCTTTGGCCTCGTCCCAGTGGGCAAGGAAAGCTTCGCGCCAAGCTTTCAATGTCTCGGCATAATGCAAACGCAATATTTCTATATCGGTAATAATCAGTCCGCTTTTTTCAATAACCGGAACGACTTCTGATAATGCGGGAATATAGCCACCGGGGAAAATATATTTGGCAATCCACGGATTGGTCGCACCCGGTTCGCCGGAACGGCCGATAGAATGAAGAACAAAACGCCCGTCGGGTTTCAATAATCTTTTGACGTGGTCGAAATATTCTTTGTAATGGCCGATTCCGACATGTTCGAACATACCCACCGAAACGATTTTATCAAACGCATCATCAAGTTTGCGATAGTCGAGCAGTGAAAATTTGGCTTTATCTTGTAGTCCCATATCCTTGGCGCGCTGATTGGCAATGCCATGCTGTTCATGAGAAAGCGTGACACCGGTAACATTTGCGCCGAGAACCCGTGCGAAATAAAGCCCCAATCCGCCCCAGCCGCAACCGATATCAAGAAGCTTTTCGTTTTCTTTTACTTGAAGCTTTGCTGCCAGATGGCGTTTTTTTGCAAGTTGTGCTTCGGCAAGACTGACATTGGGATTTTCAAAGTAGCCGCAGGAATACTGACGATCGGGATCAAGAAACATTTCATAAAGCTTGCCGGACAGATCATAATGGTGTTCGACGTTTTTTGCCGAACGCCGTAACGTATTCATTTGTGCGAATCGTTTTGTAGCAGTGCGAATGAACGAAAATGCTTTCATCCACAATTGGTTTTCGGCAATCGGACCGGTGCTTTCGAAGATTGTCTCCAGCAACGAATAAATATCGCCTTTGATAAACTCGAACCCGTCATTCATATAGGCTTCGCCCAGTTTCAAAGCAGGGTCGAGCGCAACTTCGCGTTCCCATTTTGCTGATGTAAAGCGTATTTGAATTGGCTTGCCCGTCTGGTCACCGAACTGGTATGTGACCCCACGTGAATCGATAATTGTCAAATTACCTTTAGTAATAATGTGGCTGGCAGCCGTCTTCAATAAAGCAAACATCTATCGAGTCCCATCTTTCAATCAATAATTTGGCCGCTTTTATGCACAAACAAGCGTCTAACAAAGTTAACGAAAATCTATTCCGTCCAACCTGGCGTTTATAGTGCCAATTTGTAAAAAAAACACCCGACCAGGAGATCGGGTGTGTTCATTTTTTTTTGACATGTCAAGAAACAACTGTTCCAAATTACTGGGGCAGTGCGTCGCACTTATAACAATTGTGTCCCGAAGAACCGATAAATGCTTATTCGGATTCCTTTTCCTCGGCGTTTTCCTCAGCCTTTTTCTCGGCTTCGTGTTCGGCACCTTCCTCGTCGAAAACTTCTTCCGAAAGCGGTTTTTCCTCAATGCCATAGATTGCTTCAATCGAAGTCAAATCTTCTCCGGCAGCCTGACGTTCGGCTTCTTCGGCAGAGCGGGCAATATTGACGGTGACATTAACCTGTACTTCAGGGTGAAGATTAACCGCAACATTATGAAGGCCGATTGTTTTGATCGGGTGATTGAGTTCAACCTGCGTGCGAATAATTGTGAAGCCTTCCGAAGTGATAATATCGGCAATGTCACGGGTTGAAACAGAGCCATAGAGCTGACCGGTTTCACCAGCAGAGCGGATAACCACGAATGTCTTGCCGTCAAGCTTGTCGGCAACCTGTTGGGCTTCGCTCTTGCGTTCAAGATTGCGGGCTTCGAGCTGTGCTCTCTCGTTTTCGAATTTCTTTTTGTTGGCTTCATTGGCGCGCAAAGCTTTTCCCTGCGGAAAAAGAAAATTGCGGGCAAAGCCGTCTTTCACAGAGACGGTATCACCCATTTGGCCGAGGCGCGCAATGCGTTCGAGTAGTATAACATCCATTTTGAATTCCTTTCAGCTGCATTTATTGTTTGGGTTGGCCGTGTTGACGGCTCACTTGAATGGTTGTCCAGATTCCCATCAGAAGAAGAATGAGCGATACCGGAACAGCGAATATGAAAGTGCAAAGGGCAATATAGACGAATCCCAATATAAAAATGCGTCCACTAATGCCGCGTGTCAGATTGTGTAAATAGGCAAGTCCGGTCATCGAAATTGCCAATGTAAAAGTCGTGTTGAAGACCAATGCACACAGATTGAGAAATGTCCCCAATTGGAAAAACGTGGCGCCAAAGGCGACAATAAAAATGATCAGTGCAGGCAATGGCAGACGAAATTTTTTCGGCCAGTCATCGCGCGGGCGGGCGAGCCGTTTCATGCGTTGTGCACCGACAAGCGCAAAATACAAATTTCCGGTTAGAAAGAGCACCCCGTAAGTGGCCAGACTACTCGATAACAATGGAACGATATTGTTTACCAGAAAGTCGTGGAAGGTGACGATGTCGGCCTCGCTTGCAGAATTGGTTTCACGCAAGGAATTTGTGACGAAACTTGCAATTTCACCGGCAATGATCGGCGTGGTCGGGTTATTGTATAAGATTGTGCCAATGAAAACACATATAATAGAGATAAAGCCGGTCAACAAAAATATGACTGACGAAAGCGGATACCATTTGATGGCATGACCATCCTCGTCCATTTCGGCAAGCCCTAATAGCCAGGATGCATAGACGGCGGGAAGGAAAAACAGCAATGTAAAGCCAAGCCCGATATAGAAATTTTGCGCAAATATCAGAACGATTGCTGCTGTAACAAGAGAAATGATGCTGGCAGCCGTGCCCCAACCAAAGGCCACGATGAAAATCGGTAGCGACATAAAGCAACCGAGTAACAATGCAAATGGCGGGAAAACCGTAAAAAAGCTCATAATAGCCGTTGCAAGGACAGCAGCAAACAGCCCGCCCAAAATACCTGCCGGAAATGTATAGGATTTTTTTTGCAACATTGATTCGCTGTCCTGCCTTTGCAGTTAGGGGCCAAGATGATTGCTCCAACTCCGGTTTTATTTAAACCTGCACCGAAAGCAGGGGAAGCAGCCGGTCAAGCCGGCTGCCAGAATTGCTTATTTGACGACATAAGGCAGAAGGCCAAGGAAACGGGCGCGCTTGATAGCTTTAGCCAATTCGCGCTGCTTCTTCTGGCTCACTGCAGTAATGCGTGAAGGAACGATCTTGCCGCGCTCGGAAATATAGCGCTGAAGAAGTTTTACATCCTTATAGTCGATCTTTGGTGCGTTCGGACCTGAAAACGGGCAAGTCTTGCGGCGACGATGAAAAGGACGACGGGTTGGAATCTGACTAATATCAACCATTATTCATCTCCTTCATTGTTTGAATCATCGCGTGAGCGGCGTGGACGACGCGGACGATCTTCATCCTTGCCGTAACGATCATCACGGTCGCGGCGGGAAAGCATAGCTGATTGACCTTCCTCAAGCTCGTGAACACGAATGGTCATATAACGGAGAATATCTTCATTGATGCGCATCTGACGTTCGACTTCTGCAATGGCAGCAGCGGGCGCGTCAATATTCATCAAAGTGTAATAGGCTTTACGATTCTTGCGAATACGATAGGTAAGTGTGCGCAAACCCCAATTTTCAATACGCCCGACTTTACCGCCATTGGCTTCGATAACTCCCTTGTAGAGTTCTACAAGCTGGTCAACCTGCTGCGGTGTGATATCCTGTCGGGCAAGGAACACATGTTCATAAAGAGCCATTGTTTTGCCTTTCTTCGGTTAATCTTTGTCGACTTCCGGCGCAGAGCCTCTGCGACTTGCCTTTTCGGAAAAACCGAAGAAGAAAGGACGCGTGTTTCGAGACATTCGAGAGCGGAGACACGGGAGGCTCGAAACATTAATGTTTCCTGCCGCTTGTTAAGCGACCCTCCGTTCAACCCCCGGCCAAATGCCGACAATGAACGGGCGGTTTCTACAGTCATTTTACAAAAATAGCAAGAAGGAAGCGGTTGAAAACTGTTTTTTATTTGGAAGAATGACAATGTCGATATATGAGTGGCAAAATTAAAAACTGCCAAATTTCGGAGTAAGGCCAAAATGGCATTTCTGGAAAATATTGATATTCTCATTTTCAACTTTCTTGCTGCAACGCCTCAAACCCCGACAGTTATGGCGTATTTCGGGATAATTTGCGCGAAATTCCTGATTTATTTCATTCCCTTTCATTTGATAATATTATGGTTTCTGGGAGGGCGTGGAGAACGCCAGACCGCGCTTGCAATTTTATGCGCTGTTGTGATCGGTTTACTCTGTAGTTTCGTTATAGGACATTTGTGCTATCGACAACGTCCGTTTGTGGCCGGAATTGTGAAAGCTCTGATAGAACATAAAGAAAATGCCTCGTTTCCCAGCAATCACGCATTAATTTTCACAATTTACGTATTCTCTCTTTATCTCTATCGCTATAAGCACGTGGCGCGATTTGGGCTTGCGCTGGGATTATTGACGTGTTGGGCACGCATTTTTACCGGTGTGCATTATCCGTCGGATATTCTGGGCGGGGTGGTTCTAGGACTTGTTATCGCGGTGTTTGTCATTCATATTGTTATGCCATTTATGCCCAAATTTGTTTATCAGTTACCTTATTCACCGAAAGGAAGAGGAACTGATTTGGATGTCTAGTCGACTATGTCCGGCTTGACTTTTGTTGCTTTTATAGGTCAAGACCGGATAATGTTTGTTTTTTGAACCAAGGAGTGCACTCTAGTGGTTTATGCATTTACTTTCCCCGGTCAGGGGAGTCAGTCCGTCGGAATGGGTAAAACTTTAGCAGAACAGTTTTCCGAAGCACGGGCTGTATTTGAAGAGGTCGACGACGCATTGGGCGAAAAGCTGTCGTCTGTCATGTTCGAAGGACCTGAAGATGTGCTGACTTTGACAGCCAATGCGCAACCGGCACTGATGGCAGTTTCCATGGCTGTTATCAAAGTGCTGGAAAAAAACGGCCTCGATTTGAAATCCAAGGTATCGTTTGTGGCGGGGCATTCTTTAGGTGAATATTCGGCGCTCTGCGCTGCCGGAACATTCAGTCTTGCCGATACTGCGCGTCTCTTGAGAATTCGTGGAAATGCTATGCAGGCAGCTGTCGCTGTAGGCGAGGGCTCCATGGCCGCAATCATCGGTCTTGAAGAAGAAGTCGTTTCGGAAATTTGTAGTTCGGTTTTGGGTGAGGGAATTTGCGAAATTGCCAATGATAATGGTGGTGGTCAGCTGGTTATTTCGGGAGCTACAAAAGCTGTTCATGCAGCGGTAAAGCTTGCAACTGAAAAAGGCGCAAAAAGAGCAATTCTGCTTTCGGTTTCTGCACCGTTCCATTCAAGCTTGATGCAACCGGCTGCAGATGCGATGCATGATGCACTTCTTGACGTCAATAAATTGGCGCCGGTGGTTCCTGTTATTCCCAATGTTTCTGTCGAGCCGGAAACAGATCCTGAAAAAATAATCGAGTTGTTGGTTCATCAGGTAACAGGCCGTGTCAGGTGGCGTGAAACCGTCGAATGGTTTGCTGCGCATCATGTCGATACGCTTTTTGAAATTGGTTCCGGTAAAGTGCTTACCGGCCTTGCAAGAAGAATTAACCGGAATCTGAATGGCATGACGGTCGGCACTGCGGAAGAAATAGAAAATGCGCTGAAAGCGCTAGGGGTATAATCAGGGAATTTGACAATGTTTGATTTTAAAGGGCGCAAAGCGCTTGTAACCGGAGCAACCGGCGGCATTGGAGAAGCAATCGCACGTCAACTCCATGAAAGAGGCGCTATTGTCGGACTTCATGGTACGCGTGAAGAAAAGCTTAAGAGCCTAGCCGAAGATCTGGGTGACAATTGTTTTGTCTTTCCGGCCAATTTGTCGGAACGTGAAGAGATCACCAAATTGGCTGAAAAAGCCGAAAGTGAAATGGACGGGATCGATATTCTGGTTAATAATGCCGGGATTACCCGCGACGGACTTTTTGTACGAATGAGTGACAAAGATTGGGATGACGTACTGGCAGTTAATCTGACGGCCGTATTTCTACTCACTCGTGCATTAACGCACCCGATGATGCGTCGGCGCTATGGTCGCATTATTAATATTTCTTCTATTGTCGGCGTTATCGGCAATCCGGGGCAAACAAATTATTGCGCAACAAAAGCGGGTGTCATCGGGTTCTCGAAATCATTGGCTCAGGAAATTGCAAGTCGTAATGTAACTGTCAATTGTATTGCTCCTGGCTTTATTGAGTCGGCCATGACCGATAAGCTCAATGATAAACAGAAAGAGACAATTATGTCGGCTATTCCGATGAGAAGAATGGGGACAAGTAAAGACGTGGCGGCGGCAGCAATTTATCTTGCAAGTGATGAAGCTGCATTTGTTACCGGCCAGACGTTACACGTAAACGGTGGTATGGCTATGATCTAACGGGACTTTGCAATGAGACTCGCACGCATATTTGAAGAAAGCGGGCGAACATTGACAAAGCGGAAACGCATTATTTTATGCCAGTTTTGCGATTTTTTTAATTTTGCTTGAGGAGAAACACAGGATTTTGGCATAAAATTAAAATAAAGACGCGAAATTCGTTAAAATATCTTTGCGTCTTGGCGCCGAGCATGGTAATTGGCGCCTTTAAGGCCGGTTCGTAAAACCGGTTAATCCCTTGAGAGGGATATCCACAGGATGTATTTGAAAACCTAAAAATGATAGGTGTAAATGCATCTATTGCTTGATTAGATGAGCCCGTGCCGCTAACCAAGGCAGGGAAACAACAAAAGTCGAGGATCCGACATGAGTGATACAGCAGAACGCGTCAAGAAAATCGTCATCGAACATCTTGGTGTTGATGCAAATAAAGTAACCGAAAACGCAAGTTTCATTGACGATCTTGGTGCCGATAGTCTTGACACCGTAGAATTGGTCATGGCTTTTGAAGAAGAATTCGGTGTAGAAATTCCGGACGACGCTGCCGAAACAATTTTGACCGTTGGCGATGCAGTCAAGTTTATTGACAAGGTTTCGGCCTAATTTCTTTGGGAGACAGAAACGATAAGGTTTTTGTCTCCATCGCTTTTTTACTCGTAGAGAACGGGTAATCCGGTTTGTTTATAGAAGATTGGGAATTGGAAGTATGAGACGTGTCGTCATTACCGGTATGGGATTGGTTTCTCCACTGGCCGGCGACGTCGAGCATAGTTGGAAGCGGCTTCTGGAAGGTAAGAGCGGCGTTCGCCGTGTTACCGAATTTGATGTCGATGATCTTCCGTGTCAAATTGCCGGCCGCATCCCGTTGGGTGACGGCTCGAATGGCACATTCAATGCCGATCTTCACATGGAACCCAAGGAACAACGCAAGGTTGATCCGTTTATCCTCTATGCAATGGGTGCAGCAGACGAGGCACTTGATGATGCAGGTTGGCATCCAACAAGTGACGAGGACCAGATTCGTACCGGCGTTATGATCGGTTCTGGCATTGGCGGTGTCGAAGGCATTGTCGAGGCCGGATATACGCTGCGGGATAAAGGACCAAGGCGCATATCGCCATTTTTTATTCCGGGCCGTTTGATCAATCTGGCATCCGGTTATGTTTCGATAAAGCATCAGTTGCGTGGTCCCAACCACGCGGTGGTAACTGCCTGTTCTACAGGTTCTCACGCTATTGGCGATGCCTCCCGTCTGATCGCCCTTGATGATGCCGATGTTATGCTCGCCGGCGGGACAGAATCGCCCGTCAATCGTATCTCGTTAGCTGGCTTTGCCGCTTGCAAGGCGCTTTCGACAGGCCGCAATAACGATCCCGAACATGCGTCACGTCCCTATGATATTGATCGTGACGGATTTGTAATGGGTGAAGGTTCTGCCATTGTCGTTTTAGAAGAGCTTGAACATGCGAAAAAACGTGGGGCAAAAATTTATGCTGAAGTCATCGGCTATGGTTTATCCGGCGATGCCCATCATATTACGGCTCCATCCGAAAGTGGCGAAGGGGCTGAACGTTGTATGCGGGCAGCTATAAAACGTGCCGGCATTGATCCTTCCGAAATTGACTATATCAATGCGCATGGTACCTCTACAATGGCCGACACAATCGAACTCGCTGCTGTTGAACGTGTCATGGGAGCACATGCATCCGAAGTTTCGATGTCCTCGACCAAGTCTTCAATAGGTCATCTTTTGGGTGCAGCCGGTGCAGCGGAAGCTATTTTCAGCGTTCTAGCCATTCGCGATAACGTAGCACCTGCTACGATCAATCTCGATCATCCATCTGTCGAGACCAAGATCGATCTCGTGCCTCACAAACCACGGGAACGCAAGATTGATACAGTTCTATCGAATTCGTTCGGGTTTGGCGGAACCAATGCGTCATTGATCATGCGCCGGTTTTCAAAATAATAAATGTTAATGTAAATCTATACGATTTGGCACGCCTTGAAATTTCGCCGCAATCTTGAGATAAGTGGAAATGACAAGCCTTTTATAGCAAACAGGATGGGCGTTTATGTCTGACGAAGAAAATAAGATGACATCCGATAATAGGAAATTTTCGTCATCCGGGTCAGAACAACAACCATCGCAGTCTGAAGAGGCAAAAACACCTTTGGCGAAAGATCATTCCTTGATCGTAGAGGATTCGCCAAAAGACGAGAACGATTCGGCCCAAGCGTCTCTCGCTAATCCAAAACCGGAAACTTCTCCCGCCCAATCGGAAACAGAAGCGTCAGACAGTTCGCAATCATGCGACCAAACATCCCCGAACAAAACATCTAAGATCCAATCCTCTCTTTCCGAGGAACACCAATCTTCTCCGGTTGACGCGTCTGACGAAACAAATAACGGGTCAGCTTTATCTACACTCACTGACAAGGACGGAGGGGGAGTAAATAGAGGTGATAACGGTTCCCGGCAAATTGAAGAGAAAAAAGTAAAGGCCAAGCCAAGTCGTTCCAAAGTCGCGCGCAATCCGCTGATTATACTTGGTAACTTCTTTCTGATGCTGGTTATCATCATTATTCTGGCGGTCACGATACCGGTTTATGTCGGGAAAAATATGTTCGTCGCCACTGGTCCGCTAGCCGAAGACCATGTTGTTCTCATTAACCAAGGCGCGGGAATCAGGGAGATTGCTTCAATACTTGAAAAACAGGGACTGATAAGGTCAGCCGACATTTTTGTTTACGGGGTAAATTATCAAGGTAAAGCGCGGCTCTTGAAAGCTGGTGAATATGCTATTCCTGCACATGCTTCGATGAAGACTATCATGGATATATTGGTCAATGGAAAATCGATCGAGCATTCATTCACCGTTCCTGAAGGGTTGACTGTTGCGCAGGTTTTTGACCGCCTCGCAGCCAATGATATTCTGGTAGGAGATTTACCAAAAAGTTTCCCTCCCGAGGGTAGTCTAATGGCCGATACTGTCAATTTTACGCGGGGTACGACTCGTGAACAAATAATAAAGCGGCTACGGGACGGACAACAAAAGCTTATTGCCGATATATGGGCGAAACGTGCACCCGATTTACCGCTCAAGAATATCAATGAATTTGTAACACTTGCTTCAATTGTCGAGAAAGAAACCGGCATTGCATCTGAACGACCGCAAGTCGCTGCGGTGTTTTTTAACAGACTTGCAAAAAATATGCGCTTGCAATCCGATCCGACGGTTATTTATGGTCTGTTCGGCGGAAAAGGAAAACCATCCGATCGGCCGATTTACCAATCCGATCTTGATAAAGAAACGCCATATAATACGTACAAGATTAACGGTCTTCCTCCCACACCGATTGCCAATCCTGGCCGTGATGCTCTGGAAGCTGTCGCCAATCCACCAAAAACCGACGCACTTTATTTTGTCGCAGACGGTACGGGCGGGCATGTGTTTTCGAAGACGCTGGAGGAACACAATGCAAATGTACGCAAATGGCGTGCATTGCAAAATAACAACTAACCCTTGCGGTGAAAATCGGTCGGAACCTGTTGGCAAGGTAACGTCCGATATGCTTTCGATTCAATCCAAATTGTTAAAAGAAAAACTGTTCATTTTTGTTTGAACTTCTCGTCCCTTTTTCTTTGCCTTTTCATCTTTTAGAGGCAAAACGGTATTGAATGCCGATAGGACAGTGGAAAATTGATTATTGTCATCAATGATAAATTTGCGAAAGTGAAACACGGGGCTATAAAGGCTGTTCTACGGATCGCCTGTATTTTTTATGATGATATAGAAGCGGATCAAGACAACAAGTCTGGTCCGAAGAATGATGACCAATATAGCAACTGAAAGACAAAAAAATATTCATCGCTGTTTTCTTGCAAAATTAAATTTAAGGCGGATTTTGTCGAAAAAAGTTGGACAGTAACATGTTTGAAAGCCGGTTTTCGAACTTGGCACTTTGACGATGCCAGCTGTTGGTCTATAGACAAAAACTTGAAAACAGGCGTTTTTCTTTCTATCAGGCAGTTCCGGACATAAATCATTTTTGACGGGAATGATTTCAAACCGACGCTGACGACTTTGAATATTTGAGGAGTTTTTTAACATTGCAGAGTATGACGGGATTTGCCAGAACAACGAAATCGGCGGGAAATGCCAACATTGTTTGGGAAACGCGCTCGGTTAATGGAAGGAATCTCGACTTGAGATTCCGCTCGACCATTGCGATTGACACAGTAGAATACGAGTTGAGGAAAAAAGCTGGCGAAGTCTTTTCGCGTGGAAATATAAGCTGTTCTTTGAATGTGACATTTGAAACGGGTGATAATCATCCGGTTATCAATCAGGATTATCTTGATTGGGTACTTAAATTATCTGCCGAGCTTGAAAAAACTCATGGAATCCAGAAGCCGACGATAGATGGTCTATTGGGGTTAAAGGGTGTGCTGGAATATGGAACGCCGACGAATGAAACGTTGGAAAACGACATTTTGAAGACCGCGATCATTGAAACTTACGAAAACGCCCTTCAAGAGCTCCGGTCCGCTCGTGAACACGAAGGAAATAGCCTCAGAAATATATTATCGGGTCAAATAGATAAAATTGAAAACCTCGTTAGCAAAGCAAGGAATGACCCCTGTCGCTCGCAAGAAGCTATCAAGGAGCGGTTAAAAGCACTTGTTGAATCGCTCATTGTTACAAGTGATAAACTCGATCCACAAAGGTTGGAGACGGAAGCTGTTCTTCTTGCCACCAAAGTCGACGTTCAGGAAGAGCTTGATCGACTCGACGAACATGTAAAGGCAGCACGATATCTACTGGCTCTGGATGAACCTGTTGGCCGACGGCTCGATTTTTTGGCGCAAGAATTCAATCGGGAAGCCAACACACTGTGTTCGAAAGCCCATACAGCTTCCCTTTCTAATGCAGGATTGTCCTTGAAAACCGTTATTGACCAGTTTCGCGAACAACTGCAAAATGTTGAATAAGACGGACTGAAGCAGGATATGCAACTGTTTCGAGATAATTGATAAGGACATTATTGAATGGAAAATACAACTGAACGCGCGCTCAACCTGAAAAATACCGGCAAACGGCGCGGTGTATTATTGGTTTTGTCTTCGCCTTCGGGAGCCGGTAAGTCTACTTTATCTCGTTTATTGCTGGAAGATGGGCATCTTGGATTGTCCGTCAGCGTAACTACGCGCGAACGTCGGCCGAGCGAAGTCAATGGCGTTCATTATCACTTCATAACCCGAAAAGAGTTTGAACAAAAACGCGATAATGACGAACTGATAGAGTGGGCGGAAGTTCACGGACATTATTACGGTACATTGCGGTCGACCGTTGAAACGGCTCTTGCAAGCGGGCGGGATATGCTCTTCGATATCGATTATCAGGGGGCGAGACAATTGCAGGAAAAAATGCCGGATGATGTGGTTTCGGTTTTTATTCTGCCGCCATCGATGAAGGAGTTGAAATCACGATTAAATCGTAGAGCCGAAGACTCACAAGATGTAATTAATTTACGGCTCCATAATGCGCGTGGCGAAATCGAGCACTTCAGATCATATGATTATGTCATTATCAATCAGGATTTGGAGCAATCATTTGCATTGATAAAAGCGATTCATCTTGCAGAAGCTATAAAACGCCGGCGCTGTCTCTATATCGATTCGTTCGTAAAGAGTTTGCTGGATGAAAAGATCGAATGAATTCTTGAAGAGATAATCTTTACTTACAAATCTTAACCCCGAAGACGGAATTTCGGTGGGGCGCTTGTAACTTTCTTTGCCTAAATTTTTCGGGATGACGTCAGGATATTTCATCCGGTCCCGATGACGGGACAAAGCGATTTTTCTCTTCGAAAAAGAAGAACACAAATCAATGACTTGTAATTTTTTTGGCTGTCCATCTGAAAAATTTCCGGCTTAATTTTTTTAGAGTGACGCATCTTTGATTGTGAGAATATGAGTGCGATGTTTGGAACTTTGCCAAACTGATGGCAATCGTTTGGTTGAGTAAAAGCCCGGTTGAGTGTCGTCTGTTTCCCTCGAACAATTAAGATTTTCGCTGCCGTTCATATCCTTGATAATTCTATCCGGAACAGTAACGCGTTTTTCAGCGGACAAACTGCGAAACGATGATTGGCTCATAGCAGTGTTTCGAGGAATGAACATTCTTTTCCGGAAATGACGGTGGAGGAGGGCGCTTCGTTAATTCCTGCATTGCTTGGAATAGAAATGAAAAATACTGTCGAACAGAAGGACTCTATTGGCGTTTGCAACATTTGCAGGAGTGTTACAAGCAGCTTTACCTCTATTTTTCGAGCTTCCTTTAAAAGGCAGTATAGCGATAAAACGGAATGGTAGGTGGATGAATGAAACCCAATGGAAATAGCTACTCGTTTAAAACCTCGTTGTTCAGAAAGAGAAGAGAACTGATGAACGATGAGATGAGACAACTTAGTTTCACAAAGCGTCAACACGCATGTTTAGCGAGGACTATCTTCCGGTTTATCTAATCAATCTCCTGCCGCTGATAGGCCGGATGTCCTATGGTAGCAACGATATAGATGGCAAACAGCCAAATAGCGGAACGGAAAAAATCTTTCGCCTTAAAATTCAATAAAGCTTTGTGCCGTCGTTATTATAATTTGGTTTCAAAATTTTTCCGGTTACGCTTATTCACCCTGTTCCAGTTTTGGTTTTGTCTTGGCAGCCAAGAAATAGAAACAAACGAAAACTTTCAACGTGATTTTCTGTTGAGTTCCGAGGTGTCAGCGCTGAACGAAGATATAAAAAAAGTGATTTTTTGTCCGTGATCTTGAAAATAGATCTATTTTCAAGTCTCAAGCGCTTTAGCAAGAGCGACGAATTCTTTTATTTCGAGCGTTTCAGCACGTCTTGTTCCATCAATTCCTGTTTTTTCCAATAATAACTCTCCTCCAAGAGATTTCAGACTTTGGCGGAGCATTTTGCGTCTTTGCCCGAATGCCGCTCTGGTGACTTTTTCCAGATTGCGTGACGAGCAGGGGAGCGGATTTTGATAAGGAACAATGTGAACAACAGAGGATGTTACCTTCGGCGGTGGTGTGAAAGCCTGTCTCGGAACATCGAATGCTATTCGTGCAAGAGCTCGCCATCCGGTAAGAACGCTGAGCCGTCCATAATGAGGCGTGTCCGGAAGGGCGACAATACGTTCAGCAACTTCTTTTTGAAACATCAATGTCATGGATTGATAAAACGGTGGCCACGGCTCGGTCAAAAGCCAGCGGGTTAAAAGTTCTGTTCCGATATTATAAGGAAGATTGGCAACGATAGCTGGCTTTTCGTTTGTGTTGAAAAGGGCATTAAAATCTTGTTTTAAAGCATCTCCTTCTATGATGCGAAGTTTATCCGGATAAATCTCGGAGATTTCTTTGAGAGCACCAACACATCGTGTATCGCACTCTATAACAGTAACAATAGCCCCTTGAGCCAATAAAGCGCGTGTTAAACCACCTGGGCCCGGACCGATTTCCAGAACCGGTTTGCTAGAAAGATCACCGGCTTGCCGGGCAATTTTGGATGTCAAATTAAGATCGAAAAGGAAATTTTGGCCAAGCGATTTTTTAGCCTGTAAACCGAATTTCGCGATAATTTCCCGCAGCGGTGGAAGTGAATCAATTGTCATGATGGCGGGCATTTGTTGCAAGCGTTTGAGCAAGTTTTAATGCAGCAATAAAACTGTCCGGTGAAGCTATCCCTTTACCAGCTATGTCAAAGGCTGTTCCATGATCTGGTGAAGTACGAATAAAGGGCAATCCTAAAGTAACATTCACCGTATCATCGAACCCGATTGTTTTCACCGGTATGAGTGCCTGATCATGATACATACATAGTGCAACATCATAATTCTTTCTTGCTCTGACGTTGAACATCGTATCCGAGGGGAAAGGGCCGATAACATCGATATCATGGGAACGCAATATTTCTATTGCCGGCTCAATTATCGTACTTTCTTCTTTTCCCATTGCTCCGCGTTCTCCTGCGTGGGGGTTTAGACCGGCTATAGCAAGTCTCGGCTTATTGATCCCAAATCGTTCACGCAGATCATGGGCGACTATGAGACCGGTACTAACCAGAAGCTCTTTCGACAGAGAACCGGAAACTTTTTCAAGTGCAATATGGACTGTTACAGGTATTGTTTTTAGCTCTGGCCCCCAAAGCATCATGACGGGTTGATATGTCTTCCCATTCATCTGTTTCGCGAGATCAGCCAAAAATTCCGTATGTCCGGGGAAATGAAAACCGGCATCATAAAGCACATTTTTCGCTATCGGGCACGTAACAAGTGCTGAGGCTTTATGGGCGTTAACGAGGCGGGCGCCCCGTTCGATTGCTTCGATAATACCGGCTGCATTTGTTGAAGACGGATGACCGAGTTTACCGGACTGGCGGTTATTGAGCTTGAGGACCGGAAAATTATCATTAAACAAGGACGCGACATCTGTCAGGGCATCGGGTTCAACGATTATTAGAGGAACATCAATCTTTAACGCAGATATCGTCTCATTTGTCATATCCGGGTCGGCAAGGATGAAAAATGGTGGTACATGGCGAGACTGGCGCAACAACCATGCCTTCAGAGCGATTTCCAATCCAATGCCAGTGGGATCACCACCACTAACCGCAAGTGGCATCATCAGGGGTTCTCAATGCGGGCCTTGTCCCGCAGTTCCTTGACGTATTTTGCACTGAGATCTTCAGCTTTTTTGTCTCCGGATTTTTCATTGTCCTGAACGGTGAAGACCAGTTGGGCCACCTTATCATCGGAAACTTTTTTAATATTGCAGACGGCTAGAGCTTCAACACCTCTTGGTGTTTCTTGCGGTGGTGTCATACGACCAGCAGGTGTTGCTTTGACCGCTTTTTCCCACTCTTCAGGTAATTGTGGTTCAAGGACACGACCAAGATTGCGGATTGTGACATCAATCATACCGGTCGCTTGCTGCTTGAGATTTGCGCATCCCGAAAATTTCGAACGGAACATTTCAGCGTCTTGTTTCCGTTTTCCCAATATAGCACTACGCCGGTTATTAGGAACAACAAAGATCACCTGCTGCAACTCATATTCATTGGCAGTGGGTTTTACTCCGCCATTTTTCAGCATACGCTGGACTGCTTCCTGCTCGCTAACCATACCGCCTTCAGCGCGATAGCGGGCACTGACAAGGCGCCCCCATCCCATTTGGACGCGAATATAATTTTTGAAATGTTCCGCAGTGACACCGGCTTTGCCTAACATGTCTGTCAATTGAGCGACGGTCATATGGTTTCGTTCGGCAAAACCGGCAAATGCTTTGTCGACTTCTTCATCGCTGACGTCCATATTGCGCTTTTTCATCTCGACGCGTTTGAGCATGTCTTCAATGAGCTCATCTTTAGCCTGAGCTGTAAGATTGCCGGTTTTTCTCTGCAGTCTGAGAAATGCTGCTCGCCTTTGTATGTCGTAATTGGTTATGGCATTCCCGTTGACGATAACAGCAACGGCAGTTAATCCCGAGCTTTCTGTTTGGGAGGCTTTTGGAGCGCAAAAAGCGTCAGCCGACAAGAAAGTTGCGCCGAGCATCGACGCAAGGATTAATGCCAATGAGCGTGTTTTCATCTTTTTCATTGTTTTCAGCTTCTACTTTTTGCCAATTATTTTCCAAACAGTTACAAACTTTAATATCACAAAAACAGTATTTTACCAAAAAACTGCCCGTAACTTGCAATATTGTTACATTGCTTTGCCGATATCTGCCACGGTGCGGAAGGATAATAGAAAGCCGAATGTGTGCTTGGGTTCATTCTCCCACGGGTTACGGGTCTGGGAATAGCCGAGATTGAAGCCAAAACATTCATCAAGATAATTCAAACCTGTGCCCAATCTCACAAACGTATCGGAAACGAGGTCATAACTTGAATTGGCATGAATCGACCAATGATCCGTAAATTTATAATCGCCATAAAGACTGACTTCTTGACGATCCTGCGCATAACCATAATCCGGCTGACTTTGGATATATGCATATTGCGATGAAAGCGATACCCGCTTCCAGGTTTGTGAAGCTTCGACCTCACCACGCCGGATCGAACCCGTTTCATCATCAAAACGGCCGCGCGAAGCAATGGCAAATCCATGTTCATTGCTTGCACCGATCATCGCAACATAGTCGGAACGGGCAGTTTCAAGTCCGGAATCAGCGCCGACGCTGACAAAATCTTTTGCATTATAAGAATTTTTGCCAAAAAGCTGGAATGATTGGCCGGCCAAACCATAAAGTGACCAACCATTATTGAAATTACCGGAATATCTCAGACCGACATTGGAACGTGTTCCACCTTCTGCACGGTCATAACCGGAAAACTTGTCACGTTCAAACAATGTCGTGGCATCAAAAACAAAGCTTTGAGCATCTTCATTGGGAAGGCGACCGGTATATTGTTCATTATTTCTAATGAAAATTTGCGCGATAGGCTCAATCACATGGGTGGAATTACCGGCAGTAAAGAGCAGGGGATAACGCAAGTCCAAACCGGCCGTTGCAATGCCACGGAATGCGCCTGACTCTATATCCATCTTGCTATAGCTGCCGTCCGACATGTAACCACCATAGTTACCGTGGGCATCGGTACCTATACCATCGCCACGCAATGCCAGAATAGGCGTGAAGACCAGACCACCTTGACTGATCAGACTCCTTTTCCATTCAACATCTGTTGTCAATCGGAAGTCTGTGCCGGACATGCCTGCAAGTCGCGCGGTGTTAAGAGGACGACCTTGCCAATCGGCAAAAGCGAAATCTGCCTTATCACGATAGATGGATTGTACATTTGTATGGAAAGTAAATTCACCGCCATAGACTGACTCGTCCGGAGTGAAAGAATAATCTATACGCGGAAGAACCCAAGGCTGGCGGGTGTAACGTTCGCTCGGATTATCTTTGAGCATCGAATCTTGCACTTCAAAATGATAAAAGCGCATATCGAAATAGTTTCGGCCAGCAAGTCCGTTCAAATAGACTTGTGAACGGAACACATCGTTCTTGTAACCTTCAAGATCGTAGGTGCGACTAAAATTCCTGTCAGACTGGGCCAGAATATCCCATCCATATGTCCAACTTGAATTGATCCGGAAATCACCCTTTGTCGCCACCATATAACGATTATCGTTATTGCTATCGATCGTATCATGGTCAAAATCATCCGGATTAACCTGATAGATATGGGCAAAACGAATATTATATGTACCTGTTTCCAAACGGTGGCGCCATTCGCCTTCCGTTAATAAACCCTGATTTGTATATCCGGTTGCCGACAGCGTAAAATCATAATTTGGAGCCAAATTCCAGAAATAAGAATTGCGAACGCCAAAACCGAGATCATTCGTAAAAACGAAATTCGGTGTCAAAAGACCGGTTTTACGCTTCACTGTTGGATCCGGCATCTCGAAAACCGGGAACCAGGCAACAGGCATGCCGAAAAACTCGAAATGGCTGTTTTCAAAACGCATGGTTTTTGTCGCGCCATTCCATATGATCTTTTTCGCTTTAATCTGCCAGAGGACATCCTTATCCGGCTTATAATAACAGGGTTCGCAGGCAGTATAGGCACCGCGGTTGAAGACTGTCATTTGGCCGCCGCTACGTTCAGCGCTTACTGCGGCAAATCGGGTATTGTCAGGCGTTTCAGCTCGGAGCGAATTAACAAAACCTTCCCCCAAATCTTCGGTCATATCAATTTGCTGCGAATAATATTTGCTACCATCCGGTTGGACAATTTCCACGTCGCCTTCAGCTAGAACACGATTTGTCTTCTGGTTATAAACGACCTTGCGTGCAACGATTCGGTTTCCGTCATATTCAATCTGCACATTTCCTTGGGCAGTAACGGTATTGGCGTCACGATCGTAAACGAGCTCATCCGCCGAAAGTAACATGCGTGCATTCGGATCAGTTTCATGAGAGGCTGTCATGGCACTAAAATCTTGTGCAGAGGCAACGTAAATTGCACCTACTCCCAGAGAGCACCCTAACGCGGTGCTGAGTGCCAGAGCCCTTAGGCTGTTCGAAATTTTCATTCCACTTGTCAATTGTCTCACCTAGCCATCCTCTTTATGCAACAAAAAGGATATACCAAAAAATAACGCAATAACAACCGGCACCCAAGCAGCAATTACCGGAGGCACATAAGCCGCCTTACCGAATGCTTGCACAAGAACCGTAACCACATAAAGCACGAACCCGGCAATGATTCCACCTAAAATCATCGTGCGAGATTGACCGAATCTCACAAATTTCAATGTAACAGTTGCCGCGATCAATGTCATCGCAATAAGAAGCGCAGGAAGTGCAACTAGAGATTGTAGTTGCATATCGAAGGAATTGGCCGAATATCCGAATGAACGGGCAACCTCTATTTTGCGGGGCAAATCATAAAACGGAATCGTTGCCGGATCTGCTAATTTTTCTTCGACAAATTCCGGCCGCAGATTGCTCGGAATCTTTAATTCTGTAAAAGTTTCAGGCTCATGACCAGCTCTATACCGACCGCCATTTTCAAGTACCCAATAGCCCTGAACGAGGTGGGCTCGTGATGCATTCAGCCAATCCTTGATTGTTTCATCATCGTTATATTCGACGAACGTCGCATCAATCAATGTCAGCCCGCCATCCGCAACAGATTTTGTACCTATGGTTGTAAGTCCGAAGTCGGTACGTTGCGTTAACCATGGTACGCGTTCTTTATCCACAGGTGTTTCTAAATTCTTGCCTTTCCACTGGGAAAGAATTTTTTCCGATTGTGCTGTTCCCCAAGCTGCAACGGGATTGACAACCACAACGCCGAAAAGACCGAATAAAAAAGCGCCAAAGCATAAAGGCGTAAGAAATTGCCACGCTGATACGCCAATAGAGCGGGTTACAACAAGTTCCATTTTTCTATTAAGAGAGATCAGCGTTGCCATGGCAGAAAACAACGCTACAAACGGAAATAATTGTTGCATATTGAATGGTATACGCAGTGCCGATATTGCGAGCGCTCCGAAAGGAGAATAACCGGGTAAACCAGCAAGTCTTCCGGCATTGATCGTAAAATCGATCAAAAGAGAAAGAACGAAAATTCCCAGCAAAAAATAGACTGTTGTCTTTACATATCGGGAAAAGAAGTACCGTCCTAATGTCCAGCCAATCATGATGCACCCCCATTTACATCAGATTGTTTATGGCGGAAAATTCTATCTTTCAAATGTTTTAGACTATTCCATAATTTGTAACCGAATTGATCGGGCAATGTCATTTTACGATTCGTCAGAAACAGAAATAGGATAAAGCCGCAAACACCGATCGGCAAAATGTAAAGAAGCGGTATGTAAGCCAGATCATTATCCGACCGGTCACCAAAAAAATAACCGATAGCATAGACAATAAGCGAAAGGGAAATTGCTGAAAATGATGCAGAAACGCGCGCCTGACGTTGCGAACGTGCATCACCCGCAACTGCCAATGCAATCAATGCAAAAACAATCGGGTAAAGCCAGTCGGTGAAGCGACGATGCAATTCGGCAGTGTATTGTAACGGTCGTCTTTGATAATAGGAATCGTTGGCGTCCGGGTGAAAAAGATAAACCAGCGGACGATCCTTGGGAAATATCGTTGGGGTTCCGTCACTTGCTGTGAAATCGCTCAAGTTAAATGTATAGGAGCCGAATTTGATAATAGACATGGTTCCGGCTTTATTGTCGCGCCTTTGAACTTCGCCATTATTGAGAACGAGAAAATCTCCGGTGTCATTGCTGATAACCGAGCCATTGATCGCGTAATAATAGAGGTCCGTCGCCGGATCACGCTGGTCGGCGATAAAAAGTCTTCCGATGGTACCGTCGTCATGGCGTTCTCCGATTTCCATATAGAGATCGTCTGTCAACTCACGAAAATTTCCTTCTTGTATGAACACATTGATGAGGTCCGAATGTGTCGTCGCCATCATTTCTCGCATTGTGATACGTGCTTGCGGGCTTATGAAGTTTGTGATGACAAAGGAAAATATCGCCGCAAGAACGGCAAGCAGCACAATCGGTTTCCAGACGGTGCTGCGAGGTGCTCCCGATGCATTGATGACAACGAGCTCCGAATCCTGGTTCATTGTCGATAATGTCTGGGCAATGGCTATAACGAGAGCGAACGGAATAACGAGCGGGATAACCGAGGGGATAAAAAGGGACGAGAATTGCAGTATAGTAAAAAGAGTCTGACCACTGGTGGTTAAAAAATTAATTCTGGACAGAACCTGAACAGTCCAGCTGATTCCTACAGCAGCAAGGAGCACTGCCATAAACAGAACGAAAACACGTCGTAGGATGTATAATTCAATAATGCGCATTGATGGATAATACATCCTCATCATTGATGTTCATAATAACCACGAGTCTATGGAACCAAGTTCCATGTTAGAACCGCTCTATGTCTTTTTCCCTTGATAGCATGACGAGTCTAACAAGAGGCAAAAAAAAATAGTTAACCGCTTCTTAATGGTTTCTTTTGCCACAAGTGACGGATAAGTTGCAAGATAGCAAGGGTTATCTTGCGGTAAACGTGATAAAAAAATACATTCAGTGCCAACAAGTCACACTTTGCAACAAAAAGGCATAAAAAGAATTTGATCAATATGGATTTTTTCAAATCCATATTTTGCAGTAACCAGATGGCAGGAGTTATGAATGCAAAAAAATATTGTTATTGAAAGCAGTACGATTTCTGCACCGAAAAAAAACGTTGTTGTCGTTCTTGTTAACGATGACGGTAAAAGTGCTTTTGAAGTAGAAAAGATGGTTGGGAAAGCACTTGTCGACAGAATTATGAAAGTGCGTCACTTCAAAGGTGAGAAGTTGGAGCTGGTCGACGAAGTCTGCGATGGGAAAAAGGGTTTTGACCGGTTGGTGCTGCTTGGGGTAGGAAACGTAGCTCGGCTACAAGGAGATGACTGGGTGAAACTCGGTGGCGCGACATTTTCCGCTCTGAAAGATAGCGAAGAAGCAGACATATATCTCACTGTAGCGGGAGAAAAATTGAAAGAACAAAGCATTCTAGATTTTATTCTCGGAATTCGGCTCCGCGGCTACGCGTTCGACGACTATAAAACTGTTTTAAAAAATAAAGAAAAGAAGGCAAAATCCTGCAAGATAACTCTTCAACTGGAAGATGAAAAAGCGGGAAAAACACTTCTGGAACGGGCAAATTCACTTGCTGACGCTATACTTTTTGCGCGTGATCTGATCAACCAGCCTGCCAATATTCTTGGAACCAAAGAATTTGTGAAAGAAGTTGAAAAACTTGAAAAGCTTGGCGTTGATGTCGAAATTCTTGACGAAAAAGATATGAAAAAACTGGGCATGGGGGCACTTCTTGGCGTCTCTCGTGGTTCGAAGCGTCCACCTTATCTGGCAGTTATGCAGTGGCAGGGCGGAAAAACAAAAGATCGTCCATTGGCTTTCGTCGGCAAAGGTGTAGTTTTCGATTCAGGCGGAATTTCTTTGAAATCGAGTGCCGGAATGGAGGGAATGAAAGGCGATATGGGGGGAGCCGCCGCCGTTACCGGTCTCCTAAAGGCTGCAGCTTCTAGAAAAGCCAAAGCCAATATTGTCGGTGTTATCGGACTTGTAGAAAATATGCCTGATGCCAATGCCCAACGTCCGGGCGATATTGTTACGTCAATGTCAGGCCAGACAATTGAGGTTATTAATACCGACGCAGAGGGCCGTTTGGTTCTGTCGGATGCGCTATGGTACACCAAAGAACGTTTCAATCCAAAGATTATGGTCGATCTTGCAACGCTGACCGGTGCAATTATGGTGGCGCTTGGTAGTGATCATGCGGGACTATTCAGTAATCAGGACGATTTGGCTCGTAACCTGATCAAAGCAGGGCTTGAAACCGGCGAAAAACTCTGGCGGATGCCGTTGAATGAAACTTATGACAAATTGGTCGATTCGAAAGTGGCCGATATGAGAAATAGCTGTGGGCGTCACGCCGGTTCCATTACTGCCGCGCAATTTTTGCAGCGTTTTGTCGGCGATACAGCCTGGGCGCATCTTGATATCGCCGGTACAGCAATTGAGTCCCCCTTAAACGAATACAATCAGTCCTGGGGCTCGGGGTTTGGTGTTCGTCTGCTTGATCGTCTTATCCAGGATAGCTACGAGGGTTGAAGTGGCAGAAATACTATTCTACCACCTGACACAGTCTACGCTCGAAGACGCCTTACCTGGACTTCTCGAGCGTTCGCTGGCTCGCGACTGGAAAGTGACTATCCAGTTTATGAGTGACGAACGGCGTGATGCAATGGATTCTTACCTTTGGGTCTATTCGGATGATTCCTTTATCGGTCACGGCACGGAAAGGGATAAATACCCGAATCTCCAACCGATTTATTTGACCGTGGGGGAAGAAAATCCGAATGGCTCACAAGTCCGTTTCATGCTCGAAGGATCAAATTGTACTGAACCCGACAATTACGAGAGACTTGTTGTCATGTTTGACGGTCATGACGAGGATCTATTGGCTCAAACGCGCCAACAATGGAAAACTTATAAGGCTAAAAATCATAAATTGACTTACTGGCAGCAAACCGAAGACCGCCGATGGGAGAAAAAAGCCTGATGCGTATAACGCCCGTTATTCTAATTTTTATCGGTCTTGCCGGCCTTATCTATCCGGAAAAATTTTTAGAGGATGGTTCGGGCGGAGGACGTTGGGTTTTTGTCATCATTATCGCATTGGGCGTTTGGACGATTTTGCAATCTGCCAGACGAAATAGCAGCCGATGAATTTTACACGCTTGGCACTTCTCGTTTGGGCTGTTTTTTTCGGCTTTGTCATAACGTCATGGATTGGCTCGACACATCTTCTGTCCAGCACTTTTCATATTGAACGTATCGATATTGCGGCAAATGTTATATTCATTACAGCAACGATTTTATCAGCCTTGGTACTCAATTTAATCATACCGAAATCTATGTCGAAAAAAATAGCAGTGGTAACATTTCTTCTGCCACTGCTATTTTTGTTCCTTTTAATAGTTTGATATTTTCAATTTATCAGTGTGAAATTTCTTTGTCTGTAAAGCCGACAAAACATGTCAGAGAGATAAAGGAACACAATAATAGATAATAACCGATATAAGCGGTGCCGAAATTCTGGACGAGTGTCTCGGCAATATAAGGCGCGAATGATGCACCAAAAATTCCCGCAAGGTTGAATGTCATTGATGCACCGGTATATCTGATTGATGTCGGAAAAGGTGATGCAAGGGCTGCGCCGATCGGACCATAGGTGAGCCCCATCAGGCCGAGGCCAACGGCTGAAAGTATGAAGCTGCCGAACACACCTCCATCCAAAAGATAGGGCATGGAAAAAGAAAAAAGCCCGATAAAAATTGTAACCCAGATCAGCAGAGTGCGGCGTCCGATACGGTCGGATACCTTTCCTGAAAACGGAATGAGAAGACCGAAGAATACGGCACCGACCATCTGGATTTCAAGCGCTTGGCCGAAAGTGAGGTTAAGGTGGTGGGTTGAATAGGATAACAAATATGCGCTGCACAGGTAGAACAAGACAAAGGTGGTCATACCGGCGAAACTACCGAGGAAAAGCGCTCGCGGATATTTAACAAAGACGTCGATCAATGGCACTTTAACGCGTTCGGCACGCTCTATTGCTTTTTTGAATTCGGGCGTCTCACTGATGGAAAGCCGTACCCAAAGGCCGATTATAATCAGAATAATTGAAGCGATAAAGGGTATCCGCCATCCCCATTCAAAACGTTGGCCTTCGCTTAAAAAATTCCACATGAACCAGAATGTACCAGCAGAAAGTATAAGTCCGATTGGCGCACCGAGTTGCGGGAACATCGCATACCAGCCGCGTTTTTCCTTCGGTGCATTTTCTGTTGCCAGCAAGACAGCGCCGCCCCATTCACCTCCCAGACCAAGTCCCTGACCGAAACGGCAGAGCGTCAGCAATAACGGGGCATACCAGCCGATGGATGCATATGTCGGCAGAAAACCAATAAGAACAGTCGAGATACCCATTGTGAGCAATGCCGCCACGAGTGTCACTTTGCGACCTAATTTGTCACCATAATGACCGAAGATGATTGATCCTAAAGGACGGGCAAAGAACGCCGCCGAAAAAATGGCGAAAGAACTTAGAAGTGCAACAGTCGGATCACCTTTCGGAAAAAATAACACGGGAAATAGAAGCGCTGCTGCCGTTGCAAAGACATAAAAATCGAAAAACTCGATCGTCGTACCGATCATACTGGCAAGCAAAATCTGCGCAACCGAATTATGAGGTTGTGCATTTTCTTCGATGGTAGCTGTTGACATGATAAGAAAGTCTCCACCCAAATAAACGTAATGAAATTATAAAAACAGTCTGCAATAGTTATAAAAATTTCGTTGAACTGTCGAGTCCGGTTCGGATAAAAATTGTTGTGAGCAACCGAACTTTTCCGCTCCTCATATGGAAATAATAAAAAAGCCGAATGGCTGTTTTTTTGATTGACCGACCTTCATGCAGGCAGCGCGGTTCTCCTGCCAGGTGAAAAATAGCGGAAGCTTCCGGTTCACATTTTGGGAGGAAAAAACAAATTGATTTATTGAGCCTGAAAATCACAACGGCGAGATTTTAATGGCATTGTAGAAGCAGCACGGGGGCACTGCCTCAATTTCTATTAGAAAAATGTGATTGTGATGGACTTTGATCAAGTCGGTTTTGGCGTAAGAAAGATGGATTAGTCGTTGCATGACCGACAAGCTGATGAATATGAACGATTATCTTCGGTTTCTTGCCTCTGACATTCGATAACGATAGATCTATTATGTCCAATTAGCACAACATAAACTGTTAGAGTCGTGAGCAGCACTAAGCGAGAAAAGAAAGGAGCCGCCGTTCAACAATTAATTTTGTAAGACATGTCCAAAAAATTTTATGTGGTTATAATTCCATTCAATAATTACCGGACCTTTGTTATTGAATGGCGGCCTCGTAATCGGCGCTCATGTTTAGCCAGCGGCTTTCTGCATCTTCCAGCCGGCCAACGGCATCGGCACGTTCTTTGGCGAGTTCCGCAGCTTTTGCGGGCGATTTTGCATAAAGATCCGGTGCAGCAAGTTCTGCGTCCAGACGCGCGATAAGTTTTTGCAGCCTTTCCATTAAAGCTTCGGTATCGGTTATCTGTTTCTTGAGTGGTGCTAGTCCGGCACGTTTTTCAGCATTTGCTTTACGCTGTTCGTTCTTCGATTTAGGAGCCGCAGCAGCTTTCTCTTGTTTTTCAGCGTGCCTGGATTTTGGCAGCCCTAATATATCATTACGATAATCGTCCATATCACCTTCATAGGGATGGACTGTACCATTGCGTACCAGCCAAAGCCGGTCAGCTGTCGCTTCGATCAGATGGCGATCATGTGCGATGAGAATGACGGCACCTTCGAAATCGTTAAGAGCCATAACGAGAGCTTCGCGACTGTCAATATCAAGGTGGTTGGTCGGTTCGTCGAGAATTAAAAGGTTTGGCCCTTCAAAAGTTGCAAGCCCCATGAGCAAGCGGGCTTTTTCACCACCCGAAAGCTCCTTGGCTTTGGTCATCATTTTTTCGGTCGACAGCCCCATACGCGCAACCGCTGCGCGGATTTTTGCCTCTGGTTGATTTGGCATGAGACGGCGCACATGTTCGATAGGATTTTCTTCCGGCCGCAAATCATCCATTTGATGCTGGGCAAAAAACGCCACTTTCAGATTGGGCGACACTGTCATTGTGCCAGCCTCGGCTTTAAGGCGACCTGCTAGCAATTTTGCCAGAGTGGATTTTCCGTTACCGTTCGAACCTAGCAGGGCTATTCTGTCATCATTATCTATCCTGAGGTCAAGACCTTTCAATACCGGTTTTCCCGGTTCATATCCGACATCGACTTTTGACAGTGCGATAATTGGCGAGGCAGCTGTCTTTTCCGCCGAGGGAAACGAAAAAGGTTGCACATGTTCATCCTGCCAAACGCTGATAGGTTTCAGTTTCTCCAATGCTTTCAAGCGCGATTGCGCTTGTCTTGCCTTGGTTGCTTTGGCACGGAAACGCCGGACAAAATCCTCCATATGTTTGCGATGGGCTTCCTGCTTGGCTGCCTGCTTCAATTGGAGTTCTTTTGTTTGCTCATGTTGGCGTTCGAATTGATCATAATTTCCGCGCCAGAGTGTCAGTTTCTTGTTTTCTAGATGGAGAATTGAGGTCGTTGCACTGTTGAGAAGTTCCCTGTCATGACTGATGATAATGACCGAGTAAGGGTAACGACGCACATATTCAATAAGCCATAATGTACCCTCGAGATCGAGATAGTTTGTCGGCTCGTCAAGCAAGAGAAGATCGGGTTCGGAAAACAGAACCGCTGCAAGTGCAATGCGCATGCGCCATCCGCCGGAAAAGGAAGAGGCAGGACGCTGTTGCGCTTCTGCATCAAATCCCAATCCTGATAGGATACTTCCGGCACGGGCTTCGGCAGAATGCGCACCGATATCACTAAGACGGGTGTGGATTGCAGCAATTCTCATCGGGTCGGTTGCCGTTTCAGCTTCCTTTAACAATTGAGCCCGTTCTTTGTCTGCTGCGAGAACTATTGAAATGAGCGAATCCTCGGTGCCGGGAGCTTCCTGGGCAACTTGTCCGATGCGGGTATCTTTAGGGATGGTCACATCGCCGGTTTCAGGGGCGAGTTCCCCCATTATGACGCGAAAAAGCGTTGACTTGCCAGCCCCGTTATGGCCGACAAATCCGGTTTTCGACCCCGTAGGAAGTGTTGCACTGGAGTGATCAATCAGAAGACGTCCAGCGACACGGACCGTAATATCGTTCAAAATCAACATAATCACAGGCTTTTGCATGGGTTTTGTTATGAACGCAAGAAAAATCGTTTGGATCCCGAGTTAATAATTGCGTCAACTGAAAGCCGGATCATTTATGCATAAAAAATGGAAGCTCTATGTCAAAATGTTCCTTTAATGGAAAAGGGTTTGACAAGAGAGAAGTGTTTGACTTGGCAAAAACCGCTTATACGTCTATAGAGACGCAACTGAAATTTATTTTTAAAGGTGGCGAAATGGCTATAGAACGTACTTTTTCTATGATTAAACCGGATGCAACACGTCGTAATCTGACGGGTGCCATTACAAAAATGCTTGAGGAAGCGGGTCTACGCGTCGTCGCATCGAAGCGTGTTTGGATGAGTTTGCGTGAAGCAGAAGGCTTTTACGCTGTTCATAAAGACCGCCCGTTCTTTGGCGAATTGACTGAATTCATGTCATCGGGCCCGACTGTTGTTCAGGTACTTGAAGGTGAAAATGCCATTGCCAAAAACCGTGAGATCATGGGAGCCACAAATCCGAAAGATGCTGCTGAGGGGACAATTCGCAAGACTTTTGCTTTGTCTATCGGCGAGAATTCTGTTCACGGCTCGGATTCACCAACAACAGCCAAGGAAGAAATTGCATACTGGTTCTCCGGCACTGAAATTGTCGGCTAATTGTTAAAGCGACAAGACTTATAAAAACAGAAGAAGCCCGGCATGAGTGCCGGGCTTTCTGATTTTGACTATGTTCTTCGGATTTCCTCGGACAAGCCGATATGTAAGCGGGCCAACCTATTGATTATAGCAGAAGTTTTAGATTTCCGGCACGAGGCGGGCTACATAATTTCCGTTTTCGTCTTTTAAAATAAGACGACCGAGATCGTCAAACATAAATGTTTTTGCTTTTGCAAGCATTTCAATGAAGCGGTTTTCCTGCTGCGAGATTGCCTCTGCACAGGCCATAAAAGTCATGGCAGGGGGGTCGAAAGCTATAATTCCACGATCATTATCAATTGAGACCGAACTGGTATAACGGTTACAACCACCACTACCGCTGACACGATATTTGGGTAAGCTATCAGTTGTTTTGTCTTCCGCTTTGTTGTCCACAGAAACAGTCAGATTTGAGTTATCGATAATACCCGCGCTGAACATATCCTCCACTTTCCACTCTCTGCCGGAAATTGTTGTTGACACCGGTTTTGGAGTGGTCGTGGACTGATTGACCATGCCGAGAACCAGTTCATAACGGGCTTCTTTATCTTCCGGATTGATCGGTTTTCGTTCGTCGCTTACAAACCATAAAATATCCCCGACAGCAATGCGGGCTTGGAGCGCATATTTATGCTGTGGAACGATATTGGCCTCGCTCAGTGGCAATTCGAATGCGATAGGAACAGAACCGTCAGGTTGTTGGGAAATTTCCGCCACGATGGGGAAAGGTCCTTCCGCATTGGTAACATCGACAAGTTGAACGACAAGATAAGCATGCCGGGGCAGGGCAATGCGCTGCAGATAAGTCACATCGCCATGAATAGAAGGAGACAGAGAAGAGCTATAGGCTGGAACGATTGTATTCATAATGAAAGAGGGGATTGTAAGGAGTGAAACTCCCACCAATGCAGTTGCACCAAATGTAAGAGCCGCAAAGATATTCCGTTTCATAAAGTGATATAACCCTTGTTGATGAACGATCCATTGACTGCCAACGATGCTTTTTAAGGAGAGCTATTGATGAGCTTCTTTCAAGGACCGATCGAATGTAACCCTTTTTTTCGGGAAAAAATAAGGCACAACGGTGATTCTTCCACCAAAATTATATTAATAGAAGATAGTCTTCAAAATTCCATATAATATGAAGACAAAAGTTTTCGTCCAATATTGTTTATATAGATTTTTATCTTCTATTTCTCAGGTTGGAATTTTTTTGCCATTTCTCCTGTGTATGAAGATCTGCGTCTTTTGCTTCAACCCAGTTTTGTGGCGTACCATCAACAAGATGTTCTTTTTTCCAGAACGGAGCTTCGGTCTTCAGAAAATCCATAATGAAATTTGCCGCATCAAAAGCTTCTCTGCGGTGAGGGGAGGCGGTGACGACCAAAACAATCTGTTCGCCGACCTTGATTGTTCCGAAACGGTGAATGACGGTAGCGCCGTTTAATGACCATCGCGACGCTGCGTCATCAACAATCTCTTTGATGCGTTTCTCGGCCATTCCGGGATAATGCTCGATTTCAAGGGCAGAAAGACGCCCGCCTTCACTTCGGCATAAACCACAAAAGGCTACAATGCCGCCAATGGAAGACGAAAGGGTGCGAATTTTTTCAACCTCGCTTCCCATATCGAAATCTTCCGACTGCACAACAATTTTGAATGCCATGGCTCAACCACCTGTCATCGGCGGGAAAAGCGCGATTTCATGCGGCTTTCCAATCAGACTATCGTGATCGACATGTTCTTCGTCGATAGCCACGCGGATAAGTTCGGGCTTCTCCAGCGCATAAGCATAATTTTCCCCGAGAGTTTTGAGATAGGACAGAAGATCATCGACCGTTTTGACGTTCTCCGGCAATTCAAGAGTTTCTTCTCCGCGACCGATACGTTCGCGAACCCAGGCAAAATATTGTAACTTCATGCGTATCCTTCAATCAATTACGTGTTTAAGACCAGCACGGAAATAATCCCAACCGGTCCATAGAGTAAGAATAGCGGCGACCCACAACATGACAAGTCCGAATTCGGTTGCATAAGGAATAACTTTGTCACCAGCAGGGCCGGCAAGCAGAAAAACAATGGAAAACATTTGCACTGTCGTTTTCCATTTTGCGAGCCTTGAAACCGGCACACTTACTTTGAGAGACGCCAGATATTCACGCAATCCCGAAACCAGAATTTCACGGCAAAGAATGATGATTGCAGCCCAGAGAGCCCATCCTGCAATTGTACCATCGGCGGCAAGCAATAAAAGACACGCCGAGACAAGAAGTTTATCGGCAATCGGGTCAAGCATACGACCGATATTCGAGGTCTGTTTCCAGACGCGAGCAAGATAACCGTCGAAAAAATCTGTAATAGAGGCAACCACAAATATGACAACCGCCCACCAGCGTGCCGTATCGGTCGATTGTAGACGGCCTTCTACGAAAAAGCACAAAACGACAAGCGGTACAGCAACAATGCGTGCATATGTAAGGATGTTTGGCAACGATAAAGTATGATTTTTCATTCTGCCGTAATCAATCCTTTTAATGTCTTATGACTGCTTTAGGGCGAAACATAGAAAGCGGCCAATTGATTGCATTTTATAAAAATTAATCGAATATACCTCTTTAACAAAAAGGCCATCGATTGAATCGAGATACATATATAAATTAGCGATAGAATTGACAGAAACAAGCATTATCTTTCATTAAAATGATCGTGAATTTGTTGAGCTGTTGCTGCTGATATTCCTTCGACTTTCATCAAATCTTCCACTGCTGCACCGGCAACGGCTTTTGCAGTTCCGAAATGGCCAAGCAAAGCGCGTTTTCTGGCTGGTCCGATGCCTTCCACTTCGTCGAGCGGATTTTTCATCATTTCTTTTTTACGTTTTATGCGATGGGTACCGATGGCGAAACGGTGAGCCTCATCACGTAGCCGCTCAAGAAAATAAAGCACGGGGTCGCGCGGTGATAACATGAAAGGTGGACGACCGGAGACAAAAAACCGTTCCCGTCCTGCCTCGCGATCAACACCTTTTGCAACGCCGATAGCCGTGACAACATCGTCAATGCCGAGTTCTCTCAGCATCTCGTGCACAACTGTCATCTGGCCTTCGCCACCATCAATCAGAATTATATCGGGCCAGGCCGGAAAACTGTCGTCATTGCCAGCATTATCATCGGCTTGAGGAACCGGTATGCCATGCTCTTTGATGAGCCTTTTGAACCGCCGGTCGATAACTTCCTTCATCATACCGAAGTCATCACCCGGTGTAATATCGGTCGAGCGGATGTTGAATTTCCTATATTGATTCTTGATAAAACCATCGCGTCCGGCAACGATCATACCGCCCACCGCATTGGTTCCCATGATATGCGAGTTATCATAGACCTCGATACGACGCGGTACTTTTTCAAGGCCGAATGTCTCGGCAACCCCTTGCAACAGTTTCTCCTGTGTCGACGTTTCAGCGAGCCTACGTCCCAGTGCCTCGCGTGCATTGGTCAGGGCATGTTCAACAAGTGACTTTCTTTCACCCCGTTGTGGCACGGAAATTGTGACTTTGCGTTCTGCTTTTTCGGAAAGAGCTGTGGCAAGCAGTTCTTCCTCTTCAACATGGTCGGAAAGCAGAATAAGTTTGGGTACCGGTTTGTCATCATAAAACTGGGCAAGAAAAGCTCCGAGCACTTCGGGAGCAGAAATCGAAGGGTCAGCTTTCGGAAAATAGGAACGATTTCCCCAATTCTGTCCTGTTCTGAAGAAGAACACCTGAATGCATGTCATGCCGCCCTGTTGGGCAATCGCAAAAACGTCCGCTTCGTCAACTGTTTGCGGGTTGATTTCCTGATGACCCTGAATATGGGACAAGGCCGACAAACGGTCGCGATAGACAGCAGCCCTTTCAAAGTCGAGTTTATCGGCTGCCTCCCGCATGATTTTTGCCATATTGTCTTGAATAGCCTGACTTTTTCCTGAAAGAAATGCTTCCGCCTCGTCGACAAGTTTCATGTAATCGGCGTCACTAATTTCATGTGTGCAAGGCGCTGAACATCTTTTGATCTGATAGAGCAGGCAGGGTCTGGTACGCGATTCCATGACAGAATCGGTGCATGTTCTGAGTAAAAACGCCCTTTGCATGGCGTTGATTGTTCTTGTGACCGCACCGGCAGACGCAAAGGGGCCGAAATAATCTCCTTTGCGAGAGCGTGCACCCCGATGCTTATAGATAGCAGGAGCGCGTGTGTCGCGCGTAATGATAATATAAGGAAAGCTTTTATCATCGCGCAGCAGAACATTAAAACGCGGGCGCAACCGCTTGATAAGATTGGCTTCTAAAAGAAGAGCTTCGGTTTCTGTGCTGGTAACCACAAATTCCATATAATGGGTGGCCCGTATCATGCGCGCGATGCGGTTATTGTGTCCATGCCCACGTGCGTAATTCGACACGCGTTTTTTCAAATTCCGCGCTTTGCCGACATAAAGCACGTTACCATCCTTGTCGAACATCCGGTAAACGCCCGGTTTATTCGGCAAATTTTTAACAAACTCCTGAATGAGTGGTGCACCGGTGAGCTTCAGATCATCATTTTTGAAGCCACCCTTATCCCAGATAATATCGGGGGTCAGCGACGCCGAATTGTGATCTTCATCCGATTTCGCTTTCTGATTTTTAGCGGCCTCAGTGTTTTGTTCATTCAAGGATTTCATAATTATTCAATTCGTCCTGCAATATCGGGCGTTTGCCACATAAGATGTTGGCCGCCATCTAAAGCAATCATTTGTCCGGTTATTGACGTTTGCCACCAAAAATAACGTATCGTTGCGCCAAATTCGGACAATTCCGGTCCATGTTCGAGCAAAACAGACCGTGCCTGTCTTAAAAAATCTTCTTCGTCCTGTCTTGGACTCTTAAGTGTTGGTCCCGGACCGATTGCGTTGACGCGGATACGAGGTGCAAGTGCCTGAGCCAGAGTTTTGGTCAATGTCCAGAGCGATGATTTGGATAGGGTATATGACAGAAAATTGGGATTAAGCTTTAAAACGCGCTGGTCGATAATATTGACGATTAACCCTTTCAGATTGTCCGGCAACAGAAAAAACATACGGTCAGCCAAAAGGGCGGGGGTTTTCAGGTGGATTGCAAAATGTTTATCCCAGATATCCATATCAAGTGCGCCGATGTGGTCATCAAGAAACAGAGAGGCATTGTTGACAAGGATTTCAACCGGCCGTCCCATTTTTTCTGTCACAGTTTCCAGAAGGCCTTTGCCATGGGTTTTCAGAAGATCGGATTGAAAAGACAATGCTCTAGCACCAGAAGCTTCAAGTTTGCGCACGAGCTCGTCGGCTTCATTTTTCCCTTCATTATAGTGAATTGCGAGATCGAAACCATGTTGAGCCAAATCAAGCGCCATTGCGGCGCCTAAACGTTTGGCACCGCCTGTAATCAGAACGACAGGACGCCTCTTCTCCATTTGATCAAACAGTTCCCGTTGACAATTTTTTGTAACGCTCGAACTCTCGCCAAGTTTAAAACCTTACAATCCAAAATGGCGATATTTTCTGCTGAAATCAAGGCTTGTAAAATCACAAAACAAATCAATCATTTGCTGAGAGAAAAGAATTTTCAAGTTTATGCAGCCATAAGGCGCTCATAGCACATTACTATCAATGGAATGCTGCTTTCATCGACAGATAATTGTAAAACTTACAAGACTTGGAAAATGAGCCCCAGAAAACCGAGGCAAACGGCTCGAAAAAAGCTCATCTGTTTTCTGAAGAGTATGGTTGTTTGTAGCCAAGCGCTTGAAGGTCGGTAGCGGCCATCCTCTTTTCTGCTTTCCCGCATTCCATTTCATTTTTTGCCTTTCGAAAAGGCTATAAAAGTGAAGTTGTGGGCTGTGGCCAGAGTTCGAAGAAGTTACTGAGCTTGTTGGCAACGATCTTCTCAAGATGGACTGAAAACCAATTCCCGCCGGAAATTTTTGCATGAGCACCGATAACAAGGGCATTCGTTCGGGAGAGTTGACCCTCACGAATTTTCCAAAAACGATTATCTTGAAGCCAAGCCGCCAAAACGCTTTATAGAAGCCCGTTTATCTTGTGACAGCGCAACAGAAAAGAGATTTTCAGCAGAATTTTTTGGCACAATAAAGATTGGAAGATCAGCAACAGGCTTATCTATTATTTGACTGCGCGACAGTTACCGTCCTGAATTCGCCATTTGTCGAAACCTTCAACACAAAATTCGACATTATAGCCACCGACACCGGTAAAGCCTTGGCCATATTCCACCATATAATAAAGCGGATAGCTCGACCCGTCATTCATAATGGCTGTCGCGCGGCAAAATTGACGGGGGATATTGAGCTTTGTTGCCGGGTTTTCGCCCCGAGTCATTTCTATATCTTTCACCTGATCAATATGAACGACCGGCAAACCGGGCACGTTATGCACTTCTTGGCGGAACTTGTAGCCGACTTCCCAGAGAATGCGTTTATAACCACACACACCGGCATCGTTGACCGTAGAAGCTTGCGATTGAGGGGCTAATGATGCCGCCAAATCGGCTGCTGTTGCAGAATTCACGCAGGCATAGAAGCCAAGCCCGAAAACCGAGAAAGACAAAACTTTGCGAAAACTTGCGTTAAAGAACGATGACTTTTGCATGATTATTCCACGTTGACCATTTCTGGGCTCAATATGTTTCATTGTCTTAAATCCGTCAAGGTTAAACAGCTTCACCATTTATCCATTCATTGATTAATTGTGCATGTTTGTCCACGCCGAGGCGATCAAGCAAAAATGCTTTGAGCTTGTTCATTTCCTGGGGCAACACATAAGGTGGATTGACAATAATCATACCACAGCCATCAAGTCCGGGCATTTCGGAGCGTTGTTTGATTCTAAGCTCCAGCCGCAAGATTTTCGGTATTGAAGTGCTTTTCAACTCGTTCATGAACCAATTGAGTTCATTATAATGTTTGACAGGGTACCAAAGGGCATAGATTCCACCGGAAAAGCGCTTATATGCTTTCTCGAGACCTTCAATAAGCCGTTCGAATTCGTCGGTTTTTTCAAATGGCGGATCAACAACGATAAGTCCGCGCTTTTCTTTTGGCGGCACGTGGGCACCGAGCGCAAGATATCCGTCGAGATGGATGACGCGTGTTTGATAGTCACCGGCAAAATTATTCGCCAATTTTTTATAGTCGGCTTCATGAAGCTCTATTGCCGTTAAGCGGTCCTGTTTCCTTAGGAGCTTCCGCTCGAGGTAAGGGGAGCCCGGATAACGGGTCAATTTTCTGCTTTTTTCACCATTAAGATCGTTTACAACATCAAGCCACGGCTTGATGAGCAATTCGATGTCGGGTTGAACCGGCCGATCAAGGATGCGTCCGATACCGTCAATCCATTCACCGGTTTTTTGTGCCTCTTCCGAAGCAAGGTCATAAACGCCGATACCAGCATGTGTATCAATCACGCGGAAAGCATGGTCTTTCTTTTTTAAGTATTCGATGATGCGGGCGATAATGATGTGTTTGAACACATCGGCAAAATTGCCCGCATGATAGATATGACGATAATTCATTATTTTGTTCTAACCGTTTCTGATATCAGCCGAGGCCGATTTTATGCGGCAAAACAACAGCACGGGTTCCCACCGGCACACGGCTATAAAGATCAATAATATCCTGATTGAGGAAGCGGATACATCCCGATGATACACGCTTGCCGATTGACCAGGGTTCGACTGTTCCATGCAAACGGAAAAGTGTGTCTGTTCCGCCTCTATAGAGATAAAGGGCGCGGGCACCCAGCGGATTGCCCGGGCCACCTTTCATGCCATCAGTCAGATGGCCATATCTTTGAGGCTGTTTTTGTACCATGCTTGAAGTCGGGTGCCATGTTGGCCATACCGCTTTGCGACCGATTGTTGCTTCTCCCTGAAAATCGGCAGCGGCCGACCGCGCAACGCCGACGCCGTAGCGCATGGCGCGTCCTTCGGAAAGCACAAAATAACAGAAAAAGTTGGTTGGATCGACAACAATGGTTCCCGGCTTATAAGGCATATGGAACGCCACTTCATGGCGCAGATATTCGGGATTGATACGACTTGTATCAACCGCATTGACAGGAAAACCGTTATCGGTCGTAGCCGCATACATGGATGCGTATTTTTCGTTTACCGGATATTCGCCGTAACTTACCTTTTTCTTTTTTGGCATAACCTTCGGCTTTGCCTTGTGTCGCCTTACAACATAGGTCGTTGTCGTTACCGGCTCGCCGGTATCAATCGGAACCATTTTGGGTAAGGGGTGGCGAAAAGTACAACCGGCAAGAAAAAGAGGTGCCGAGAGAAGGAAAAAGCGTCTGTTCATTTTAAAGATCTCGATAGCCCGGACAGACCGTAAGATTATTAAGCAAGTTCTGGTCCGTCACAATTGGAAAAAGCAAATATCCTTCAATGAGGTTTGATGAGCAGATAAAAGAAAATGGACATCGACTCTTTTCTGCAAATCAATTTTTATGTGGGAAGCTTTTAACACAAAATTAACCTGACTTGATAGAGGTCTTTGAATCTGATTTTCTAATTTTTTGTACTAACTTGAACTTTTCTTCGTAAACTTCCATTTTATCGGCTTGGTAACCGGAAAGTATGCCAGATGTCGGGCTTGATGGTGTCACTTGTGCTTTTGGCTGCATTGATGCATGCGCTATGGAGCATCCTATTAAAGTTAACCGGTGAGGCAAAAGCCAATATTACGGTCTTCATGGCGGGTTCTTCTATTCTAGCACTTGCGGGAATTCCTTTTCAATCCTTACCGTCACTTGCGAGCCTGCCGTTTTTGCTCATTTCTGTCATTGTGCAGGTCATCTATATGGTGCTTGTCGGAATCGTTTATCAAAAAGGAGATGTAAGCCAGTCTTATCCGGTGATGCGCGGTGTAGCACAGCTTTTCGTCGCACTCTTTAGCGGGCCCGTTCTCGGCGAAAAATTGTCAATAGTGGCGTGGTGCGGCGTTATTCTTATCTCGTTGGGAGTGCTGACCTTGGCGGTTGAAGCAGTAAGACGCAGCAATAGAATAGACCCATCTATCATTCCACTTTCTTTGCTGACGGCGGCTTTTATAGCTTTTTATACTCTCCTTGACGGGATGGGTGTCAGACTATCGGGTGCGCCGGTTTCCTATATTTTATGGATATTTTTTCTGATCGGCCTGGTGAAAGTTGTTTTTGAACTTTTCAATCATAAAACACGTCAACCATTTTTGAGCCACTTTAAACGTTATTGGTTAATCGGTCTTGTTGGTGGATTTTTGTCACTCGGGTCTTATGGTCTTGCACTTTGGACAATGACAAAGTTGCCGGTGGCACTGGTTGCCGCTTTACGCGAAAGCGCGATAGTCTTTGCTGTTATTTTATCCTATCTCGTTTTGCGTGAATATGTGAGCCTTTCACGTTTTATTGCCTCGATCATCATTGTCCTTGGCGTCATTGCTGTAAGACTAGCCTGAAAATAGTAAAATTGTTAAATACATCCGTTTTCATTGATTGAGTCGGAATTGCCATGAGCAACGTAGTAATTGGTCATACAGCCTGTCCCCATGATTGTCCTTCAACCTGTGCCCTTGATGTGGAATTATTGTCCCCAACAAAAATAGGCCGGATTAGGGGAGCAAAAGACAACACTTACACAGCAGGCGTTATCTGTGCAAAAGTCGCTCGCTATAGCGAGCGTGTACACAATCCGGCAAGATTGTTGAAACCACTTGTCAGAAAGGGTCCCAAGGGCGAGGGTAATTGGCAGGAAGTCTCATGGTCTGACGCACTCGACCTCATAGCCAAAAACTTTCAAAAGGCAGAGAGAAAATACGATTCAACCACGATATGGCCTTATTTCTTTGCCGGAACCATGGGGTTGGTGCAGCGCGATTCAATCAATCGTTTGCGCCACGCAGGAAAATATTCGCGGCAATTTTCGACATTTTGTACCAATACTGCGGCAACCGGTTATTTTGCCGGCACGGGCAGAATTGCGGGTGTCGACCCGCGCGAAATGGAAAAATCCGATCTTGTGGTGATCTGGGGGACCAATGCGGCAAGTACGCAGGTCAATGTTATGACCCATGTCACCAAAGCGCGTAAAGACCACCATGCTCGCATTGTTGCTATTGATGTTTTCGAGAGTGCAACGGTGCGTCAGGCCGATCTTGGCTTGATTTTAAGGCCGGGAACCGATGCAGCCTTGGCCTGTGCCGTTATGCATATATTGTTTCGGGATGGTTTTGCCGATTGGAAATATCTCGAACGCTATAGCGATGACCCGCACGGGCTTGAACACCACTTGAAAACAAAAACGCCACAATGGGCGGCCGAAATTACCGGCCTATCCGTCGATGAGATAGAAACTTTCGCCCATTGGGTGGGCACAACCAAACGCACGTTCTTCCGGCTGGGATACGGTTTTACGAGACAACGTAACGGCGCGGTTGCAATGCATGCAGCGCTTTCGGTGCCCGCAGTTACGGGAGCATGGCAATATGAAGGTGGTGGAGCATTCTATTCCAACGCTTCGATATTTGCTCTTAACAAAAATGAAGTGGAAGGAACGGCTTTCGCTGATCCGAAAATCCGTTCGCTTGATCAATCGAAAATCGGCAGAATTTTGCTTGGCGATAAAGAAACACTTTATGGTGGCCCGCCTGTAACCGTTTTGTTTATCCAGAATACCAATCCGGCAAATGTTGCGCCCGAACAACGGTTGATCCACAAAGGTTTGGCACGCGAGGACCTTTTTACAGTGGTTCATGAGCAATTTATGACGGATACCGCTAAAATGGCCGATGTCGTGCTACCTGCAACAATGTTTCTCGAACATGATGATATTTATCGGGCAGGTGGCCAACAACATATTCTTTTAGGGCCGAAGTTGATTGAACCTCCGGTCGGACCAAAGCCAAATCTTTATGTTATAAACGAATTGGCAAAACGGCTCGGATTTGGTCACATGGCGGGGTTCGATAAAACAGCCGTTGAACTTATCGATAATATGTTGAGAGCGTCACACCGCGGGACTTATGAAGAACTTAAGGAAAAACGCTGGCTTGACGTTCAGCCGTCTTTTGAACGCGCCCATTTTCTGAACGGTTTTGCCTGGCCTGACAGGAAATTCCGTTTCAAGGCACAATGGACCGGCTATAAAGCTCCCGACACTCCCCCTGATACGATGGGATATCAAGGGCCGTATCAAGAAATGCCCGATTTTCCCGATCAGTGGGATGTTATTGAAAAAGCGGATGAAGAACATCCGTTCAAACTTGTAACATCGCCCGCACATAATTTTCTGAATTCGACATTTTCGGAATCGCCGACATCTTTATTGAAAGAAGTGCGCCCAACGCTCATGATCCATCCCGATGATGCAGCAATTTATGGTATTGCGGATGGCGATCTTGTCGAGATAGGCAATCAACGCGGTAGTGTGGCGCTTCATGCAAAATTGTTTAAAGGCTTGAAAAGACATGTTGTGGTCTCACAAGGATTGTTTGCCAATTCAAGTTTTGTTCGGGGAGAAGGGATAAATGTTTTGACCGGAGCAGATTCACCGGCTCCTAATGGCGGCATAGCCGTTCACGATATAAAAGTCTGGGTGAAAAAGCTTGATAATTCCGCCAAGACGCAACGTTAATTAAGTCACGGCAAATACTCGAAAAATGCTATAGAGTCGTTATAATTGATTTCGGAAAGGCGCCTTGAGACGGCGAAACAGTTAAGGACTATGCAAAATATGAAAGCTATGATTGTTGGTGTATCAGGCCTTAGCCTAACGGCGGCCGAAAAAGATTTTATAGCAGAAAACCACCCCTGGGCTTTCATTCTTTTTGCAAGAAATATCGGTTCGGCCGACGAAGTTAAACAATTGACCTCTTCGCTCGTCTTGGCAAGTGGCCGAGAGGATGTTTTTATTTTCATCGATCAGGAAGGTGGACGTGTTCAAAGGCTGCGTGCGCCGCTAGCGCCCGATTATCCGCCGGCGGCAACATTAGGTGAACTCTATAAAAAGGATAAAGCAAAAGGGGTGCGTGCAACCTTTATCATGTCACGTCTTCACGCATTTGATCTGCGCCGGTTGGGAATAAATGCCGACTGCCTGCCGCTTCTTGATGTGCCGATTGAAGGAGCAGATAATGTCATTGGTACACGTGCTTATGGCAATGACTATAAAACCGTCATAGCGTTGGGACGTTCAGCCGCAGAAGGGTTGAAGGCAGGCGGTGTCCTGCCGGTCATGAAACATATTCCCGGGCACGGTCGTGCATTATGCGACACCCACAAAAGCCTTGCCCGTGTTGATGCGTCACTGGAGACTTTACGTCTTAATGATTTTGCCCCGTTCGAGGCATTATCCGATCTTCCGGTGGCAATGACGGCGCATGTTGTTTATGAAAGCGTTGATGCCGAAAAACCGGCAACCTTGTCAAAAAAGGTCGTGGGCGGCATTATTCGTAAAGAGATTGACTTTGACGGCTTGTTGATGACGGATGACTTATCGATGAAGGCGCTTTCAGGCGATCTGGGTGATTTGGCAAAAGAGGCTTTCGAAGCCGGATGTGATCTCGTTTTACATTGCAATGGCGAAAAAGAAGAAATGCAAAAAATCGCTGCAGCAACGCCTTGGCTTGAAGGTAAATCGCTCGAGCGCGCGCAAAATGCAACCAATTGGGTTGGCAAACCCGATCAAACTGACGAGAAGGCATTGCGGGAGGAATTTCAAAATCTCCTTGCGTTAAGCTAAGAGGTATCGGATTTGGCTCAAAACGACAAAAAATCTAATCCGAAATTAAAAAACGCGAACGGAAACCGTGCTCAAAAAGCAATGGAACCGATTTGGGAACAGGATGAGGAACACGGCGTCAGTGAACCGACATTGGTTATTGATGTTCAAGGGTTTGAAGGCCCGCTTGATCTATTGTTACAATTGGCTCGTAACCAGAAAGTCGATCTGGCACATATATCCATTGTCGAACTTGTACAACAATATCTTGATTTCGTTAAAACAGCACATGAATTGAGACTCGATCTCGCGGCCGATTATCTGGTGATGGCCGCCTGGCTTGCTTATCTCAAATCCCGTCTTCTGGTGCCGCAGCGGTCGGATGACGAAGGTGAAAGTGGCGAAGAACTAGCCGGATTGTTACAATTCCGTTTGCAGAGGCTTGAAGCCATGCGCGAAGCGGCAGGACAGCTTGTAAACCGTAACCGTTTGGGACGTGATATTTTCAAGCGCGCCAATCCGGAAATGGTGGTGGTTGAAAAAAAGCACCTCTATGATGTATCGCTCTATGATCTGTTGATGGCTTATGCCGGTTTGCGCCAAAGGCAGGCTGTGAAACGCGTCGAAGTAGGAAAGAGAGAGGTCTGGTCGCTAAAAGCAGCGCGCGCAATCTTGGTGCGGTTGATGGGCGAAGCAAAAGATTGGCAGGCATTAGACAAGTTTCTATTTGCTTTTATCCCGACAGCTTATGAACGTCGCACTGCATTGGCCAGCACTTTTGCGGCAAGTCTTGAAATGGTGAGAGAAAAGCAGCTTGATATCCGTCAGGCTGCGCCTTTTGCTCCGATCTATCTTCGTGCGCACAAAAAGGCTGATGGGCCGAAGACCATAAATATCGGGGGCGGGGCAAAGTCCGAAAGCAAGCAAGATGGCTGAACAAAAAAACGCAGAAAAAAATAAAAATGGCGAGCTCAACATAACGCCCGAACTTGTTCGCATGGCCGAAGCAATTGTTTTTGCGTCGAGCGAACCTGTGACTGATCGCGCTTTGGAAGAGCGGCTTCCTAAGGGCGCCAATATTGCAGCGATTATGGATGTTTTGAAACAGGATTACCAAAAACGCGGGGTCAATCTCGTTAAAGTAGGTAATGCTTATGCCTTCCGGACAGCGCCCGATCTTGCCTTTCTTTTGAACAGGCAAGAAGAGCGGCCAAGGAAACTTTCCCGTGCTGCTTTGGAAGTGCTGGCAATTATTGCCTATCATCAACCGATAACGCGTGCGGAACTAGAAGACGTCAGAGGCGTTGAAACATCGAAAGGCACGTTGGATGTGCTGATGGAAGCAGGTTGGGTGAAAATTCGTGGAAGGAGGCGCGTTCCGGGACGACCGGTCACTTACGGAACGACCCTTGCTTTTCTGGATGAATTCAGCCTGCCGGAAATTTCGGATTTACCGGGGATGGAAGAGCTGAAAGGTGCAGGTCTTTTATCGTCAAGATTACCATCAAGTTTCCGTATGCCATCACCAACTGCCGATCCGGATATTCTGACCGATGAAGAAGAACCGCTTGAAGATATCAATTTGGAACAATTAGGACTTTTAAGTCCACTTGATCGGGAAGAAAAATCTTAAAATCACCTTGTTTGGGAATAAAAAATGTAAATACACGTGGTTGTGTTTAAAAGACTTGAAAAAAGTGTCTAAAAGTACACATTAAGACAGTTCCAGCATTGAAGAGAGTACATAATGGGAAATTTCCTTTCACCTGTTCACCTCATAGTGATCCTACTCATCATTCTTGTCCTATTCGGTCGTGGTAAAATTTCGGAATTCATGGGCGATTTTGCCAAAGGTATCAAGAGTTTCAAAAAAGGTCTGAAAGAAGACGATGACGAGGTTGAAGCTCAACAACCGGCAGAGCGGCCGGAAATCAAAACCATTGATGTTCAGCCGGAAGAAACGGTTCAGCCGGCCAAACGTGTAGCAAGTACCCGTAAACCGGCGGCAGCGAAAACTGCATCCCGTTCAACAAAATCGAAAGCTAAAACAACTCAACGTAAAACGACGAAATCGTAAAGTTTTTTGTTGTCAGAGCTTTTCTTGAGAAAGCCTTTCTTATTGGAAAGGGTCTTTGAATAATGTTCGGAATTGATGGACCGGAATTTATTGTCATCCTTATCGTGCTGATTGTTGTGGTCGGCCCGAAAGACTTGCCGAAAATGTTAAAAGCGATCGGCAAGGCAACGGCGCGTATGCGCACGACGGCAAACGAGTTCCGTCGCCAATTCGACGAAGCTATGCATGAAGCCGAGCTTGATGATTTGCAAAAAACTCTTACCGATGTAAAGGACCTTGATCCTCGCAAAAAGCTAACCGAAATATTCGATCCTATTCGAGACGTCGCAAAAGATGTCAAAGCGAGTATTGATGGGCATCAGGATGCAGAGACATCAAGCATAAACGATCAATCTTCGGAACAATCGGATAATAAATCATCAGGTGAAGCTGATAGAGCATCGGACAAATCAAATTCGCAAGCTGTTACGTCGAATAGAGAAACGGAAAGCTCTGTCAGAATAGTTGATGATGAAAAATTCCAGTCAGCAACAGTTACAACAGCCTCTGCAGGAGGTGACAGTGTGGCAACGGAGGAACATCCGGCAACGCAAACATCGCCTGAAGTGAAAGAAGCAAAGCCGACAGCTGGAAAATCGGCTAACGGCAAGATAACAGAAAAACAGTCCACAACTTCCAAACCGAAAACGGCGGCTAAGCGTAAGGTTTCTGCGACGGCTAAACCGTCATCGTCGAAAAAGGCCAATATAAGCGGGGCTATAAAAGCTTCTGCACAAGAACAGAAAACTGTAAAAAAGGTTGTTTCAGGGGGCAAAAAGACAACCACTGCGGACGTTTGAATAAAATAGGAAAAAATCATCGTGCATGAGGATGAAGACGAAGTCGAAGCAAGCTCGGCACCGCTACTGGATCATTTGATCGAGTTGCGTCACCGCATCATCGTATCTTTGATTGCATTCGCCATTGCCTTTATTATTTGCTTTTTCGTCAAGGATTATATTCTGAATTTTCTGTTGTGGCCTTATCAATGGGCAATGAAAATTTCGGGTGGTAATCCTGACAGCATCCGTTTGCAATCAACACAGGTTTGGGAAACTTTTCTGACCAAAATGAAGCTTGCAGCTTTTGGCGGTGTCATTTTGTCATTTCCCTATCTTGCGTTCCAGTTATACAGCTTTATTGCGCCGGGCCTCTATCGCAACGAGAGGCGCGCTTTTTTGCCATTTCTCATCAGTGCGCCGGTATTGTTTCTCTTAGGTGGAGCATTTGTTTATTGTGTGCTTGCACCGATGATGTTGTGGTTTTCACTGTCACAGCAATTATTGCCTGATTCTCATTTGAAAGTTGAATTTATTGCACGTATTTCCGATTATCTGAGCTTCATGCAATCTTTCATTCTCATATTCGGACTTATTTTCCAGCTTCCTCTTGTGACCAGCCTGTTGACAAAAGCCGGACTTATTACGTCGAAAATGCTGGTTTCCAAACGGAAATGGGCAATTCTGATTGCCGTTGTTGTGGCGGCAATGGTGACACCTTCCGATTTCTTTACGATGTTCGGCGTCGCTCTTCCGACAATTCTGCTCTATGAAGTTTCTATTATTGTTTCACGCTGGATTGAAAAGAAACAGGCAAAACAAAATAACAAGGCTTCCTGATTAGGCCATTGTGGTTTAAGAACAGAAATAGAATTAAAAAAATTTGTACAGGAATATCTTGATGCTTGATATCAAATGGATTCGAGAAAATCCGCAGAAACTCGACGAAGCTTTGGCAAAACGTAGTGCCGAACCACAGGCAGAGAAACTGATAGCGCTTGATCTTGAGCGTCGTAATCACGTTTCTCACGTTCAGGTTGCGCAGGAAAGACGCAATGCCGCTTCAAAAGAAATTGCACAGGCTATGGCATCCGGTGATAAGGACCGGGCCGAAGCCTTGAAGTCGGAAGTGGCAGAACTCAAAACATTCCTTTCAACAGCAGAGACAAAAGGAAAAGAGCTGACAGCCGCTCTTGATGACGCACTGTCCCGTATTCCTAATATTCCGCTTGACGATGTGCCGGTAGGGCGCGACGAAAATGACAATGTCGAACGTTATAAGGTGGGAACACCACCGTCTTTCCCGTTCGAACCCAAACAACATTTCGAAATTGGTGAAAAACTCGGCCAAATGGATTTTGATCGTGCGGTGAAACTTTCCGGCGCACGTTTCACAGTATTGTCGGGACAGCTTGCCCGTCTCGAAAGGGCACTTGGCCAATTCATGATTGATGTCCACACGCTGGAACATGGCTATCGTGAAGTTTCAGTTCCGGTTCTCGTTCGTGACAGCGCGCTTTTCGGCACTGCCCAACTGCCCAAATTTGCCGAAGACCTGTTTGAGACAACAGACGGGCGTTGGCTTATTCCAACGGCAGAAGTACCACTGACGAATCTCGTTGCAGGCGATATTCTGGACGCCAAAAAGCTCCCGATTCGCGTCACTGCCTTGACCCCGTGCTTCCGTTCGGAAGCCGGTGCTGCCGGTCGTGATACGCGCGGTATGTTGCGCCAACACCAGTTCTGGAAAGTCGAAATGGTGTCTATTACCGACGAAGACAGTTCTTTGGATGAATTGGAACGCATGACAGGGTGCGCTGAAGATATTTTAAAACGTCTGGGTCTTCCATTCCGGACAATTACTTTATGTACCGGCGATATGGGATTTAGTTCCCGCAAAACATATGACCTTGAAGTGTGGTTGCCGGGGCAAAATACCTATCGCGAAATCTCGAGCTGCTCGGTATGTGGTGACTTTCAGGCGCGGCGTATGAATGCGCGTTATCGCAAAGAAGGCGAAAAATCGACGCGCTTTGTTCATACTCTGAATGGTTCTGGCGTTGCCGTCGGGCGCTGTCTCATTGCAGTTATGGAAAATTATCAGCAAAAAGATGGTTCTGTAGTTATACCGGACGTTCTTCGCCCTTATATGGGTGGATTGGAACGGATTGAAGCGTAAAAATTTCAGGGAACTTCAATATGCGTATTTTGCTAACCAATGATGACGGCATTCATGCGGAAGGGCTGAAAATTCTTGAACAGATCGCCCGTCAACTCTCTGATGATGTCTGGGTTGTCGCTCCGGAAGAAGATCAAAGTGGTGTTTCGCATTCATTGACAATTTCAGAGCCTTTACGTTTGCGTCAAATTGATGAAAAACATTTTGCTTTGAAAGGCACTCCCACCGATTGTGTCATTATGGCGGTCAAGCATATTATGCCGGAACTGCCCGATCTTGTTCTTTCGGGGGTTAATGCCGGAGGTAATCTAGCTGACGATGTAAGCTATTCGGGAACGGTTTCGGGTGCGGTAGAGGGGATGCTGCAGGGAATCCGCTCGATTGCTCTTTCACAAGAATTTTTGCACGAAACGAATCGCGACAATATTCCTTGGAATACAGTTTTATCTCTTGCTCCGGCTATTTTGAAAAAGCTCGTAAAAATTCGGCTTCCCGAAGGTGTTTTGCTCAATGTGAATTTCCCTGCTTGCGAAGCTGACGAGGTGACAGGATTGTCTGTTGCTCCGCTTGGTAACCGCGGACACCAGATACTTATCGATAAACGCGCTGATGGTCGTGGCCTACCTTATTACTGGATGTATTTCAGTAGAGGAAAAGGCAAGAACAAGGAAAAAACAGATATTGATGTGCTTCAGGAGAAGGCTATTTCTGTTACTCCGATAGAACTTGATCTGACAGCACATAGATTTTTGGATGTATTAGAAAAAGCGCTCTTGGGAAAATAGAGGGATGGAAGCTGTGCCCCCTATGTCGGAACGGGAAGAACTGATAAGCCTTGTCCTGAAAATGCGGGGCAGGGGGCTTGATGACATGGCTTTGTTTGCAGCCCTTGAGCGCACATCGCGTCGGGACTTTGTTTCGGCGCCTTTTACCGACAGTGCTTATGAGAATAAGGTTATCCCGATAGAATGCGGCGAATATATCGAGAGGCTTGAAGAACAATTATATATTATTTCTGCATTGTCTCTTGAAAAGAAACATCGTGTGCTCGAGATCGGAACTGGCTCGGGCTTTACCGCTGCTTTGATTGCAAGACTTGCGGGTCGAGTAACGACGGTCGAAAGATATAAAACTTTATGCGACATTGCACGTCAGAGATTTCACGCACTGGAAATAGATAATATTGTTTTACGACAAATGGACGGCAGCCGCGCTTTGTCGGGGTCAGGTCCTTATGACCGGATATTGGTGTGGCCATCACGTAATCGTGATCCACAGGAATTTCTTGAATTGTTGGCAGCCAATGGTGTGCTTATCGAAGCTATCGGACCGGACGAAGGCGAACAGATGGTTGTACGCTATCGCAAGACCGGAAGCAGGTTCGAGAGGACAGATATGTTCAGAGTGCGCTACCAACCCTTCATCGAAGGCGTTGCAGCTATTCTGTGATTTTCTCGGAAACATGGTTTCCAAAAATCAATAGCTATATTGAAAATCGTCAGACGACAAAAAGGCTTAATCCCTCTGATAGGCTTTTTTCAACTCCTCGTAAATTATATATAATAATATGTGCTTGTGATCAGTTCATGAGGCAGGGGGTCTATTTCGACGGGCAATAATTTTTTTTAACCTTAATCGAAATTTTAACCGTCGAGTAACATTAACACGTTTTAATGGCTATAGTTGAGTATCGGGTAAATGGACAAAAAACATGCGTTTGAAAGTTATGAGTAAAGCTTCGCACCGCTATCTTCGAACAGCGGCATTGTTCATCCTAGCTGGTTTTGCCGCTGGATGTAGTTCAGGTACTCAACGGTTTACCGACAGTTTTTATACCGGTGCTACCGCCAATCAACAACAGGCGATCAACAAACAAGCCGGTTACCAACAAATGCCGCAAACCACCGGCTCAATCCAGAGCAGCGAGTTGCCGCCGGTAGCCGGTCAGCCTTCCTATCAGGCAGCCCAGTCACAATCCCAACCGACTTATAGTTCTTCTCCTTCCCAGCCAACGCAGGTAGCATCAGCTGGTCAGGTCTTAGGGACACCGCCGCACAATCTTGGGCAGATGTCATCATCGTCTTCGTCAATGCCCTCACAATCGGCATCAAAGAAAAATGGTAGCTATATCGTACAAAGCGGCGACACACTTTATAGTGTTTCGCGGAAAACCGGTGTAAGCGTCGAATCGCTTAAAAGTGCTAACGGTTTGAGCAATGGTGCAATCCGTGTCGGGCAATCATTAATTATTCCGGGCGGCCATAATACGGAAGTAGCTTCAACAGCTCCTCAAACAAAAACACAAACGCCGGCAGCTTCTCCTGAAACAAAGCAGGCGGTAGCGCCGACAAAGACCGCTGCTGCAAGCCAGCCGGCACCATCTCAACCGGCGGCAGAACCGGCAAAGACTGCACAAAATGAACCGGCAAAACCGGCTGCAGAACCTGCAGTTGCCAAAAGTAGTGATACAACAATCAATCAGGCGGAAAATGTCGCCGTTGTAGCGCCACAGGCAACAGGCATTTCCAAAATGCGTTGGCCTGCTCAGGGCCGTATTCTTTCAAGCTTCGGTCAGAAAGAGGGTTCAAGCACGAATGACGGTATCGATATTATGGCACCGGAAGGCTCGTCCGTTAAAGCGGCAGAAAACGGTGTTGTTATCTATGCCGGTGATGGTTTGAAAGAATTCGGAAACACCGTACTTATCCGCCACGAAAACAATATTGTTACCGTCTACGGACATAACAGCAAAATTCTCGTTCAACGCGGACAGAAAGTCCGCCGTGGTGATGAAATTGCAAAATCCGGTATGTCGGGCAATGCATCGACGCCGCGTGTCCACTTTGAAGTGCGCAAGAATTCGAGCCCGGTCAACCCGATCAAATATCTGGAAAATTGATAATTTTTTGAACGTTTGAATTTTATGAGAAAGCCGGTTTTTGACCGGCTTTTTGTTATTTTATCAGAAGTCGTTTAATCGAGTTTCTTGCCCAACCGGCCGGCTAGCCCCATTATAAACTGCCATGCCACGCGTCCGGAACGGTTTCCACGTGTTGTTGCCCATTCGAGCGCATCATGGTGGATTTTATCAAGCGGTGCATCAAGTCCGTAATGGCTAACATATCCGTCAATCATATCAAGATATTCATCTTGTGCGCATTTATGAAAACCGAGCCATAAACCGAAGCGATCCGACAACGAGACTTTTTCTTCGATAGCTTCGGAGGGGTTCACGGCGGTCGATGATTCATTATCAATCATCTCGCGGGGCATTAAATGGCGGCGGTTGGAGGTTGCATAAAAAACAACATTTTCCGGACGCCCTTCAACACCGCCATCAAGGGCAGCTTTCAATGATTTATAAGAAGTGTCATCCTGATCAAAGGACAAATCATCACAAAAAATAATTGACCGATATGGTGTTTTTCTGAGTTCCGTTAGCAATATCGGCAATGTTCCTATGTCTTCACGGTGGATTTCAATAAGTTTCAATGGAAGTTTATCGGTGTTTTCTTCGTTAATTTTCGCTTGAACGGATTTTACCAATGAAGATTTGCCCATGCCTCGCGCTCCCCAAAGGAGCACGTTATTAGCCGGCAAGCCGTTAGCAAATTGGCGCGTATTTTCAATGAGCGCGTCGCGAGCCTGATCGACCCCCTTGATGAGGTCAATATCAATTCTATTTACGTGTTTGACAGGCATCAGAGCAAGTTTATCAGGGTTCCATACAAAACAATCACAGTTGTCCATATCAAGCGGCTTGGCTTCTGCAGGGGCCATGCGCGACAATATAGCGATCAGTTGATCCAGTTTGTGGTTTAGATTTTCATCAATCATTTTCATTTCCGCCAATTAAGTAGAAGCGTATCTTTATCATGTGTAATATTAAAACCAAAATTTTTCTTCATGAAAACATTGCCGGTTGCGTTCTTGCAGGCAAAGCTTTAATGCCTAGGACTGAATAAAAATCGCTTGAAGCGGTTGAATGAGCTTCAAGCTCGTTGATGTCGCGTTTGACTTGTCAATTGCATGGATCAATCCAAAACGGGTAATGCCCGCTATCAAAGCTAGGAGATAGTTAATGTTTATTACCAACGCTTATGCACAGGCCGCTGGTGGTTCGACGGGGGAAGTGTCAACTTTGATGACGTTTGCACCTTTTATTCTGATTTTTGTCATCATGTATTTTCTCATTATCCGGCCACAACGCAACCAGATGAAAAAGCGTCAGGAAATGCTGAATGCCATTCGTCGGGGCGATACTGTGATAACTGAAGGCGGCCTTATCGGTCGCGTTACGAAAGTTGTTGGTGATGCTAACGGTGAAGTAGAAATCGAAATTGCCGAGAATACCCGCGTTCGCGTGTTGCGGGCAAAAATTCTGACTGTCGAGGTCAAGGGCGAGCCGGTTAGTGAACAAAAGTCCAAGCCTGCACTAAAGGCTGCTAAAAGCAAAAATAAGAAAAAACAGTCGGATAATAGGCAAGAGTCAAACACTGATCAGACTGAACAAGCAGCTTCGACCGAGGACAATAATAGCGGAAATGATACCGCAAAAATCGAGAAAGACGAAAACAAGTCCGATAGTGCAGCAAGTCAGGAAAAGACCGGAGCTTGAACGAACAGAAAACGGATATTTGACGTTTTTTTTAACTTTGTTAAAGATGATTCCCGTTAAACGGGAATCATTGATTCTTGCAAAATGGCAATTTCCACAAGTTCCTATCGGAATTGTCATTGAAAGTTTCTGAATAACAGGGTCTTTCCTGTTGAAATGCTTGCTTTGGCGCGAATGTCATTGGCACACTCTATTGATTGTAATTTTGGGAACGTAAAATTTTGAGGTAAAATCGGGAGCCTTCTCATGCTTTATTTTCCTCGCTGGAAACGGCTTCTGATCTGGTTTGTTGTCCTTGTTGGCGTGATAGTCGCCTTACCCAATATTCTACCTCAGGCTTTGCTTACCCATTTACCGCAACTCTATTCGACGCTTCATTTGCCAATGGGCGTTGATTTGCAAGGTGGTTCGCGCCTTGTTGTTCAATTACCGAAAAATGAAATTGCCGAACGCGATGCGACAATAGACGTCATGAAAAGACGGCTCGACATCGGAGCTGCCGGCTTTAAAGACTATTCTATAGCCAAGCAAAGCCGCGATAAAATCCGCATTGAAGTGCCAGGACTTTTCGATGTCCAGTTGCTCAAAGATATCGTAAGTGTGACTGCGCGTTTTTCACTTTATGAAGAAGACACATCCGTTCCCGTAAACGATGTGATTATGGGCAAAGTTGCGCGTCCCGAAGGCACGATTGTTACCTATTCAATGGATGACCCGCCGGTAAGCTATTTGCTGAAAGATCGTCCGTTTTTGACCAATGACAATATTGCGAGCGCCTATGCAGAAAAAAACGCTGATACAACCGGCTCGTTATTGACTGTCGCATTGGATAGCGAAGGACAACAAAAACTTTCCGAATTTACCCGCAAAAACTCCGACAAGCGGCTCATCATTGTGTTTGACAATGAAGTTCTGGCAGCAATGAGATTTCCGGTACCTATTGACGACGGCTATATTCGGGTAGGGCCATTGCCGGATGATGTCGCCCATAATCTCGAAACTGTTCTGACAACGGGACCACTTCCGACGGATTTGACTTTTATTGAAGAGAGAACAGTGGGGGGAGACCTTGGTACAGCCTATGCAAAAGCCGGTTTGCACGCTGCTTTTGGCGCTCTTATTATTGTTGCCGTTTTCATGGTTTTGTCATACGGCCTTTTGGGGCTGACTGCCGACGTGGCACTGGCTGCCAATTTGATGATGTTGGTTGCAGTGCTAAGTCTTGTCGGCACACCGCTGACGCTTGCCGGATTTGCAGGTCTTGTTCTGATTATCGGCGTATCGGTTGACGCCAATATTTTGATCTACGAGCGCGTGCGCGAGGCAAGACGCAACAATTATTCGGTGACCCAAGCCGTTGAAGCCGGATTTTCCGGTGCCATGAGCACGATTGTTGACGCGAACGTCACAACTTTCATTGCCGCACTGGTTTTGTTCATGTTGGGCACTGGTCCCATTCATGGCTTTGCGCTCACTGTTACGATCGGCATTTTGACCTCGCTCTTTACGACCTTCACATTCACGCGGATGATGATCAGCTGGTGGATCCGGACATTTCATCCTCGTGAAATACCACAGCGTATCATTCGCATCATTCCGCCCAATACCAGTATCCGCTTTATGAAACTTGGCAAATTAACATTGGCCTTGTCGACGGTACTGATTATTTTGACTGGCGGCCTCTATGTGACAGCGGGGGTAAATTACGGGATTGATTTTGCCGGAGGATCGTTAGCGGTTCTCGAAGCCAAAAACGGTAAGGCTGATATTTACGATATTGCCTCGCGGGTTAACGATCTCAATATCGGGGGTGTCAATGTTTCGCCAACCAAAAGGCCTTCGGAAGCCGAATTGACAATTGCAAGTCAGGAAAATGGCGAAGATGCCGAACAAACTGTTGCTGTAAAACTTCGTGGAGAATTCGGCAGTGATTACACTTTGCAGCGCCTTGATATTGTTGGTCCGACGGTTTCGGCAGAACTGAGCCGTGTAAGCGCACTTGCCATTTTCGTGTCATTGCTGGCAATATTTGTTTACGTGCTATGGCGTTTCCGCTGGCAATTTGCAATCGGAGCCGTTTTGACAACGGTTCATGATATTATCATTCTTGTCGGCATATTTCTGCTGTTCCAATGGCAATTCAATCTTTGGAGCATCGCGGCACTCCTTGCTATTATCGGATATTCATTGAACGACACGATTGTTGTTTATGACCGGGTCCGTTCGCTCCTTAAAAAACGCGGCAATATAGATATGCGCAGTCTCGTTGATATTGCTATCAACCGTACCTTGTCGCGCACAATTTTGACCTCTCTTGCAACTTTGCTGGCACATGTCCCTCTTTATTACTTTGGCGGCGCCGATATGAAAGATTTTGCATCGGTTCTACTCATTGGTATAATTATAGGTACATATTCTTCCATATTTATAGCCGGTCCATTGCTGGTGCTCTTGAGAGTCAAGCCGAACCAGACCGACGGTAAGGGTTCATAATGTCTGATGCAATCAAGATGAGAGAGGCACATTTCCCCGGACGTGCGCCTATTGATGCTTATGGAAATGGTGGTTTCCGTTTTGCCGATATGTCGAATCGCGGCTCGATCATTTGCGTTCCGTCCGGCATATATGGTCTGGAAATGAAAACGCCTGTGCCGACCATGGAGGACATAAAACATGTTCTTGATGAAGCTGATAAAATCGAGATCTTTCTCGTTGGTACAGGAGAAAATTTGCTAAGGTTACCTGAAAACTTGCGAATGGTTCTGCGCAAAAAACATATTTCTACAGACACGATGAGTACTGGCGCTGCAGTTCGTACATTTAATGTCCTCTTGGCGGAAGATCGCGCAGTCGCCGCACTCCTTTATGCAGTTGAATGAATAAAGACGCGTCCTATTGTTTAAAACTGTTAAAAGAGAGCGATAGAGATCGCTATCTCTCGATATTATTCGCACCGCTACAATATCGTGGGGGACTTGCGAGCCTTTTTGCTTTTAATGTCGAGATTAATCGAATTTCGGAAACGGTGCATGAGCCGATGATTGGTGAAATTCGTTTGCGTTGGTGGCGGGATGCAATCGAAGCCGGTAAAACGGGCGAGGGCAATCCGGTCTTAAGTGCGTTGCTTTCGACTATCCAGCAATATGATTTACCGAAAGCCGCACTGTTACGCTATTGTGATGCACGTGTGTTCGACTTTTATGATGATCAAATGCCTGATCTAACAAGTCTTGAAGGCTATTGTGGTGAAACAATAAGTGCGCTTTTGGAACTGTCATGTCAGATTCTTGAAAAAAATGCGTCGTCATTGACGGCGGAAGCGTCAGGACACGGCGGTGTTGCAGATTTTATGTGTCGGCTCTTACGTTCGCTCCCCTTGTTAAAAGCAAATGGGCGTCAATATTTTCCGAAGAATATTGTTGAAGCAACGGCAGAGGATTTTATTATTTCAGCCCCTCATAAAGAATCAGAACAGCAGAAAAAACTTTTAAACGCCGCAATCGAATTCGATAAAAAACATTATCAGAAATTCTATCAACATTATAAAAACTTGCCAGTCAGTGTGCGCCCGGTTTTTCTGCCTCTGGCCATCATACCGGAGGCGTTAAAGAAGATTGAAAAGAAAGGCACACTGGCGTTCAAAGAATGTGTCACACCTTCTCCGCTTCGCCATTATCTCGCTGTTACAAAAGCAGCTATAACCGGACGCATGCCGAAAATATTATAGACCCGCACCATCGGGAATGAAAATGCATGCATAGTCCCCGATTTTAAATGGTATGCCGCGTCATTACCCTCATTCAACGGGGCAATGATATGACCCCGCCGAAAATATTATAAGCCTGCACCGTCAGGAATGAAAATGCGGCATGGCTCGCCCACTTGAAGCGGGGTGCCGTTTTCCTCGCGGATGATGAGACAATCCGCATTGGCCATGAGCCGTATCAAGGATGAATCCTGACTACGCACCGGCGTGACCCATCTTTCACCTTTTGCGTTAACGGTGAGATTGGCACGGACAAAATGTCGTCTCGGGCCGTTTTCCGGCAACGGGACGGCAAGAAGCGCGTCTTCGATATGCGGACGATAAGTTCTCCCTGAAAGTTTCTCCAATATCGGTACCAAAAAGATATGGCCGCAAACCATGCTTGACACAGGGTTACCGGGAAGCCCCAAAACCAGCATTTTATGGTCATGGGGCAAAATCCCGAACATGAGAGGTTTACCCGGACGCATTGCAACCTTCCAGAAGTCGAGTTTCATGCCTTCCGATTTCAACACCGTTTGTACGAGGTCATATTTGCCGACAGAAACACCACCACTGGTGACAAGAAGATCAACTTTTTCTTCTTTTGCACGGTGAATCTTTTCGCGTATTGATTCTTCATTGTCGCGAGCTATCCCGAGATCGACAACGTCGCAATGATGGGCCCTCATCAAATAGTTAAGACCATAGGAATTTGAACAAACAATCTGGTCTTTTCCTGGTATCTCGCCAGCTTCTACGAGTTCATTTCCTGTTGCCAAGACAGCAATTTTCGGACGCCTGACGACTTCTATCGCTCCATGGCCGGTTGACGCGCAAAGTGCCAAGGCCGAAGGTGTCATGATGCGCCCTTTTTTAAGGACGCTATCACCTTTCTCGAAATTTCCGCCTCTGGGACGAATATTGGCATTCGGTTCGGGCGCTTTTGTAAAAGAGACGCTATTGCCTTCTATGACGGCGTTTTCCTGAATTATAACGGTATCGGCGTCGTCAGGAACGGGAGCACCGGTAAAAATCCGGACAGTTTCGGCTTTGCCGATTTTTCCGTCATAGCCTTTGCCTGCTGCGGCCTCTCCGACAACATGGAATTTCGTGTCTTGCCGGTAATCCTGATAGCGTATGGCAAAACCATCCATAGCAGAAGAACGGAAGGGCGGTTCAGTCAATTCGGCTATAACATCCTGAGCCAGAACTTGCGCCTGTCCAACCTTGGTCAATGGAGTAAGCACGCTTTCAAGCGTTTCAGTTGCTGCAAGTAAACGGTTTAGAGATTCTTCAACATTGATGAGAGGCATTTTTTTCTTCTCGCTTCCATGTGCCAGATTTTCCTCCCCGCTTTTCCAATAAACAAATATTGCTTATGATCATGTTTTTATCGAGAGCTTTTGCCATATCGTAAATCGTCAAACACGTAATGGATACAGCCGTCAAAGCTTCCATTTCGACACCGGTTTTGCCGTTAAGACTGACGGTTGCAGTAATCTGATAACCGGGCAAATCATGATCGGCGGTAATGTCGATAGCAATTTTTGTGAGCATGAGGGGATGGCATAACGGAATAAGCTCCGATGTTTTTTTTGCCCCCATAATGCCTGCTATTCGGGCTGTTGCCAAAACGTCGCCTTTCGGGGCATTACCATTCTCGATTGCTTCGAGGGTTTCTCTTGCCATCTTTATAGAACCGTGGGCAATAGCTATCCGGTCGGTTTCGCGTTTTCCCCCGACATCGACCATGTGTGCTTCACCTTTAGCATTCACATGGGTTAGTTTATCGCTCATTTTATAGTCCTAATAAGGTTCTTGTCGCCTTTGCTACATCGTTCTGCCGCATCAGACTTTCTCCGATAAGAAATGAACGAATGTTGCTTTTTTCCAATCTTTTCAGATCATCGTGGGTAAAAATGCCACTTTCTCCCACCAACAGGCGATCATCAGGAACCATATGGGAAAGTCTCTCGGAATTCGCAAGATCAACTTCAAAATTGCGCAAATTGCGGTTATTGACCCCGATAAGCGGCGATTTGAGTTTTAATGCCCGCTCAACTTCGGCTTCATTATGGGTTTCTATGAGAACATCCATACCAAGTTCGAATGCGGTTTCTTCCAGTGCTTTAGCCAAATTGTCATCAACCGCCGCAAGAATGATGAGAATGCAATCGGCTCCCCATGCGCGGGCTTCATAAACCTGATAGGTATCGAAGAGAAAATCCTTTCTTAAGGCAGGAAGATTACAAGCTTTGTGTGCTAATCGCAAAAATTCCGGAGATCCCTGAAAAGAGGGGGTATCGGTTAGAACCGAAAGACAAGCTGCCCCACCTTCCTCATATGCTTTAGCAAGTGCCGGCGGGTCGAAATCTTCTCTGATAAGCCCCTTTGAAGGGCTCGCTTTCTTAATTTCGGCAATCAAACCGAAAAGGTCTTTATCTTCTTTGGTTTTCAGTGCTTTATAAAAACCGCGTGGTTTTTCAGCCTTTAGGGCCAATTTTTTTAAGTTTTCGAGCGGCAAAGCTTCTTTAGCTTTGGCTATTTCCTTAAGTTTATAGGATTCAATTTTCTTTAGAATATCACTCATTATTGTCACCAAGGTCGTTCGAAACCTTTATCAATTGTTCCAGCTTTTCTCTAGCCTTACCTTGATCGATACTTTGCTTGGCAATTTCGACACCTTGTTTCAATGTGTCGGCTTTTCCGGCGATGATGAAGGCGGCGGCAGCATTCAAAAGAACAATATCACGATAAGCTCCGTGTTGGCCTTCAAGAACGGCTCGTAATGCCTGTGCATTATATTGCGGGTCGCCACCTTTGAGGTCTGCCATTGTAACACGTTTCAAACCGGCATCCTCTGGGGTCACTGTAAAAGTGGTGAGAACGCCGTCTTTGAGAGCAGCAACTTCTGTTTCGCCTGCTGTTGTCAGTTCGTCCATGCCGCTACCATGCACAACCCAGAGTGATTTCGAGCCAAGTCCTTGAAGAACTTTGGCAATAGGAACAACCCATTGGGGCGAAAAGACACCGATCAACTGGTTCGTAACACCGGCGGGATTGGAAAGAGGTCCGAGTATGTTGAAGATTGTCCGTGTACCAAGCTCGACACGCGCAGGCCCCACATGACGCATTGCCGAGTGATGGGTTGGCGCAAACATAAAGCCTAGTCCCACTTCACGGATACAGCGGCCGATCATTTCCGGCGTGGCATCAATATTCACACCAAGTGCTGCCAAGGCGTCGGCAGCACCTGATTTTGACGATAATGCACGGTTTCCGTGTTTACCCACCGGAATTCCTGCCCCGGCAACGACAAAAGCGGTTGCGGTCGAAACATTGTAAGAACCGGATTGGTCTCCACCGGTGCCCACGATATCGACAGCACCTTCAACAGCATCGACCCGCAACATTTTCTTACGCATGGATGCAACAGCACCGGTGATTTCATCAATGGTTTCGCCGCGGACTCTAAGCGACATTAAAAAACCACCAATCTGGGCAGGTGTCGCCTGACCGGACATCATGATTGTAAAGGCCGCTTCAGCTTCATCTTTTGTTAGCGAAGCACCTGTTGCAACCTTGTTGATAAAAGGCTTCAGGTCACTCATGATATCCTCACTGAAGTTTATTGGTTATAGCTTTAAGATTCTCGACATTGTATTTGACAGGTGCTTTCGCATTGGCAAGATCCAAAATTGCGAGCCCCAGATCTGCTCCCACCATAGCATCGATATTCGTCTTTAGCTGAGGTTCGAGCGATTTGGGGTCGGTGTTCAAAGGCTCAACCGATTCTGTTACACGATAAACAATCCGTTGTTCCTTATCGGCAGCTTTTGACACACCGCTATGTCCCTTGGGACCGGAGAAAGCTGCATTGATACCATCAGCTCCCAGAACTTCATCGGAACCACCGCGTTTAAGCCCACGAGCTGTCTTTTTTGCTACACCAAGCTCTTGTGCCAAATTATCGAGTGTTTTGTGATCTTTCAATTCCTGTTCCAGTTTTGACGCTTTCTCGTCGAGTAATCTTTGTGTTTCGTCGGCTTTCCATAAAGCTACGACTTTATCTTTGACTTCATCCAGAGTTCGGTCACGAGCATTGACAACTTTGTCAACGCGATACCATAAGTAACCGCCGCCCTTGATCGCAATTGGATCAAGATCGGCTCCCTCGGCAGCCTGAAAGATATTATCAACGAGCATAGATTGTTGCGGTAGATCACCTACCGCTTGTCCATCAGGCGTTTGGGCCTTTGAATCGATCGTAACTTTACGCAAATCGAGCTTATATTGTTTTGCGAGCTCATCAAGTGACACCCCTTCGAAGCGGGCATTTTCAATGGCATCATGATTATCGCGCATAGCATTTGCTGCGTTTTCCTTCGCTAATCTATTGCGGATATCCGGTTCGGCTTTTTCCAATGGAGTAGGACCTTGCGGCGTAATTTTTACGACACGTATGATGACCGGTCCTTCAAGATCATTGATGACGTCACTGACCTTGTTTGGTTCGAGTTCGAAAATGTCTCTTGCAATAGTCGACGGAAAACCGGTTTTTGCTGCGGGACCTTTGGTAATGTCTTCCAGTGTTTTATGTTCTTCGCTGACAAGATCTTCGAAAGTCTTTCCATCCCGGAGCTTGGCAGAAGCATTGTCTGCTTCCTGTCTCGTTTTGAAGCGCAATATTTGAACCGTACGTTCCTCGGGCGAAATAAATCGCGAAGCATTGCGGGTATAATAGTCCTTGATTTCATCCTCTGAAATATCGGCTGGTTTCAGCAAGCTTTCCGGTGTCATTTCCATTAAAGTGACTTGACGATATTCGGGTGCATGAAATTCTGCCTTATGGGTGTCAAACGATTTCTGCAATTGTTCGGAAGTGGGATCTTTAATTTCGCCAATTTCTTTTTTCGTCACGAGAAGATAATCGACAGAGCGTGTTTCGTTACGGTAATTCAGGAGTGCCGAGTAAAATACGTTGGGCGCAGTCATGTCGTTGACTGCGGAATAGACAAGCTGATTACGTTTCTCTTTACCAGCCAGATAGTCAATGAAATCAGCTTCGGGAAGCCCCTGTTGTTTGAGGTAGCTCAGAAAAATAGTGCGATTGAATTGTCCTTGCTGTTGAAAAAATCGGTCGGCACCTATGGCGCGGGCAATACCATCTTTTGAAACGCCAATTTTCATCAGCCGAACTTGTTCGTCGAGCAATACATCCTGTTGAAGCTGGCTAAGCGCCATTTGCGGAAGACCATATTGCGCGGCTTCCGCTTCGGAAAGCAAACGTGGTAGCCGATTGGAACTCGAAAAAAGCTTGATCTGATCTTGCAACGCAAATCTGTAAGTATTGGCTTTGATTGTGGATTTTCCTGATGTGAACAAGTCATGTCCACTGGTTCTTCTTAATTCCGGCACTCCCCATAAGAGGACAAAGCATAGAACAAGCAGACCGAGGAAAACCTTGGCAATCCAAGAATTGACAGCACTTCGTATTGTATCAAGCATCGGCTAATTCCGTTTTAATTGGCTTCATTTAAGCAAAAAGCTCTGATAGGATGTGCAACAAAGGCGCGCAATATGCAAGGTTTAACACTTGCTTTAGTGGTGTAATTTGTTAGTTAAGGCTATTAATGCGCTGTTTTAAGACTGTTATTGAGGAAAAATCATGACACCGAATGTTAGACCGCTTGTCGCAGGAAATTGGAAAATGAATGGCACTGGCGAATCTCTTACCGAGCTTCGTGCAATTTCCGCTGGTGTTAATTCGGATCTTGGACGTTTATTCGAAGCATTAATTTGTGTACCGGCTACCTTGCTCTCCAGAGCCGCTGACAGTCTTGATGGCGAAAAACTCCTTCTTGGCGGAGAGGATTGCCACACAGCTGACTTTGGTGCCCATACCGGAGATATTTCCGCTCCCATGCTCAAAGAGGCCGGAGCAAGTTACGTCATTGTCGGCCATTCGGAAAGACGTAATGACCATCATGAAAGTAATGATCTTGTTCGCCAAAAAGCTGAAGCGGCGTGGCGAGCCGGTCTGGTTTCGATAATTTGTGTCGGCGAAAAACTTGAAGAGCGCGAAAGTGGAAAGACGCTGGACATCATTGAAAAACAATTGACTGGCTCTATTCCTGATCATGCAACTCCGCAAAATACCGTGATCGCCTATGAACCGGTTTGGGCCATCGGAACCGGAAAAACACCGACAGCTAAAGACGTTGGCGATGTCCACGAATTTATGCGCAATAAGCTGGTTGCCCGTTTTGGACAATCGGGAAAACTCTTCCGGTTGCTTTATGGCGGCTCCGTCAAGCCGGATAATGCAGTCGAATTATTGGGTGTTGATAATGTCGACGGTGCACTGGTCGGCGGAGCGAGCTTGAAAGCAAGTGATTTTCTGGCAATTTGCGGCGCTTATCGGAAATTATAGTTAAAGATTTTTGTCTTGCCTCTTGGATTATGTGAAAATTACGTGTAAACAGCCGCGAACGGTAATAATAGAGCAGAGCTTATGCAGACAGTATTGATTGTCATTCATCTTCTAATTGTCATCGCACTTGTCGGCGTTGTATTGATACAGCGTTCCGAAGGTGGTGGTCTGGGCATTGGCGGTGGTTCCGGCTTTATGACAGCGCGCGGTACAAAAAATGCGCTGACACGGCTGACGGCAATTCTTGCCCTCTGTTTTTTTGCAACATCAATTGCTCTTGTAGTTCTGGATAGTGTTTCCAATCCTGCTGCCGATATTATCAACCGTATTCCCGCAAAGGAAACACAAGCTCCGACTCAAAATACACCGTCGACTGCAACAGAACAGATACCGACAGGTGAAGGTCAAGCACCGGCAAACAATGCAAATCAGCCGGCAGGTTCTAACCAGTCAGGTAATGAAGACCAGAAGGACAACCAAAGCACGACAACGCCGGATGCTCAAAAATCTTCCACAAATGGCAATAAATCAGCTCCGGTTACGGAAAATCCGGTTCCGCAGCAACAGGAAAATCCGGTACCAAACAACTAAACGAGGGGTTGGTATACTGTTTTGAGATTCCGGTTGATCAATTACAGAAAATAAAGGGCGGTTTTCGCCCTTTTATTTTGTTGAACGGCTCATTTGTTTTATGTTGAATTTTCAGACCCAAAAATTTTTACAGAATAATTTTATAATAGTTTTGTAAATTGATTAAATATTTTTAATCACTGGATAAACTCTTCAGCCAATCGGAAAGTCTGTTTCAGAATTTTCTATCAGACCTACTGAAGTAAGAATGCTATTTTTTTGAAGAAATCGGGTAGGACAGCAAGAAAACAAATTGAATTTCTGTGCGGAATTTTCTATTTGGCAATTTGAACGTGGATTTTAATCCTGTTTTATCTAATGCTGGCGGAGCGAAATATTACTTTGGCAGAATAGCTTCAACCTAGACAAATGGAAAAAAATTCCAAATCTTAACAAAGTGTTGCATGACTGCCATAGCAGTCAGTCAACTTTTATGTCGCTACTTGAAAAAGATTGAGGACAAACAAATTTGGTCGTATGAACAGCAACAGTGTTGCTAAATCGAATTTGTTGTAAGAACTCTCGAACTTTCATCGCGGAATTGAAGTTGAAATGATCCACCGTTTATTGATTGCCGGTTTGTCCGGCTTGTTTTTTTTGTCAGGTAATGTTGCCTTTTCAGAAGAAATTGCTGATAGCGATGATGCCGATAATGCGCAAGTCGCATCGGTTGCGCCCGTTGGACATATTCAGATACCAACTGTCAAAAGTTATAACGTACCGGAAAAATATCGTCCTCAGACCGTATCCTTTTCCGGTTATAAACCGGGGACGATTGTTATCGACCCCAAGAATTATTTCCTTTATCTGATCGAAACACCCACAACCGCAAGACGTTACGGAATTGCTGTTGGTAAGATCGGGCTTCAGTTCAAAGGAACAGCCAATATCCGTTTTAAACGCGAATGGCCACGTTGGATTCCGACAAAAGATATGGTTAAACGTAGCCCCCAGCATTACGCAAAATTTGCCAATGGTATGGATGGGGGGCCGGGAAACCCGCTCGGCGCACGTGCGCTTTATCTCTGGCAGGGTAATAAAGACACCTATATCCGTATTCATGGGACAGTCCAGCCTTGGACAATCGGCTCTTCTGCTTCCAATGGCTGCTTCCGTATGATCAATGATGATGTTCTTGATCTTTATGATCGGGTGGATGTCGGCACAGAAGTTGTTGTGCTTTGAAACACAATTAAAATCTACTTTTAAAAGCCCCGCGTCATACGGGGCTTTTTATTAATCAAAACAACGACTTAATGCTGAAAAGCGAATCGGTTTTTCAAGTTTGGTCGATTTTTTTATATAAAAATCCTTAGAGAGTAGAAATACGGGGTGTTTCCGGTGGCCTTTCGGGAATCGTAATTAAAAAGAAAAAATTGCGAAAAACCCAATTTTTTTCTGGAAGAATCATCAATGAACAGTTATCTCCATAAGCCCATGGCACGATATGTTTTTATTACTGGTGGCGTGGTTTCTTCCCTTGGAAAAGGCATTGCCGCAGCAGCTTTAGCTGCATTGTTACAGGCTCGCGGGTACCGTGTAAGGATTCGCAAGCTAGACCCCTATCTTAACGTTGATCCCGGCACAATGTCGCCTTATCAGCACGGAGAAGTCTTCGTGACCGATGACGGTGCCGAGACGGATCTTGATCTTGGACATTACGAGCGTTTTACCGGTCGTTCGGCAAACAAGCAGGACAATATCACGACCGGCCGCATTTATCGAAATATCATTGAACGGGAACGGCGTGGCGATTATCTCGGTGCGACGGTTCAGGTTATTCCGCATGTTACTGATGAAATCAAAAATTTCATTATGGAAGGTAATGAAAATTACGATTTCGTTTTATGCGAGATTGGCGGCACAGTCGGCGATATCGAAGCAATGCCGTTTTTGGAAGCAATAAGGCAGCTTCATAACGAATTACCGCCTCATACAACGGTGTATATGCATCTGACATTGATGCCCTATATTCCCGCTGCTGGTGAATTGAAAACCAAACCGACACAACATTCGGTTCGTGAATTGCAATCGGTGGGTATTGCTCCGGATATTTTACTGGTGCGTGCCGATCGCGCTATTCCGGAATCGGAACGGCGCAAGCTTTCACTATTTTGTAACGTCCGTCCGTCAGCTGTGATTCAGGCACTTGATGTCGATACGATTTATGACGTTCCGATAGCCTACCATCGTGAGGGGCTGGATTCGGAAGTTCTGGCTGCTTTTGGAATTGATCCGGCTCCGGAACCGAAAATGGATCGCTGGATTGAAATTAATCGTCGTCTTCATAATCCGGAAGGCGAAGTCACCATTGCGGTGGTCGGTAAATATACCGGCTTGAAAGATGCCTACAAATCTCTTAACGAGGCTTTAACCCATGGCGGTCTTGCCAATAAGGTCAAAGTCAATCTCGAATGGATAGAGTCGGAAATTTTCGAAAAAGAAGACCCGACACCTTATCTTGAAAAAGTCCATGGCATTCTTGTTCCCGGTGCTTTCGGCGAACGTGGTGCCGAAGGCAAGATCATGGCCATCCGTTTTGCTCGCGAGCGTAAAGTTCCGTTTTTCGGTATATGCTTTGGTATGCAGATGGCCTGTATAGAGGCTGCCCGTAATCTCGGTGGCATCAAAAATGCTTCATCGACCGAATTTGGTCCGACGGACGAGCCGGTCGTTGGCTTGATGACAGAATGGCTTAAAGGTAATGCTTTGGAAAAACGTGCTGAAAAGGGCAATCTCGGTGGTACAATGCGCCTTGGCGCTTACGAAGCAATCCTGAAAGAAGATAGTGCCATAGCAAAAATCTACGGAAAAACCGATATTTTTGAACGCCATCGCCATCGCTACGAGGTGAATATCGACTATAAAGAACGGCTTGAAAATTGTGGTTTGATTTTCTCCGGCATGTCACCTGATGGTGTTTTGCCAGAGACGATCGAATATAAAGATCATCCGTGGTTTATCGGGGTTCAATATCATCCCGAGCTGAAATCCCGTCCTTTCGAACCTCATCCGCTTTTTGCCTCTTTTATAAAAGCAGCGATGGTACAAGGACGATTGGTTTAATAAATGCGATTACTTTAATATCGTATCTGTCTTTTTAAATTTGAATTTTGCAAAGTTCCAATAAGGGGCTTTGCAATTTTTTTGGTAGATAAATGATTTTGCGACTTGTTTGAATAATTTTGCGAGTTGTTTGATCAGTTAAATTTATTCAGGAATATAATGATTGCAGGGATATAGTGATTGTTTTTCCATTATAACGCTTTCATCAGGTCCGTGATTTTGGATTAATTACCGGTTTTTTGATTTTTTCTTTTCGGCTCAAAAAACCGGAACCGGATATCTTGATATTGAGCATTTCATTCTCGGTCACGGTTTTAAAAACATTCCGGATTGATGCTTTCTTTTGTACAAAATTACCGAAAGCAGTTGATTGTTGCTTTTGAGCGGCATTTGAAAACAATCATATTGAATAGACTGTGTTTTTTAAGGTAAGGTCTGACAATCAGCAAAAATCATATCAAAGTGATTAGATTAGAGGACTAGATGACGAAACCGAATAGCACTGTCTCTGTAGGAAATGTTGTATTTTCCAATAGTGCGCCGCTTTCAATTATTGCGGGGCCATGTCAAATGGAAAGCCGTGAACATGCGTTTGACATGGCGGGTAAGATTAAAGAGATTGCAGAAAAACTGGGTATTGGTGTTGTTTATAAGTCGAGTTTTGACAAGGCCAACCGGACGTCTTTGCACAGCAAGCGTGGCATCGGCCTTGAAAAGGCTATGGATGTTTTCGATGATTTGAAACGGGAATTCGGTATTCCTGTACTGACGGATATTCATACAGAAGAACAATGTGCACTTGTTGCACCTCATGTCGATGTTTTGCAAATTCCTGCATTTTTGTGTCGTCAAACCGATCTTCTGGTGGCAGCAGCAAAAACCGGCCGCGTTATCAATGTAAAAAAAGGTCAATTTCTTGCCCCGTGGGATATGAAAAATGTCCTGGCAAAAATTACCGAGAGCGGAAATCCCAATGTTATGGCTTGTGAACGAGGTGTCTCGTTCGGTTATAATACCTTGATTTCGGATATGCGGGCATTGCCGATTATGGCACAATTCGGCTCACCTGTCATTTTTGATGCCACCCATTCTGTCCAGCAACCCGGCGGGCAGGGCACATCCTCGGGCGGACAACGCGAATTTGTTGAAACGCTTGCACGCGCGGCTGTGGCAGTCGGTGTCGCCGGTGTCTTTCTGGAAACACATCAGGATCCGGATCATGCTCCCTCTGATGGGCCGAATATGGTCAAGCTCGAAAATTTGCCGAATCTGTTGGAAACATTGATGGCGTTTGACCGGTTGGCAAAAAAGCTTTAATCGATTTTATGAGATGTTAGGTATTCCCTCGCAAAGAGAGTTTGTCTAATCATGAAAGAACTAACGAACCCTGATCGGGAAGGAAACGCGAGATGACTGCAATTGTAGATATTGTTGGCCGTGAAATTCTGGATAGTCGTGGCAATCCGACTGTCGAAGTTGATGTTGTTTTGGAGGATGGTGCATTTGGGCGGGCAGCGGTGCCTTCGGGGGCTTCAACAGGTGCTCATGAAGCCGTCGAACTGCGCGATGGCGGTGCACGTTATCAGGGCAAAGGTGTTGAAAAAGCGGTGAGTGCAGTCAACGGCGAAATTCTTCAGGAAATTGGTGGTCTTGATGCGGAAGATCAAATAGCGATTGACGAGGCAATGATTGCGCTGGATGGTACAGCAAATAAGTCGCGTCTTGGTGCTAATGCAATTTTGGGAGTTTCACTGGCAACGGCAAAAGCTGCCGCAAACTCTGCCGGTCTTCCTCTTTATCGCTATGTTGGCGGCACACAAGCCCATTTGATGCCGACACCGATGATGAATATTATCAATGGCGGTGTTCACGCTGACAATCCGATCGATTTTCAGGAATTCATGATTTTGCCGGTCGGTGCGCCTACAATCAAGGAAGCTGTTCGTTACGGAGCCGAGATTTTTCATACATTGAAAAAACGTTTGAAAGACGCCGGTCTTAACACTAATGTCGGTGACGAGGGCGGTTTTGCCCCCAATCTCAAGAGTGCCGAAGCCGCGCTCGAATTCATTGTCGAATCCATCAAGGCAGCCGGTTACAAACCGGGCGAACAGGTTGCGCTCGGCCTTGATTGTGCATCATCGGAATTTTATAAAAACGGTTCCTATGTTTATTCGGGCGAAGGCAAAACACGCAGTGCCGAACAACAGGCAGATTATCTGGAAAAACTCATTAGCGATTTCCCGATTATTACAATCGAGGATGGTATGGCAGAAGACGACTGGGATGGTTGGAAAATTCTGACCGACCGGATCGGTAAAAAATGCCAACTCGTTGGGGATGATCTTTTTGTTACCAATTCTGCGCGTTTGCGTGACGGTATCAAAATGGGTGTTGCCAATTCGCTGCTTGTCAAAGTCAACCAGATTGGTACTTTGAGTGAAACACTTGATGCTGTAGAAACAGCTCATAAAGCTGGCTACACGGCTATTATGTCTCACCGTTCGGGAGAGACCGAAGATTCGACCATTGCCGATTTGGCTGTCGCCACCAATTGCGGTCAGATCAAAACGGGCTCTCTTGCGCGCTCCGATCGGCTTGCCAAATATAATCAATTGATAAGAATTGAAGAAGAGCTCGGCGGTCAGGCTCGCTATGCCGGTATTTCTGCTTTTCGGATTTGATTGAAAAACGGCTTTAGCCATTTTGATTGTAAAGAGCGGGTATCATGCCCGTTCTTTTTTGCGTTCTTGAGACTCGTTTTTTTAATTTTGTTACTTATTTAATCGGGTAATCTTAACTCATCGGATTTGAATTTAAAAAAGTGCAAAATTGAATGCCCGTCGGGTGGGTGATTTTGCATCTTGTCACGCAAAGATCAGGAGTTTTTATGCGCGGTTCGATTATAAGCTACAGCAGGAACAAAGGTCTTATTTCGGGATCTGACGGCAGCCGGTGTCAATTTTCGCGGCTTGACTGGAGCGGCAAGGGGGAGCCTTCCGAAGGACAAGAAATCGATTTTGTAGCCGAAGGTACTTTTGCAAAAAATATATTCCCGTTGCAAATCGACAGCAAGCATTCAAAAGTGGTTCTGGCAATTGTTTGCTGGTTTTTGGGGATTTTCGGGGTGCATCGTTTTATGGTCGGAAAAATTGGCACAGGCGTGTTGATGCTTGTCCTCACGCTTACGGTTATTGGCTCAATCATTTCCCTGATCTGGACATTTATAGACTTTATCATGATTCTTATGGGAAAATTTAAAGACAAAGATGGAAACCCGATTACGAGGGAATATTTGTAAACATATCGTTTCCGGAAAATGAATGGATATCGGAAAGGGCAGGAATTTTTGTCATGATCGAATATAGCCTTGGATTAATATTGGCTTTTCAATCTCGCATTGGAAAATAGGGGGCATTGTTTCTTCTTGACCAAACATTCATTTATCATGATCCGGAATTTGCCCTCTTTATTGTTCCGATTTGATAATGGCGGAGATGTTTGCGATATTTCAGTTCATTTTGTTTTTCGGAATTTAGGTCGCCGGTAATCTATCTTTAATCAAAATCGTGCATGACTGATAGAAGCTCGACAGGAAAGAATATGATGTGGACAAAACAGAAACGCAGATCAATCAAGGGGCGATTTATATTGCCGCTTATGACAATTGGTGTGCTCAGCTATTTTGGTTACCACATTTATCACGGTGAATATGGTTTATATTCTCGTGTTAAAGTAGAACAACATATCGACAGTCTCAATAACGAGTTGAAATCGCTTGAAGAGCAGCGCAAAGGAATAGAAAAAAAGGTTTCGCTTTTAAAAGACGGGCATATCGAACGCGATATGCTTGATGAATATGCCCGCAAAAATCTAAATCTTTCCAAGCCAAATGAATTTGTTATCCTGACGGGTCAAGGTGATCTGTCAAAATAAAAAAATTCTGTTCATTTCCTAAAAAACAATCATATCAATATTTTACACCAAGTTTTACAAACATTTATAGTGCTTGTATGTTCGGCGGGGAAAGCGTATTTTTTAAAACACCAATTAAGGGAGTTTAATATGGCAGCACGGGCTAAAAAAACTTCTGCGAAAAAAACGCAGACCGTATTAACCAATACCGCCAGATCACCTGAGCCGGCGGAATTCACCAAAGAAGAAGAACTTCAGTTTTATCATGATATGCTTTTAATCCGACGGTTTGAAGAAAAAGCCGGTCAGCTTTATGGCATGGGCGTTATCGGTGGCTTTTGTCACCTCTATATCGGCCAAGAGGCGGTGGTAACCGGAACTGTTAAAGCAATAAAACAAGGCGATCAGGTTATTACTTCCTATCGCGATCATGGACATATGTTGGCAACAGGTATGAACCCACGCGGTGTCATGGCTGAACTCGCTGGCCGTAAAGATGGCTTTTCCAAAGGGAAGGGCGGTTCGATGCATATGTTTTCCAAGGAAAAGAACTTTTTTGGCGGGCATGGTATCGTTGGTGCACAGGTTCCAATCGGGACAGGATTGGCTTTTTCCAACAAATATTTGGGACGCGATAATGTAACTCTTGTCTATTTCGGTGACGGTGCGGCCAATCAGGGGCAGGTCTACGAAAGCTTCAATATGGCCTCGCTTTGGAAACTACCCGTTGTCTACGTTATTGAAAATAACCAATATGCCATGGGCACCGCAGTTTCCCGTGCTTCTGCCGAAACCGATTTTTCGCGTCGCGGTTTGTCATTTGAAATTCCCGGTTATGTTGTCGATGGTATGGACGTTTGTGCTGTAAAATCGGCAGCCGATGAGGCTGTCGCCTGGGCGCGTTCAGGCAAAGGCCCGATTATTCTCGACATGCAGACTTATCGTTATCGTGGTCACTCTATGTCGGATCCGGCCAAATATCGCACCAAAGAAGAGGTGGAAAAGGTCAAAACTGAACATGATCCGATCAATCAGGTGAAGGACCGCTGTATCAAAAAAGGTTGGGCAACAGAAGACGAGCTGAAAGAAATTGACAAAAAGGTTCGTGCTGTCGTGGCAGATGCGGCAGATTTTGCTGAAAATGATCCCGAGCCGGATGTATCCGAGCTCTATACCGATGTTCTTCTTTAATAGCGAGGAAAGCGACTATGTCTATTGATATCTTGATGCCGGCGCTTTCGCCCACAATGGAAGAAGGCAAAATTTCAAAATGGCTTAAAAAGGAAGGCGATAAGGTTGAGGCCGGTGATGTGATTGCCGAAATCGAAACCGATAAAGCCACTATGGAAGTCGATGCAGCCGATGAAGGAACGATCGGCAAGATTCTCGTTCCGGAAGGAACGGAAGGCGTAAAGGTCAACACGCCTATTGCAGTTCTACTTGAAGACGGTGAAACCGCAGCTGATATTAAAAACGCCGTTAATCCGGCAAAAGAGGCAGCACCAAAAGCACCGCAACCAGCTGCACCTGCCGCTCAGGCTCCCTCAAGCCCGGCAGCACCAAAGCCTGCAGAGCCGGTTGTCCAATCCGACCCGGATATTCCGGCAGGAACCGAAATGGTCAAAATGACCGTGCGCGAAGCCTTGAATCAGGCGCTCGCGGAAGAAATGCGTCGCGATGACAAGGTGTTCTTGATTGGTGAAGAAGTTGCACAATATCAAGGCGCTTATAAAGTCAGTCAGGGACTGCTTGATGAATTCGGCGCACGCCGTGTTATTGATACGCCAATTACCGAACAGGGATTTGCCGGCCTTGGCGTTGGTGCAGCCTTTGGTGGTTTGCGTCCGGTCGTTGAATTCATGACATTCAACTTTGCCATGCAAGCAATCGACCAGATTGTGAATTCCGCTGCCAAGACACATTATATGTCCGGCGGGCAAATGCATGCCCCTATGGTTTTCCGTGGTCCGAATGGTGCAGCCGCTCGTGTTGGTGCCCAGCATTCCCAATGTTACGCATCATGGTACAGTCATGTACCGGGCTTGAAAGTTATCATGCCCTATACAGCCGCAGATGCAAAAGGGCTTTTGAAAGCTGCAATCCGCGATAATAATCCCGTCATCTTTCTCGAAAACGAATTGCTCTATGGCCATCAGTTTGATGTTCCGAAGCTTGATGACTTCGTTTTGCCAATCGGCAAAGCTCGCATCCATAAAGCCGGTAACGATGTAACAATCGTCGGTATGGGCATGGGGATGAATTACGCGGTGGAAGCATTGCCGGAATTCGAGAAACTCGGAATTGATGTCGAGTTGATAGATCTGAGAACTGTTCGTCCGATGGATTTGCCGACAATTATCGAATCGGTGAAGAAAACGGGCCGTCTGGTCACGATCGAAGAAGGCTTTCCGCAATCATCTGTCGGAACTGAAATTGCAACGCGCGTGATGCAGCAGGCGTTTGATTATCTTGATGCGCCGATTGCTACAATTGCAGGCAAGGATGTTCCTATGCCTTATGCAGCCAATCTCGAAAAACTTGCTTTGCCGAGCGTTGCCGAGGTTGTCGATGCCGTAAAATCTGTCACCTACAAAGCCTGAAGGAGAACGCACTATGGCTATAAAAATCACTATGCCGGCGCTTTCCCCGACAATGGAAGAAGGCACTTTGTCAAAGTGGGATATCAAAGAGGGCGATAAAGTCTCACCCGGTGATACTGTTGCCGAGATTGAAACAGATAAGGCAACGATGGAAGTCGATGCCGCTGATGAAGGCACGCTTGTAAAAATCGTCGTTCCGGCAGGGACACAAGGCGTAAAAGTGAATGCCTTGATCGGCATTCTCGCAGAAGACGGCGAAAGTGCCGAGGATGCCATCAAAGCGATTGAAGACGAAGAGAAAAAACAGCCTTCATCTTCTTCGGCAGCGGCACAGCCGACAGCACCAGCTGCACCCGCAAAAGCGGCTACGGCTCCCAAACAAGCGACTCCCACTTCTTCCGAAACACCGGGTACAGAAAAGGGCAACCGTATATTTGCCTCGCCATTGGCACGGCGGCTGGCCAAACAAAACGGCCTTCAATTATCGCTTATTTCAGGAACCGGGCCGCATGGACGTATCATCAAGCGTGATATTGACAGTGCTCTTGCCAACGGCACCGGCAAGGCTGCAAGTAATGTGGAGCAGTCTGTACAGTCTTCTGTCTCGCTCGAAAGCTCGTCTTCAGACGAATTGACAATGAAGCTTTTCAATACCGATGAATATGAAATCGTGCCTCACGACGGTATGAGAAAGACTATTGCCAAGCGTCTCGTTGAATCCAAACATACAGTTCCGCATTTTTATGTAACAATTGATTGCGAGATTGATGCATTGCTGAAATTGCGAGCCGAACTTAATGCGGCTGCGCCAATGGTTAGAAATGATGTTGGCGAAAAACCGGCCTACAAACTTTCGGTCAATGATATGGTTATCAAAGCGACTGCATTGGCACTTAAAGCCGTTCCGGATGCCAATGTTTCGTGGCTTGATAGCGGGATGATGCGCCACAAATTTGTGGACGTGGGCGTTGCTGTTTCCATTCCGAACGGCCTGATTACTCCGATCATCAAACATGCAGAGGAAAAATCGCTTTCGACAATTTCCAATGCAATGAAAGATTTGGCAAAACGGGCGCGGGAACGCAAGTTGAAACCCGAGGAATATCAGGGCGGCACGACTGCGGTTTCCAATATGGGAATGTATGGTGTCAAGGATTTCTCTGCCATTATCAACCCGCCACATGCAACGATCTTTGCGATCGGTGCAGGTGAACAACGCGCTGTTGTTAAAAATGGTGCCTTGGCTATCGCAACGGTTATGTCGGTCACATTGTCAACCGACCATAGGGCGGTAGACGGAGCATTGGCAGCCGAGCTTGCACAAGCCTTCAAAAAGTTCATTGAAAACCCGATGAGCATGTTGGTGTAATAATGGAAAAAACTGTTCTGGCTTATGGAGATTCCCTGACATGGGGATTAAATCCGATAAACCAAACACGTTACACCAACGAAATTCGTTGGCCACGTGTGCTGGAACAGAAATTTAACGGCGCGATTGAAGTTGTCGAGGAGGCATTGTGCGGCCGCACAACCTGTTTTGATGATAAAACTTCAATCGACGACCGGAATGGCGCAGCAATCCTTCCGACAGTCCTGGGCTCGAGACAGCCTCTTGATCTGGTGATCATGATGCTGGGCACCAATGACTTGAAAAAATTTGTTGCGGGTTCTGCTATTGCAGCAAGTTTGGGTATGAAACGGCTTATCAATATTGTCCGTTCCTATCCTTATATGTCGCAGACCGAACCGCCGGAAATTATTATTGTTTCTCCGCCCCATCTGGCGGAGACCATCCATCCTTTAAGTGGCGAGCGTTTCAGTGGTGCTATTGGAGAATCCAAAAAGCTGTCGATTTTTTATTCGGATCTTGCTGACGAGATGGAATGTGCCTTCTTCGATGCTGCATCTGTCGCAGTCGCGTCACCGCTAGATGGCGTTCATCTTGACGAAAACAACACAAAAGCAATTGGCAAAGGGCTTCAACCATTGGTGCATGTCGTTCTCGGCCTTTAGTTCTATCTTTCCCCATGGAGGAAAAATTGGCAAATTCATATGATGTTATTGTTATAGGCTCTGGCCCTGGCGGATATGTTACAGCAATCCGTTCTGCTCAATTGGGCTTCAAGACCGCTATTGTCGAACGCGAACACCTTGGTGGTATTTGCCTGAATTGGGGATGTATTCCGACAAAAGCGCTGCTTAGAACAGCAGAAATCAAACATTTTAGCGAACATGCAAAAGATTACGGCCTGAAACTCAATGGTTCGATTGAAGCAGACATCAAGGATGTCGTGCAACGCTCACGTACTGTTTCTGCCCGTCTTAACGGCGGTGTCGGCTATTTGATGAAAAAAAACAAGATCGACATTATCTGGGGTGAGGCAAAGCTCACTAAGGCAGCTTCCGGCGCTGGTCTTGGTGAAATTGTCGTTGGCAAAATCACCAAAAAAATTATGCAGCCACAAAACCCGATTCCGAAGGGTACTTTGGGCGAGGGGACATATCAGGCCAAGCATATTATTGTGGCAACCGGCGCGCGTCCGCGTACATTGCCGGGTATCGAACCGGACGGGAAACTGGTTTGGACCTATTTTGAAGCAATGGTTCCTGAAACTATGCCGAAATCCATCGTCGTTATGGGGTCGGGCGCTATCGGAATAGAATTTGCTTCCTTTTATCGTGATATGGGTGCGGAAGTCACAGTTGTGGAAATGATGCCGCAAATTATGCCTGTTGAAGACGCGGAGATTTCTGCATTTGCACGTAAGCAATTGGAGAAAAAAGGCATCCGGATTCTCACCGAAGCGAAAGTCTCGAAAATAGAGAAGACGTCCAATTCTGTGACAGCCCACATTGATATAAATGGCAAAACCGAGACCGTTACTGCGGATCGTCTGATTTCTGCGGTAGGTGTACAAGGCAATATAGAAAATATCGGGCTTGAAGCATTAGGTGTCAAAACTGAACGCGGTTGTGTCATAATTGACGAATGGGGACGCACCAATGTGTCAGGCATTTATGCAATTGGTGATGTTGCAGGTGCTCCTATGCTTGCCCACAAAGCCGAGGAAGAAGGTGTGATCTGCGTCGAGCATATTGCCGGCCTTGAGACAGCTGAACCTTTGGACAAGAGAAAGATTCCCGGTTGCACCTATTGCACGCCGCAAGTTGCTTCCGTCGGATTGACCGAAGCCAAAGCCAAGGCGGCGGGCTATGACATAAGGGTCGGGCATTTTTCGTTTTCTGCAAACGGCAAGGCAATTGCCATGGGAGAGGATCAGGGTATCGTCAAAACCATATTTGACAGAAAAACAGGCCAGTTGCTTGGTGCACATATGGTCGGTGCAGAAGTAACCGAACTGATTGAAGGCTTTGTGGTTGCGATGAATCTTGAAACCACAGAAGAAGAGCTGATGCATACAGTCTTTCCTCATCCGACGCTTTCGGAAATGATGAAGGAAAGTGTCCTTGATGCTTATGGGCAGGTTTTGAACGCCTGACGAACATCAAGAAGTGAATTGCATTCTTGTTGCTTATACTCCATATGAGGGGAGAAAGAGCGTGAGGTACTAAATGGTTACCGTTGTTGACACTTTATCGCAGAAACGGGTCCGGCATCCGGAAAAAGCCAATCGACCGGATTCAGAGGTTTTAAAAAAGCCTGATTGGATTAGGGTGAAAGCGCCGTCATTGCGTGGACAATATGCCGAAACCCGTCATATTGTGCGTGACAACAATCTGGTGACAGTTTGCGAAGAAGCTGGATGCCCGAATGTTGGCGAATGCTGGACGCAAAGGCACGCAAGTTTTATGATTTTGGGTGCAATATGCACCCGTGCATGTGCCTTTTGTAATGTTGCAACCGGTATACCTCTTCCTGTCGATAAGGATGAACCTGAACGCGTTGCGGATGCAGTCAAACAAATGGCACTTAAACATGTGGTGATCACTTCTGTTGATCGCGATGATCTTCCTGATGGTGGTGCACAGCATTATGCCGATGTCATTCATGCAATCAGAAGAAAGTCACCTGGTACGACCATTGAAATTCTCACACCTGATTTTCGTCATAAAGAGGGTGCTCTTGAAACTGTGGTTGCGGCCAAGCCGGATGTATTTAACCATAATCTCGAAACCGTACCGTCAAAGTACCTGACAGTGCGTCCGGGTGCGCGCTATTTCCATTCGATCAGATTATTGCAGCGGGTCAAGGAGCTTGATCCATCGATCTTTACAAAGTCCGGTATTATGGTCGGACTTGGTGAAGAACGGAATGAAGTTCTTCAATTGATGGACGATTTGCGTTCGGCCGATGTTGATTTTATGACCATTGGCCAATATTTGCAGCCGACGCGTAAACATCATCCTGTTATCCGCTTTGTTACGCCGGAAGAATTCAAATCCTATGCCATTATCGGCAAAACCAAGGGTTTCCTTCATATGTCTTCAAGTCCGCTAACCCGTTCATCACACCATGCGGGCGAGGATTTTGAAGCACTGAGAAAAGCGCGGGCAGAAAAGCTGGCCCATCAACGCGGATAAAGAATGCCAAAATTTAATACCCAGCGGAAAGTTCAGCATACCGATCTCGAGATGTTCAATCTCGTTTCGGATGTTAAACGATATCCGGAATTTTTGCCCATGTGTGAATCCCTCAACGTTCGCTCGAGCGAAGAGAGAGGAAATAAAACGCTGCTTACTGCCGATATGACAGTTGGCTATAAAATGATCAGGGAAACTTTCACAACGCAGGTTCTTTTGGATAAAGAAGAGCGGCGTATTGATGTTCGTTATATTGACGGGCCATTCCGCTACCTTGAAAACCGCTGGATATTCAAGCCCCTTGAAGATGGCAAGTCATGCGAAGTTGAATTCTATATTGATTACGAGTTTAAAAGCCGGATGCTTGGCATGCTTATGGGCGCTATGTTCGATATAGCATTCAAGCGTTTTACCGAAGCTTTCGAGATGCGGGCAGACAAGATTTACGGGGCGGCAGAGGCCTGAAGACGGTTTAATCACGAAGTTTGCCATCTGATTTAAAAAACATTTTGAAAGCAGTTTTCAAAATGTGGTTTTAAACTGGACAAAAATTATAAAGTTTAATGAAATCAATATATTAAATAAGTTTAAGTTTTAATTTTATCAATTCCATTCTATTTTCTGATGAAAAACAGAAGACAGGTTATGGCTCTTGATGAGAAACTTGAAGATTTCGTATTTTGTATTCATTTTCATTTGTATCGCGGTCTGGTTGGCAACCGGCGAATTTTACGGCATCAAAGATGGTTATTTTGCTTTCAGGCGGGAAGCCATCCAACTCACCGGTCTTCTTGCTTTTGTCGCAATGAGTATGGACGTGGTAATTGCCTGTCGTCTTAGAGTGATAGATGATGCATTGGGAGGGCTTGATAAAGCCTATCGGCTTCATAAATGGCTTGGCATTACCGCACTTGTTACCGCTGTTATCCATTTTCTCCTTGCTAAAGGAACAAAATGGGCCGTCGGCTGGGGGTGGCTCGTAAAGCCTGTTCATCAACATGTCGATATAGCCAATTTGCCTCAAAAAGTCGGGCTTGAATATGTTTTCTCTGCATTTAGAAAAAATGCAGAATTTTTCGGGGAATGGGCTTTTTATATAGCGGTTGTTTTGTGTCTTGTTGCGTTGATAAAGCTTATTCCTTACCGGTTTTTTGCTCATGTCCATACAATTTTTGCAGCGGTATATCTTGTTTTAGTGTTTCATGCGGTTGTGTTGACAAAATTTTCCTACTGGGGCGAGCCATTCGGTTTGCTGGTAGGTGTTTCATCAATTTTTGGGGTCATTGCTGCAATTACAGTTTTGCTCAAACGGTTCGGCTTTGGCCATCATATCGCGGCGACGGTCACGGACTATGCGATTGATAAAGCCAATGATGCAGTACGCCTGACTTTAAAAGTTTCCAATAATTGGGCCGGTCACAAAAGTGGACAATTTGCATTTGTTACATTGGATAAAGGAGAAGGTGCACATCCTTTCACAATAGCGTCCCATTGGAATCCGCAAAAACCCTTTTTGACGTTTTTCGTTAAAGGTTTGGGAGACTATACCGATAAGCTCGTTAAACTGAATCTAACCGGCAGGAAAGCGCGCATTGACGGGCCTTACGGAAAGTTTTGTTTTAGCGACGACAAATCACCCGAACAAATATGGATTGGTGCAGGCATAGGAATTACGCCATTTCTTGCAAAACTTGACGAGTTGGCTTCATCAAAGAAAAACAATAAAGCGCAAATAGACTTTGTTTATGTCACTCAAACGATTAGTGAAAGCGAGAAACAAAAGCTTGTCGAATTGGCGCAATCGGCTGGTATCAGATTGAAAATTTGGCTAACGCCTGAAGAGGGAAGGTTTAATGGATCCTTGTTAAGGCAGCTATTTGTGAACTGGAAACAATCATCAATTTGGTTTTGCGGGCCTATAAAATTCGGTGAAACGCTGGAAGATGACATGGTTAAAAGTGGCTTTGCCCGTCAGCATTTTCATCGGGAATTATTTCAACTGCGATAGGTTCAATAGCTCCAAAAGGTTGTACAATTTTATCGTCGGAACGGGGGCAAACTTGCTCATGAACGCCTTTAAATCGGATAATTCAAGGCCGCGCTCTTCATGCCGATTTTAAGGCACTATCAAGATTGCCTGTATTAAATCTGAAAAACTTTAACTTATGTCAGAGGGGAGAGCGCCTAATAGCATAATGTTGCGGGCGAAAAAATTGGCGACAAATATAGATTTCGCCAAGCTTGATTAAGAACCGTTATTTGATCTCCTCCGGTCCGGTTTAAATTCCCCGAGGAGCTTTGACCATAACCGGTGGTCTGAAGTCAATCTCCATCGCAAACTGCGATTAAAGCTAAGGAAGGTAGTGATTTCCGTACCAGACTGAAATCGCACTGGCCGCTTAGTGGGAGTAACGTGCAGCAATCATCATAAGGCTAAGCTTTGTTGATCGCTTCTAGAACAAGGTCCAATGCCCGTTCAACAGTCGCATGACGAACGTTTTCGCGACCAAGATCGCCAAATCGGGCTTCAAAATGAAGTGTCGGCTTATTTGTCAAAGCAACAGCCATGTGGACAAGCCCCACCGGCTTTTCGGCACTGCCGCCACCCGGACCCGCAACCCCTGTAACCGAAACAGCAATATCGGCACCTGAATGTTTGACACCGCCTTCGGCCATTGCAATAGCGACTTCTTTCGACACAGCACCAAATGTTTTGATCATATCGGAAGGAACACCGACAAGCCTATTTTTTGCTTCGTTCGAATAGGTAATGAAACCACATTCCACAACGTCGGATGACCCTGCAATGTCGGTCAGGCTGCCGATGATCAGGCCGCCCGTGCAGGATTCCACAGTTGCCAGTTTCAAATGGTGTAAACGGCAGGCTTCAAGAACTTTTTTTGCCTTGGCTTCAGCAATAAGTGTCATTCTGGAACACTCCCCGGATAGATAACTGTCGCAGTTGCGATTGCAGCAATTCCTTCTTTGCGCCCGACAAATCCCAATTTTTCGTTGGTCGTGGCTTTGACCGAAATACGGTCGGCGGAAATACCAAGCATATCCATGAGTTTTTCGGTCATTTCTTTTCTGTGTGGACCAACCTTCGGCGCTTCTGCAATCAACGTAATATCCACATTGGCAATGCGCCCTTTGGATTCTTTTATAATGGATACAGCATGACGCACAAAAATATCGGACGAGACACCCTTCCATTGCGGGTCCGAAGGAGGAAAATGTGTACCGATATCTCCGGCGCCCCGTGTGGCAAGCAATGCATCAGTCAAAGCGTGAAGAGCAACGTCGGCATCCGAATGGCCGCTCAATTTCTTTTCATAAGCGATTTTTACGCCGCAAAGTGTCACTCCGTCGCCCGGTTCGAATGGATGAACATCATATCCGTTACCGGTGCGAACATCCGGAAATTGGAAAGAAGCGGGGGTCTGGTTTTCCTGATTTGTCATGGCTTCCTTTTTCATACGCAATTCGGCAATAGCAAGATCGGCAGGCCAGGTTATTTTCATGTTTTCACTGCTGCCAGCCACAAGCTTTATACCGAACCCCGCCCATTCCGCCAAGGCGCAATCGTCGGTAAAACCGGTTAATCCGAGTTTCGCGGCTTCTTCATGCAATTTTAAAATTTTTAAAAAAGGGAATGCTTGTGGCGTTTGCGCCCCGAAGAGATGATCGCGCGGCACTGTCTCGACAACTATACCCTTATCATCGGCACGTTTGAGTGTATCGGAGACTGCTACAGCAGGTAAAATCCCGAAATCCTGCGATAGCGCATTATCTATTCGTTCCAAAAGCGAACGTGAAACAAAAGGTCGTGCACCGTCATGAATAAATACATATTGAGGCTTTTTGTCTTCAGCGAGACTATTCAATGCGCGTAAACCACAAAGGGTCGATATCTGGCGTGTACTTCCACCATGAACAATCGTAATATGGTTCGCTAAATCGCCAATTGCTTTATGACAAAGCTTTTCGTCATCGCGATGGATAACAAGTATGATGGCCGAAAATAACCCGCTATCAAGAAAACGCTTAAGCGTGTGAAAAATGACTGCGTGACCGCCAAGCGGTCGATATTGTTTGGGGCCGTTTTCAGGCGAACCAATGCGTTCACCCCTGCCAGCGGCTAATATGATGGCTGCGTTGGATATGATGCGCCCCTTCAAAATTGATTATAACAACAAAACATGAAATTATAACGTGAATTCCGACTGGGATATTAGTTCAAAACTTTCGCGTTTTCATCATGTGCATCATGCTCATGGATACCGAGACGTTCCCTGAACGTTGGTCTTTGCAAATCGGCAATGGAAGTTGCTTTCAGCACGTCGAAAAAAGCTTTTAAAGCCTTGCTCAATGTTGCATTGAGGCCGCACGAATTTACCAACGGACATTCAATGGCACCACTTTCAAAGCACTCCGCCATTGCAAAATTTTCTTCTGTAACTTTCACAACGTCGGAAACAAAAATCTCGTCAGCCGGCTTGGCAAGCTTAACGCCGCCATTACGTCCACGCACGGTTTGCATTAATCCGGCTTCGACCAGTGGATGAAGAATTTTGAACAAAAACAGTTCGGAAACCGAATAGGCTTTGGCAATTTCCGGTACGCGGCTCAACTCTCCTTCGTTAGCAGCGCAATACATCAACATCCGGATGGCGTAATTCGTCTGTTTTGTGAGCCGCATTTCCATTCCTTTCTGTTAGAGACATCTCTCTATAATTTAGAACGATTCTTAAAAATGTGAAGATGTTTTCTTTACTTTTTTTAGAAGGTTTTACTAAAACATAGCTGAAATGACTATTCCACCCCGACTTCGAGGGGGAATCTAATAAAACAACGTTTTTTGCTAAAGGCGCCCAATTTTAACACCTCTCCGGTGTTTAATTGGCAACGCATTCATAGAAATGCAAAATTCGGCTTTATAGCTCCTCAATCGTTCAGTGAGCGCAAACAACCAAAAATCAATCCGAACGGTAATTCAACAATGGATCAAGGCCGATTTTGGCACATTGTGCATGTAAAAGGTACGAGTGGTACTTCACTGCACCATTAAGTCGATTTTACAAAGTGGAATGAAAATCTCTGCCCATGAAATTATGTGCAAGCGGATAGACGTTTTTGATTCCATTAAAACCATATAATACTAGAAAGCCAATTCGGGTGAAAAAGTTCCTTAATGAAGGAGAGGGGAGGCAGGACATCCGATAGCGTACTGACACCAGAACAGCAAGAACAGGTCATGGACGAGTTTGAAAAGGCCGCTTTTGCTGGTTTGAAGCCAGACCAATACGTTATTTATAAGTTCGGCATCAACACACCGAAGGCGGCCGCATAGAATTGCATTTTGTGACGACGCGGACGGAACTAACAACTGGCAAACCGTAAAAATATTGCGCCGCCAAATTGGCAAAAGTTTTTCTATCCTCTGCAAAATGTGCTGAATTCAGAAAATCAGTGGGCCAACCCGTATTCACCTGAACATGCCGGAACCATAAAGAAAGTCACAGAGAACGCCCTGAGGACGCGAGATAGGGAAAAATTGATCGGCAAATAAATAGAAACGCTCGTGGAAGACTCTCTGGTGTTAAATAGGCTGAAATATCAAGGTTCTGGAGGAAGAAGGCTGAAAACAGTTGAAACGCGGCTAACGAATATTGAGAAAACATTAGCCGAAGTGTTCAAACCATTAATTCAGCGGTTGGAAAATTATCAAGTACAAATCGGGCAATTGAATAAATTAAATCAATCGTAAAACAACACGAACAGGTAAGAGAACAAACCCGTTCAAAAAAATATTTGAAAAAATTTGAAAAAAAAAGACCTAAAAGGCTTAGTAAAAGGGTTCTTTGTTGTTCGAAAATTTTTGACCTTTAACAATCTTCATTTTGTTGCTTGTACCATTGCATTTCACGTGTGAAAACGCTGTGCGTATTTGTGATTTACAAGTTTTTAGAGGTTTAAAAATAGTGAACTATGATTTGGTTTAAGTTAATCTACATATTTGGGTAAACTTGCCATATTGAAACTTAACATTGAACCGTTTAGACAAACTTGTAGCCAAGTATAGGATCTAAATTAAGGGAAGGAAAACTTGATGAATATTTGGGCAATGCGTACTTCGCGAAATTCAGAAAAACATATTAATTTTGTAAGAGATGAATTGGAAAATAAAGGCATACTTCGGCAGGGGTGGGGCTACTGTGACGAACAAGATTTAAGAAAAATATATGCTAAACAAAAAGCTCCTAATTTTGATTGGAAAGAATATTCATCTCATGAACTAGATGCATGGAGGAACGCAAAGATGCTTGGAAAATATCTTCCAGCTTCTTGGAATCCTATTCAAGTAGGTGATATCATCCTCGTTCCTAATATGCCTAATGATGGCTTCTTTACTTTATGCCGTGTCACTGGTGATTATTCTTATAGTAAGGATACAGACGTTCATGATTTGAGGCATATGCTTCCTGTTGAAGTTATCACCAAAGGTGGAGTTGCCTATTCTAATGAAAATGTTGATGCAGCATTGCGACAGTCTTTGAGATTTAGGGGAAGATTGTGGAATATTAATCCATACAAAGACTGTGTTGATAAGATTATTTCATTGGTAGAAAAAGGAAAGGAATCCGTTCTGCGTGAAGGGGCTGATCATGTGGACCGCGCTAAGCGGACCGTGGCCGCGGATATTATAACAAGTGTAGATAATTTATCAGAGACGATTGTCAAAAAATTACGTAGTGTTTTACAAGGAGCAGAGTGGGAACCTGTTTTGTGCTATGCTTTGGATCCATTAATGAGAAATATTCAGATTGAGCATACAGGTGGACCATCGGAATGTGGAGCTGATATTGTAATTAACATCCCAAATCCGTTTGACGAACTAGCCCCATGGATAATCGTTATTCAAGTAAAAAACTACATTGGTGAAATAGGTGTTGAAGTAGCAGAGCAATTGAAAAAAGCAATTGATTCGAGGTCAACTCAAGGACAAGTTATAGCTGCATATGTTTTAACAACAGCGGATAAAATCAGTGAAGATCTTAAAAATGCTCTAAAGGACCTTTATGTAGAATACAAAATACCAGCACGTTGTTTAAATTTATCTCAAATAAAACAAATAATAACAAAGGGTATGCTTGTTGCTTCTATATCTAATTAGTATGAGCGCTTTTTGAAAATGACCAGGATCGGAGGTTTTTGGTTCGTTAACAGCCTAAAAGATATAATATCATATTATATAGTATTATATCTCAATAGAAATCGAAGAAATTAGTTCATCATAGTGCTATTTTTTTCCACCAAGGTCGTGATACATTTTGTGTTTGCTCTCACCACGCATAACGATTTTTTAAAATCATCAATTATGCTGGTAGCAGCTTCAAGTTCAGCCTCTAAAACAGCTAAATACATGTGTGTCGCATGAATAGGGTGCGCAGGGATGAGCGTTGCTTGGGCGATAGGCCAAAAGCATGTTCACTGCGCGCCCGATGGGCGCTCAGCGAGCAGTACAGGTACAACCATTTAATCCTTGATAAATCTACTTGGCGCCAGATTTTGTATGGATGCAGTGTTTTTCCTCATGCTCTTAGCGGTAATTAAGTGTTATTTGTTTGTCCTTTAGGTGTTTTGCGATATTCACACGTAAAGGCAATTCGATCTCCCTTAAAAAATAGAGCAGGATTTACCTGATATTGATTTGGAGCTTCGGGATATAAAAACGCTTTTCCAATGAGTTCTTTTTAGGTCAGATTGAAAAGAGTTTTCAGACATATCAACAGGAGCACCATTCAAGCCATCACGCAAGAAAAAGAGGGCGACCATATCGCTGTAACCTCCTGTCACCTTTGATAATTGATAGTCTTGAAGAATGGTCTGAAATAAACGGTATCCGGTCTTTGTTAAGTCAAACGCTGCTTTAACGCCATCAGCAAAAACATTTACAAAATGGTCTTCATCAGCCTTCTCTATAATATGAATTATAGATGCCATGACTGCTTCACCGGTTTCTGCGTCAATCAACTCTTTCGGCTTCAAGATACCAGTACGTGTAGGCATCTTCTTTATCACTTATTGTGACGGGTGGACGTGATTTGATTTTTTAGGTCAGGAAATACTCCCGATGATCGGGAAAATGGCAAATAACGCCGTATAAAAATTCCATTTTTCATTCCGGTTGCCGAAATTTACCTATATTTGATGGCCGTTCAATTCTTTCTGTTGCATTTTCGCCACAAAGTGTTGCATCATTGTCGAAACAATGGGTTGGATCGGGAAGAATCGCGAATTGGTAAAACCGGAAGATAAAAGCTTATATGGCGTCAAACGACGGAATATGCATGCATTCTTCGGAATCATGGTTATTGCATTGGCTTTGCTAACGGCAGTTGTCTCTTTTGCTATTCTGTTGGGGTTTACGCCAATTATTCCAAGCACTTTCGTGACGCTTGTCCTTATTGCCGTCAATAGCGTTTGGGTGCTCGGGCTTATAGCTATCGCTTGCTATGAGTTAATGCCGATTATTCAAGCGTGGAGAGCAAGAAGGGCTGCTTCGAGACTTCACGTCAGAATAATTTCGCTTTTTGCACTTGTTGCAACATTGCCTGCCGTTGTGGTTGCAATTGTTGCCGGTGTAACACTCAATCAGGGGCTCGATCGTTGGTTTGATACAACAACAAGACAGATTGTGGCTTCCTCGATCGATCTCGCCAATGGTTACGCAGATGAGACATTGCAAAACCTGAAAAATTCTTCATATGCCATGGCCCTTGCACTCGATAACCGCAGGCTTCTGGCATTAAATCCCACTGAATACCGGTTACAGCTTACGCGCCATGCGGCAGGTCGTGATTTGAGAGGCGCATTTTTATTAAGTCCGAACGGAACGGTTTTTTTGCAAAGTAATCTTGGTGGTGAAGATAAATTACCGATACCGCCAGCAAATCTCATTGTTCAAGCGACAAATGGTAGTCCGTTCACTTTTCAACCCGGCGAGCATGATTATTTTGGTATCATATTAAAACTGAACGATATACCAAATACATTTCTTTATCTTGTACGGGATGTTGACGAACGCGTTTTATCGGCATTGCGTCTGACCGAAGCCAATACCGCACGTTATCGTGATCTTAACGAAAACCGTGTTCCAACACAAATTGCTTTTGCTGTCCTTTATCTTTGTCTGTTTCTCAGTCTGTTGATTTCGGCAATCTGGACAGGCATTGCGGTGGCAGACCGTTTGGTGCGCCCCATCCGTCTGTTGATCGGTGCGGCCGATGATGTCGCTTCCGGCAATATGGATGTTGTGGTTCCCGTTCGAGCCAAGGATGGCGACGTCGGTCAACTGTCCCGGACATTCAATTATATGGTGAGCGAGCTTAAAAGTCAGCGCAATGAGTTGATTTCTGCGCGTGACCAGATAGACGAGAGACGTCGTTTTTCGGAAGCAGTCCTTGCCGGTGTCAATGCAGGCGTTGCGGGAATTGACGAAAACGGGGATGTTACGACTATCAATCGTTCTGCGCAGACAATGTTCAATCTTGATCCGAAAGAAGTTGTCGGGAATAGTCTTATGTCGCTCAATGCGGATATTGGACAAGTATTCGAGGTTGCGCGTTCATCGGGACGCAAAAATCATCGCGAACAGGTTACACTTTCACAAGACGGACGTAATCGGGTTTATAATGTGCAGGTTACGATGGAGGAAAACGATGGTAACGGGCAATCATGGGTTTTGACAATTGATGACATAACCGATCTTGTGGAGGCTCAAAGATCAAGTGCATGGGCTGATGTTGCCCGCCGTATCGCCCATGAAATAAAAAATCCACTGACACCGATACAATTATCGGCCGAACGCATACGCCGCCGTTATGGTAAAGTGATTACGGATGATCGGGATGTCTTTGATCAATGTGTCGACACGATCATACGGCAAGTTGGCGATATCGGAAGAATGGTTGACGAATTCTCGTCTTTTGCCCGAATGCCTAAGCCGGAAATGCACCTGCTTGATATGCGGGAGCCGTTACGAGAGGCCTTTTTCCTTGTTGAAGTGTCACGTCATGATATCAAATTCGAGCGGGATTTGGGCGAAGAGCCACTCATGGGCGAATTTGACAGCCGGCTCATCGGGCAGGCATTCGGAAATGTGATAAAAAATGCAAGCGAAGCAATTGATGCAATTGCGGTCGATAAAGCGATCGAGGGACATATCCTCGTGCGTTCTTATCGCGAAGGGGATAAACTGGTTGCCGATATAATAGATAATGGCAAAGGCCTCCCCAAGGAACAAAGACAAAAATTATTGGAACCCTATATAACGACACGAGAGAAGGGAACCGGATTGGGACTGGCAATTGTGCGTAAAATTGTAGAGGAACATGGAGGCTATATGGAATTACATGATGCACCGGTAAATTTTTATAATGGTCGTGGTGCGATGATCCGTATGGTCTTTCCGGCAGCAGGTATTGGCAAATCTGATGTTGTTAAAGTAGATGTTGAGAAATAGGACGGTTAAGTAAGATGGCTTCAGATATTTTGATTGTCGATGATGAAGCGGATATACGCGAACTGGTCGGCGGAATACTCGAGGATGAAGGGCACGAAACGCGTCTCGCTGCCAATTCGGATGAAGCACTTCAGCAAATTGAAAACCGTGTTCCGCGATTGATTTTTCTCGACATCTGGTTGCAGGGAAGTCGTCTGGATGGTTTGGCACTGCTTGATAAAATCAAAACGCGTTATCCTAATTTACCCGTTGTGATGATTTCCGGCCACGGAAATATTGAGACGGCTGTTTCGGCGATTAAACGCGGTGCTTATGATTTTATTGAAAAACCCTTTAAAGCGGATCGCTTGATTTTGGTTGCCGAACGTGCGCTTGAAACATCCAAGTTGAAACGCGAAGTCAGTGAATTGCGCAAACAATCGACTGTTACGCCGGAGTTACTCGGCAAGTCGCTCGTTATGAACCATTTGCGCCAGACGATTGAAAAAGTGGCGCCCACCAATAGCCGTATCATGATTACCGGCCCATCAGGGTCAGGTAAAGAAACGACAGCGCGGGCAATCCATGCCCTTTCGAACCGTGCAAACGGCCCGTTTGTGACAATCAACGCGGCAACCATTACGCCTGAAAGAATGGAAATCGAACTTTTCGGGACCGAAATGGATGGAGGAGAGCGTAAAGTTGGTGCTCTCGAAGAAGCGCATGGCGGCATTCTCTATATTGACGAGATTGCGGACATGCCGCGCGAAACACAAAACAAGATTTTGCGCGTTTTGACCGACCAGACATTTGAACGGGTGGGGGGCAGCAAACGCGTTAAAGTGGATGTGCGTGTTATCTCTTCAACAGCACAGAATCTGGAAGGTTTGATTGCCGAAGGCCGGTTTCGCGAAGATCTGTTCCACCGTCTGGCAGTTGTGCCGATTGCTGTTCCACCACTTGCAAGCCATCGGGAGGATATTCCCGAACTTGTGCAATATTTTGTGCACCAGATTTCCGAGCAGGCCGGTATAAAACCACGTGAAATAGGTGATGATACGATGGCGATTCTACAGGCTCATAGTTGGCCTGGAAACATCAGGCAGTTGCGCAATAATATCGAGCGTTTGTTGATTCTGGCACGCGGCGAAGGAGGAGACGGTCCGATTACGGCCGAACTTCTGCCCGCAGAAGTAGGTGATACATTGCCACGTGCACCCACTGACTCGGATTTACATATTATGGCGCTGCCGTTAAGAGAAGCGCGCGAACTTTTTGAAAAAGAATATCTGGTTGCGCAAATCAACAGATTTGGTGGTAATATTTCGCGGACAGCCGAGTTCGTCGGCATGGAGCGGTCTGCACTGCACCGTAAACTGAAATCACTTGGAGTTTCTTAAAATATGCGCGTCATTATTTGCGGGGCTGGCCAGGTTGGCTACGGGATAGCGGAACGTCTTTCCAGTGAACAACATGATGTTACGGTTATTGATATCGAGCCCAAGCTGATCGAAAAAGTGCGTGATACTCTTGATGTTCGGGGTATTGTCGGACATGGCGCACGTCCTGATGTTTTGCGCGCAGCCGGTGCCGATGAAGCAGATATGCTCATTGCTGTAACGCTTTCCGATGAAGTCAATATGGTGGCGTGTCAGGTCGCCCATGCGCTCTTCAATGTACCGACAAAAATTGCACGTGTTCGCGACCAGTCTTATCTTGATCCGCAATATCAAGGTTTATTCCAGCGCGATGCTATGCCGATTGATGTCGTTATTTCGCCGGAAATCGAGGTTGGCGAAATGGTATTGCGCCGCATTGCTCTACCAGGTGCATTGGACGTTCTCTATTTCAGTTATGACGATATTGTTGCTCTGGCACTTGAATGTATGGAAGATTGTCCGGTTATCAACACACCGCTTAGACAATTGACCGATCTTTTCCCCGATTTGCTAACGACTGTGACAGCTGTCAAAAGGGGAAAGAAACTTTTCATTGCCCATGCCGATACGGAATTGAAAGTGGGGGATATCACCTATCTTGTCGCTTCACGCAGTCAGGTGCACCGTGCTTTGGGATTGTTCGGTCATGATGAACAGGCAGCCAACCGTATCATTATCGCGGGCGGTGGTCATATCGGACTTTATGTTGCCCGCGCAATGGAAAAAAGACAGCACAAGGCAAGGTTACGCATTATCGAAGCGGATAA